>JAXLZK010000004.1:1578-149892 GCA_046350935.1 Thermodesulfovibrionales bacterium
TGCATTCCGGGAAAGCTCCTCCCTGCTCACCCTTGCCCTCGGCAAGGACATTTTCGGCAACCCGGTGGTGGCCGATCTCGCCCGGATGCCCCACCTCCTGGTGGCGGGGGCGACGGGATCGGGCAAGAGCGTGTCCGTGAACGCCATGATCATGAGCCTCCTGTACAAGGCGACGCCGGACGAGGTGAAGATGCTCATGGTCGATCCGAAGCTCCTGGAGCTCTCCGCATACGGGGATATTCCCCATCTTATTTCCCCTGTCATCACCAGCCCCAAGGAGGCCTCGGAGGCGCTGAAGAAGGTGGTCTACGAGATGGAGCGGAGGTACCGGCTCCTGGCGGAGAGAGGGGCGCGGAGCATCGATACCTACAACCGTCAGGCGTCCCCTTCCGAGAGGCTCCCCTACATCGTCGTTTTCATCGATGAGCTCGCCGACCTGATGCTCACCGCTCCCGCCGACGTGGAGAACGCCATTGCGCGGCTTGCGCAGATGGCGCGGGCATCGGGGATCCACCTCATCCTCGCGACACAGAGGCCCTCGGTGGATGTGATCACCGGGTTGATCAAGGCGAATTTCCCCGCCCGGATCTCGTTCCAGGTGACCTCGAAGATCGACTCCCGCACCATTCTCGACTCCCAGGGGGCTGAGCAGCTCCTGGGCATGGGAGACATGCTCTTCATGGTCCCGGGGGTGAAGATGACGCGCATCCACGGAGCCTATGTGAGCGATTCCGAGGTGAGGGAGGTGGCAGACTTCGTCAAGGCACAGAGGAGACCCGATTATACGCCCTTCAACAGCATCGTGGTGGCCGACGACCAGGAAAAGGGGGAGGGCGGTGCAGGAGAGCGGGACGAGATGTACCAGCGGGTGATCGAGTTCGCCGAGTCCGCGGGGGAGGTCTCGATCTCCTCGATCCAGAGGAGGTTCAAGGTGGGGTATAACCGCGCGGCGAATCTCATGGAGCTGCTCGCTGAGGACGGCCTCGTGGGGCCGCCCCGCGGCGCGGGAAAGCCGCGGGACTTTCTGGGCCGGAGATAGAGAGGATGCCATTGCGGGCACTGTTCCCGCAGTGAAAACAGGATACCAACAAGGAGGTTTCGTGAAAATAAAATACGGCATCAGCAGTCTCTTTTTCTTCCTGCTCTCGCTTCTCGCCGCCGCTTTCTGCTTTGCGGGCGCTGAGGGCGAGGCGGCGCGGATACAGAAGGCGTATGAGAAGATAAAGGACGTGAAGGGAAGCTTCGTGCAGAAGAGCTACGTCCGCGACCTGAAGAGGACCGATACCTACCTGGGCCAGTTCTTTATCAAGCCCCCGAAGATGAAATGGGACTATAAGGGGGAGAAGGCCCAGACGGTCTTCATCACCGGCGACGAGATCACCATTTATCAGAAGAAGGAGAACCAGGCGTTCCAATCCCGCTTCGACAGGTCTACCTACGGCCAGGCCCCCATTGCGCTCCTCGGCGGGTTCGGCGACATCAGGAAGGAATTCGATGTTGCGATGCAGGGCGGCCTGCTGCACCTGAAGCCGAAGAAGCCCATGGGGAATATCGCGTATATCGAGATCACCCCTTCCGAAGGGGACTTCCCCATCGCGGCCCTTACTATCGTCGATTCCCTTTCCAACAGGATCGATGTCCAGTTGAAGGATGTCTCCGTCAACACGGGGCTGAAAGACAAGATTTTCGAGTTCACCCCGCCGGAAGGGGTAAACATTATCCGGCAATGAGGGGGCGGAGGATCGCCATTACCCTCGGGGACCCCGCAGGCGTCGGACCCGAGATCGTCCTGAAGGCCCTCCTCGCCGAGGAGGTAAGGGAAATCTGCACTCCTGTCGTGGTGGGCGACCGGGCGGTCCTCGACGAGGCGGCGGACCGGTTCGGCGTGCGGGACGCCCTCGGGCGCGCCGAGGTGCTGGACCTCGGCAACATCGGGCAGAGGGACTTTACGAAGAACGCCCCCACTGCCGAGGGCGGCAGGGCGTGCGCCGCCTACATCGAAAAGGCGGTGGAGCTGGCTCTGCGGGGCGAGGTCGATGCCGTCGTCACCGCGCCCATTTCGAAGGAGGCCATGAAAATGGCGGGGTTTCCGTGGCCCGGCCACACCGAGATGCTTGCGGAGCTGACCGGCACCCGTGACTTCGCCATGATGCTCGTGGGCGAGCCGCTGCGGGTCATCCTCGTGACGATCCACACCGCGCTCAGGAATGTGCCCGCCCTCATCACCCGTGAGAGGGTCCTCGGGACGATCGCCCTTGCGGAAAGGGCATGCGCCATGCTGGGCATTGCCGGTCCGCGGATCGCGGTGGCAGGGCTGAACCCCCATGCAGGGGAAGCCGGGATTTTCGGCACTGAAGAGCGGGATGCCATCGCCCCCGCGGTGCGTGAGGCGCAGGCCGCGGGCATCCCCGTTTCCGGCCCCTTTCCGGCGGACGCCTTGTTCCACCGGGCATACCGGGGCGACTTCGATATCGTCGTCTGCATGTACCACGACCAGGGGCTCGTCCCGCTCAAGATGGTCGCTTTCGACAGGGGGGTCAATGTCACGGTGGGGCTGCCGATCATCCGGACGTCCCCCGACCACGGGACCGCCTACGATATCGCCTGGAGAGGGGAGGCGAACCCCTCCAGCATGATCGCCGCGGTCCGGCTGGCTTCTGTTCTGAAGAGATGATTCCTGTACGCTTCGCGAAGAAACCTGTCCGCCTCGGGGGGCAGGAACTGAATACCGGGAGGTACTGCATGCTGTTTGACCCTTTTCCTTTTGCCGGAACAACGCTGAAAAACCGCCTCGTCCGCTCCGCCACCTACGAGAAGAGGGCTGATGAGGACGGGTTCGCTACCGACTCCCTGATCGGGCTCTACGAGGAGCTCGCCCGGGGGGGCACCGGAATGCTCATTACCGGAAACGCCCTCGTGCACACCTCCGGCAGGTCCGTTCAGGAGATGCTCTGCATCCATAACGACCATTACGTGGACCGCCTGAAGAGGCTGACCGACGCGGTCCATTGCCAAGGCGGGTATATCGTCGTCCAGGTGGTGCATGGAGGAAGGCAGTCCCCTCCCGCGCTTCTGGGCGGGGCGCTGCCCCTTGCCCCCTCCGCGGTCTACGAGCCGTTCCTCAAGGCGACCCCCCGCGCAATGACCGACCAGGAAATATGGGAGATTATCGAGGCCTTCGGGAGCGCGGCGCGCAGGGCCCTGGATGCGGGCTTCGACGGCATTCAGATCCACGGCGCCCACGGCTACCTGGTGAGCAGCTTCCTGTCGCCCCATACCAACCGGCGCGACGATTACTGGGGAGGAGACGAGGAGCGGAGGTTCCACTTTGCCGAGGAGGTCGTCAAGGCGATGCGGAGCGAGGTGGGGGACCAGCTCCCCCTCATGATCAAGATGAATGCCGACGACTGCCTGGAGGGCGGGCTGACCCCTGAAGAGAGCGTGCGTATCGCGAAGCGCCTCGACGACCTGGGGCTCAGCGCCGTCGAAGTGAGCGGAGGAATGTACGAATCGGGGATGAAGACGATACGGACGGACATCGTCGGAGAGGAGAAAGAGGCGTATTTCAGGGACGCCGCGGCGCTGTTCAAAAGGAGCCTCCGGATGCCGGTGATCCTGGTGGGCGGCATACGGTCGCGGGACGTTGCTGAGGAGATCCTCCAGAAGGGCAGCGCAGACCTCATCGCCCTCTCCCGCCCCCTGGTGAGGGAGCCGGACCTCCCCTTGAAATTCAGGGAGGAGAAGGAGACGGCCGACTGCATCTCGTGCAACGGCTGCATGCGCTACCCCAGCCTCGATGTGGTGCGATGCATCTGGACCGGGGATCACAACTGACCGAGAGGATTCCCCGCGGCTGAACAGGCGTCCGCTACGCCGGGGAGGGAGGACCGATCTCCCGCATCATGATGAGGGCATTTTCTTCGGGGCGGATATAGTAATTTTTTCGCATGCCCACCATTTTGAAGCCGAATTTCTCATAGAGCCTCTTGGCTTCGTGGTTGGACGCCCTGACTTCGAGGTAGAGGAACCTCCCTCCGCTCCCGGTAAGGTCCCCCAGTACGTCGGTGAAGAGCAGGCTGGCGATTCCTCTCCTCCTGAAGGCGGAATCGACGGTCAGGTTGAGCAGATGGCATTCGTCCGCTATCTGCCTGACGCAGATGTATCCGACGATCCGCCCTTCCAGTTCGGCGATCCTGGTGAGGGAGTACCTGCTGTATACCTCGCTGTAAAAGGAGGTGTCCGACCATGGCATGGTGTACGTCATCTTTTCGATGTCCGCGATGATCGGCACGTCCTTTTCCGACATTTCTCGAATGCAGATTTTTTCCATAGCGTACGCGGGGGAAAGACGGGGCCGCAGCCGAAGACGCCTGCGGTCCGCCTCTCCCGGAACGACGGCGGCTGACGATCAGCCGTCCCTCTTTATCTCTGCTTCGGACCTCCTCAGATACAAGGGGGAGAGCCGCACAGGGTCGTCGAACTCCCCCTTTGCCGCCTTTCTCATACACAGGGAGGCGACAGTGGCCGGGGAGGGCACCATGTCCTGCGGCTGTCCGAAATGGGCGCGGGGTCCCATGATGCGGGAAATCGCGTCCCGGTACAGCACCGCGCCTTCTCCGATAAAAACGGCCTCTCCCGGCAGGGTCGCCAGGAACTCCTCGATCCTGACGGCCCGCTCCGCTGCGAGGCGGATAAATCCTTCATTTTCCCATGCGAAGACTCCTGCGTACACCTCCTGTTTCCGGGCGTCCAGAAGTGGACAGACCGGATGGGCCGCAAAGGGGAGGTTCCAGGCGAAGGCCTCCAGGGTCGGAACGGAGACGAGGCGTTTCCCCGAGGCGTACACGAGCCCTTTCAGGGTGCTGAGGCCCACCCGGAGACCGGTGAAAGAGCCGGGGCCTAGGGCGATGCCGAAGACGTCGATGTCGTTCAGGCCGATGCCGGCCTGGCGGAGCAGGTGATCGATCCCGGTCAGGACCCGCTCCGAATGGGTGATCCGCACATTCATTCTCATCTCGGCGATGAGGGTGGAGTCTTCCATGAGCGCCACTCCTCCCAGCATGGTCGATGTTTCGACGGCAAGCAGTTTCATCTGTTTCTCCTGTCCCCTGTCCGGGGAGCGGACCCCGGCCGGGCGTCCCTGAGCCCGGATATTACGTCCTTGTCCGGAGCGTGGTGCGAAATGCCTTATAGAATAGTATACAACCGCCCATGCAGAGGAGGGCAAGGACCTTGAGGGACGCGGTCGTTCCCATGGCCTCGGCGGCGAGGCCGATCAGCGCGTTTCCGAGGGGGGCGAATCCCAGGAACACGAGGATATAGAGGCTCATCACCCTTCCCCGCAGGGCATCGGGAACCCGGTGCTGGATGAAGCTGTTGCTGGTGGCGAGACAGCTCACCGCCCCCCATCCCGCGAAGAAGATGAGGAACAGGGAAAGAGAGAGATTGCGGGAAAAGGCGAGGGTGAAAATGGCGGTGGAGAAGACGAAGCCGGAGAGGGCGATGAACGGACCCTCTCTCTTCACCTCCCCCTTGAAGGCGATGGTGAGCGCCGCCACGAGCGAGCCCGCCCCCGCGGAAGCCACCAGGAGACTGAGCCCTTTCGCCCCGGCCTTCAGGATCTCTTCAGCCAGAACGGGGAGCAGGGTGATATAGGGAATGCCGAACAGGCTGAACAGCGAGACGAGGGCCATGATGGAGAGGACGGTCTTTTCCTCTTTGACGAACCTCCAGCCGTCGCCGATCCCTTCCATGAAGCCGCCGGTGGGCATTGCCGCCGAGCCTTTCGCCTCTATTTTCACGAGGGCGAAGATGACCGCCACGAAGCTCACGGCATTGAGGAAGAAGCAGGCCGGGAGGCCCAAGTGGGCGATGATGAACCCGGCGATGACCGGCCCGATGATCCGCGCTCCGTTGAAGGCTGCGGAATTGAGGGCGATGGCATTGGTGATGTCCGCCTTTTCGACCACTTCGGCGAGGAAGGACTGGCGGGCGGGGACATCGAACGCATTGATCGTCCCCAGGAAGGCGGCGATAATGCCCACCTGCCATACGGTGATCATCCGCACCTCGGTTAGGATGCCGAGGGCGAGGGCGGGGAGCACTGAGAGGGCCTGGGTGACGATGAGGATGTTCCTCTTCGGGTATTTGTCGGCGACGATCCCTCCCACGAGAGTGAGGGCGAGGATCGGCAGGGAGGAAAGGGAGGCAACGATGCCCAGAAAGAGGGGCGACTTCGTGAGAGAGTAGACCAGCCAGCTCTGGGCGACGGAATGCATCCAGGTCCCGGAGAGGGAGATGATCTGTCCGAGCCAGAAGAGGCGGAAGTCCCGTGTATAGAGGGCGGAAAAGCGTTGAGGGGTTTGCATGCCGTATACATATGATACCTTACTTATGGCCAAAAGGGGCAAAGACGGCGGAGACAGGCAGCGGTAAAAGGAGGGAGAAACAGAAAAGAAAGAGAAGCGAATCCGGCGGCGCTCCTCTTTTTTTACAAATTCCGGCAGATGGGGTATCCTTTGCGTAGGGGGTCCTCTCCCCGCACTCTCAGGCTCCCCCTTCACCGGATTCGATGCCTCCGCACCCCAACGAAGAGGAGGAAAGGATGACGAGGAGCGGAATCGTTGCGGCATGTTTCTTCTGTCTTTTTTTGCTGTGCCGGCAGTCTGCCGGCGTTTTATCCCAGACAGGCGATACAGGCGATGCCTCCGCGCCTCGTGCATGGCCGAAAATCTCTTTTGTCCCGAAGGCGGGCGGGTTGGAGGCGCCCACCCACCTCTCCGCTGCCGGAGACGGGAGCGGGAGGCTCTTCGTGACGGAGCAGCGGGGGCGCATAAAGATCATAAAGGACGCCGACCTGCTGAAGACCCCCTTTCTCGATATCTCCTCAAAAGTGAGCTGCTGCGGGGAAAGGGGCCTCCTGAGCGTGGCGTTTCCTCCCGGGTATGCGGCAAAGAGATACTTTTACGTAAATTATACCGACAAATCCGGCGATACGGTGATCGCGCGGTACCGGACCTCTTCAGACCCCGATGCGGCGGACCCGAAGAGCGAACAGGTTCTGCTGACCATCAGGCAGCCCTATGCGAACCATAACGGCGGTCTCCTCGCTTTCGGCCCTGACGGGTATCTCTATGTCGGCATGGGAGACGGCGGCTCCGGAGGAGACCCGCGGAACAACGGGCAGAACCCCGGCGTCCTGCTCGGCAAGATGCTGCGGATCGATGTGGAGTCCGGGGTCGCGCCCTACGGCATCCCCGGCACGAATCCCTTTGTGAAGAAAGGCGGCTACCGCCCCGAAATATGGGCGCTGGGAATGCGCAATCCGTGGCGCTTCTCCTTCGACAGGACGACGGGCGATCTGTACATCGCCGACGTGGGGCAGGACCGGTACGAGGAGGTGGATTTTCAGCCTGCGTCCAGCCGCGGGGGCGAGAACTACGGGTGGAATATCAGGGAGGGGATGCATTGTTTCAAGGAGAAAGAGTGCGCCGCGGCCGGACTGACGGCGCCGGTGGCCGAATACGACCACTCCGAGGGGTGTTCCGTCACCGGGGGGGCTGTATACAGGGGTCGTGCATTTCCGGGGCTGCAGGGAATCTACCTCTTTGCGGACTACTGTTCAGGGCGGCTTTGGGGGCTGCGGTTCTCCGGAGGAAAGTGGCGGAAGGCGGCCCTCGCCGATACGGGATACGCGGTCTCTACTTTCGGAGAGGGTGAAGCGGGGGAGGTTTACCTGGCGGACTACCGGAAAGGGACTGTTTACCGGCTGGAGGAGGTCCGTCAGGCGAGTCCGAAGAGATAAAGCTCGTATGTGATGACGGAAGCATAGAGGCAGAGGGAAAGGGGCAGAAGCACCTTCCGGACTATCAGGATGTTTTTCAGAAGGCAGAAAAGGGCCACTCCCGTCGCGGTAATGAGAAATTTATGCGCGAGAAAGTGAACGTATCCGTGCTGCAGGAGAAAGCCCATGAAGGGATTCGCCTCGACGGCGATATCGTTTTCGACAAGGGCAAGGGTAAGATAGGCATCGGCGCAGTTCAGCAGGAAGAGAAGGAGAAGGGGAAAAAAGAGCCGCCTTCCGTAGAGGTCCACGAAGAGGTGCTTCTCCGCGTCCTCCCTCCTGCGCGCGCCGCTCCTCCTCCCCCGGCGGAAGGTGTGCCTGCTGACCGGAGGGGCAGGCCTGGTCCGTCTGTCCGTGCGGGTCCTTTTTTCGGCAGCAGGCATACTCCTCCTTGATTTTATTGTTTTTTAGTCAGGGCATGCGTGCTCCGGCCCGGTACATTCTTCAATTGTAGCAAAAGAGAGGCCTCGGTGCCAGAGGAAAGGAAGAGGGTTCCTCAGCGTCCTCTTTTCTTCTATAATGAAACACGATGGCTCTGCAGGAAAGTCAGGCGATGCGCTCCAGACGAAGGATTTTCGGCGGTCTCATGGGGATAGTGGGGTATGTCCTCTCCCCCCTCTCCTGGTGGAACGACGCCTTCGTCAACATTCCGCTCGCCTATCTGTGCGGCTGGCTCGCAAGCCTGGCGTATCAGCAGGCCTTCCTGCCGGTATTCGTCCTCTCCTACTGGATCACGAATATTGCCGGTTTCGTGCTCCTGCACAAGGGAGTGGAAATGGCGGCGCGGAAAGAGGGAAGGAGCACTCCGTACTCGCGAAGGAGTTTCATGAAGGACCTGGCCCTCTCGGTGGCATACACCGCCCTTATCGTCGGATTGGTCAGACTGCACCTCATCAAGCCGGTGGGGAGCTATTTCTGACGCCCTTCACCGGAGCCGCAGGTATTCGTGCAGGAGGGAGGGGAAGAACCGGGGATTGAAGAGAATATTGGTCATGAAGTAGCATTCGTGCGTGCAGTAGCAACCCCCCGTCCGTATCTCCTCCCGCGTCCGCTTCGCCTGCCCGGAACGGCATACCCGGAGCATGTCGTAGCCGTACTCCCGTACGTTCCCGAAGGTGTCCGCCCGTATCTCGCAGGGATGCACGTCTCCGCTCTCTCCGAGCACCAGATTCAGTCTTCCCGCATAGCAGGGGAGGAGCCTCCTGCCCTCCTCCCGCGTCCGGTGAATCAGACAGCGCTGCAGGATATCCTGAGCCGCCTTGATCCGCGCCCCCCTGAACCGGTAGATCGGGGAGGTCTTGTTCATGAGGTTCTCCCTGAGGCGTGCGATGGCGCGGTGGTACTGTGCGCTTTCCACCTCCTTGAAGCTTTCGTCCGCCAGGCTTCCGCGCACCAGGGAGATGGTGTGCGTCGTGACTTTTTTCAGCCCCTGCACGAAATCGATGATGCCGTCCATTGCGTCCTGGTTTCCTGAGCAGAAGACCGTGTTGACGCCGAGCTCGAAATGGGGATGGGTGTCGACGAGCTCCCCCAGGAGCCGGTATGTCTCCATCGTCTTCCCGAAGCTTCCGGGGGTGTTGCGCAGTGCGTCATGGGCCTCCGCCACCCCGTCGAGAGAGAGCTTGACGGCCACGGTGCTTTTCGTACAGATCCTGAGGATCTCCCCGACCCTCTCCCTGATCACGTCGGGCAGGAGGCCGTTGGTGGGATACAGCATGACGGCCGGCCTGTTGTTCTCGTAGAAGGCCCTGCTGATGGGAACGATGTCCTCTCTCATGAAGACCTCGCCCCCTGAAAAAGCGAGCCATAACAGGCTGCCCAGGGACGCGGAGACCTCTTCGATTTCCTCGAGAGAGAGCTCTTCGCGGCGGGGTGGTGCCGTCCTGCTCCTGAGATAAAAGCAGAAGGGGCACCGTGCGTTGCAGCGGCGGGTCACAAAGAAGGTGAGGTGGATGGGCCTGTTCTTCCAGAATACCTGTCCGATATGCCGCGCCGGCGAATACATTCCCTATAGTAACAGGAAAAGGCTGGGCAGGGGGAGGGCGGCTTCAGTCCTGCCGCTCTGTCGGGCGCTCTGTCGGGCGCTTTGTCCTGAGCTTTGTCAGCAGCCCCTGCAGGACGGCCGTCGCGGTGCCGGCCCATACCGGGGCCGGATAGAGCGTCAGATAGTAGAGGGCGGCGAGTGAAAAGAAACGGAACCCCTTTGCCCGGTAAAAAGCGGTCAGAAGGCGTCTGCTGAAAAAGAGAGAGAGACCGGCGGCTGCGGGGAGGGGGAGCAGAAAACGCGGGTCTCCTGCAGCGAGAGCCGAAAGGAGGCAGAGCAGGGAGGCCAGGTAAAGGATGCCGTTCAGCTTGAGCTCCGACGACGCTGTCCCCGAGTCTGCCAGCAGGTCCTTGTTCTCAAGCGAGTAGAGGATCCAATAGTACGTCTTCCTGTACGCGTTTCTCAGCGACTTCCGTAGGGTGAAGCGGAAGATATGGCGGACGAGTATCCCCGGGTCCATGCGCAGGGTGCAGCCGCTCCGGGCGAGCCGGTGGCTGAACTCCACGTCTTCGAGGATCGGGAGGAAATCCTCCTTGAATCCCCCGGCGTCCCTGAATGTCGATGCGTACAGGGCCATGGCGTGGGTCGCGAGATAATCGGGGCGTTCGGCCGGGCGCAGTGCCGTCTTTGTTTCCGAATAGTTGATGAAGACCGATTGGAAGGTGCTGAAAAAGTCGTCGTCATATGGGAGCGGCGTGTAGGTCCCTCCGACGACGACGCGGGGGCCGCCTTCGGTAACGGCCCGGACGGCGCGCGAGAGCGCTTCCCGCGTGAGGAGGCAGTCGGAGTCGGTGAAGAAGAGGATAGCGCCCCTGCTGTGGAGCGCCCCGGCGTTCCTCGCCCGCGAGGCTCCCCCGTGCTCTCCGAGCCGTATGAGCGTACAGGGGTATCCCCCGATGATCTTCGCCGAATCGTCCGTTGAACAGTCGTCGACGACGATGACCTCGAAGTTCCCGTAGTCCGACGAGAGGGCGGCTTCGATGCAGGGGCCGATGGTTGCTGCGCCGTTGTACGTGGGGATGATGACGGATACGCTTTTTTCCATGGTGTCCAGGGGGACGGCGTGTGCGCCGCACCGGGCGCGCGGCCGTCATAACCCTATCACATTCTTTTCGGTCCGGTCAATGAGGGCGGTCACTGAGGGCGGGCCATGAGAGTGAAACAGAGACCGCAGTGCTTTGCTGCGCCGGGCCGCTCCCCTGTTTTGCTATACTGAAGGGAGCGTGACTTACGGAAAGCGGAGGGAGTATGAAGAAGAAAGTGGCGGTGATAGTACGGGACAGACAGCAGGAGGCCCTCAGGATGGCGGTCGGGCTCACCCTTGCCGACAACAGGGTGACGGTGTTCATTACGGGCGGGAAGCTGGGACGGAACGCCGACGTGGACCTTGCCCTCGAAACTCTGGAGGTCATGGGCGCACGGGTCGTCTCCGACACGCCCGACGACGGCTTCGAGCAGATGTCCACCCGGGAGATCGCCCTTCTCCTGCCTGATTTCGATACGGTGATCCCTTATTAGGGTGTGCCTGCACACTCTTTTCTACCGCGACCGGCTGCCCGCCGGCCGGTACTACGGAGACTGCGTTGTCACGGGGAAAACGTCCTCACCGTCCCCAGGAGGCTGCTTACATAATATATTTTACAGGTTCAAAACGAGACTGTCATATTCCCCCAGTCCCGTTTATTAGTATGTGTGCTGAGTATTTTTGGTTATTATAAACCGGTTCTGGCAATCCAAAGTTGATTCTGGTTACCCCCTGCACTCACTGTGTAATAGATGATTGTATCGCCATTGGGCAATCTCAGTGCTTCGGGTTCAAAACGTCTGCCTGCATCAGCAACAGGGTCTGGTGTTATTCTCCGATGTATCGGCTCCGGGTCATCGGGATCGAGTGAGGCGATCCAAATACTTCCGGTTGCGTCCGGTTCTTCATAAAAATTTCGTTTTGATACGGACGCATAGACTACATACCATTTGCCATTGGCTGCCTTGAATGCTTCGGGTGAAGTGACAAACCATTCGTCAGGGTCTTGTGGAGTAATAAAATTTGTGAGCTCCCACTCCCACGTCCCCGTCACTCTTTGGTCCACGACGATTATCCGACGGCCGGATTCCGGATCAGTGACAAGCGTATACATCATCGTATCCCGACCATTAAACTCTTCGGCCTTGAGAAAATAAGGGAACGCTGTTTCATTGTTTGTTCGTCTTACGCACCGCTTCGTGCCGTTTTCCGTATTATAGATCATTGGCTGCCTGACCGATCCGCCATCGTCGCAGGGCTGGGTTAACGCAATTCTTACGCCATCAGAACTAAAATGCGCCTGGCCGTGCCCATTGCTCAGCAGGAATTCTTCACTTGTGGGATCATTCACGGTGCGCCAATATTCTTTAAATCCCCCTGTTTGAGCTCTTTTATAGAGAATCTTTGCATTCCCTATCGTTTCTGAGTTGGTCGCGAGGGCGCAGTATCTGTTATTACCAGTGGTCAGATCCCCTGATGTCCACTCATGGGTGTTGGAATCCTGACTGGCGATCTTAAGTCGATAGACGGAATCAGTTCCCGTCGCGGTGTAGATAATTGCCGGACTGGCATAGTCCGCCCCGTAAACCCAGGCAGGACCGTTGGCGTTTGTGTAGTCAACTTCAGCCAGGCCTGAGGCTATCTGAGATTTTGATTCACGTACAAAAACGCCGCCATTATTAACGTCAAGATTGATGACGAATAAATTTCCGGAGTCATCCTGGTAGAGTGCCCTGAAGTGTACGTCATCAAATTCGGGATCAATGATTCTCGGCCAATCCGGGGGGGCAGCTCGATACGTATGGACTTCAAAAGCGAGGCCGGTTGTGAATGGAATGAAAAACAACGTGAAAAAGGCGAGCAGAGAAAAAGCTTTGGAAACGATGTCGGGGTATTTCATCTTGCATTTCACGATCGTGCCTCCATCGCAATCGGCAGTAGGATGCAGGGACCGATGCGGCGGACTTCCGGCGCGCCGCATCGGCCTTTTGAGCGCGACAGCGCTCGATGCGGGGTTATTTCGTCTCGGGGCGCTGGATCACGAGGTTCGTCTTCACATCCTTCACTCCGTTCACGCTCTTTGTGAGGCTTACGAGCCTGTCCGCCGCTTCCTTGCTGGGGACCTGTCCGGTGAGGGTGACATGCCCCTCGAAGGTGTCGACGTTGATCTTGAGATAGCTCAGGGAAGGTTCCTCTACGATCTTTGCATTGACTTTGGTGGTGATAGTGGCGTCATCCACCGTCTGGCCTGCGGTCCGGCCCGTCAGCGCGCTGCACCCTGAGACGAGGAAAAGAAGCAGGGACAAAAGAACAAAATACCGTTTCATTGCGCTACCTCCTTTTGGGTTCTTTCTTTGCTTTTTAATGAGCAAAAGACGTGCCAGGGTCTTAAAGGGGTGGAAAACGGGCATTTCGGCGCTCTCTCCAGGAGCGGTCCTTCCCGGATAGGGGAAGTAACCTTTTGAAAAAAACGAAAAACTTTCTTTTCTATGCCGGGAGGCCCCGCAAACGAGCGCCGCGGAGGGGGTGGCGGAATAGTTTACAGGAGGAGGGGCGGACGTCGGAATCCTTTACGGCTCCGGGTGGAGTCCCCCGCCGCAGCGCATGCACGGCAGCACGCTTCCGAAGCGGGGGAGGAAGATGCACTCACTGTTTTTTGAAAAGGTCGGGGTTGAGGTTGTGTTTCTTGATAAGGTTATAGAAGTCGGCCCGGTATTTCCCCGCCAGCGTGGATGCCTTGCTGATATTGCCCCGGGTGAACTCGAGGAGACGGATGAGGTAATTTTTTTCAAAACCCTCGCGCGCCTCCTTGAGGGGCACGAACTGCTGTTCGTCGGGAATGTCCTTCGTTTTGAGAATGAGGTCTTCGGTGATCATCTCGTGCTGGGACATGGCAGCGGCATATTCCACCACGTTCCGCAGCTCTCTCACGTTCCCCGGCCACTCATAGAGAAGGAGCTTCTGCACCGCATTGGCGGTGAACCCCTTCAGTTTCCTGTCCATCTGCTCGCCGAAATTCTTCAGGTAGAACTCGGCGAGGAGGGGGATGTCCTCCTTTCTTTCCCGCAGGGGGGGCAGGTAGACCGGAATGACATGAATCCGATAGAAGAGGTCCTCCCTGAAGAGGCCTTTTTTCACTTCTTCCTCCAGGTCCTTGTTGGTGGCGACAATGACCCGGATATCCACCTCGATGGGCTTTTCGCTTCCCACCGCGTAGAATTGCCGCTCCTGGAGCACCCTGAGCAGCTTTATCTGCGTCGACATGGGCATGTCCCCTATTTCGTCCAGGAAGATGGTGCCTTCGTGCGCCCGCGCGAAGAGCCCTTTCGCGCTCTGGACCGCGCCGGTGAATGCCCCCTTCTCGTGCCCGAAGAGCTCGCTTTCGAGGAGGGTCTCCGGGATGGCGGCGCAGTTGATGGCGACGAAGGGCTTGTCCTTTCGCGGACTGGCGATGTGGATCGCCTTGGCGATCAGCTCCTTTCCGGTGCCGCTTTCCCCGTGAATATGGATAGTGCAGTCCGTCTTCGCCACGCGGGTGACCTTCTCGAGCACCTGCCGCATCTTTTCGCTCCGGGCGACGATATTGGAGAAGTCGAACCTCTCTTCGAGCAGCCCTTTCAGCCTCCTGATTTCGCTCGTGAGCCTGCTGTTTTCGAGCGCCCTTTCGATCTGGAGCAGCAGCTCCTTGGGGTCGAACGGCTTGGAGAGGTAATTGAACGCCCCTTTCTTGACGGCTTCCACCGCGCTTTCGATGCTCCCATGCGCGGTGAAAATGATGACGGGCATCTCCGGGTTCACGGCATGGAGGTCTTCCATTACGGCAATGCCGTCCCTCTTGACCAGCTGCAGATCGACAATGGCGAGGTCGAAGAACTGTTTATTCGCCGCTTCGAGGGCGTCCTCTTCGCGGTATGCGGTAGCCACCTCATACCCCGCCGCTTCAAGGCGCATCTTTACCAGTTCCAGAAGGTTCCTGTCGTCATCCACCACCAGGATGCTGGGCATATTTTTCTTTTCCACGGTACTCCTCCCCTATCGGGACATCTCCTTTTTCATCTTTTCGATTTCGAGGTCCACCTGCTTCGATCCCTCGATCACTTTGAGTACCTCCGCCCAGGTCTTCGCCTGCTCGGCAAGGGGGCTTTGCGGGTACTCCTTTGCCAGCCTTTCAAAAAGGTCCTTTGCTTTCGCGTACTCCTTTTTAGGGTTCTTATAGTGAATGGCGAGCAGCGCCATGGTGAAGAGCGCCTCGTCTCCGGGAGAGCCCTTCCCCGCCAGGGAGAGGGCTTTCTTCGCTTCTTTCTGCGAGAGGTCGAGATCCCCCTGCGAAAGGAACCTCTTCGAGCGGAGCAGGTGTACGGAGGCGGGTTTAAGGCGGCTCTCCTGCTGCTTCTTCTCCTCCTCTTTCCTGCCTTCTCCGGCGCCCTCCTCCTTCTCCTCCCCGGGAACGTCCGTCTTGACGCTCTCCTGCCTGCCCTTGTCCGGAAGAGGGACCTCCGTTTTCTTGTCTCCCTGCAGTGCGGCGCAGCCCGCAGCGAGGAAGAGCATCAGGCAGGCAAGGTAAAGATAAACGAGCTGCCTTCCCCCGGTTCGCTCTCCACCCATACTTTTCCTCCGTGAGCGGTGATGATGTGCTTTACCAAAGCAAGCCCCAGACCGCTTCCCTTTCCCTGGTACGCCTCCGTCGGGGGGACTTGCTGAAATTTATCGAAAATAGAGCCGAGATACTCCTTCGCAATGCCCGGGCCCGTATCGGTCACCACCACCATCAGGTTTTCCGCGACGGAGCCTGTCGAGATGGTCACCTTCCCTCCGTGCTGGGTGAATTTGACCGCGTTCCCGATGAGGTTCCGGAGCACCTGGAGGACCCTCTCCCTGTCCATCCTCACGTCGGGCAGAGCGGTGCTCTCTTCAGTCAGGAGCTCTATCCCCTTCGCCTCCGCCAGGAGCCCCGCCTCTTCAACGGCCCGGGTGATCAGGGGGCGGATAGCTTCCAGTGTGTAGGTGAACTCCATCATGCCTGCTTCCATCTTCGAGAGGTCCATGACCGAATTGACCATCCCGATCATGCGGTCGCTCTCCTGAGAGATGATGGCCAGGAGCTTTCTCTGCCTTTCGGAAGCCTCTCCCCCAACGCCTTCCAGCAGCAGGCTCGTCCCCTCCTTGATGGAGGTGAGGGGGGTCCGCAGCTCGTGGGACATGCAGGAGAAGAAATCGGACTTCATCTTGTCCACCCTCTTCAGCTTGCTGCACATCGCGTTGAAAGCCTTTGCGAGCTCTCCCAGTTCGGGGGGAGAGGAGATGGCGAGGTCGTCTTTCAGGACGCCGTCCTCGATCTCCCGGGTCTTCGCAATGACGAGAGAGAGGGGCCGGGTGATGCTCCGGGTGATGGCGAAGGCGACGAGGACCGCAAGGGGGAGGGTGACCGCCGCGATGGTAATGCCCATCGTCCGCGCCTGATCGCTCCTCTGCCGCAGCATGAGGATCTTGTCGTAGCCGTCCTGCTGACAATAGACCCGCATCTTTTTCATCTCTTCCAGCGCCGCCTCCGCCGCCCGCCTCTTTTCCTGGCGGAACCGGTCCTGTTCATAGGGCTCCCCCGCGGCGATGTGCTCCACCTCCCGTGCGAACAGGTCCTGGTAGCGGTCGTGGTGTGCACTGATTCTCCTGATAAAATCCTGCTTCTGGGGGGTGTCCGCGAGGGAGAGGATCGCCTTGGCATAGCGGGCGAAATCATTCCGGGCCGCCACGAACTGGACATACAGGGCTTTGTCTTTGATGATAAGGTACTTCCTTTCATAGCGCATCTGGGAAAGAAGCGCATCGCCGATCTTTTTCTCGTAATCGACGATGCCGTTATCCACGTCCAGGATGGTGCGGGTAACGGTGTTGAAGTGGCGCATCTGCATCACCGTATACAGGCCTGCAGCCATAACGAGCACAAAAATAGCGAGATAGCCGGTAATGAGCCGGGAAAAGATACTCAATTTCATCGCTGACCTGCTTAGCGGTTGCCGGGAAATCTGCCTGCCGGGACTGTTTTCAGGAAAAGGTGCCTGCACGGGCGCCGCTGCTCTGTTTCCATTGCGTAGAAGGAGTACGCTTTCTGCCTACGGGAGCGAAGAAACTGCGTGTATAGACAGATGCCGGAAATCCCAAAGGTTTTCTATAGTAACATTTCACAGTATTTTTTTCATTTCCCCCCAATAAGGGGTGTAAACACGCCACGCTGCCGGGTCGGCCGGTGCTCCTTTCCGGACAGCTTCTCAACGCGCGCACCGAAAGAAACAACCTTTTTTGGCGTTCTGTCGGAAGAAAAGACATCAGGCGTCGGTTTTCTTTACTGTTCCGGACTATTCAGGCGGCAGCGCTCCGAATAGCGGCGTTATTTCAGCGGGTGCGTACTGGCACGTCACTTGCATTAAAGTGCGCGTATCCCGCTGCAAGGAAACTGCCGGCAAGGGTTCCCGTCTTTTTTTCTGAAACGGACGCAAAAAAGGGACGGAGGGGGCAGATGAAGAGACTGGTTTCGATTCTGATGGAATCCCCCCTGTATTTGATGCTCCCGTTGCGGGAGAGACTGCTCCTGCTGAAGTACCTGGAAAAAAGATACGGGAAAGAGCTCCCCCTCTGAAGGGAGCGGAGAGCGAGCCTGTTTTCAGCGCGTTTCGAGGGAGGCTTATGAGGAGAAAGATTTTCATCGTCATTGTTTCGGTGCTCTACGGGATCTGCTGCCTTCTCGCCGGATGGCTCGCCGGCATCGACAGCGGCTTCGATACCGGGTACCGCGTCGCGTATCTCGAAATGGACTCTCTCCTGAAGGAGGGAATCATGAGCAAGGTGAGCTTTTTTATCGAGGGGCTGAATATTAAGTTCTTTCCGCGCAAGGACGGGCATATACTAGTCGGCAGAGAGGAAGGGAGGAGACCCGCGCTGTAAATTTTTCCGACGGTCCGTCGCCTTTCTTTACATCGACTGCTCAGCGTGTCCCTCCGCTGAGCTTTTCTGCCTGCGCGTGCATTGTTCACTAGTGAAGAACGCATTGAAATAATCAAACATTCTCGCCCTTCTCCCTCCCTTTTGTTTTTTCCTCTGTCCGGAGCCGCCGGGGCCGCCGGGCGCGCCTTTTTCCCGCTCATCCGAACGGAGCGCCGGTGCGTCTTCTCCTTTTCGCTCTCTCTCTGTAAAGAATTACAACGGCCCCTCTCCTCACCCCGTATTTATTTTTGCATGTTTTTGATTTTTCAGCATAAAATGCAGAGGCTTTTTTAGGCATGCTTATTGCTAACCACCTGATGTCTCTCACACGAAACCGCTTTGAGGATGAAATGTACCTTTTACGGAATGCTTGATAGAAACGCTCTTCAGCATACTCTCGAGCTCTCTGAGAAGAAATTCTCCATTCTGCAGGAGATTTCGGCCGCACTCGTCGTCACCGACAATATCGGCGCTATCGCCCATCTCCTGCTCGATCTGGCCATAAACTACACCGGGGCCGAGAAGGGGTCGCTCATGCTGCTCAACGAGCGGGACGAATTGTATATTCTTGCTGCGCGGGGCATCGAGATGCGGCTCGTCAAGACGTACCGGGTGAAGCGCGGGGAGGGCATCGCGGGCAGGGTGGCGGAAAGCCGCACCCCGGTGCTTGTGGAGGCGATCGAGAAGGACCCCCGCTTTCAGGGCCTGAAAAGGGACGGCCGCTACAAGACGCGCTCCTTTATTTCGTGTCCCGTCGTCAGCCGGGACAGGCTCCTCGGCGTGCTCAATATCAACGACAAGAAAGAGGGGAGTCCCTTCACCGAAGACGAGTTTTCGCTGATAAAGATCATCGCCAACCAGGCCGCCCTCTCCCTCGAAAACGCCTCTCTCCTGCACCGGCTGAAGACAAAAGCGGCGGAGCTGGAGGAAATAAACGCCCGGCTCATCGAAGCCGACGCGGCAAAGACCGAATTCCTCACCCGGGTGTCGCACGACCTGCGCACTCCCCTCAACTCCATCAAGGGGTCTGTCTACTACCTGCTGCATTCCGAGGAGTTGAGCAGGGAGGAGCGGAAAGAGTTCCATACGATCATCTCCGACGAAACAGGGAAGCTCGTCTTCATTGTGGAGGACCTGCTCGACTTCCTCAGGATCGAGGATGAAATGCGCAGTACCGGAAAATCCGTGCTTCCCCTCCCCCCTCTGCTCGACGAGGTCGCAGGGTCGAAGCCGGTGCGGGGTTTTCTCGAAAAAAAGGGAATGCTCCTCGAAAAGAGCATCCCGGAGGGCATGTCCGCGGTGGTGGGGGACAGGGTGCGTATCGTGCAGTTTTTCACCACGGTGATCGAAGTCCTCGGCGGCTACTGCGAGAGGGGGGACACCCTCAGGATCAGCGCGAAGGAGAATGAGCGCATCGAAGTCTCCCTCATTTTCCCTCGGAAGGTCCCGGAGAGTGCGGGGGTCCTGTCGAAGTCCTTTGAGGGCGAGTCCCTCTTTCGAGCTGAAAAGGCTGCGGGGGAGAGGATGCGGTTGTATCTCGCCCGGAAAGTTGCGGAAATGCACCGCTGGACCCTCCGCACTGAGGAGCTGGACTCCTCATTCCGGCTCACCCTGCTCATCCCGAAGAGCCCGCGCCAAAAGAGGGAGGTGATCGTCGGGATCGCGATGGACCTGTTCATGGAATTCCTTGCCGAACTGCTGGACCTCACCGTCTGCTCCCTGATGCTCGTGGACGAGCTGACCGGAGAGCTTGTGATAAAAAGCGCGAGGGGGCTGGACGAGGCAGTGGTCAAGAGGACCCGGATGAAAGTTGGGGACAGAATAGCGGGCTGGGTGGCGCTTGCAGGAAAACCTCTTCTTATCGAGGACGTGGAGAAGGACCCCTTCTTCATCAGGCGGAGCCCTCCGCGCTACACGACCAAATCCCTTCTCTCCCTCCCGCTGAAGAGGGGCGACACGGTAATCGGCGTAATGAACCTGAACAACAAAAGGGATGGGACGGCGTTCTCCGAGAGAGACCTCCGTATTGCGTCGGTGGTGAGCGAGAGGATTTCCTATTGTATCGAAAAGATCCAACGGGATGAGTATGACGGGAGCGATTACCGGCGTTTCCTGGAATCCTTCGCGAGCCTCCTCGCCGCAGAGAAGGCTTACAGCAAGAAAAACGGCCGCCTGACCGACCTTATGTTCCGTTTGGCCGAGAAAGCGGGAGGCGGAGAAGAAGAGGCGGGACTTGCGGCCTACCTCTCGCTGATCTACGACGTCGGACTGATGCTCATCGACAGGAGCGTGCTCGGGAAGGAGTCTCTCCTTCCTTCCGAAGCGCGTACTCTCAAGGTCCATCCCTATACTGCCGTGGAGCTGCTGCAGGGGATAGAATTCTCCGAGGAAGTGAAAAGGGCCATAGTGCACCACCATGAGCACTACGACGGAAAGGGGTATCCCGACGGTCTGAAAGGCGAAGAGATCCCCTTCCTTGCGCGGGTCCTCGCGGTGGCGGACGCCTTTACGGCAATGACGGAGGAGCGGCCGTACCGGAAGCGCCTTGCCCGCGGGGAGGCGTTCGGTGAGATGAGGCGCGGCGCAGGGACGCTGTACGATCCGAGGATTGTGGACGCCCTCGGGCAGGTCCTGGAAGAGACGCAGCCCGGCGCCTGAAAAGACAGGGCAAGGGAGAGGGAAAGAAAGAGACAGAATGAGACAGAATAAGGCAGAGTGAGGCAGAAAAAGACAGAAAGAGAGAGGAAAGGTGTCGTGTGTCTCTGTCGTCATCCCGGCCGATCCTCTGAGCCGGGATCCAGTTTTTTTCAATAGGGAACTGGACCCCGGCTTCCGCCGGGGTGACGGAAAAGGAAAGAGAGAGAAACGGAAGGAAAGCCTGTCTTTCCCCTCTTAAGTGAAGAGGGGGGAGTACCCGGACAGGCTCTCTCCTTACCCTGGAAATGCGGTGCATGCAAGACCTATAATAGCGGTATACAGAACGACTGACAGGCTGCAGCGGAAGAACAAGGAGGAGAGAGTGGAGCTCGTACAGAAAATCAACAGCGATCTCGCGGAGGCGATGAAAAGTAAGGAGGAGGACAGGGAGCTGACCGTTTCCGTGCTCAGGATGATCAAGGCGGCGGTGAAGAATGCGGAGATCTCGAAGCGCGGCGGAGGAGGAGGGCTGACCGAAGAGGACCTTGTCGGCGTTCTTTCGTCCATGGTGAAGCAGCGGAAGGACTCCGCCGAGCAGTATTCGGGTGCCGGCAGGGAAGACCTTGCCGACAAGGAGAACAGGGAGGTCGGGATTATCCGGCGCTACCTGCCCGAGCAGTTGAGCACTGATGCGCTGGACGCCCTGATCCGGGAGAGTATACGGCAGACCGGGGTTTCCTCTGCAAAGGACATGGGAAGGCTCATGAAGGAGCTGATGCCGAAGGTGAAGGGGAAGGCGGACGGGAAGCTTGTGAACCAGCGGGTGAAGGAGATACTCGATAGCCTGCAGTAGCTTTACAAGGCCTTTCCCGGGGAGGACGCGCCTCTTCCCGCAGGCGAAAGGGAAAGGCGCTCCAGAAGCTGCATGACCGCGCTGTTCCAGCCTTCCGGACCGATGCCGTCCGCTACGGTGAGATGCGGGAGGCGTATGCGGAGCTCGTCCCGCCCCCCGGCATGCCGTATGACGATAGGGTAGTCCGCCTGCCGGAGCATGGCGATGTCGTCGGGCCCGTCTCCCAGCGCCGCCGTTACGACCGGCGCCCCGCCCCCCTGTCTGCGGTAGAACTCGGTCATGCAGGATACCGCTTTCCCCTTGTCGGCTCCGCCGGTCAGGTGGAGGAACCTTCTGCCCCTGATGAGCCGAAGGCCTCGTGCCGTAACGGCTGTCTGAAGCGCCTCCTCCCGCTCCTTTTCACCCAGGAAGAGGAGGGGCTCGTCGAAGTCCCTCTCCTTTGCCCGCTGCGCGGCCTCCATGTCCAGGCCGGTCAGCTCCGCAATTTCTTCCGGCGCCATATCGCCGAACCCCCGTACGCGGAAGCCCTCCTTCCGCAGCTCCCCCACCGCCTTCCTCAGCAGGGCATAGGGGGTGTCCGCCGCGATGACGTCGTAGCCGCCGCTCTCTGCCGTCGCATAGGGGAAGCAGGAGGCGGAAAAGCCGAAGTAGCCGCGGGGGACGAAGATGCCCCCCCCGTTTTCCGCGATGAAGGGATGGCTGTTGAAGAGCCTGGCCCGGTAGTATTCGATCTCGGCCCTCGTTTTGCTCGAACAGAAAATCAGGGGGATTTCTGCGCGCCGCAGGAGCTCGAGCGCGGGGAACGCGCTGTCGCAGGAGTAGGCAGCTTCGTCCAGAAGAGTGCCGTCGAGGTCGGTGAAGAGAATCAGCTTCATGCCGCCTCCCTTCCTGCCGCCTATTCTACAATGGTTATCTGCATATCCATGACATTGGTCCCGGTCGGACCGGTGATGAAGAGGCCTCCTGTCTCCCTGAAGAAGCGATAGGAATCGTTGTTTTCAAGGAAGGCTTCGGGAGAGAGGCCCTGCGTGCGCGCCCGGGCGGCGGTCTCGCCGTCGGCCAGCGCCCCCGCCGCTTCGGTGGGGCCGTCGGTGCCGTCCGTTCCTGCGGACAGGAGAGTGATTCCGGCCGCTCCTTCCGCTTCCAGGGCAAAGGCGAGGGCGAGCTCCATGTTCCTCCCCCCTTTCCCGCTCCCCCGGAGGGTTACGGTGGTCTCTCCTCCGGAAAGAAGGCAGCAGGGGAGAAAGGATGCACGGGAATTCCGTATCTCCCGCGCTCTCCGCGCAAGCCGCCGCCCTGCTTCCGCGGCCTCGCCGGTGAGTGCGGAGGGGGCGATTTCCGCGCGGAGCCCCATCGACTCCGCCTTCAGGAGGGCCGCATCGAGGGCGGTTCTGTTGTTCCCGACGATGATATTCTCCACCTTTTCAAAAACCGCGCTGCCCGGTTTGGGGGTCTCGGCCCAGAGGCCTGATACTCCCCGGTAGACGACTTCCAGGACGGTCATTGGGGTCTGTTCGAGGAGCAGGTAGGTGTCGAGAACGGCAAGAGCATCGCGGTAGGTTGTGGGGTCGGGGGCGGTGGGGCCGGAAGCGATGACGTCCGGGCGGTCTCCTGCCACGTCCGACAGGATGAGGGCCCTGCACAATGAGGGTGCGGCGATCTCCGCCAGCCGGCCCCCTTTTACTCTCGAAAGGTGCTTGCGCACCGTATTGATTTCGTGTATGTCCGCACCCGAGCGGAGGAGCAGCTCCGTAACGGCCTGCTTGTCCTGCAGGGTGATGCCGTCGTAGGGGGCGACGCAGAGTGAGGAGCCGCCTCCGGAGAGCGCGAATACGACCATATCCCTTTCGTCCGAATCCTTCAGAAGAGAGATGATCTCGCCGGTCCCCCGGACCCCGTTCTCATCGGGCACGGGGTGGCCCGCCTCGAAGACCCGCATTCTCTCATGCCGGTGAAAGGGGGTGCAATGGCCGTATTTCGTGAGGATGACGCCTGCGGTGATCTCCTCACCCAGACGGTCTTCCAGGGCCCTCGCCATCGGGCAGGCCGCCTTGCCGAAGCTGACGACGAAAAGTCTCCTGTAGCGCCCCTCGCGGAATGCGGAACGGATGCCGTCCCCGTGGCGGGCGACGGCCTCGTAGGGGTCCGCTGCCTTCAATGCCGCGGCAAAGATCTCCTTCGCCATCTCTTTGAAGGGAGAGGGTTCCATGCCTCAATTATAGCGGAAATTTCCTGTGCTGAAGCGGGTTGCAGATTTTTTTCGTTTTGTTATACTTTGACTATGCGGGTGGAAACGGTCTCCTTTATCGAGGTGAAGTCTCCGGGGGCGCACATTTTCAGCAAGTTCCCTATCCCACGGCTCGGGTCGGTGCTGCTTTCCACCCTACTGAGGGACCGGGGGCTAACCGTCCGGGTCTTTATCGAGAATGTGGCGGAGCCCGACTGGTCATTTGTAGAGAGCTCCGACCTGGTCTGCATTTCGACCATCACCTCGACGGCGGTCAGGGCATACGCGCTTGCCGACATGCTGCGGAGCCGCGGCAGCATCGTTATTATGGGGGGGGCGCATCCGACGTTCATGCCGGAAGAGGCCCTTGCGCATGCCGATTACGTCGTGCGGGGAGAAGGGGACGAGACCCTGCCCGCGCTGATCGATTCCCTCCGCTCCGGAAAGCCGCGCGTGCATACCCTGCCGGGTGTCTCGTTCCGGGACGACTCGGGCGGCATCGTGCACACTCCCGACCGTCCGCTGCTCGATGCGATGGACTCCCTTCCCATCCCCGACTTCTCGCTGGTATGGGGGTGGAGGCCTTCCAATACGTATCCGATATCCACCTCGCGGGGTTGCCCCTTCACCTGTAAGTTCTGTTCGGTCATCGGGATGTTCGGACGGAGGTACCGCTTCAGGTCGGTGGAGTCCACCCTCGGCGAGATCCGCCATGCCGCTTCCGTCTCCCGCGCCACCCTCTTCTTTGTGGACGATAATTTTACGGCGAACAGGGAAAGGGCGAAAGAGATCATGCGGGGCATGATACGGGACGGAATAAAAATGAACTGGTCGGCCCAGGTCAGAACGGACAGCGCCCGCGACGAGGAGCTGCTGCGCCTGATGGCCGATTCGGGCTGCCACACCCTGTACATAGGCTTCGAGTCGGTGAACCCCGCCACTCTCAAGCTGTACGAGAAGAAGCAGAGCATCGGGGAGATCGTCCATTGCATCCGAAAGGTGAAGGAGCACGGAATGCACCTCCACGGCATGTTCGTGCTCGGCGCCGATACCGACACGGCGGACACCGTGCGCTCGACCGAGGATTTCGCGCGGAGCCTCCCCATCGATACCATACAATTCATGATCCTTACTCCCCTTCCCGGTACGCCGGTATTCGTCGAGATGGAAAAGGAGGGGAGGCTGCTGCATACCGACTGGAGCAGGTACGACATCCACCATGTGGTCTTCAGGCCCGCCCTGATGAGTCCGGAAACGCTCCAGTTCGAGACCCTCAGGGCGATGGGCAGGTTCTATTCATGGAAATATATTCTCAGGCATTGCGCAAAGCTCGATTTTCACTATGCGGCAATAGGTCTCTACGGCCACTGGGCGGTGCGGAACGCCCTGGACAGGGCCAGGGCCTATATAGCGGACAGGTCCCTCGTTCCCGGCCCCTCTGCCTGTTGACCGGGGTGACGGCGGCGGCGCATCGCCCGCTCTTCGCATCTCCCCTGACGGGTATGCCTGTCTGCCGCTCAGGGGGGATTCCCCGGAGTGTCGAACGTGCGTGGAACCGTGACCGTCGGGAGGCGGCATGTCGGATTTCTATCAGGCAGGGGCGGTCGCCACTTTTCACCGGCTCGGAAAGAGCAGCAACGAACGGCTCGAAGAGGAGCTGACCTGGTACTGCCGCGGGAGGCCTGTCGCTCTCGTGCTTCCGTCCCTCTATAGCGAGATCGGGGGGGCGGCGCTGCGCGGCATACGGGAGCAGCTGAAAGGGGCGCCCTACATCGGGGAGGTGGTGGTGACCCTCGGCCCTGCTTCGCAGGAGGAGTTCGAGAGGGCAAAGGCCTTTTTTTCCTCCCTCCCCCAGAAAACCAGGATAATCTGGAATACCGGACCGAGGATCGAGGCGCTGTACCGGGAGATCGAAGCGGAAGACCTTATCACCGGAGAGCAGGGCAAGGGGAGAGCCGCATGGATGGCTTTCGGATACGTGATTTCCCGGCAGGAATTCCATGCCGTTGCGCTGCACGACTGCGATATCCTCACCTACAAAAGGGACATGCTGGCGCGCCTCTGCTATCCGGTCGCCAATCCGAACCTCGATTACGATTTCTGCAAGGGCTTTTACAGCAGGGTGACGGACAGGCTCCACGGGAGGGTGACGCGGCTGCTTGTCACGCCACTCATCCGGACCCTCCAGGTCATCCTGGGATATCAGCCCCTGCTGGTTTTTTTCGACAGCTTCCGGTATCCCCTTGCCGGAGAGTTTTCGATGGACATCCACCTGGCGCGGATGAACAGGGTTCCGGGAGATTGGGGCTTCGAGATGGGGGTGCTGGCTGAAGTCTACCGGAACACCTCGCTCCGGAGGGTCTGCCAGGTGGATGTTGCCGACGCATACGAGCACAAGCATCAGGAGCTTTCCCCGGGCGACGCGACGAAGGGGCTCCATAAAATGTGCGTGGACATCTGCAAATCCCTTTTCCGGAACCTCGCCTCGGAAGGGATCGTCTTTTCGGACGGCTTCTTCACCACACTGGTGGCGACCTATGCCATCACCGCGCAGGACATGCTGAAGAGGTACGAGGACGATGCGGCGATCAACGGCCTCGCCTTTGACAGGAACGAAGAAAGTCTCGGGGTCGAGACGTTCATCAACGGGATAAAGAGGGCTTCCGAGATGATCATGGAAGACCCCCTGGGAGTGCCCCTGATCTCGAGCTGGGACAGGGTGATGTCGGCGATTCCCGACATCATGACGCGGCTGCGCGAGGCGGTGGAGCAGGACAACGAGTAGGGCGTGCCCGCGCTGTGCCCCCGGCAATGCGGGAAGCTCCCCAAGGAGGCGCTATGGAGAAGGCAGTGCAGCCGTTCGAGTTCAGACAGTACTCCAGCATTCTCAAGTCCACCGGGAAGAAGGCGGGCACCCTGAGGCAGCTGCGGGACCTCCTCTTCACCATCAACGACGAATCCCTCTTCCATCACGTCTACCAGTATTTCCTGAAGGGGCACGTCCTCGAATATACGAACGATTTTGCGCAGTGGACAGGAGTCACCCTTGAAGAGAGGGCGCTTTCCGAACAGCTCTCCAATATCGACCCGTATGCGTTCGGGAGCATATCCGAGCTGAGGACCGCCCTCGTTGCGGTCATCGACGTCTACCTCGAAAAGTTTCCGGAACCGCGGGAGGTGCTGCCGGGCGATGAGTTCTTCTTCAACCAGACGGTAAGCTTTGTCTATCCGGCCGGAATAACGGCGCGGAACTTGGCCGAGTTCCTCATCGGGGTGAAGTACATCGATGCGAGCTCCCTTTATTATCACTTCTACGAGGCGCGGGTGCGCCTGGCGGGAGGGATCGACGACTTCTCCCGATGGTTCGAAAGCGCTCTCGGGAAACGGGAACTCGCCGAGAGAATGCGCTCCTTCGACCTCTTTATGCATACCATCGAGGGGATCAGGGAGCATATCATCGCCCTCATCGAAGAGGAAGTGCGCAGGGATATGTACGGGAGGCCGGTGGAGGGAGTGAAGCCGTAGTACGGCGGCCGCGCCGGGGCCGGAGGGACGCGGAACAGGGAAAGGAGAACGACCGATGATAACCCAGTATACAGGCATAGCACCCAAAGCGGACATGGTACTTTTGCAGAAGCTCGGAGAGAAACTGCGCGGCAGGTCCTTTCTTCATGTGAACTCCACCCGCGCCGGGGGAGGGGTCGCCGAGATCCTCCAGAGGATGCTCCCCCTGATGCAGGACCTCGGCATCGAGACACGCTGGGAGGTGATCGAAGGGGACGCCGGCTTTTTCGATATGACGAAGAAGGTGCACAACGCCCTCCAGGGCAATCCGGAGCATATCACGGAAGGAATGTGGCGGCACCACTTCGACGTGAACAGGAGGAATGCCGAAAGGCTTGACCTCGGCGCCGACGCGGTCATCATTCATGACCCGCAGCCCGCGCCCCTGATCGAGTTCAGGAAGGGCGGGAAATGGATATGGCGGTGCCATATCGACGTCTCGAACCCGGCTCAGGACGTGTTCGAGCCCCTGATGAAGCACTGCAGGCACTACGATGCCTCCGTTTTCTCAGTGGCCAAGTTCGCAAAGGCCATGGGGCACGAGGAGTTCATTATCGCGCCGTCCATCGATCCCCTGAGCGAAAAAAACAGGGAGCTGACGCGGGAGGAGATAGAGGAGGTGCTGAACAGGTTCCGGATCCCTCCGGACAGGCCCATCGTGCTGCAGGTCTCGCGTTTCGACCGCTTCAAGGACCCCATCGGCGTCATCGAGGCATCCCGCATTGTGAAAAAGTACAACGACTGCATCCTCGTCCTCGCCGGGAGCCCGGCGACGGACGACCCCGAGGGGGAGATCGTCCTGAACGAGGTGAAGCAGTACGTCGCGAGCGATCCCGACATCTACATCCTCCTGCTGCCCCCTTTCAGCGACAAGGAAATCAACGCCCTGCAGCGGTCCGCCACCGTGGTGCTGCAGAAATCCCTGAAGGAAGGGTTCGGCCTCACCGTTTCGGAGGTGATGTGGAAGGGGAAGCCAATCATCGGGGGGGCGGTGGGGGGGATCCCGCTCCAGATCGTGCACGGCATAACCGGGTTCCTCGTGCATTCGGTGGAGGGGGCGGCATTCAGGATACGCCAGTTTCTCAACAATCCCGATATGGTGAAGCGGATGGGAGAGCGGGGCCGGGAGCATGTGCGGGCCAACTTCCTTATCACCCGGCAGACGAAGGACTACCTGTCGGTGTGGTATGCGCTGGAGCAGGGGGGAAAGGACATGATCGAGCTGTTTTAGGGGAGGTGCGCCATCGAAAGGCAGAACCACGTGCGAGCCAGGATACCGCTTTCCACCTACCGGCTCCAGTTCAACTATCGTTTCACCTTCATGGATACGGCGCGAATCATCCCTTATCTGCACGACCTGGGAATAAGCGATATCTATTCCTCCCCATATTTCAAGTCCCGGCCCGGAAGCCTGCACGGCTACGATATTGTCGATCCGCGGGAGCTGAACCCCGAAATCGGAACGATGGACGAGTACGACGGGATGATCCGCGCCCTGCAGCAGCACGGCATGGGACAGGTGCTCGATATCGTACCGAACCATATGTGCATTACCAGCCTGCAGAACGTCTGGTGGAGCGACGTCCTGGAAAACGGCCCCGGCTCCCGTTTCGCGGGCTTCTTCGACGTGGACTGGAATCCCGTGAAGAAGGAGCTCAGGAACAAGATACTCCTGCCGTTCCTCGGGGACCAGTACGGGAAAGTCCTCGAAAAGCAGGAGCTGAAGCTCGCATTCGAGGAGGGGAGGTTCTTTCTCCTCTACTTCGAGCACCGGTTTCCGATCGCCCCGAAATCCTATGGCATGGTGCTCGAATACCGCGGCGAAGAGCTCAGGAAGAGGCTTCCCGAGGACGATCCGCATTACGTCGAATTCCTGAGCATTCTCACCGCCCTCGTCCACCTGCCGCACTTTACCGAGCGGGAGAGCGAAAAGGTGGAGGAGAGGGACCGGGAAAAGGAGATCGTAAAAAAGCGCCTTCGGAGCCTCTGTGCGGAAAGCCGGACGGTCCGGGAGTTCATCGAAGAAAATGTGCGTCTCTTCAACGGGGTGAGAGGCGAGCCGGGGAGCTTCGACCTGCTCGACGCCCTCCTTGCCGAGCAGCCCTACCGCTTGTCGCACTGGCGTGTCGCCATGGACGAGATCAACTACCGGAGGTTCTTCGATATCAACCAGATCGCCGCGATCAGGATGGAGAACCCCCTCACCTTCAGGGAGACGCACTCCCTGGTCTTTTCCCTCATACGGGAGGGGAAGGTGACCGGCCTGCGGGTAGACCACCCCGACGGACTCCTCGACCCTTCCGACTATTTCCGCCGCCTTCAGGAGGGGTGCTTCCTCAGCCTGCTCGGCGCAGACCCCTCCGCCGGGGGCGCGGAGGCGGGAGAGGAGCCGGAAGCGGTGAGGGAATACAGGGAGAAGATCGCGGCGAACCCCCGTTTCAAGCCGTTCTACATCGTAGGGGAAAAGATCCTGACCAAAGGGGAGAGGATGCCGGAGGACTGGCCCATCTTCAGTACGACGGGGTATGTATTCATGAACTCGGTCAACGGCGTCTTCATCGATGCGGCGAACGGCAAAGCGATGGACGCGCTCTACGCGAGGTTCGCCGGGACCGGGGCGGCCTTTCCTGACGTGGTCTACGAAAAGAAAAAGCTGATCATGCAGGTAGCCATGGCGAGCGAAATCAACACCCTCGGCCATTACCTCAGCTCCCTCGCGGGGAGGGACAGGCATACGCGGGACTTTACGCTCAACAGCCTCACCGCGGCGCTCGTGGAAGTCATCGCGTTCTTCCCCGTCTACAGGACCTACAGCAGCGGCTCCGGGGTGAACGACACGGACCGCAAGTATATAGAGCTTTCGATCGCGAAGGCGAGGAGGAAGAACCCCGCCACCAGCGCATCCATCTACGATTTTCTCCGGGACGTGCTCCTGCTCAAGTATCCCCCCGATGCCGATGACGCGATGAGGAGGGACTGGGTGGGCTTCGTGATGAAGTTCCAGCAGATCACCGGTCCCGTCATGGCGAAGGGTCTGGAGGACACCGCTTTTTACGTGTACAACCGCCTCGTCTCCCTGAACGAGGTGGGGGGGAGCCCCGACAGGTTCGGCACCCCCCTCGAGACTTTCCACGGGCAGAACATCGAAAGGAGCAAGTTCTGGCCCCACGCCCTGATTGCGACCTCCACGCACGATGCAAAGCGCGGAGAGGACGTGCGGGCGCGGATCAATGTCCTTTCCGAAATCCCCGACGAGTGGAGGGCCCGGCTGGTCGCGTGGAGGCGTTTCAACAGGAAGAAGAAGATGCAGGTGGAGGGCCGGGCGGTCCCCGAGCCCAATGAGGAGTATCTCTTCTACCAGACGCTCGTGGGGGCGTGGCCTCTCACCCTGTCCGGCGGGGGCGACCATGAGAATTTCACCGCCAGGATCAAGGAATACATGATCAAGGCGCTGCGGGAGGCCAAAGTCACCACGAGCTGGATAAACCAGAACATGGCGTACGAAGAGGCTTTCCTGTTTTTCATCGGGGAGGTCATGAAGGACTCTCCGGACAACCATTTTCTCCGCGACTTCCGGGAGTTCCAGGAGAGGGTTGCGCAGTACGGCATGCTGAACTCCCTCTCCCAGGTCCTCCTCAAGATTACCTGCCCGGGCGTACCCGACTTTTACCAGGGGACCGAAATGTGGGACCTCAGCCTTGTGGACCCGGACAACCGGAGGCCGGTGGAGTACGCGGTGCGCATCGCCGCTCTTGCGGAAATCGGGGGGCGTGCGCGCGAAGGGTCTCTTGCGGACCTGGCGGGTGAGCTGCTCCGCGCGAAGCGCAACGGAAAGGTGAAGCTGTTCCTGATCTGGAGGGCGCTGAATTATCGCAGGGAGCACGGAAGCCTCTTCGAGGAGGGGGACTACACCGCTCTGGAAACGGGAGGGAAGAGGGCCTACCATGTCTGCGCCTTTGCGAGGAGGCGGGAAGATGCGGAGGCTCTGGTGGCGGTGCCCCGTTTCTTTACGCGGCTTACGGGGGGGCCGGAAGACCTGCCCCTGGGAGGGGAGGTGTGGGGCGATTCGTTCATTGCGCTGCCGCCCGGGAGCGAGGGGCTGCGCTACCGCACTGTATTCACCGGGGAAGAGGTTCGGGTGCGGGAGAGGGAGGGGGCGTCCGTCCTCTATCTCCGCGAGGTGTTCAGCCGCTTCCCTGCCGCCCTGATGGAAAGGAGCAGCTGATGGCGCATCCGTCCATACTCGCTTTTGTGCTGGCGGGAGGGAAGGGGGAGCGGCTCTTCCCCCTGACCGCCTTCCGCTCGAAACCCGCGGTTCCCTTCGGCGGGCGGTACCGGATCGCCGACTTCGTGCTGAGCAATCTCGTCAATTCGCGCATTTACTCCATCTATCTCCTGGTGCAGTACAAGTCCCAGTCCCTCATCGAACATGCGCGGCAGAACTGGGTGCTCTCTTCGGTCATCGGGAGCCATTTCGTGACCGTAGTCCCGCCGCAGATGCGCATGGGGCCCGAGTGGTTCCAGGGCACCGCCGATGCGGTGTTCCAGAACATCAACCTGATCAGGGAGCACGACCCGCACCTGGTCGTCGTGTTCGGCGCCGACCATATCTATCGCATGGATATCCGGCAGATGGTGGATTTTCACCTCGAAAGGGAGGCGTACGTGAGCGTGGCCGCCCGTCCCGTTCCCCTCTCTCAGGCCTCTTCATTCGGGGTGATCGTGACCGACACCGAAAGGCGCATCGTGGGCTTTCAGGAGAAGCCGAAGAATCCCACCCCCATGCCGAACGATCCGCAGCGGGCCTATGTTTCAATGGGGAACTATATCTTCAACCGGGACGTGCTGCTCGATTCCCTGGCAAAAGCACAGCGGAAAAAGCAGCACGATTTCGGCGCCCATGTGATCCCCGGCCTGGTGGAGACGGGAAAGGTATTCGCCTACGATTTCTCCACGAATTGCATCCCTGGGACGATGCCCTACGAGGAGACGGGGTACTGGAGGGACGTGGGGACCATCCAGGCCTTCTACGACGCCCACATGGACATGCTCGGGACGGCCCCCGTTTTCCAGGTCCACAACAGGTCGTGGCCTATTCATCCCTCCGTCTACGAAGGGCCTGCAACGAGCATCCTGAACGGCGCCGTCAAAAAGAGCATTATCGCCGACGGGGTCAGCATCCATAAGGCGAAGATCCGCAATTCCATCATCCGCAGCGGGGTGGTCATCGAGGACGGCGTCAGCGTGGAGGACAGCATCATCATGGACGACGTGGTGATACGGAAGGGAAGCCGTCTCAAAAAGGTGATAGTGGACAAGTTGAACATCATCAAAGAGAACGAGGAGCTGGGCTTCAATCTGGAAAAGAACCACTTCCAGTGCCATATCGACTCTTCGGGGATCGCCGTGGTCCCGAAGGGGGGGATGCTGGTGCGGCAGTCAAAGAGATAGGGCGGGACGAAGGGAAAGGGAGAGGCGGACGCCGCCGCACCTTCTATGAAAAGCGCAACGCTCAGGAAAGAGATACAGGAGCGCCTTGCACGGATACAGCGGTGCGATATCGTCGTCGGCGTACCGAGTTACAATAACGCGGGCACGATCGGGCATGTGGTGCGCGCGGTGCAGATCGGCCTTGCCAAGTACTTCCCCGACAGGAGGGCCGTTCTCGTAAACTCCGACGGGGGCTCGACGGACGGCACCACCGATGTCGTCCACCGGACCACCATCGAGGACTCCATTCTCCTCTTCCACCGGGTGGAGCCCGTGCAGAAGATCTCCACTCCCTATCACGGCATTCCGGGAAAGGGCAGTGCGTTCAGGACCGTTTTCGAGATCGCCGCCTCGCTCGGGGCGGGGGCGTGCGCGGTGATGGATGCAGACCTGCGGAGCATCACCCCCGAATGGGTCGAGCTTTTAGTGAAACCGGTGCTGGAGGGAGGGTTCGATTACGTCGCCCCCCTTTACCACCGGCACAAGTACGACGGCACCATTACCAACAGTATCGTGTATCCCCTCACCAGCGCCCTGTACGGGAAGCGGATACGCCAGCCCATCGGCGGGGATTTCGGCCTTTCGGGGAGGATTGCACGGTACTATCTGACGAAGGACGTGTGGGAAACGGACGTGGCGCGCTACGGAATCGACATCTGGATGACCACCACCGCCGTGGCCAATCGTTTCAGGGTATGCCAGGCATTCCTGGGAGCGAAGATCCACGACCCGAAGGACCCCGGCGCCGACCTCAGCGCAATGCTGTACCAGGTGGTGGGTTCGACCTTCGACCTGATGGAGGAGTATGCCGGAGTCTGGCAGGGGACCCTCTCCTCGGAGACGGTGCCGACCTTCGGATTTCAATACGCGGTGGGCCTCGAGCCGGTGGGGGTGAACCTGGACAGGATGCTGGACAAGTTCAGGCTCGGGGTCGGAGAGCTGGCGGGTATATGGAAGGATGTTCTGGACGGGGACACGCTCTTTTTTCTGACCCAGGCGGTCAATGCTCCGCGTGAGGAGTTCCATATCCCCGACGAGGTGTGGGTGGAGATCATCTACCGCTTCGCCCTTGCCGCGCATCGGAAGGTGATCAACAAGGAGCATCTCCTCAAGTCCCTCACGCCCCTTTACATCGGGAGGACCGCGTCCTTCGTCCTCGAGACGCGGGAAAGCGGCGTGGCGGACGTGGAGGGACGGATCGAAAGATTATGCTCCGTTTTCGAGGGTAAGAAAAAATTCCTCGCCGGGGAGTGGGGGTAGGGAGGAGCAGGCCGCGTTTCCGTTTCAGCAGGAGGTTGCGATGAGGGATATGATCGAGAAGCTGCTGGTTGAGCCGACAAAGGCCTTTGGGGAAAGGATCGTTCAGTTCCTGCCCAACCTTTTCTCCGCGCTTTTTATCCTGGTGCTGGGGTTGCTCGCCGCCGGGCTGACGCGCTATCTCCTGGCCCGGTTGTTCCGGCTCCTGAGGCTGGACAACTTTGCGGAGAGGTCGGGGGTGAGCAGGATCATCAGGAAAGGGGGCGTCCGGGAGTCCTTTTCCGTCATCCTGGCGCAGTTTGCCGGGTGCCTGGTGAGCTTTGCCTTCGCGATCATCGCCCTGAACAGCCTCCGGGTGCGTGCCATCGAGATGCTCCTCGAACGGTTTTTCCTCTATCTGCCGAATGTCTTTGTCGGTTTTCTCATCGTCCTCTTCGGGTATCTCCTCAGCAATTTTCTGGAGAGGGCGGCGCTGATCGCTTCGGTGAACGCAGGGTTGAGAACGGCGGGCAGCATCGGAAAGCTGGTGCGGTTATTCGTGTTCGTCTTCACTTTTTCCGTCGCCTTCGAGCAGTTGGGAATCGGCAAGGACACCGTGACCATCGCTTTTGCGCTGCTTTTCGGCGGCATTGTCTTCGGCCTCGCCCTCGCCTTCGGTCTGGGGGGCAGGGACATCGCCAAATCATACTTGGAAAAGAAAGTCTTCGGAAAGGAGAAAGAGGATGATATCGAGCATCTGTAAGAGACACGCCGGAGCGTTTCTTCTCCTGCTTATCGCGGTCCTGGGGGGGCTGGACAACCGCAGGGCGGGTGCGGAGCCTCCCGAAATATTGCAGGGCGGCCTCAGGATCCCGGCCGTGCGCCTTCAGCCTGAGGAGATGGAAGCGCTGGCGCGGACAGGGGACCTCCATGCGGTAAAGACCCTGATCGCGATCCTGAGCAACCGCGACGAGGACTGGAAGGTCCGCATCAGGGCGATGCGTCTGCTGGGCGCTATCGGCAACCCCCATGCAGAGGACGCCCTGATGGACATGCTGAAGGAGCTCTGTCCCGCCATGAAATGGAACGCCGCCGCCTCGCTGGGGCAGTTCAGCAAAAGCCCCCGCGTCGTGAATGCCCTGATCACGTCCCTCGGCGACCCCGACCTTTACGTGCGGGAGATGGCGCTTCAGGCGCTGGGCGCCATCGGCGACCGGAAAGCGGTCCCCTTTATCCTCCCGGCGTTGGCGGAAAAGAGCTTCGCAGTAAGGATCAGCGCGATACGGGCGCTCGGCGGGCTGGGAGACCCTGCTGCGCTGCCCTCACTGCGGCGGGCGGCGGAGAGCGACCCCGAATCGCTTATCAGGGAGGCGGCCGGGGAGGCGGTGCGGGCGATAGCGGGAGAGGGGCGGTAGGCGCTCCGCTATGCGCACTCCCTCAGAGCGGCCCCTGCCAGCGCGCCGAGGGGAAGCACTCTGTCCACCGCGTTCCTCTTGATGGCCTCCTTGGGCATTCCGAACACCACGCACGTCTCCTCGTCCTGCGCAAAGGTGACCGCGCCCGCCTGCTTCATCTCGAGCAGGCCCCGGGCGCCGTCGTCCCCCATCCCGGTCATGATGATCCCCACCGCGTTTCTGCCCGCGTACTGGGACGCCGAGCGGAAGAGCACATCGACGGAGGGGCGGTGCCGGCTCACCAGGGGGCCGTCCTTGATTTCCACATAGTAGCGCGCGCCGCTCCTCTTCAGCAGCATGTGGCGGTTGCCCGGAGCGATCAGTGCCCGCCCGCGGATCACCGAATCGTTGCTCTCCGCCTCTTTGATGGAGATGCGGCAGATGGAGTCGAGACGCCGCGCAAAGGCGGCGGTGAAGTGTTCGGGCATGTGCTGCACGATGACGATGCCCGGGGAGTCGGAGGGCATGTCTTCGAGGAAGGACCGGAGGGCTTCCGTGCCCCCCGTGGAGGCCCCCACCACGATGACCTTCTCGGTGGTCTGCACCATCGCTTTCGTGACCGTTTTCACGATCACGGCGTCGGCCGTGAGTTTGGGCGCCGGTCCGTGGGGCCGTTCGCCGATGCGTTTCACCCGAGCAAGGGCGGCGGCCTTCACGGTGTCGCAGACAAGCACCCGAGACTCCTCGAGGAACTGCTTTGTCCCGAGGCGGGGCTTTTGGATGATTTCCACCGCGCCGTATTCGAGGGCCCTGAGGGCCGTATCCGAGCCCTCAATGGCGAGAGACGAGCAGATGACCACGGGAATGGGATGCTGGCTCATGATCTTCTGCAGGAAGGTGATCCCGTCCATCCGCGGCATCTCGACGTCGAGGGTAATCACGTCGGGCACCTCGATGCGGATTTTTTCCGCTGCCGCATACGGGTCCGCGGCAGCGCCCATCACCTCGATCTCCCGGTCCGACGAGAGCACGTCCGCCAGCGTCTGGCGCACCACCGCGGAGTCGTCCACGATAAGGACCCTTATCTTGCGTTTGTCGGTCATCGCTGGAGCGGCTTCCGGTAGATGGTGGGGGAGGTCTGCACCAGAGGGACTTTGAGGCCGTTCAGGGTTTCGGAATGGCCCAGAAAGAGGTAGCCTCCGGGGACAAGGTGGCGGCAGAAGCGGTTCAGGACTACTTCCTGGACACTCTTCTCGAAATAGATAATGACGTTCCGGCAGAAGATAACGTCCATGGGCTCGCGCATGCCGAAGTCCTCTTCCATGAAATTCAGTCTGCGAAAACGCACCCGCTCCCGCAGCTCCGGTACAATCCTCACGAGCCTGCTGCTCCTGTCCCTGCTTTTCAGCAGGTACTTCTTCCTCTGCTCGATGGGGATGGGCTGTATCTTTTCTTCTTCGTAGATGCCTTTTTGGGCTGTCCCGAGCACCCGGGTGGAGATGTCCGTTGCAAGAATGAAAAAGGAGAAGGCGGAGTCCAGCCTGCGTGCGAACTCGCTCAGGACGATCGAGAGGGTGTACGGCTCCTCTCCCGTGGAGCACCCCGCGCTCCATATCGCCAGCTCTCTCCTTGCTCCCGCCCCATGCAGCCTGATCAGCTCAGGAAGGACGGTCTGCGTGAGGTAGGTGAAATGGGCCGGCTCCCGGAAAAAGTCGGTCTTGTTCGTCGTCACCGCGTCGATCATGTGCACCAGCTCGGTCTCGATGCCGTGCCGGCTGAGGAGAAAATCGCAGTACTCGGAAAAGGTGCGCAGCCCGAGGACGCGCACTCTCTTCTGGAGCCGCGCCTCCAGCATGATCTTCTTCACCGGGGGCATTTTTATGCCGCACTCGGTGTGGATGAATTCGCTCAGACGATTGAATTCCTTTTCGGAGAGAGCGATGCCTGACGGCAGGGGCCGTGTGTCACTCTCCGTTTTCATATACCGGTATTTTCATGGGGTTTTTTACTCCCGGTATCCCTTGTGTCTCTCCGGGCGCTTCCCGTGTTAAAGAAGCCGATGGTGGACTGCAGCTGCTCCGCCTGCCCCGACAGCTCCTCCGCCGTGGAGGCCATCTCCTCAGAGGCGGAGGCGTTCTGCTGCACCACCTGGTCCAGCTGCTGGATCGCCTTGTTGATCTGCTCCGCCCCCGCATCCTGCTCCCGGCTCGCTGCCGTGATCTCCTGCACCAGCTCCGCCGTCCTCTGGATGTCCGGCACCAGCTTGGTCAGCATCTCCCCCGCCTTCTCCGCCACCTGTACACTGCTGGAGGACAAATGGCTGATCTCCCCCGCCGCCGTCTGGCTCCGCTCCGCCAGCTTCCGCACCTCGGAGGCCACCACCGCAAACCCCTTGCCGTGCTCCCCGGCACGCGCCGCCTCGATCGCCGCGTTCAACGCCAGCAGGTTCGTCTGCCGGGCTATCTCCTCGATGATCGAGATCTTCCCCGCTATCTCCTTCATCGCGGTCACCGTCTCCCGCACTGCCTCTCCCCCCTCCTTCGCATCCGCTGCAGACTTCACCGCGATCTTCTCGGTCTGCTGCGCGTTGTCCGCACTCTGCCGGATATTCGCCGACATCTGCTCCATGCTCGAAGAGACCTCCTCAATGCTCGCCGCCTGCTCCGTCGCCCCCTGGCTCATCTGCTGAGAACTGCTGCTCAACTGCTGGCTGCCCGACGCCACGTTGTCGGAGGCCGCCGTCACCTCCCCTACGATGTCCTTCAGCTTCTCCACCATGTTGTTCATGGCCAGGAGGAGCTTCCCCGTTTCGTCCCTGCTCGTCGCCTCAATGAATGCCGTCAGGTCGCCCGCGGCCAGGGAATTCATGACCCGCACCCCTTCGTTCAGGGGGCCGGTGACGCTCCGAATTATCCAGAGGGCGAGGATACCCGACAGCACCAGGCCTGCGAGAATGCTGCCGATCGAGAAGGTGCGCGTCGTACTGTAGGCGGCATCGGCACTCTCCCTCTCCTGCTTTGCCTCGTCCAACTGCACCTGCAGAAGTGCCTCGGCATCTTTCTTTGCGTTATTGAAAAGCGGTACGACGGACCTCACCGTATGCAGATTGGCCCCGTTGAAGTCCCTGTTTTTCAGGAGGGAGATGGTGGGCTTTATTCCCTCATTGACGAACCGCATCCTTTTTTCACGGTAGCTCTCCGCTAGTTTTTTTTCCCCCGGCGTCAGGGTGCCGGCCATGTACTGGCCCCAGATCTTCGTAATTGCGGCGATATTCGCCTCCACCTTCTCCAGATGCATCGTGATGGAGTGGTCCGCCTCGTGTTCTTTGCTCACCTCGATCTTCGGGTCGTGGAACTGGGCAAGGAGCAGATGCTGAATGTTTTCGCGCATCAGGTCGTTGATTTGTGCAAGCTGCCCGGTGGGGATCAGGCTGTCGTTGTAGATGCTTTCAAGGTGATCATCATTCTGCTTCATGCCCCTGAGACCCAGCACTCCGACGGTCACGAGGAGAACCGCCATACCACCCGCCAGTAAATAGAGCCGCATACCGATCTTCATGTTCTTCAGCATAGGCGCCCCCCCCTTTTTCGTACCCTTTGTTTTTCTTTCCCCAGCCCTTCCGTCTTTCGGGGCTTCCTCAGTTGGACGGAGCCAATACCGTGCACGGGTTATAGGTGACGGCTACCGCACCGGTGTCGAGGTCGTAGTAGGCGCCCACGACTTTCAGTTCTCCCTCCTCGATGGAGTGGGCCAGGATGGGCTTCTCCCTGATGAGCTGTTCAGCAACCATCTTTACGTTGCTTTTTACGGAGTTGGCCAGAAGATCGCCCTGTTTGAGCTTTGCTTTCTCCACTGCAGGCTGTATTTTCTCCACAATGCTCTTGATGCTTCCGGGCGCTTCGCCGCCCTTGACGGTGGCATCCACGGCTCCGCACTTTTTGTGGCCGAGGACCATGATGAGATGCACCCCAAGGTGCTCCACCGCGTACTCTATACTGCCGATGACGACAGGGTCGGCTACGTTGCCGGCATTCCGTATTACAAACAGGTCCCCCAGACCCTGGTCGAAAAGAACTTCGGGCGGCACCCGGGAGTCGGAGCAGCCCAGAATGACGGCAAAGGGCTTCTGCCCCTTTGCAACGAAGGAGCGGCGGGCAACGGTCCGGTTCGGGCCGGTGGTTTTGCCCGCGACATAGCGCTGGTTGCCGTCGAGGAGCTTTCTGAGGGCCTGTTCGGGGCTTACCTCTCCTTCCTCATGCCCTCCCTGCACTGCGGCAGCGGCATGGGTGTCCTCCCTGTGGCGGTGCGCTGCCTCCTTCGCGGGAGCAGCGGGTTTTTTCCCGCTGCTCTTTACTCCTTCCTTCTGGGCTCCCTCCTTCGGGGCGGCCGCACTCTTTTCCGCACCTTTCTCGATCAGGACGTCCAGAGGGTCCTTCGTCCTGCCTTCGTCTTTTGCCAGGAGTGCGGCAGGAACGAAAAGGAGTGCTATGAGACAAGCGAGCAGCGCGCGAAGCCTGGCGTTCATTGAGTATCCTCCTCTGCTGCAGTATCCGGTAACCTCTTCCCCCGGTTTAATGCTTCTCTTCCGTCTCCTGGGAGGCGGCGTCGCCCATATCCCGTGCGAGAGAGAGTTCGTCGGCGGAGAAGACCTTGTCGATGTCCAGGATGATGATGAACGTATCGTCCCTCTTGCCCATCCCCCTGATGAACTCCGTCTTCAGCCGTGTCCCGATCCGCGGCGGAGGCTCGATCTGCCCCGGCTCCAGCTCGATCACCTCCTGCACCGAGTCCGCCAACGCCCCCAGCACCGTCGTGTCCCCGTCCAAAGCGATTTCCACGATGATGATGCAGGTGTTGACTGTCTTCTCCGTCTTCGTCATCCCGAACTTCAGCCGCATGTCCACCACCGGCACCACACTGCCCCGCAGGTTGATCACCCCGCGCATGAAGTCAGGGGTGCGCGGCACCTTTGTGATCGTACTGAAGTCCAGCACCTCCCGCACCTGCGCTATGTCCAAGGCAAAGACCTCCTCCTCCAGCTTAAAGGTCAGATACTGTGTCGCCTCTGTGATCGCCGTTCCGCTCATTATCCTTCCTCCTAATACTTCTCGAATTCCCCGTCATGCTCATCCCCTGCTCCTGCCTTCCCCCCCAGGTCCAGCAGCGCTCCCGCCGCCTTCTTCTCCGCCCGCGGGGCCGCCTCCTTTACCGCACTGCTCCGGATATGGGCAATGGCCGCCTTCCCCGCTGAGACCGGGGCCGCCGCCTTCCGGCTCCTGCCCGGCAGGCTCCTGCGCACCCCTCCTCCGTTGCTTCCCGTGTTAAAGAAGCCGATGGTGGACTGCAGCTGCTCCGCCTGCCCCGACAGCTCCTCCGCCGTGGAGGCCATCTCCTCAGAGGCGGAGGCGTTCTGCTGCACCACCTGGTCCAGCTGCTGGATCGCCTTGTTGATCTGCTCCGCCCCCGCATCCTGCTCCCGGCTCGCTGCCGTGATCTCCTGCACCAGCTCCGCCGTCCTCTGGATGTCCGGCACCAGCTTGGTCAGCATCTCCCCCGCCTTCTCCGCCACCTGTACACTGCTGGAGGACAAATGGCTGATCTCCCCCGCCGCCGTCTGGCTCCGCTCCGCCAGCTTCCGCACCTCGGAGGCCACCACCGCAAACCCCTTGCCGTGCTCCCCGGCACGCGCCGCCTCGATCGCCGCGTTCAACGCCAGCAGGTTCGTCTGCCGGGCTATCTCCTCGATGATCGAGATCTTCCCCGCTATCTCCTTCATCGCGGTCACCGTCTCCCGCACTGCCTCTCCCCCCTCCTTCGCATCCGCTGCAGACTTCACCGCGATCTTCTCGGTCTGCTGCGCGTTGTCCGCACTCTGCCGGATATTCGCCGACATCTGCTCCATGCTCGAAGAGACCTCCTCAATGCTCGCCGCCTGCTCCGTCGCCCCCTGGCTCATCTGCTGAGAACTGCTGCTCAACTGCTGGCTGCCCGACGCCACGTTGTCGGAGGCCGCCGTCACCTCCCCTACGATGTCCTTCAGCTTCTCCACCATGCCGTTCATCGCATCGGCCAGCTGCCCCACTTCGTCCTTCCGGCTAAGGTCTATCCTCTGCGCCAGATCCCCGCCTGCAACCGACTGGGAAAAATCCACCCCCCGCCGCAGCGGTACGCTGATAACGCGGGAAATGAATATGCCCAGCCCCGCCGCCAGAAGCATGCCCACCGTCAGGAGGATGACCATCGTCTTTGTCGCCGTGCTCGCAGCGGCAGCCCCCTCGTCGGCCCTTCTCTGCGCCTGCTTCATCTTGATGTCGACAAGGTTCTGCACGTCCGCGTCCAGCTCGTGGGCAAGGGAGGCGCTCGCGTCGGACCGCAGAAGGGCGTGGGCTTCGTCGCTCTTCCCGTCGAAGGAGAGAGCCAGTATCCTGCCCTTGAGCTCGTCGTATTTTGCGACGCCCTGTTTCAGCTCGTTGAAAGCCTTCCGGACATCCTCGGCCTTGATCGTCTTCTCGAACTTTGCCAGGGCTTCGTTGAACTCCTTATCTATCTCCTTGATCCTGCTGATGAACTTGCTTTTCGCCCCGGCGTCCTTTTCGAGCATGGCGTCCCGCAGGTTGACGCGGATGCGCTGGAAGAGAGTGGCGATGTCCACCATCTCACCGGCAGGGGCGGTATTGATCTCGTACAGTTCCTTGGCTTTTTGCGCAAGAGAGCCGACATTGCTGATGCCGATGCCGCCGATCGCCCCGGCAATGAGCGCAACGAGAAGAAAAGCGGAAATGAGCTTGGTGCTGATCCTGAGGTTGTAATACCATTGCATATGCGCCTCCTTGTGGTGAGCCGGTTATGGTAAGTGTAAATCCCCGACAGGGGACATGCCTCTCAAACGTTTGTTTCTTCCCGCTCCACCGATTTGACGAGGTGCGGCACATCGATGATCAGGGCGACTGTCCCCTCCCCGAGGATGGTGGCGCCCGAAGTCCCTTCCGCGTCCCGGTAGAGCTTTCCCAGAGACTTGATGACGGCCTGCACTTCGCCGTGCAGGGCATCCACCACGAGCCCCGTCTTGCGGCCTGCATACTGGACGACGACGATATTCTCGTAGCGCGGGACATCTGCCTGCTCGTGGAAGAGCTCCCGGAGCCGCACATAGGGCAGCACCACCCCCCTGAGATTGATGTAATGACGCCTGTCCGACGCCCTGCGGTCCGTCTCCGCGAGTTCCATGCACTCCACCACCATGTCGAGGGGGATCACGTAGTACGAGTCGCCCACCCCCACGAGGAAGCCGTCGATGATCGCCAGGGTGAGGGGGAGCCTTATCCGCACCGTGGTGCCTGCGGCCTCTCCGCTCTCCACCTCGACGGACCCCCGGAGGGCCTCGATATTCTTCCTGACTACATCCATGCCCACGCCGCGCCCCGAGAGCTTGGTCACCTGGTCGGCCGTGGAGAAGCCCGCCTCGAAGATGAAGCGGAACACCTCTCTGTCGGAGAGGTTCTGGTTTGGGGCGGCAAGCCCCTTTTCGACAGCTTTTTTGAGTATCTTTTCCTTGTTCAGCCCGTTCCCGTCGTCGCTTACCTCGATGACGATGCTCCCTGCGTCGTGGTAAGCGTTCAGCCGGATCGTCCCTTTCGGGGGCTTGCCCCGCGCCGTGCGTATCTCGGGCTTCTCGATGCCGTGGTCCGCCGAGTTCCTCACCAGGTGCATGAGGGGGTCCCCGATCTTCTCCACGACGTTCTTGTCCAGTTCGGTGTCGCCGCCGCTGATCAGCAGCTCGATGTCCTTCCCGGACTCCCGGTTAATGTCCCGTATCACCCGGTGAAAGCGGCTGAAGGTATCCCCGACGGGCACCATACGCACTTTCATGGCCCTGTCGCGTATCTCTTCGATGAGCCGGGAGATGACCGAGGCGGACTCGTTCAGGTCCGCGTCGTGCAGCCGCTGCGCCTGCTGGTTGATATTGGCCCCTGCGATGACCAGCTCCCCCACCAGGTTGATGAGCTGATCGAGTTTGCCGGTGTCGATGCGGATGGTCTGGCCCTCCTGAGCCTTGTGCTCCAGCACCTTCTTCTGCTTCTCGACCGCGGCGTCCACCACCGGCTGGAGGACCACTCCCTCCTGCACCAGGATGGCGCCGATATGCGGCTTCTTTCCGTCCTCCTGCTCTCCTGCCGAGGACTGCACCTTGAGCGCTTCCTCCAGCTCCGAGCGCGTCAGGGCGCCGCCCCTGATAAGCAGCTCCCCGAGGAGCATCGGGTCCTCCGGCAGGTCCTGAATGAGACGGATATACTCCTCGGCTTTGGAGTGCGGGGGGAGGATGCTGATGGTGCATTCATCCTGCACGAACTCGAACACTTCCTCGATCGCCTTCTTGTCGAAATCGCTCCTGAAATCGATTTCAAAGCCGAGGTAGCAGCTTTCGGGGTCCATCTCCGCCGCAGGAGGAATCCTCTCGGTGATGGTGGTGAGCCAGACGATTTCCCCCAGCCGGGAAAGATAGGAAATGAAGGAGACGGGGTCCATCCCGTTACGGAGGACATCGGGGCCGAACCGCAGGGAGATGTGCCAGTTTTCGGACCGCACCGCATCGGCGGCCGGCGCGCCCGCGCCTGCTCCTGAGCCGTCGGCCCCGGAGCGGCCCGCCGGAGGCCGGGTCTGTGCTCCCCCTCCCGCAGAGGGGCCCGCCCCTTCCGGGTTCAGGAAGACCAGCACCTGTGCGGAGAGTCTCTCCCCAGCGGCCCGGATCTCCCCGTTCTCCCGGGCGGACTCACCGGAAGCGGCGACATCTGTCAGCGCGACGATGTGGTCGCGGCATTTCAAAAGCAGTTCGATCAGATCGCCGGTGACAGGGACCTCGCCCTGGCGCACCTTCTCCAGGAGGCTTTCGACGCCGTGGGTAAACCGCTCCACCGCCTCCACCCCGACGATGCCTGCAGAGCCTTTGATGGTGTGGGCTGCGCGAAAGAGGGCGTTGACCGCGTCGCTGTCGTGGGGGGACGCTTCCAGGCTGAGCAATGCGTCCTCCATGTCCTGAAGCAGCTCGCGGCACTCGATGAGGAACGTCTGTTTGATACCATCCTGCTCCAAATCCATGGGCGACTCCTTACCGTCCGACGAGATCTTTCATTGCATATACCTCAAACACCGCTTCCACCGCAGGACTGCCGGCTGCGACGCGGAAGCCCTTTCCTGCCGCCGCCGCCTCTCTCCGGGCAAGGACCAGCAGTTGAAAACCAGCGGTGTCCATCTCCGCCACCCCGGAAAGGTCGAGCACGAGCTCCGGGAGGCTCTCAAGACTTTCGAGCAGCGCCTTTTTCAGCGCAGCGGCAGTGAAGATCGTCATATCCTCTTCCAGGCAGAGCGTGGCGACCCCCTCCTTTTCTTTCACGCTGACGGTCATCAAGGCACCTCCTTTCGGGGCAGGAGCTCCGGGGGGCTGCTTCCCGGGACTGCCCGGTTCGTTGTCGGCAGGGCTGCTGAGCGCCCGCCGCTACGGCAGAATCAGTTTTGCGACCGCTTCGAGCATCTGCTCCGGCTTGAAGGGTTTGACCACCCACGCCTTCGCGCCTGCCGCCCGTCCTTCCTGCTTCTTCGCCTCCTGGGACTCGGTGGTGAGCATGATGATCGGGGTGAAGCGGTAATTCGGATGCTGTTTCATCTCCTTGAGAAAGGTGATCCCGTCCATGTTCGGCATATTCACGTCGCAGATCATCAAATGAACTTTCTGCCCGGTCAGCTTGCCGAGGGCGTCCTTTCCGTCCGAGGCCTCGATCACTTCGTACCCTGCCTTCTTGAGAGTAATGCCGACCACCTGCCGCACCGAGGCCGAGTCATCGATCACCATGATTGTTTTAGCCATATGTCGTCTCCCTCTGCTCTATTCTTCCTCATCAAAAGAACTCGACTCCCCCCGCTGCCGGGGGGTCTTTTTGCCTGCTGTCCGGCTCGCCCGCGCTGCGGCCGCTGCTGACCTGTCGGTGTATGGCACGCTGTTTTTCCATGACGTAATATTTGAAGACGTCGTCGATATTGAAGTCGGGGAGGGCGCACTCGGAAGCGCAGCATTCCGGCTTGCCGATGCAGTCCGCGAGCCGGCGGACATAGTCCTCCGTGTGCTCCAGCGTCCGGAGGACATGCTCTATCTGCTGCCGGGTGATGTCCTGGAACTGTATGTTCGCCAGCAGCTCCAGCACCTGCCGCGACACATCCCCGGAGCTGATGCCCACCTGTTCGAGGATGTTCGCGTTGAGCGTATCGAGCTGTTTGTAGCTCCACTGCAGGGCGGTAAGCTGTGATTCGAGGAATTCGAGGAGCTCTGTTTCCTCCTTGTGGGTCTTCTGGTTCAGTTTGGCGGCGAAGTCGGTTTTAACGCCGGACGCCATGGAGACGATCGCCTCGCCGATCTGGCTGGCGGCGTGCTCGGACTGGCCGGAGAGCTTCCGCACCTCGTCGGCGACCACGGCGAAGCCCCTGCCCTGCTCCCCGGCCCGCGCCGCCTCGATGGCGGCGTTCAGGGCGAGGAGGTTCGTCTTGTCGCTGATGTCCTTGAGCAGCTCCACCAACTTCGTCATGGAGCCGGCTTTTTCGGTCAGGTCGCTGACGATCTTGAAATCCTGCTTCAGGTCGACCATCCGTTTGTCGATGTACTGCCTGAGGACAGCTATCGCCTGCTCGTTTTCCTCCAGCGTTCCGTGGGAGTGGCGCGCGAGCTCTTCGCTCCGGGAGCGCAGGGAGGCGAGGATCTCCGTGAGAGAGGTCATGGAAGTATCCACCCCCTGCGCCTGTCCGATGATCTGGTGGGCGGCCTCGTCGGTCGCTGAGACAACGTCCCCGAGGTGGTTCCTGATGAGCGTGTACGTTTCCGGCTGAGATCCGAAATACGACGTCAGTTTCCGGAAGCGGCGCTTGAAGTGGCCGTCCTCGGACAGGTAGGCCTCCACGATCTCCTTTTCCCTGTCTGCGATCCGTTGCAGCGGTTTGCCCGACCACTTTATGGTAACCACAAGGAAAACAACGGACATAAACGCCACCCAGACTGCGGCGAAACAGGCATCGCTGAAAGACGGGCCGAAAAGCCGCCCAAGAAAATCGTCGGTGGAGTGGTGAAAAAAAGCCATCACTACCCAGGTGACGAGCGCAGCCAGCGCCGTATAGAAAGGAAAAATGCGCTTATAACGGGGCAGATAGAGAAAGAGCAGGTCGTCCGGGTGCGCTTTGTCCTTGTTTATCATGCGGTATCCCTAGTTTTACCGATTTAAGGCCTCCCCAGGGGAGATCCATGCACACGGAGAGCACTTCCACGCTCCTCTCCCGGGCATGCCCGAAAGACGCTTCAGCATAACTGCAAAGCAACCGCCTTCCGTGGAGGTGCGCTGCATTGTATCCTACCGGGACGCAGCGGCACAAGCGGCATATTCCTTACACAGGGATGGGTAAATTACCTACGGAATGAAAGGAGATTATTTCTCTTCGGGGTTTCTCACTCTGTTCGTGTGCGGAGAGGGAGGGGGCGTCCTTAAGCGCTTCGCTGCAGGGGGGAGGGGAGCCTAGGGTGTGCAGACACACCCTAAAGTTCGGGCCGCGTCCCTTTGAGTCTCTTGAGGAAGACCTCCCCTGATCCCGAATGAAACAACAACTTGCGGCCGACGTGCCCGCCTACATCGAGGCTCACAAGGGGAATCCGCTCTTCTTGGAGCATCTCTTCAGCCAGGGCGATATTGCGTTCTCCCACCTGCATCAGACCGCCTGAGGACGGTATGACGGCAGCGCCCCCGAAAACCTTCGCCTGCAGGTTTTCCTTGCGGCATCCCATGCCCAGCATTTTTTCGATCAGCTTCGGGATGGCGATGTTCCCGTATTTGGGCGAAGGGAGGCCCTCGCCGTTCCAGAGCGCCAGCATATAATGGTTGATTCCCCCTGCCCGCAGGAACGAATCCCACAGACAGACCGAGATGCACGATCCGAGCACGGTGGTGACGATATGGGGATGGGGCGATGCGAAGAGCATGCCCGGATAGAGATAGTGCTCCTTTTTGCTTTCTGAAGTGTCGGTCTGCATCGGAATCAGAAACGCTCCCCGTCCTCGAAAAAGAATTCGTTGCCGTCCGCGGAGGTCGTTTCTCCTTCCGCGGAGACCTCGGCAGCGGGCAGGAAGAGAGTGAACAGGCATCCCTTGCCCTTTTTGCAGACCACGGAAATGGTGCCGTTCAGGAGCTCCACGATCGCCTTCGTTACGCTGAGTCCGAGGCCCTGGCCCTTGTGCTGCTTCGTCAGCCCGGTGTCGAGCTGCCTGAACCTGTCGAAGATGACCTCTATCTCTCCATCGTCGAGCCCCGCTCCGAAGTCCTCCACGATAACGTTCAGATGGCCGTCGCTTTTCCAGGATTTGATGTGTATCCGGCCGCCCGCGTAGCTGTATTCGACGGCATTGGCGAGCAGGTTCGAGAAGGCGAGCTGGAATTTCGTCGGATCGGTCGGGAAGAAGCGCTCCTGTTCAGACCCGGGAAGGAAGTCGTAGGCGACGGAGAGCGCTTTTTCCTCTATCCTGTGGCGGTACGAGTCGAGGGTGCTGTGCATCAGCGCATCGATATCGACGCGGGAGACGCCGATTTCCGCTTCTCCCGCCTCGATTTCAGCAGCGGCGATAATGTTTTTCAACTGGAAGTCGAGGGTGAACAGCTCCGTGTGGAGGGTGTCGCCGATGGCCCGGACGGCGTCGAAGCCGTCCAGCGTAAGCTCCCGGGAAAGCGCGAGGAGAGAGGTGAGGGGATTGTTGATCTCGTTCCGCATATTGGAGAGAAAATTGCTCTTCAGCATTTCCGACTCCCTGAGCTTCTCGTTCACGTCTTCCAGCTTCCTGGTGACCACCTTCAGGTCGTAAAGCGTCTTCCGGTGGGCTTCCATTCTCCTTTTCATCTCATCGAGGAACTCCTCGTCGGTGAGCGCTTCCATTTTCTCTCTTCCTTTCTCCTCTCTGCCCATTGCTGTTTTCCCCCCTTGCTGTCGGATATCCGCCCCTTTTCCGTTCTGCCGTCCTTCCTGCAGCCACCCGCCGCTTTCCGTGCAGGGGCCCTTTTCCCTCTCCGCAGCGCTTCCCCGGCGGAGAGGGCGGTGCATGCCGGCTGCCTGCTCAGGATCATTATACCATCTGCCGCTCCTCTGCGGGGCACGCCTTTCAAAGCGGCACTGCTCTCCCCGTACCGCCCGTTCTGCTATAATGTCGCATGGCTGAAGCGCGCCACCTGGCCACATTTACCCGGGACCTGACCGTGCTGTACGCGGAAGACGATGCCGCGGCCCGTTCGATTATGGAGAGGATGCTTGCCCACCTTTTCAAACGGGTCATCCTGGCGGAGGACGGAAGGGAGGGGCTGGAGAAGTTCAGACAGAACGCGGTCGATATCGTCGTCACGGACAACCTGATGCCCCGGATGAACGGCCTGGACCTCATCGAGGAGATACGGAAGACGAACATCACCGTCCCGATCGTCCTCATTACCGCATATATCGATACGGAGTTTCTCATCAAGGCGATCAACCTCGGGGTCACCCAGTTCGTTGCGAAACCCATCAGTTTCAAGAACCTCCTCGGCGCCATCGAGATTGCCGTGCAGCGTGTCCTTATCGAGAATCTCGCCCGCACGTCCCAGGAGCAGGAGCTGGAGCTCCTGAAATACCGCGAGAGGTACCATTTTGCCCAGCAGGAGCGGGCCTTCAAGAAGGAGCTGAACATCATCAGGAATGACCTGTTCCTCCGGAAAGTCGACCTGGCCGGCACGGGGGCGGGGCGCAGGGAATGGCTCATCGGCGCGTACTATAAACCCCTCGACATCCTGAGCGGCGACAGTTACTCCGTCCGGGAGATCGGGGAGGGAAGGGTGGTCCTCTTCCTTGCCGATGCCATGGGCAAAGGACTCTCCGCCTCCGTCAGCTCGATTCTCTCCACCGCCTTCGCCAATCACCTTATCGACGAAATGAAGGAGGCAGGTGTTTTCGATTTCGGGGAGTTCATCAGGAGGTACACGAAGTTTATCAGGCGGGAGCTCCTTGAGGACGAGATCGTCAGCGCTTCTTTCCTGTACCTCGACCTGCTTGGGGAGACGATGGAAGCGGCCCTCTTCTCCATGCCTCCGATGGTCTGCCAGACGGCGGACGGCGGGATAGTGCGGATCAAGAGCAACAATATGCCCCTGATCCGGTTCCTGGACGAAACGGCAATAGGGCGCTACGACATCTCCTCTTTCAGCAAGATTCTCGTGCACACCGACGGCCTGGACGAGAGCGTCGGGGAAGGGGGCGCGCTCTACCAGAACTCCCTGGAGAACGACTTCGTCCAGTCCCACTTCAAAAGCGACCTTGCGGCCCGGTTTGCGCAAAGGGTCGAAAAGCCCGAAGACGACGTCACCTTCATTTTCCTGCGGAGACTCGACCACACCGTGGTGTGGGAAAGGACCTTCGTCGTCGAGTCGCGGTTCGGGGAGCTGGCGAAGGCCACCAAAGCGGTGGAAGAGCTCCTGACGACGGTGGAGGCGGGCGAGGACTTCAAGAGCATGTTCATCAACTCCCTTACGGAGGTGCTGATGAACGCGTACGAGCACGGCAATCTGAATATCGACTGCACGCTGAAGAATCTCCTCACCAGGGAAGGCACGTACGAAAGCTATTGCCGGGATTCGGAGAGGGAAAACCGCAAGAGGATTACGATCTCTCTTTCCCTGGCTGAGCAGGAGGGGGAGGAGCTGCTGCGCCTCTCCGTTGCCGACGAGGGCTGCGGCTTCGACCCCCTGTCCCTTCAGGAGGCGAACCTTGACCCCTGCCGCATCAGCGGACGGGGCATAGAGATCGCCCGCCGCCTCAGCGACGAGCTGTTCTATAATAGAAAGGGCAATGAGGTGACCGTGCTGAAGAAAATCGACAAGGGGGCGGGCATATGGAAGTGAAAATCACCGGGGCTATGGAAGTGACCATCTCCGGCACCATCAAAAGCATCGAAGATTACCAGGAGATCAAGGAGACGGTACGGGAAGTGGTGAGCGACGGAAAGGGCGACCTGCTGATCAGGATCCCTGCCTCCCTTACCATGACCTCCTCCGTCATAGGTTTCTTCCTGAAGCTTATTTATAAGGACCAGGTGAAAGTATCGATGCTGGTGGGGGACGAGAGGCTCTACCGCCTGCTCGACGTGCTGAACCTGCTCACCGTTTTCGGCGTGAAAAAGATGTAGCTCCCGCCGGATGCGCCGCTGCCCCGCCCCCCGGCCGGGGACCCGGGCGCTCCGCTACCGTGCGCCGAGCGGGAAGTCCTCCCCGCGCGCGAAGCTGTTGGGGTTCTGGACCGCTCCCTTATACTGCCTGGTGAGCTCGGGGACCTTGACGTTCAAATAGCTTACCAGTTCCTTTACCGTAATGGTGCCGTCGGGGGAGGGCCCGCCGTCGGCTTCGCCCGCCAGACCCTTCAGCAGGGCGAAGGTGAAAACTCCGTGGCCGAGCTGCCTGAACTCCGTTGCCGACTGGGAGGCTCCGGCTGCGGTCAGGACGGTGATATCCAGCCCTTTCGTCATCTGGTGGACCGCCTTCCCCTCGGTGTGCGCGCCGAGGGAAAAGTTGTCCAGCGCCCCGCCGGAATGGCAGGCATCCAGCACCAGGAGCTGCTTCCGGGCTTTTACGAGCGTGCTCAGCTCCCTGAGGAAGCGCGCGGAGAGGCCCCGCTCCTCGAGCATTCCGTGGTCTCCGCTCAAACGGGTGACATCGGAAAGCGCCATGTAGAACTCCGCTTTCTTCCCTGCGTCCTCCCTGCTTAATACCCCGTGCCCCGCATAGTAAAAGACGAAGACGTCCTCCGGTCCGGCCTCGCTGATGACCCGCTGGAAGGCGTCTTCAATGGTGCCCCGCACCGCCTGTCCATCGTAGATCGTCTGCTTTACCACCTGGCTGAAAATCTTCTTTCCGTGCTGCTCCACCGCCCGGACGAAGGATTCGGCATCCGAGCGCCCGTACCGTAAGGTCATTTTCGGGTTCTTGTATTCGTTGATGCCCACCGCGAGGATAAAGAGGCGCGAGGCGGAAGAGACCTTGCCGTCGGAAAGTCCGGCGATGGCGTTGATCTCCTTGCCGCCCGCCCCGGGGGCGGGGGCATCGGCATCAGGCTGCCGGGCGAAGGCGGCCTGATGCGGGAAGCAGAACTGCCAAAGCAGGAGTGCAAGGACGAAAAGAAGAGCGGCCCTGCGGGCTCCCCGGAACGGAGCCGCCGGCGCCCCCTCGGATGACGCGTGACGGACGGGGCTGCTCTGCGCCCCCGTGAAGTGCTCCACTGTTTTCTGCCCTCCCTTCCGCCCGTCCGGCGGTCCGCTGCGGCGGGGGTGCCGGTCCGGGCAAGCGCGTCCGGAACCGCGATTGCCTTTGACGATAAAAAAAGCCTGCTTCCTCGGGGAAACAGGCTTTTTTTATCGTCCTGGACTGAAGAGACTCACTGTTTCTTCGGCAGCCCGGCTGTCCCTCCTGCGGGAAGGACCCGTAGCTTTGTGCCCCCTGGTTACCCAGGGTTTACCCTTTCGGAAATGCTGCTTTTTCTGTCTGTCAAAGAGCGCTGCGGATGCGTGCTCGACGCACGAAGCGGTAAAAAGAAGGCGCTGCAGGAGGAAGAGGAGAAGCCGGACGAATCAGGAAAATCGCCGTCGCGGGGAGATGCGGGATGCGTACCCTGTTTCTTTCTACAGCCACAACGCTTCTATTATAATGATCTGGACCTGTCTTTTCAATGTCTCCTGCTTTCTGCGGCGCACCCTGTACGGTTGCCCCTGTTCGGGGTATAATGAGGAATGATCATCACCCTGACACGGGAGAACCTCGAAACGGCGCTGCAGGAGGCGGTCACCCTCCTCCGGAACGGCGGTGTCGTCGCCTACCCCACGGAGACCTTTTACGGCCTCGGTGCAAAGTATGACCTGCTCCCCGCTGTTGAGCGGGTCTACGAGATAAAGAAGCGGCCGGCGGAGAAGGCGATGCCGCTGATAATCGGAATGAGGGAGCTCCTGCCCCTTCTGACGGATTCGGTAAGCGTCCGGGCCGAGGAGCTGATGCGCACCTTCTGGCCAGGCCCCCTTACCCTTCTCTTTCCCGCCCGGGCAGGGCTTCCCGCTCCGCTTGTCTCCGGGGGCCGCGTTGCCGTGCGCATCCCGGGAGAGTCCTTTGCGCTGCAGCTTGCCCGGCGCGCCGCCTTCCCCATTACGGCGACGAGCGCCAACATCTCCGCTCATCCGCCGGCGCGCACCCCGGCAATGCTCCTCGATTATTTCGGCTCCTCTCTCGACTGCATCATCGACGGGGGCGAGTCGACGGGCAGCGCTCCCTCCACTATCGTCGACGTTGCAGGGGAGAAAGTCACGCTCGTGCGGAGGGGCGCTGTCGATCTCCCCTCGTTGTAGCGGGCGGCCCCGCACGCCGCGGGGGCTGCGCCTGCAGTGGTCCTCTCCCCGTCTCTTCCCCCCGGCTGCCTGCTCCCTGCCCGCGCGGAAAGGGCCTCCAGCGGCCGGGGAGGCGCTCCGGAAGCCGCTCTGCCTTCCGCTTCATCGCTCCGCCGCATAGTTCATCTTTTTGAACAATCGTTGCCGAAAATTGAATGTTTCCTTTTACGCAACTTTCGTTTAAAAGAATGATTTATTTGTTGACAAATGCTGAATGATTGTTTATAGTAAGTTCAAAGGGAGCATGAATGCTGAAAAGTCTATTTTCATCGGCGATACGAGCAGACGTCCTGGCGCTGCTTCTCAACAGTCCGGACGAAAAATTCTATGTGCGGGAGATTGCGAAGCTTCTCAGAAAGAACCCTTCGGGCGTGAAAAGGGAGCTTGACAGGCTGGAAGAAATGGGACTTGTCTACAGCGAGAAGGTTGCAAACCTGAAATATTTTCAGGCCAACAACAATTCGCCCCTTTTTTCGGAGCTGAAAGACCTTATCGCCAAGTCCCTCGGACTTCCCGGCGCCCTCAAGAGCCTCCTCCGCGCGAACGGCATCAAGGTCGCCTTCATCTATGGGCCGTACGCGGAGGGAGAAGACCCTTCATTTGTCGACTTGTTTGTAATAGGACCGTCTGTTCCCTCCCTCCTCATGGGGCTTCAGGAGGTCGAGAGACGATTCGGGAAAAAGATACACTGTACGGTGATCGAGGAATCCGAATACAAACAGAGGAAGAAAAAGGACTCCGGCATGAAGCGTATCCTTTCGGAAAAAAGGATTACCCTGCTGGGAAGGGCTTAAAAACAACTGACTCCCGGAATGGCTCGCAGAACGGAGGCGTCCGGGACGGAAAGGGGGTGAACAGAATGGCTGCGACAAAAAAGGCTCCTGCAAAGAAGGCTGCTGCGAAGGCTCCTGCAAAAAAGACTGCAAAGAAGAAGTAAGAGAGAGCGGGCGAGTAAGTAGAAAAAAGATCAGGGAATACCCAAAAGCATTTTGGTAGTGCCGACGCTACGGAAAATTTGGGTATTCCCCTTTTTTTTACCGGTAGTTCAGAGCGCGACGGCTTACCTGATCGACTTCGGAGCGCAAGAGGTAGCAGTCGGGAGAGAGGAGGAGCTTCTTCAGGAAGCGGAGGTTTGCCGTATGCCCCGCTTTTTCGAGGAGGATATGCCCCTGTATGGGGAAGCCGATCAGGGACAGGTCCCCGATGGTGTCGAGTATCTTGTGGCGTACGAATTCGTCGTTGAACCGGAGCCCGCTGGCGTTCAGGACCCCCTCGTCGCCCACCACGACCGCGTTCTCCAGCGAGCCGCCCTGCGCCAAGCCGTTTGCCCGCAGCATCTCCACGTCACGGAGAAAACCGAAGGTCCGCGCGGGGGCGATCTCCTTCACAAAATTCTTCTCGTTGATATCGATCGTCAATTCCTGGTGTCCGAGCAGGTGGTGGTTGAAGCTGATGGAAAAGGAAATGCGCGTCCCCTCGTACGGCAGGGCGACGACGCGCGCATGGGAATCCTCATACGCCACCGGCTTGGTAATGACGATATGGGGCATTTTTTTCCCCTGCTTGGCGATCCCGGCGTCGAGAAGCATTCCGGTGAGCTCCAGGGAGCTCCCGTCGAGGATGGGGATTTCCGGGCCGTCCACCTCCACGTGGAGGTTGTCGATGCCGAGCCCCGCTGCCGCGGCGAGGAGGTGTTCCACCGTCCTGATCTTTGCTCCCTCGTATCCAATGGTCGTGGCAAAGGCCGTATCGATCACGGAGTGGACATTCGCCTTGATGATTGCCCCCTTGTCGATACGGTAGAAAACCACTCCGGTGTCCCGGGGCGCAGGCTTTACCCTTACCGACGCATGTTTGCCGGTATGCAGGCCGATTCCGTGAAAAGCGACTTCTTTTTTGATCGTTCGTTGGAGTCTCATATTAAAATTAAATATGTCAGCAAATAATGTGCCAGTTAAAAATCTGGAGAAAACAAGGGCGTGCAGAGAGGGATGTGTTGATTAATTTCGCTGTTGTGTAGGATTTGACACACATCCAGAGGGTTGAAGGGCTTGTAAGCGCTTTCCTCCGAGCCTGACGTTCTCAGGTGTCGTGACGCGGCCTCCGGCGGCGTTCCGGCGCCCGGTTATCGCACCTCTCCTCCCACCACCATCTCGGGGATCCGCAGGGTGGGCATTCCGTCGGACACCGGCACTCCCTGTCCGTCCTTGCCGCAGGTGCCTATAGAGAAGCCCAGGTCGGAGCCGACCATATCGATGGAAAGCAGCACCTCCGGACCGTTTCCGGTCAGGGTGGCTCCCCGTACCGGCTCGCCGACGGCCCCGTTTTCGAGCAGATATCCTTCCTGTACATCGAACACGAAGTCTCCGGTGACGGTGTTTACCTGGCCTCCTCCCATCTTCCTCACCAGGAGTCCCGAGGGCACCGAACGGATGACTTCGTCCGGTGCGACGGAGCCGGGGGCGATGAGCGTGTTGGTCATGCGGGGAATGGGCTTGTGCCCGTAAGACTCCCGTCTGCCGTTGCCGGTGGAAGGGACGCGGTCTACCAGTGCGGTGTACCTGTCGTAAAGGTATCCCGTGAGGATGCCCTCCTGGACAAGGACATTCCTCTTCGCAGGCGTCCCCTCATCATCGAAGCCGAAAGAGCCCCTCTTGTTCGGAAGGGTGGCGTCGTCGATCACGGTGACAACCGGGGACGCGACCCTTGTGCCGACTTTCCCTGAATAGACGGAGAGCCCCTGCTGCGCCAGGTCCGCTTCGAGGCCGTGTCCTATGGCCTCGTGGATCATCGTCCCTCCCGCTTCCGACGAGATGATCACCGGCATCCTTCCCCCCGGCGCCTTCCGCGCACCCAGCATCAGGACGGCCCTCCGGGCGGCCTTCACGGCAAGGGCGTCAAAAGGAGTCTCATCGAACAGTTCGCAGCCTACAAGGCCCCCGATAGACTCGTACCCCGTCTGCACCGTGCTCCCTTCCGCTGCAACCACCTGCACCATTCCCATGGTATACGCCCTCTCGTCCTCGACGATATAGCCTTCCGAAGTGGCGATCTTTACCTGCTGGAGAGAGTCCCGGTAGACGACGGAGGCTTGCCGGATCCTGGCGTCGTATTTTCTCGCCGCATCGTTCCCCTTCCGGACCTGGGCGACCTTATCGCCGGTGGGAACGGCTCCGGGAGGACGCAGGATGGAGAAAGTCACCTCGGGATACCGCTTTTGCAGGCAGACGACCGCCTCACGGGAGGCGACCGGGGCTGCTTTGCCGACCACCGAGGCGAGCTCCAGGATGCTGCTCTCCGACAGATCGTTGCTGTATGCGTATGCCGTTCTCCCGGCGAGAATGAGCCGTACTCCCACGCCGGAAAGGGTCCCCTCCAGGACCTTTTCCACCCGGTCGTCCTCTACCTGTACGGCAGTGGTCTTTCTGCTCTCTATAAAAATATCCGCATAGTCCCCTCCGTGGGAGAGGGCGGTCTGCAGGGCCTTTCTGAGGATTTCATCAGGTATCACGCGCGGCGCCTCCGTATTCCTCCAGGTCGTGTACGTAAAACGAAACACCTTGCATACACGACCCGATCTCTTCCTTCGATTATACCATTCTCTTGCCTGTTCGGACAGGATCTCCCCTTTCTCGCGGGTCAGGATTTCCGTCTTCCCGCGGCGCTTCCGTATTTGACTTTTCCCCGGAAAAGACCCTACTATTACTATGCTCGCTCTTTCAGGACCTTCGCAGCCACTTCACGTGAATTCCCAGGGGTAAATTTGCACTTTCCTTTGTTTTTTAGTATCTTATTAATGTAGTGTGCGTTTTTTTTGCAAAGAGAAAGAGGGTGCTCTGCAGGCCCGAGCCGGAGTGGCGGAATTGGCAGACGCAAGGGACTTAAAATCCCTCGAAACCTGGTTTCGTACGAGTTCGAGCCTCGTCTCCGGCACCAGCATCAACAGAGAGTCGGGAGGATGCGCAATGAAAAGGACGATCAAAAAGGCGATTTTCCCTGCAGCGGGACTCGGCACCCGTTTTCTACCCGCCACCAAGGCATCGCCGAAGGAAATGATGCCCATTGTCGACAAGCCGCTCATCCAGTATGCCGTCGAGGAGGCGATCTCGTGCGGTATAGAGGAGTTCGTCGTCATAACGGGAAAGCACAAGAGGGCCATCGAGGACCATTTCGATTCGGCATTCGAGCTGGAGGAGAAGCTGCGGAATGCCGGGAAGAAGAAACTCCTTGAAGAAATCAACAAGTTGAGCCATATCAATTTTGCCTATATCCGGCAAAGGGTTGCCCTCGGTCTGGGGCATGCGATCCTCTGTGCCCGGCCCTTTGTGAAGGATGAGCCCTTCGTCGTCATTTTGAGCGACGATGTGGTGGACCCCGGCTGCGTCCTCCTGAAGGAGATGATGAGGGTGTACGAGGAGCTGAAATGCCCTGTCATCGCCCTTGAGGAAGTCCCCACTTCCGAGGTTTCCCGGTACGGCGTGATCGACGGGGTCCTGGACGGGGGCGTCTACCGGATCAGGGACCTTGTGGAGAAGCCGCGCCCCGAAGAGGCCCCCTCCAACCTGGCGATTATCGGCAGGTACATTCTCACGCCCGATATTTTCGACATTCTCGAAAAGCAGCAGCCGGGCGCCGGAGGAGAGATACAGCTCACCGACGCGCTGCGGGAGCTGCTCAACAGGCGCGTGCTCTACGGCTATCTCATCAAGGGGACCCGGTACGATGCCGGAGACAAGCTGGGATACCTGAAGGCGACGGTGGATTTCGCCCTCAAGAACGACGAGCTTGCGGGCGACTTCAGGAAGTATCTCCTCGAACGGGTGAAGCAGGCGGCTCAAGAAGTGCAGCAGTCCGATGTCTGTTAAAGCGATCTGTTAAAGCGAAGAGAAGGGAAAGACAGGGGGACGCTCCCGAAAGACGGAGGTCTTCCACCGCAGGCAGGGAGGAACCGAAAATGGCTGAGACTGAGAATAAAGAGGACGAAAAAACAATAGAGATCCCTGATGCCGTGCCGGTATTGCCGGTCAGGGACATCGTGATCTTCCCGTATATGATACTCCCTCTCTTTGTGGGGAGGGATATCTCCATCAAGGCGATCGATCAGGCGCTGAATACGAACAGGATGGTCCTGCTTCTCGCACAGAAGGACCTGAACGTGGAGTCCCCCAAGCCGGACGACCTCTATGCCATGGGCACGGTCTGCATGATCATGAGGATGCTCAAGCTCCCCGACGGCAGGGTCAAGATCCTCGTGCAGGGGCTCAGCAAGGTGAAGGTGAAGAAGTATACCCAGCAGGACCCTTTTTTCGTTGCGGAAATAGAGAAAATGGGAGAAGAGAAGCCCGTTGAGCCGTCCCTCGAAATAGAGGCGCTGGTGCGGAGCATCAAGGAGCAGATGGACAAGGTGGTCTCCCTCGGCAAGACCATTCTGCCCGATGTGATGGTGGTCATCGAAAACATCGAGGAGCCGGGGAGGCTTGCGGACCTTATCACCGCCAACTTGGGCCTGAAGACGGAACAGGCTCAGGAGATCCTCGAAATGGCGGACCCCGTGGAGAGGCTGAAACGGGTGGGAGAGCTCCTCACCCGTGAGGTGCAGCTCCTGACCATTCAGCAGAAGATACAGACGGACGCCCGGGGCGAGATCGACAAGACCCAGCGTGAATACTTCCTCAGGGAGCAGCTCAAGGCGATCCAGAGGGAGCTGGGGGACATCGACGAGCGCGCCGAGGAGATCAGGGAGTTCAGGAAGAAGATCGAGGAGGCACGGATGCCGGAAAAGGTGATGAAAGAGGCGGAGAAGCAGCTGAAGCGCCTCGAAAAGATGCATCCCGACAGCGCCGAGGCCGGAACGATCAGGACCTATCTCGAATGGCTCATCGAGATCCCCTGGGCAAAGAGCACCAAGGATGCCCTGGACATCAAAAAGGCGGAAAAGGTGCTGAACGAGGACCATTACGATCTGGAGAAGGTGAAGGAGAGAATCCTGGAGTATCTCAGCGTGCGGAAGCTCAAGGAGAAGATGAAGGGGCCCATCCTCTGCTTCATCGGGCCTCCCGGTGTGGGCAAGACCTCTCTCGGACGCTCTATCGCGCGGACCCTTGGAAGGGAGTTCGTCAGGATGTCCCTGGGGGGCGTGCGCGACGAGGCGGAGATACGGGGCCACCGGAGGACGTATGTGGGGGCGCTCCCCGGAAGAATAATCCAGGGAATCAAGCAGGCGGGCACCAACAATCCCGTCTTCATGCTCGACGAGATCGACAAGCTCGGCATGGATTTCAGGGGAGACCCGTCCTCAGCGCTCCTCGAGGTGCTGGACCCCGAGCAGAACAACGCTTTCATGGACCACTACCTCGCGGTTCCCTTCGATCTTTCCCACGTGATGTTCATTACCACGGGGAACCTGGCGGATCCAATTCCGGGGCCGTTGAGGGACAGGATGGAGATCCTCTATCTTTCCGGGTACACCGAGGAGGAGAAGCTCCAGATCGCCAAGAAATACCTTGTCCCGAAGCAGTTGGAGGAGCACGGGATCACCCCGAAGATCCTCTCCATCGGCGACTCCGCCGTCCGCCAAATCATTTCGCACTACACCCGGGAGGCGGGGGTCAGGAACCTGGAGCGCGAGATCGCGAACCTCTGCAGAAAGGTGGCGAAACAGGTGGCCGAGGAGAAAGGGACCAAGTTCTCTATCACGGCGGAAAACCTGCACACGTTTATCGGCGTCCCGAAATTCCTCCCCGAGGAGGAGATGAAGAAGAACGAGGTGGGTGTCGCCACCGGTCTGGCCTGGACAGAGGCAGGAGGGGATGTCATCTACATCGAGGCGACCGTGATGAAGGGCAAGGGGAGCCTCACCCTTACCGGACAGCTGGGAGAGGTCATGAAGGAATCCGCCCATGCAGCCCTGAGCTATGTACGGTCGAGGTCTCATGAGCTGGGGATACACGACGATACGTTCTCGCATTCCGATTTGCACATTCATGTCCCTGCAGGGGCCATCCCGAAGGACGGCCCGTCCGCGGGCATCACCATGGCGACCGCTATCGCTTCCGCCCTCACCGGGAGGCCGGTGCGGAAGGAGGTGGCCATGACGGGAGAGGTTACCCTGCGGGGCAGGGTGCTCCCCATCGGCGGCCTCAAGGAGAAGACCCTTGCCGCAAAGAGAATGGGAGTAAAAACGGTGATCATCCCCCGGCGCAACGAGAAGGACCTGAACGACCTTCCCAAATACGTGAAGGCGGGAATGCGCTTTATTGCGGCGGATACCATGGACGAGGTCCTGCACACCGCCCTCGCCGTCAGGAAAGCCGTCCAGGAGTCTCCCGCCGCGAGACCCACTCCCGCGCCCAAAACCGTACTGAAGAAAAAGACCGACTCGGGCCCGCGCGCACCGGAGGGCTCAAAGGGGGGGAATGCAACTCCGAAACCGAGGGGAGCTGCAGCTTCTAAGGGAAATAAGAAGAAGGTTTAGCCCCGCGCCGGGCGCTCCGAGCAGCGGCGTCGTCATCGGGATCGGCGACGATGCCGCCGTCGTTGATCCCAAAGGGAAAAAGGTCCTCGTCACCACGGACATGATGAACGAGGGGACCCATTTCGACCTCGACTTTTCCTCTCCCTTCCACCTGGGCTTCAAGCTGGTTTCCGTCAACGTCAGCGACATCATGGCCATGGGGGGAAGCCCCCGCTACCTCTTCCTGAATATTTCGCTGAAGAGCGACGCCGACGAGGCCTTTTTCTGGGAGTTGTACGAGGGGATATCCGCTGCGCTCGATCTCTACGGAGTGGAGCTGCTGGGAGGCGACCTGACCGCGGCGGTGCATGACGCGGTCTTTTCCGCTACGGTCATTGGGGAGGCGGAAAGGTTTGTCACGAGGGGAGGGGCGTCAGTGGGAGACAGGATCTATGTAACGCAGCCCACCGGCGACTCCGCATGCGGGCTGGAGCTCCTGAAGAGGCTCACCCCGGAATCACGGGAAGCCGTGCGGAAAGAGAGATTCGGCGAGGGCCGGCCGGGTCGGCGCGAAGGCGGCGCGCACAGGGACCTGGAGGTGGTTGTTCATTCTTCAGCAACGATCGTTTCCTGGAAGAGAACGGAGCCCCTGCTTGCGCGGCACCTGATGCCGGCGGCGCGCGACCCGAGGCCTCTGCTGCCCTACGCGTCCGCGATGATCGACGTGAGCGACGGCCTGTTCATCGACCTGAGCCGGATATGCGAGGAGAGCGGCGTGGGCGCCCGGGTGTACCTGGACAGGGTCCCTCTCTCCGACGCGCTACGCTATGCCGCGGAGGTCATGGAGCTCGACCCCTTTTCCCTTGCGGTTTCGGGCGGCGAGGATTACGAGCTCCTCTTCACCGCGCCCGCGGACTCCGTGCCCGGCGCCTTCTGCATCGGGGAGATCACCGGAGGGGAGCGGGTGGTGGTGGGCAGGGACGGCAGGGAAACGCCTTTGAAAGGGGAGGGGTATCAGCACTTTGGCCCTGCGTGACAAGCTGCGGGAGGTCGTCAGCATCCAGGACTCCCCCCGGAAAATAGCCATCTCCTTTGCCGTAGGCGTCTTCCTCGGGATGTCCCCCCTGTTGGGGCTGCATACGGTCCTGGGCATAGCGGCCGCCTGGATATTCAGGCTGAACAAGTTCGTCACCATACTCGGCGTCTACATCACCAATCCCTGGACCATCGTCCCCCTCTATACCTTCTCCACGTGGCTGGGAGCGAGAATGCTCGGAATGGGGAGGATCGTCCCTGCCATCGACTGGAACGGAATCACCTTTTCCTATTTCCTGAAGGAGATGAAGCCCCTCCTCTGGCCCTTTCTCCTCGGCACGACCTTCGTAGGGCTCCTGTTCGCGGCGCTCGGCTACGTGGTGGTCCACCACGCCGTCATGAAGAGCAGGAGCCGCCGCAAAGAGCCGTCGTAAGGGACGCTCCGCCCTTTGCAGGACGGAGCACGGCATTCGTGGTACAATAACGAAGCGGCGTTTCAGGGTGCGTATGCACACGCGCAGTATGAAAAAAGCGGAGAACATGACAGTGAAGATCCATATAACAACCCTCGGCTGTCCCAAGAATACCGTCGATTCCGGCCACCTGGCGCGACGGTTCGAGGCGGAGGGGTTCATCCAGGTGGAGGAAAGCGGGGAGGCGGACATCCTCCTCGTAAACACCTGCGGGTTTGTGAGGGACGCGAAGGAGGAGTCGGTCGATGAAATCCTCCGGCTTGCGGAGATCAAGAAGGGACAGGAGAGGGGGAGCGCGAAGAGCCTCCTCGTTTTCGGGTGCCTCGCCAAGAGATACGGGGCCGAGTTGACTCAGGAGATCCCCGAGATCGACGGGCTCTGGGGAGTTTCCGAAGAGGAGGGGATTGTCGAGTATTGCAAGGGCCTGCAGATGCGGAAGGGCGGGGAGGCCGGGGCGAAAAGGGCAGGAAGGCTGGCAGCGCCAGCAGCGGCGTCCTCCGCTGAACCGGGGTTCATGACCTCCTATGCCTACCTCAAGATCGCTGAAGGGTGCGACAAGAAGTGCACCTTCTGCGTGATCCCGTCCATCAGGGGGAAGTTCAGGAGCGTGCCCCGCGCAGAGGTCCTGCAGGAGGCCGGAGACCTTGTCCGGAGCGGAGTGCGGGAGCTGATTCTGGTGGCCCAGGACATAACGAGCTACGGCAAGGAAACCGCCGGCTCCACTCTTGCGGCGCTGCTGCGGGAGATGGTTTGCCTGCCGGGAGATTTTTTCATCCGGCTCCTGTACCTCTATCCCACCGAGATCGCGGACGAGCTGCTGGAGGTCATCGCCTCCGAAGACAAGATCCTGAAGTATATCGATATTCCCCTGCAGCATTCCGAAGACAGGATCCTCCGGCTCATGGGGAGGCGGGGCACGCGGAAGGAGTATCTTAGGCTGATCAGGAACATCAGGCGCCGCATCCCCTCCATCGCCCTGCGCACCACCTTCATCGTCGGTTTTCCTTCTGAAACGGAAGAGGACTTCCAGGGCCTGGTGGACTTCATCGAGGAAGTGCGGTTCGAGAGGCTCGGCGTCTTCAAATTCTCGAGGGAGGAAGGGACCCCTTCGGCGGCGCTGAAAGGACAGGTGCCGGAGAAGGTGAAGGAGAGGAGATACGACGAGATCATGGGGAGGCAGGCCCTCATCTCCCTGGAGCGGAACAGGGAGCTGGTGGGGAAGCGCCTCCCCGCCGTCATCGACGAGGCGGACGCCGAGGCGGTGATCGCCCGGCTCTCTTCGCACGCCCCGGAGATCGACGGAGCGGTCATTATCGAAAAAGACGGGATGCCTGCCGCAGGGTCCCTGACCGGAGCGTTGAAGGCCGGCGACGTGGTGACGGTGGAAGTGGTGGATGCGTATGACTACGATGTGAAGGGGAGGATCGTCGGACCACGGGCGTAGCGCTCCTGCACCCGCCCGTGATCCGGAGGAAAACTGTTGATGAAGAGGGTTCCCGTACTCCATATAGCGCTGTTTCTCGCCACCTTTGCATCCACCTTGGCTGCGGGTGCGCTCCAGAAGGGCATCAACGTCTTCAGGGAACCGGGGAGACTGCCCGAAGGCTTCCCCTTCGCCGGCACCCTCATGACGATCCTCCTTTTTCATGAGCTGTCCCATTACATCGCCTCGAAGAGGCATCATACCTACGCGACCCTCCCCTATTTCATTCCCGCGCCCTCCCTTATCGGCACTTTCGGCGCGTTTATCAAGATGAAGTCCCCCATTACGACGAGGAATGCCCTCATCGACATCGGCGCGTCCGGGCCGATCGCAGGGTTCATCGTCTCGGTCATCGCCTCGGCGGTCGGCCTCGGCTTGTCCGAGGTGGTGCCGCTGACAAAAGGAGAGGGGGCGCTGCACCTCGGGGACTCCCTCCTCTTTACCTGCCTTTCGCGGATAGTCGTCGGGACACCCCCCGCCGATGCGGACATCCTGCTCCATCCCGTCGCCTTTGCCGGATGGATCGGTCTTTTCGTCACTGCGTTGAACCTTATTCCCATCGGGCAGCTGGACGGCGGACACATCTCCTATGCGCTCCTCGGGGAGAGGCACCGGCAGCTCTCCGTCGCACTGGTGGGCGTCCTCGCGCTTCTGGGCATCTCCGCGGTCGCGGGGGGGACCGGGTGGGAGGGATGGCTGCTCTGGGCGGTGCTCATGCCCGTGCTCGGGATCAAGCACCCGCCGGTGCTCTACCGGGAAATGCCCCTCGATCCGCGCAGGAAGGCTGTCGGCTTTCTTGCTCTGCTCATCTTCATTCTCACCTTTATTCCCGCCCCGTTCACCCTACAACCATGAGAGCGCTGAAGATCACCAGTCCGTCGAATCCGATAATAAAAGAAGCCGTCAGAATACGGGGAAGGAGGGGAAAGGGCAGGAACACGTCCCTCCTGGTCGAAGGGCCTCATCTTATGGATATGGCCATTTCCTCACCCAATACCGGAATCAATAAGGTATTCTTCACTGAGGCCTTCGGGAATACGAGGGAGGGGCGGCAACTTTTGGAGCGGATTGTACAGAGGAACGATGCAGAGAGTTCCGGGCGCGGCGAGCCGGAGGCATTTCTTCTGGAAATACCGGAACAGCTCCTTTCCCGGCTTGCGGATACCGAAACCCCGCAGGGCATTGCGGCGGTCGTATCATACTCCGTCGCCGCCCTCGGGGACATTGCCTTCAGGGGCGTCCCCTTCCTCGTTGTCTGCGACGGCATCCAGGACCCGGGGAACCTCGGTACGATCGTCAGGGCCGCCGATGCTGCAGGGGCGGACGGGGTGGTCGTTCTGCCCGGCTCCTGCGATGTCTTTATGCCGAAGGCGGTACGGGCCACTGCCGGAAGCCTTTTCTCCCTTCCGATCGCCTATTCAGATCCCGGAGCCCTTGCCGACTATTGCGAAGAGGCCGGCATCGCGCTGGTGGTGGCTGATGTCCGGGCCACGATGCCGGTGTACGCCTTCGACTTCACCCGGCCCGTAGCCGTTGCTTTCGGCAACGAGGCGCATGGTCCGGGCCGGGAGCTGGTCGAGCGGGCGAAGGGGCTGGTGAAAATACCGATTTTCGGGAAGGCGGAGAGCCTGAATGTGGCGATGTCCGCCACCGCGTGCCTGTACGAGGCGGTACGGCAGCGGTGGTTTTAAGGGAGGCACTAACCTCTTGCCCTCGAAGGGAAATCTTCCCTTGGCCGCTCGTTACCATTTTTTTACCAGGGTATGTTTGCAGACACACCCTGATTTAGTTATACTATATGTCTGCCATCGAAATCGAAGCGAAAGGAGATTTTTTCTATGAAGGTGATTCTCAAGGACGATGTCAAAAACGTGGGCCATATCGGGGATATGGTTGCGGTAAAAGATGGTTATGCGCGGAACTTCCTGATTCCGAAAGGGCTTGCGGTCGAGGCGAACCCTAAAAATATAAGGGCGTTGGAGCACGAGCAGAGGAAGATCCAGGAGATGGTCCGGAAAGCGAAGAGCGGGGCCGAAGAGCTTGCGGCGAAAATCGCGGCAGCGGCGGTCACCATAAAGGCGAAGGCGGGAGAAGAGGAGAAGCTGTTCGGCGCCGTCACTGCGATGGATATTGCCGAGGCGCTGAAGGGCGAGGGGCTTGAGGTCGACAGAAAGCGCATCATGCTGGAGGAGCCCATCAAGCGGCTCGGCAGCTATACAGTCCCGGTGAGGATCCATCCCGAAGTTTCCGCCCAGCTCTCCGTCCAGGTGGTTGCAGAGTAGGATACGGCAGGCGAGGGGGTCCGGGATTCCGGGCAGGGGCTCCCTGCCTGACGTTTTCTTCCCCGGATCCTGCATTGCCGCCCCTGAAGCGTGGAGGTAGCGGGTCATGAAGCTGTCCGATGTCACTATCGATAAAGTGCCTCCCCAGAACATCGAAGCGGAACAGTCGGTCCTCGGTTCCGTCATCTTCGACAACGAGGCCCTCCCCAAGGTGCTCGAGGTCCTCTCCCCCGACGACTTCTACAGGGAATCCCACCGCCGCCTGTACAATGCCATGCTCGACCTGTTCGACAGGAACGAGCCCATCGACATCATCACCCTGACCGATCACCTGAAGAAGAACAACGATCTGGACACGGTGGGAGGGATCGCCTACCTGACCACCCTCGCCAACAGTGTCCCCACCTCCGCGAACATCCGGTACCACTCGAAGATCGTCAGGGAAAAGGCCCTGATGCGGGCGCTGATACAGACCGCCACGCACATAACGGCCAAGGTGTACGAGGACAGCCTCGATGCGGACGAAATGGTGGACCATGCGGAGAAGATGGTCTTCGACATCGCGGACAAGAGGACGAAGGTGTCCTTCAGCGACATGAAGTCCATTGTAAAGGATTCCATCAGGATGATCGAACACCTCTACGACAAGAAAGAGACGATCACCGGGGTCCCCACCGGCTTCAAGGACCTGGACGAGATGACGGCCGGGTTTCAGGCCGGGGACCTCATCATCATCGGCGGGAGGCCGGGCATGGGGAAGACCGCCTTTGCCCTGAACATCGCCCAGCATGTGGGGGTGGAGATGAAGGAGCCGGTGGCTATCTTCAGCCTCGAAATGTCCAAAGAGCAGCTCGCCATGAGGATGCTCTGCTCGGAGGGCATGGTGGATGCCTCCCGGGTGCGGAGAGGGTTCCTCGGCAAGCAGGACTGGCCGAAGCTCACCGCCGCGGCGGGCAACCTTGCCGCCTCCCCGATCTATATCGATGACTCTTCCGGCGTTTCCGTCCTCGAGATGCGCGCAAAAGCCCGGAGGCTGAAGAGGGAGCACCGGGGGCTGAGCCTGGTGGTGGTCGATTATCTCCAGCTCATGAGGAGCAGGGGGACCTTCGAGCGGAGGGAGCAGGAGATTTCTGAGATATCGCGTTCACTCAAAGCCCTGGCAAAGGAATTGAGCGTACCGGTGATCGCGCTGAGCCAGTTGAACAGGGCCGTGGAGCAGAGGGGGGACAGGAAGCCCACCCTTGCCGACCTGAGGGAGTCGGGGGCGATCGAGCAGGACGCGGACGTAATCATCTTCCTGTACCGGGATGAAATCTATAACAAGAGCAATCCGAATAACAAGGGCAAGGCGGAGATCATCATCGCAAAACAGAGGAACGGACCCACCGGCTCGGTGCACCTGACCTTCCTTTCGGACAAGACCCGGTTCGTGGATTTCAGTAATATTTCGTACGAAACGGAAGAGGAAGTGTACGGGGAGGGCGAGTGAAGAGGCCTCCGGCAGTGGCGGGGCAGTTTTATTACGGAGATGCGGCGCGCCTGAAGGATCAGGTGGAGCAGTACGCCGTCCCCGCCGCCGTAAAGGAAAAGGCGATCGGCATCCTGTCCCCCCATGCGGGGCTGATGTATTCGGGAGCGGTGGCCGGAGCCGTCTACTCATCACTGCGGCAGCCCGACACCTTCCTCCTCCTCGGGCCGAACCATACGGGTCTCGGCGCTCCTGCCTCCCTCATGGCCTCGGGGGAGTGGGAGATCCCCTCAGGTATTTTCTCCATCGACGAGGGCCTCGCCGCGAGCCTGCTGCAGAAGGCGCCCTATCTCGCCGCCGATGTCCAGGCGCATGCGTACGAGCATTCCCTCGAGGTGCAGCTGCCGTTCATCGCCCATTTTTCCGGCGGGGCGAAGATCGTTCCCCTGCTCCTCATGGGTGCTTCGCTGAGGGAGTGCGAGGAGATCGGAAAGGGGCTTGCCGCCGCCGTCGGGGAAGCGGGATACGAGGTGGTCATCGTGGCCAGCTCCGATATGAGCCATTACGTCTCCCACGAGACGGCAAAGAGGCTGGACGGTCTCGCCCTTCAGGAGATACTCGCCCTCAACCCTGAGGGGCTGTATGCGACGGTGCGGCGGGAGAGGATCTCCATGTGCGGCGTGGTCCCGGTCACGGTCATGCTCTTTGCGGCTCTGGCACTCGGCGCCTCGAAGGCGCGGCTGGTGAAGTACGCCACCTCGGGGGAGACGAGCGGCGATTACGCGCGCGTCGTCGGCTATGCAGGGGTGATCATTTCGTAATGGGCCCGGTGAACGGAGGGACGACGGGAGAGGGGATTGCCGGGGTGGTCCTTGCGGGGGGAGAGAACCGGAGGTTCCCCGTTCTCAAGGGGTTTATCGAGGTTGACGGCACTCCCCTGATCAGGAGGAATGTCGAGCTGCTGAGAGGGCTCTTCAGCGAGGTGTTCGTCAGCACCAACATGCCGGAACACTACTTCTTTCTGGGAGTGCCCCTGGTCGGCGATGTGCTGCCCTCGCGGGGTCCCATGTCGGGGATCTATTCCTGCCTCTTGAACGCCGGGGGCGACGCTGTCTTCGTCTCCGCCTGCGACATGCCTTTTTTGCGGGCCGACATCGTCGCCCTCCTCTGCGAGGAGCACCGGCGGGCGTCCGCATCGGGGAGGATCGATGTCACGGTTCCCGTGTACGACGGAAAACCGCAGCCGCTGCTGGGAATCTATGCGAAGACGGCTCTCCCCCTTCTCGAAGAGGGCGTTGTGAGCGACAGGACGTCGATAAAGCGCTTTTTCGGGGAGGCTTCGACCCATTTCGTCGCGGAGCCCGCGCTCCGGGACATCGACCCGGAAGGCCTTTCGTTCATCAACATAAATACCCCTGAAGACTTTCAGCGGGTATCGGATAGTTTCCCGCTTGCGATTCATAGTACAATAGAGAGGAACCGTAAGCCACTGTATGAAAAGCCATGAGCCGTCGGCCATGGAAGAAGAGGGAGGTGTTCTATGTTCGGTCTTGGAATGCAGGAGTTGGTAATCATCCTGGTCATCGTTATTGTCCTGTTCGGTGCCAAAAGGCTGCCGGAGCTCGCCAGCGGTATGGGAAAGGCGATCAAGAATTTCAAAAAGGCGACCAATGAGCCTGATGAAATAGATGTGACCCCTACGAAAAAGACAATGGCGGAAGAAAAGAAAGAGGAGCCTGCAAAAGGTGAAAAATAGAAGGAGGGAGGCGCGCTCCTCCCGCACCGGACGCGTATGAACAGAGGCGCAATCGCTGAAATCGACCTGCGCGCCCTTTCCGCCAATCTCCGCGTTGTGCGGGGGCTCGCCCCCAACCGCCCCGTCATCGGAGTGGTGAAGGCGGATGCGTACGGGCACGGGGCGGTGGAAGTGGCCCGCAGGCTGGTGAAGGACGGGGTTGACTCTCTGGCCGTCGCTTTCATGGACGAGGCAAAGGCGCTGCGCGAGGCGGGGATTTCCGCGCCTCTGCTCGTCCTTTTCGATTCCCGTCCCGGGGGCGACGAGATCCTTGCCCACGGTCTCATCCCCGTCGTCGGCAGCAAGGAGGCCGCCTGCATCCTCTCCAAAGAGGCGGAGAGGGGCGGCAGGGAGATCTCCGTGCATGTCAAGGTGGATACGGGAATGGGGCGGCTCGGTCTGGGGGGCGACGCGGCAAGAGAGATCGCGGACATCTCCCGCCTGCGGGGAATCCGGATTGCCGGGGTAATGAGCCACTTCTCCGAAGCGGACCTGGTCGATGTTTCGTTCGCTCAGAAGCAGATTAATAAATTCCGGGCGCTCCAGAGCGAGCTGTCCGCCGCGGGGGCGGAGGTGCCGCTCTTCCATATGGCGAACAGCGCCGCGATCATGGCCCTCCCCGAATCCCATCTCGGCGCGGTCAGGCCCGGGCTGATGCTGTATGGCTATTCGCCCCTTGAGAGGGACGGGTCCGGGGAGGGGAGACCCTCCACGGCCGCCGCTTCCCTGCAGCCCGTCATGACGGTAAAAACGCGCATCGTCGCGCTGCGGAAGATGCCGGCGGGGGCTCCTGTCAGCTATTGCAGGACTTTCGTTACGCAGAGGGAAAGCCGCATCGCCGTACTCGCCCTGGGGTATGCGGACGGCTTCAACAGGAAGTTCTCGAACAATGCCGAAGTCCTTGTACGGGGGAAGAGGGCGCCCGTCGTGGGGCGCGTCTGCATGGACCTCACCATGGTCGATGTGACGGAGGTCCCGGACGCGGAGGAGGGCGACGAGGTCGTGATCGTGGGGAGGCAGGGGGAGCTCTCCCTGGACGCAGCGGAGCTCGCCCGGAGGGCGGACACGATCCCCTACGAGCTGCTGATCGCCCTGGGAAGCAAGGCGCGGAGAGTATACAAATAGCCCTCGCATCACCAGCCCGGCAGAAAAAACAGCAGAGAAGACACTGAAGGCTTAACAACTCACTCCGGATGCGCTACAATTGAACTAGAAGCTGTTTCAAAACCCTCTCTTTCACCCTCACTCTTCCCCTCTCCCCTGAAGGAGAGGGGTCCCCAGGAAATCAGAGATTTTCTGGGGAATAGGTAGGGCGGCCGAAGGCCGGGAGAGGGAGAGGTGAAATGAGTTCCGGATCCGCCCTTCCCTTTTCTTGAGGAGAGCGTGCCCTGAAAGAAATGACGGCCCTGCACACATGGTGTCTTCTTTTTCTTGCCCTTTTCCTGACCGTATCGTGTGCGGCCTCTTCCCCCCGCCGCGCTGCGCAGGCGGTGCGCATCGGCCCGGTGCCCTTTTACGCGCAGGAGGACCACCAGTGCGGTCCCGCCTCCCTTGCAGGGGTATTGAGCTATTGGGGCGTCGGAGCGGCGCCGGAGGACATTGCCCGCGCCATCTACAGCAGGACGGCGCGGGGCACCCTCGGGATCGATATGCTGCTGTACGCGGACAGGGCAGGGCTCCATGCCCTCCAGTATTCCGGAGGATGGGAAAACCTGCAGGGAAAGGTGCGGGAGGGATACCCCCTGATCGTCCTGGTGGAGTACGGCCTGCTGATGTACGAGTCCCCCCATTTCATGGTGATTGTCGGCTTCGACGAGGAGGGCGTCTACGCCAACTCCGGCCGGAAGGAGGGAGTCTTCATCAGGAAGAGAGCTTTCCTGAAGACGTGGGAGAAAACAAAATTCTGGACCCTGCTGGTGCAGCCGAAGGAGAGGGCGCATGCCGGACGGTGACACCCGGAGGGGGGCGGGGCTGCGGTGCCGGTGCGGAAGAGGGCTGTACTTCATCGTGCTCCTCGCTTTTCTGTCCTCCTGCTCCTCGCTGCCACGGATCGTCATCCTCGACGATCCCCTCTCCCCTGAGGAGCATATCAACCTGGGCGTCGCCTACGAACAGAAGGGCGAGACGGAGCATGCCCTCGCAGAGTACCAAAGGGCGTCGAAGAGGCTTCCCGCAGCGTATCTCTACATGGGGAACATCCATTTCCGGGCGAACAGGAGCGGCGAGGCTGAGGACTGCTACCGGAAAGCGATCAGGGAGATGCCCGGACTGAGCGACGCGTACAACAATCTCGCCTGGCTCTACTATACGAAAGGGGCCCGCCTCGACGAGGCCGAGCGCCTCGCGCTCAAGGCGCTGGAATTGAGCCCTTCCAACGAAAACTACCGCGATACCCTCTCCAGGGTCCGGGAACTGAAAGCGAAAAATAAGGTATAATGGACTACCCGTGTGTCGGACAGGCGTTCCGCGCCGCTCCTGACCGCGCACCCCTTTGAGGAGGACCCGTATATGCTTTCCGAGAGAGCTGCAAAGATCAAGCCGTCACCGACCCTTGCCGTCGACGCGAAGGCGAAGGCCATGAAGGCGCAGGGGATCGACGTCGTGAATTTCGGCGTCGGCGAGCCCGATTTCGATACGCCTGACTACGTGAAGGAGGCGGCGATCAGAGCGATACGGGACGGATTCACAAAATACACGCCGGTGGGCGGCATTGACGAGCTGAAGGACGCGGTGGCGGACAAGTTCAGGAGGGACAACGGTCTGGACTATGCGCGGGACGAGGTCATCGTCTCCTGCGGGGCGAAGCACAGCCTGTACACTATAGCGCAGGCCCTTTTCGGTCCCGGAGACGAGATCCTCATCCCGTCTCCCTACTGGGTTTCCTACCCCGACCAGGCGCTTCTGAACGATGCAACCCCCGTCTGCATAAAGACGTACGAAAAGGACGGCTTCGTCGTGCGCCCCGAGGCCCTTTCGGAGGCGGTCACGAAAAAAACGAAGGCGCTGATCCTGAACTCGCCCTCGAACCCCACGGGCCGCACCTACGGCAGGAAAGACCTGGAGGCCATCGCCGGGATCGTCCTCCGGCACGATATGTACGTCATTTCCGATGAGATTTACGAGAAGCTCGTCTACGACGGAACGGAGCACGTCAGCATCGCCTCGCTGGGCAAGGAGATAAAGGAGCGGACCATCGTGGTGAACGGTCTCTCGAAATCCCACGCCATGACCGGGTGGAGAATCGGGTACGCGGCGGGGCCGAAGGAGCTCATCAAGACCATGACTAACATCCAGAGTCAGTCCACCTCAAACCCCACCTCCATCGCCCAGAAGGCGGCGGTGGCCGCCCTCACCGGACCGGAGGATTTCGTCGCGATGATGCGCGGGGAGTTCGACAAGCGGCGGACGTTTCTCGTCGACGGACTGAATGCGCTGAAGGAGGTCTGCTGCCTGAATCCCACCGGGGCCTTCTATGCTTTCCCGAACGTCTCCCTGCTCTATGGAAAAAAGGCGGGGACCCGCTCCATCCGGTCTTCCCTGGACCTCGCCCTGTACCTGCTGGAGGAGGCGAAGGTGGCCCTTGTCCACGGCGACGCCTTCGGCGACGACAACCACATAAGGATCTCGTACGCCACTTCCATGGAGAATATCAGGAAGGGGCTCGACAGGATCCGTGAGGCTCTTGCCGCGCTGCACTAGACAGCGCATCACGGGAAAGGGCCCGTGGGTCGGGATGGATCTACCACTTTCAAGCAGAGGAGAAGGAGCAGCATGTTTCGTTCCGGATACGTTTCACTGACCGGCAGACCCAACGTCGGAAAGTCCACTCTCCTCAACAGCATCATCGGGGAGAAGGTGGCGATCGTCACCCCGAAGCCCCAGACGACCCGAAACAGACTGGTGGGGGTAAAGACGCTGCCCGAGGCGCAGATTGTTTTCGTCGATACCCCGGGAATCCATGCGCCGCAGCACAAGCTGGGAGAGTGGATGGTGCGGGAGGCCCAGGCGCCCCTCAAAGAGGTGGATATCGTCCTTTTCCTCGTGGAGCCGTCCCTTCCGGGCCGGGGAGACCTGCAGATCCTCGCAATGCTGAAGGACCTGGAGAAGCCCGTTTTCCTGGTAGTCAACAAGATCGACACGGTGAAGAAGCCCGCACTGCTCCCCGTCATCGACGCATACGGAAAGTTGTACCCCTTCCGGGAGGTTATCCCGGTTTCCGCCCTGAACGGGGACGGGGTGGAGGTGCTCCTTGCCGCTCTCGTCAAAACCCTTCCCGAAGGCCCGAAATACTATCCGGACGATATCGTCACCGACCAGGTGGAGAGGTTCATGGTCGCGGAGATCATCCGGGAAAAGCTCATGCACCAGACCGAGGAAGAAGTGCCGCATTCCGTGGCGACGGAGGTGGTGGGATGGAGCGAGAGAGAGGACGGAGTCGTCCTGATCCGGGCGAATATTTATGTTGAAAGAGAGGGGCAAAAGGGTATTATAATAGGAAAAGAGGGAGCACGCCTGAAGGCGGTGGGGACGAGCGCCCGCCGTGAAATAGAGGACCTGCTCGGCACGAAGGTTTTTCTCGAATTGTGGGTGAAGGTCAAGAAAGACTGGCGCAGTAGGGATAATATGTTGCGTGAACTGGGGTTCAAATAAATGCTCATTCAGATGAAGGTGGAGGGGCTTCTGTTCGACCCGAGGAGCGGCATGTACATCCTGCTCCTGCAGCAAGTGGACGGGAACAGAACGCTGCCGATATGGATCGGAAAGCCGGAAGCGGACGCCATCGCCCTCGCCCTGGGCAAGGTGGTGACGCCGAGGCCGCTTACCCATGATCTCGTCAAGAACGTTTTCGACGGGCTTGAGGTCAAGGTCAGCCGGATCGTCATCACCGAGATCGTCGATAACACCTACTATGCGCTCATCAAGGCGGGCGACGGGCAGAGGGAGGTCTCCATCGACTCACGACCCTCCGACGCCGTTGCCGTGGCCCTCAGGGTTCAGGCCCCCATTTTCGTGGAGGAGAATGTCCTGGAAGTGAGGCGGGCGGATGAGCTCGAAGAGTGGCTCAAGAACCTCAGACCCGAGGATTTCGGCAATATAATGTGAAGGAGAGCGGACTGTCGGGGGAGGGCCGCTTCCGGGCAGGCCGCCGGCAGAGGGGATGCTGAAAAGAGCAAAGGGAATCGTCCTCAGGAGCACTGTTTTCGGAGAGGCCGATCTTATCGTCACGTATCTTACCCCCGAATACGGGCTGCTCAAGGCTTTTGCAAAGAGTCCGCGAAAGGTGAAGAGCCGCTTCGGAAGCAGTCTCGAGCCACTGACCTACGCGCGGATCTCTTTCCTCGGAAAAGAGGAAAGCACCCTTCCGCGGCTGACCCAGTCCGACATCATACGGCCTTTTCACGCGCTGCGCGAGGACTTCAGGACGTTCCTCTCCCTGTCGGAGCTCCTCGAACTAAACCTCAGCTTCCTGGCTGAGCGCGACCCGCATCCCGATATTTTCACGCTGCTCCTCACCACGCTGTCTAAGTTCGAGGTGAACGGCGGCAGCGCCCTCCTGTATCTCTACTACAAGATAAAGTTCCTCGAAATGGCCGGCTATTCTCCCAAGCTCGACGTATGCGGCGCCTGCGGAAAGGCGCTGCCGCAGGACGACTCTCCGGCGGCCGCCCGCCGGTACGCCTTCTGCCTGCCCCACGGGGCCGTCGTCTGCCCCCGCTGCGAGGGGCGGCAGGACAATGCATCCCTGAAACTCTCCGGCGGCGCTCTCAGGTTTTACCGGAGCCTCCTCCAGTGGAACTCGGGGGTGGTCGACAGGATCAACGCCCCGGAATCCCTCCTGTCCGAGGTGGGAGGCGTCATCGACTCCCACATACGGTATGCACTGGGCCCTTCCCGCGTCTCCTCCCGAAAGTACCTGGACGGCATTCCGTCCTGAAGGTCCTCTCCGGTCGCGCCGCCGGCCAAGACATTGACATTGCTCGAAAATAGGATACAATTTATAATAAATTGCTTTGTTGCTGCCGGGCGCCTGCTCTCTTGACAGAAGGATGCCTGTTCATTTATAAATTCTATTCGCGTCTTCATCCCGACGTATGCAACTGCCCGGGGTGGGGGATTCCGGGGTGCGTGTCAGCATGGAAAGGTATCTCCTGAAGATCAGCGGAGAGAGGCGGGGAGACTTTTCGAGAGCGCTCCCCCTGCCGCCGAACATAGGCAAGGGGAGCATACGGGCGACCCTCAGAGACGGCATTCTCACCATCGTTTTCTCCCGGAAAGCCGCGCGCGTGGCGCAGCACATCGAGACGAACAGGCAAGGAGACCGGATACACTATGGGTACGATACGCATTGCAATCGCCGGAGTAGGCAACTGCGCCAGCTCTCTGCTGCAAGGAATCGAATACTACAAATCCCTGGAGGAAAGCTGCTCCGACGCCTCCCTCGGCCTCATGCATTACCGTCTCGGGAGATATGTCCCGGGAGACATCGAAGTGGTCGCCGCCTTCGATATCGATGTGAGGAAGGTGAATAAGCCGCTGAAGGAGGCCGTGTTCGCGCGTCCGAACTGCACGAAGGTTTTCCATCCCGATCTTCCCGACTACCCGGTGCGGGTCCGGATGGGCGAGGTCCTCGACGGGGTTGCCGCGCATATGGCCGACTACCCCGAGGAGAGGCGTTTTCTCCCCTCCGGCGAAGAGCCCTGCGACGTCGCCCAGGTCTTGCGGGACAGCGATGCGGATATGCTCGTCAACTATCTCCCGGTGGGCTCCGAGGAGGCCACGCGGTATTACGCGAAAGCGTGCCTCGACGCGGGAGTCGCCTTTGTCAACTGCATGCCGGTTTTCATCGCCTCCGATGAAGAATGGGCCCGGCGTTTTACCGAGAGGAACATCCCCCTGGTCGGAGACGATATCAAGGCGCAGGTCGGCGCCACCATCGTGCACCGGACCCTGGCGAAGCTCTTCATGGACAGGGGAGTCAAGATAAGCCACACCTACCAGTTGAATGTGGGGGGGAATACGGACTTTCTCAACATGCTGAACCACGGCAGGCTCAAGTCGAAAAAAATATCGAAGACCGAGGCGGTGCACTCCCAGATCACCCACCAGCTGACGAGCGAGGATATCCATATCGGCCCCTCCGACTACGTCCCCTGGATGAACGACAACAAGGTGTGCTTCCTCCGTATGGAGGGGCGCGGCTTCGGCAATGTCCCCCTGAACATCGAGCTGAGGTTGTCGGTGGAGGATTCCCCCAACAGCGCGGGGGTGGTGATCGACGCCATCCGCTGCTGCAGGCTCGCACGGGACAGGGGGATCGGAGGCGTTCTCCTTTCCCCGTCCGCATATTTCATGAAGCATCCCCCCCTGCAATTCTCCGACGAAGAGGCGCGGCAGCGAGTGGAAGAGTTCATCGTCAACGAGAGGGAGCGCTAGTTGCTGGGAGCAAAGCTCGGGCATTTCTTCGATAAGCCCCTGGAGCCCCTGGCCAGAAGGATATCCGTCAGTCCGAACATCCTGAGCATGCTCGGGTTCCTCATTACCGTGGCCGCGGCGGGAGTCCTGCCCTTCCATCCCCGGAGCGGCGGCTTCCTGATCCTCCTCGGCGGCTTTTTCGATATGCTCGACGGCATCGTCGCGCGCACCAACGGGAAGAGGACCACCTTCGGGGCTTTCTTCGATTCGACCCTCGACCGTTATTCGGACTCCCTCCTCTTCCTTGCCGTGGCGTGGTATTTCTTTAACGGGAACGACCTCGCGGGAGTGCTGCTCACTATCGGGGGCCTGATCGGGTCCCTGCTGATCAGTTACGTCAGGGCGAGGGCGGAGGGCCTCGGCATCGACTGCCGTGTGGGTCTGTTGGAAAGGCCCGAAAGGATCGTGCTTCTGGCCGCCGGCTGCATAGCGGGCTGGCTTTTCCCTGTGACCGTCGCGCTCTTTCTCTTCAGCCATGTCACCGTGCTGCAGAGGATCCTCCATGTCAGGCGGAGGAGCAGGGGGATGCAGGCATAGGGCGCGCAGGCGGACCGGGGCTGCCCGCTGCTGCAGGGTCCCCGGTGCATCGCGTTCCCCCTCCGCTCATTGTCCCGGCTTTTCCGACATGCCGCCGTTGCAAATATGATATACTGGAAGGAGGCGGAACAATGAGCAATTCGTTATTGATATTCCTGAGTTTCGGCTTTTTCATCCTGGTGCTCGGCATTCTGGTTGCCGTGGGCTTTCTGGTGTATACCCTCCTGGAGCTGCGGCGGGTCGCCGCCACCCTCGATGAGTTTATCAGGAGAACGGAATCCACCCTCTTCCCGGTGCTTCTCGAAGCGGAGGAGACCCTGAGGAGCATCCGGAAGGTGAGTGACGACGTAGGGACGGCGACGGAGAACGTCCGGAATATCTCGGGGGCAGCCCAGGAGATCGCGGTGAACGTAAGGATGCTCAGCGGTCTCCTGAACGCAGCCGGAGAGGGAGTGAATACGCGGATTTCGGGGCTGAAGGCAGGCGTGCAGACCGCCCTGGGGTTCCTGGTACAACAGATGAAAGAGAGGAGGTAATGCCATGAGAGATGAAGAGAGCGGTTTTGGTTCGGGTTCCGTGCTGTTATCGTTTCTGCTGGGCGGTATGGTGGGAGCGGGGCTGGCCCTGTTGCTGGCGCCCCAGGCCGGATCGGAGACGCGGAAAAGGATCAGGGAGTTCACCGACGACATGAAAGACAAGACCACCGATTACGTTTCCCAGGCACGGGACAGGGTCTCCTCGACTGTGGGAAAGGGCAGGAGCTATATCGACGAGAAGAAAGCGGTGCTCTCCGCCGCCATCGAAGCGGGCAAAGAGGCGTACGAGAAAGAGGTCCAGAAGTAGGGTGTGTCCGCACACCCCGGCCCTGCAGGGGACGGCCGCAAAGGGATAAACAAGAAAGGGTGAGTAAAACGGGGCCTCCGGTGGTATGCCGGAGGCCCCGTTTCCGTACCGGAGTGCTCAGGGGTGATGGATTCGGACAGTGATTTCATGAGGCGCGCCCTCGGGGAGGCGCAGCACGCCTTCGACGGGGGCGAGGTGCCGGTGGGAGCCGTTCTGGTGGTCGGGGGCGAGGTGGTGGCGTCTGCCCATAACGCCCGGGAATCCACCTTTGACCCTACTGCTCATGCGGAGGTTCTCGCCCTCCGGAAGGCCGCGCAGACGCTCGGGACCTGGAGGCTGAACAATGCCGTCCTGTATGTGACAAAGGAGCCCTGTCCCATGTGCGCGGGCGCGATGGTGAACGCACGCCTGGGCAGGCTTGTCTACGGATGCGGGGACAGGAAGGGCGGAGCCGTGGAGAGCCTCTACCGCCTCCTCTCCGACCCCCGGTTGAACCATCAGGTAGAGGTTGTCTCCGGCGTCCTCGGCGAGGAGAGTGCGGCCTTGCTGCAGCGCTTTTTCCGGGAAAGGAGAGGACGCACCCCTCCCCGGTAAATACGGCAGAATCCCGGCGCGGCGCCGGGACCCTGCCGTGCTGATACGCTAGATAGCCATCGCCTGGCGGGTGATCGGCTCGCCTCTGGTGCTGATGACCACCACTTCGACGGGGACCTTCCTGCCCGAAACGGCCATTCCCCTCTCCACGATCTGAGGAAGCCTTGAGCAGCAGGGGACCTCCATGATGGCGACCGTGACGCTCTTAATGTCCGCGGTGCGGAAGATGTCGGTGAATTTCTGCAGGTACTCGTCGGCGTTGTCGAACTTGGGGCAGCCGATCATCACCACCTTGCCCCTGAGGAAATCCCGGTGGAAATCCGGGTAGGCCACCGGCGTGCAATCCGCGGCCACCAGGAGATGCGCCCCTTTCAGGAAAGGAGCGGTGGGGGGGACCAGCCTGATCTGCACCGGCCAGTGGGAGAGCGCCGAAAGAGAGTCGTCCTGTGCAACCGGCTTGTTTGCTCCTGCACAGGGAGAGCCGCCCCCGAACATCCGGATGCGGCTTGACGGGCAGCCGCCGCCCTGGGGAGCCGGGGCCGCCTTCCTCTTCTCCTCTTCCGCTCTTTTCTTCAGGTAGTGCTCGGTGGCCTCTTCGTCGAAGGCTTCCGCTTCGCGCTCGATGATCCGTATCGCGTCCTGAGGGCAGTTGCCCAGGCAGGCTCCGAGGCCGTCGCAATAGATCTCGGAGACGAGGCGGACTTTTCCGTTCACGATCCGCAATGCTCCTTCCGCACAGTTGGGGACGCATTGTCCGCACCCGTTGCAGCGTGCCTCGTCGATTTCCACGATTTTTCTATTGACCCTCATTGCATTCCTCCTGCTGGTTACCGTATGCGGTAACGGTATGCTCTTTGCTATCCGGCAGCCGCCGGAGTTTTTAATGAAACAACGAAACGACGCAGTCCGCATTCATGGTTTCATTGTAGCAGGAGCGCGTGAAGAGTGCTTTGACTTAAATCAAAAAAAGAACAGCGAAGTAAGCCGGAGAATTAATGGGTTAGCGCTAGTAGTCCTCTCTAGTGTGGTGCTTGTGCTCTTTTCTCTCGTGCTTGTAGTGCTCTTTTGCCTCTTCTCTCCAATGTTTCTTCATCTGTCCGTACGGGATGCGCGGATGCGCGGCATACGGCCTGCAGTCCGCCGGCAGGTGGACGAAGGCTACCGGCACCCTTCGGGGGGGCAGATAGGCCCAGGGGCCGTTGTAATACGCAGCCCGATACCATGCGCCGTGGTGCTTCCGGTACCACCGGCCTGAATAGAAGAAGATATCGACTCCGGCATCCGGGGCGAAATAAACACGCGTCCCCGGTATCAAAACCACTTCCGGCGGTGCGGATATGACTACCGGAGGCGGAGGAGACATCACCACCGGGGGGGGCGCGACAACCACGAGAGGCGGCGGGACTCCGAGGCCGAGGTTGATACTCACGTCCGCACCTGCACGCTGCGGCGCCCAGGGGAAGAGCGCTCCCAGCATAAACCCTGCGATAACGAGGCTTCTTTTTTCCATTGGTGTTTCATCCTCCTTGCTGTTGCTGCGCTGACTCGTGCATGCTCCGGCCCGCCAAAGGCGGGCCCTTTCTCCTGGGAAAAGCAAGGAACATGCCCGGCAAGGCTGGACAGTAAGTGTTTGATTTAGAAAATTTTTAATTGTTTTGTGGGGATGGCTCCTGTATGGGTTTCCCTCCATTGGTATGGGGTGGATGGCGGAAAGGCCTCACAAGGCCGTTCGGGGTGAAGGTTTTTCCCTGCACCGGGTGCGGCACCGGGAACACACCGGAGACAGGGAGTACAGAGTAAGAGCGTCTAACAAAATGGACAAAAGCGGCTCCTGGAGTAAGTCCTTCTCCTGTCATTCCCGCAAGCGGAGCGGAGCCTGTCCCCGCTTGTCGGGGATCGCGGGAATCCTTCTGAGGAACGATTCCGGACGAGCCGGAATGACGGCATGAGAGAGCCGGAATGACAAATTCCCTACTACGTTCATTTTCCAGACGCTCTAAGACAGGGTGAGACAGAGAGAAGCAGAATAAGGCAGAATGAGGCAGGCAACTACAAAGCAATACGGAATATAACAGCAGTTCTCTATCTTCTTCTGTCGTTTTCTGCTTTATCTCTGTTTCACTCTGTTTCATTCTGTTTTATCCTGCCTTACTTTGTTATAATGCTGAATATACTGGAAACATGCCGGAAAAGGAGGGGGAACACCTGTATCCGTGATGCACCGCCCTGCTGAAAAGAAAGCGGTCGGGAAGGGTCCGCGCACGACAAAGGCGCAGCTGCTCGAAGAGAACGAGGGGCTGCGCAGGCGTGTCGCCGAAATGGAGGAGACAGAGAAGCGGCTCCGGCATGCTGCCGAGAAGATGTTTGCCACTTCGCAGCGCCTGCGGTTCCACATGGAGAAGGCCCCCTTCGCCGTGATCGAACGGGACCCGCTCTACCGTATAGTGCGGTGGTCCGACGAAGCGGAGAGGATTTTCGGCTGGAGCGCGCGGGATGCCCTCGGCAGGAGCTTTGACGAACTGGGCATGGTCTATGAGGAGGACCGTGAAGCGACGCTGCTGATCATTCAGGAGATGTTGAACGGCGGCAGACCGTGCAACGTCTATCTGAACCGGAGCCACCGCAAGGACCGCACCATCATTTATTGCGAGTGGTACAACTCTGCGGTCCTCGATCACTCCGGCGCGCTCGTTTCGGTCCTGTCGAGAGTGCTGGACGTCACAGCGCGCATACGGACTGAGGAGGAGCTGAGGACGAGCCATGGCCGTCTCGTGGACCTCGTGGAAGAGCGGACCAGGGAATTGAACGCCATCAGCGAGACCCTCAGAAGGGAGATCCGCGGGCATCGGCTCGCGGACGAGAACCTCCGCCTGTTCAAGGCACTGGTGAACTGGTCGAACGACGCCATCTACATGGTGGACCCTGCAACGGCCTTGATCCTCGACTGCAACGACAAGGGCTTTCGGGTCCTCGGGCATACAAAAGAAGAGCTTCTTCAGATGAAGGTGTTCCACTGCAGGACCTATACGCCGTTCAACTCGTGGGAACGCTTTGTCCAGGAGCTCCGCACGAGGGAGTCCATGATCTTCGAGACCATGTGCCGGCGCAAGGACGGGACCGTTTTCCCGGTGGAGGTGAACGCAAAATATGTCGCCTATCAAAACAGGTATTATATCATCTCCGTGGTCCGCGACATCGCCGACCGCAAGCGTGCGGAGGAAGAGAGGGCGCGCCTGGTGGCCGCGCTGGAATCCATTGCGGACGCCATTGCCGTCACCAATACCGACTGGACGGTGCAGTATGTGAACCCCGCCTTCGAGAAGGTCACCGGGTACTCCCCGCAGGAAATCGTCGGAAGGAACCTTCATCTCCTGAAGGAGGACGAGCAGCACGGGCCGTACCGCGAGATCGGGAATACCCTGCTGCGGGGTGAAGCGTGGTGCGGCCGCATGAAGAGCAGGAAGAAGGACGGCGCCCTCTATGAGGAGGAGGTCGCCTTCTCTTCGATACGGGGGCTGCACGAACAGGTGCTGGGGTATGTGGCGGTGAAAAGGGACGTGACGGAAAAGACGCGGCTCGAATCCATTGCCGAAGCGGTCAATACCATGAACAACATCGGGTATATCTTCTCGGGAATCCGGCACGAGATCGGCAATCCCCTCAACTCCATGAAGGCGGCGCTGACGGTGGTGCGGGGAGGCCTCGACTCCTTCGACAAAGGCGCTGTCGCCGCGTATCTCGACCGCTCCCTGGGCGAGATTTCTCGGGTGGAGTACCTTCTGAAAAGCCTGAAGTCGTTCAATATGCACGAGAAGCTCGATGCCAGGGACTTCGACATCGTCGTCTTTATCGGGAAGTTCGTGGCGCTGGTGAAGGACGATTTCGTGAAGAAGGGGATTTCCCTTGCCACGTTCGAGGGCCCCGGCGTTTCGCTCTGCCATGCAGACCCGCGGGCGCTTCAGCAGGTGCTGCTGAACGTCCTCACCAACGCCGCGGACGCGTGCGAAGGCGCGGAGGACCCGAGGATCTACCTCACCCTGCTGAAGGTGCCGCGCATGGTGCTGCTGCGCATCGCGGATACGGGCGCCGGTATGACCGAGGAGCAGCAGAGGAGGATCTTCAATCCCTTTTACACCACAAAGACGCACGGCACCGGTCTCGGTCTGGTGATCGTCAAAAAAATGCTGGCGAAAATGAACGGCACGATCAAGGTGATGAGCAGGAAGGGGGAGGGCACCATCGTGAATATTCTGCTCCCGGAGGGAAACGGTGGGCAATGACGGGCTGGGGAAGGTCCTCCTCATCATCGACGACGACAAGCTGCTGTGCGATGTCCTCAAGGACTACTTCGGAGGCGGCGGCATGGAGGTGCTTATCGCCCACACGGGGGGGGAAGGCCTTGCCCAGTGTGCGCGGAAGAAAGTGGATGTCGTGCTCCTTGATCAGAATCTGCCCGATGCGGAGGGGCACTCCCTCTGTCCCGCGATTCTGAAGAGCAACGAGCAGTCGAAGATCATCTTTATTACGGCTCACCCCAGCTTTGAGGGAGCGGTGAAGGCCATCAAAGCGGGAGCGCACGATTATCTTTCCAAGCCCTTTGAAGTGGAGGAGCTCTCCCTTGCCATCAAGAATGCCCTGAATACCCTCGCCCTCGAAAAGATCGCTCAAATCGAAAGCTACAAGAGAGACAAGGAGAGCGAAGGGGCGGTCCTGGTGGGCAGCAGTCCCGGTCTTGCGGAAACGGTGCGGTTCGTGGACCTTGCCGCCTCGACGGACGCTCCCGTCCTGATCACCGGGGAGACGGGGACCGGGAAAAACGTTGCCGCCCGCTCCATTCATTACAAGAGCAGTGCGCGCAAGGAGGCCTTCATCAGCATCAATTGTGCGGCGCTCCCCGAGGGGCTGATCGAGGCGGAGCTTTTCGGATACGAGAAGGGGGCTTTTACGGGGGCGACGGCGTCCCGGAGGGGGATCTTCGAAATGGCGGAAGGAGGCACTCTCTTCCTTGACGAGATCGGGGAGATGCCGATGCACCTGCAGACGAAGCTGCTCAGCGCACTGGAAGACAAGAAGATCAGGCGTCTCGGGGGCGACTTCATCCGTCCGGTGAGCGTCCGTATTATCGCGGCTTCCTCCACGGACCTCGAGACCTCCCTCGGCAGGACCTTCAGAAGTGATCTCTACTACCGTCTGAGCGTCATACGGATTCATATCCCGCCTTTGCGGGAGAGACGGCAGGACATTCCCGAGCTGTGCGACTATATTCTGAGGCAGGTCGCCCGCGGGCGGGAGGCGCACCTCCCGGAATCCGAACTGCAGACACTCAGCGAGTACGACTGGCCGGGCAACATCAGGGAATTGAAAAACGTCCTGGAAAGGGCCTCACTCCTCCAGAAGGGACCGCTGCTCTCTCCCTCCGATTTTCTGGTGAAGGGCGCACCCGCGCGGGTCTGCCCTCCCGGACAATCCGGGGACGATCTTGCCCCCCTTGAGGAAGTGGAGAAGAACTATATCAGGTACGTGCTCCGGAGGCTTTCCGATAATCATACCCGCGCGGCCAAGGTGCTCGGCATCTCCCTTTCCACCCTCAAGAGAAAGCTCAAGGGATATCAGCTCAGGTGAGAGGGGGCCGGTGCAGCGGGGGGCCTTATCATCGCGGGGAGTGATCGTTTATACTATACCCTGTCTTTCCCCGATGCGGAAGCGGGAAACCGGCTGCAGAAGGGCAGCCGGAAAAAGAGTGGAAAAGGAGGCGGGATGAGAGCGAAAACGGGAGTCATACTGTGCACGGCGGCGCTGCTTTTGTGGGGGGCCGCGGTCGGGGCCGCGGATAACGGGAAGCTGAAGGAGGGAGAGGCCCTCTTCAAGAAGCACTGTGCGGTCTGCCACCCCAACGGAGGGAATGTGATCAACGCCAAAAAGACCCTCAGGAAGGCGGACCTCGCCGCAGGCGGGATCAAGGCTCCTGAGGACATCGTAAAGAAGATGCGGAAGCCCGGACCCGGCATGCCGCAGTTTGATTCCGCGAAGGTGCCGGACAAGGAGGCCCTCGCACTCGCTGAATACGTCCTCGCGGCTTTCCAATAGGCAATGGGGAAGGGGCACGGAGCGGATATGCGCCCGCGGCGCATCGGGGAGCTGGGGCGGACCCTGGCCGCATGCCTTGTTGTTCTCCTTTTCGGGGCGGCGTCCGCCCCGGGGCATGAGCAGGAGGCCCCTCACCGTGAGCAGGCGGGGGAGGCCGGACCACCGGCCGCGCAGTCTGTCGGAAACCCGGCCGAAACAACCGGCAAGAAGCCGGCGGGCAGGCCGGCCGGACAAACGGACGAAAAGGCCCCCGGAGAGGTGGGGATCGTGGAGAAGCTGGGGCAGACCGTCGCCCTCGACGCGGTCTTCTACGATGAAGACGGGCGGGCCCGCCCTCTGCGGCAGTGGGTGGACCGGCCCGTCATCCTGAGCCTGATCTACTTCAACTGCGACCGCATCTGCCCGCAGTTCCTCGGGGGGCTGGCAGAGGCCCTGGAAAAGGCGACTCCGGTTCCCGGAAAAGAGTACACAGTCCTCACCGTCAGTTTCGATCCGGGCGACACCCCCCGGGGAGCGCGCAATGCCAAAAGAAACTACCTGAGGGCGATGGGGTCCGGGTTTCCCGTGGACGCCTGGCGCTTCCTTGTGGGCGATGCGCAAAACATTCAGAAGCTCCTCGACTCCGTGGGGTTCAGTATCAGGGGGGAGGAGATGCACGGGTACTCTCATCCCGTCGCCCTGATCGTCCTTTCTCCCGAAGGGAAGATCGTACGGTACCTCTACACTTCCAACTACGCCTACGGCTCGCCCGCCCGCATCGGTTTTTTGCCGTTCGATCTCTCGATGGCCATCTCTTCTGCGGCAAAGGGGCAGGTGGTGCAGGCGGTGAAGACGGAGGGCGCCTTTTGCTTCTCCCGCCCGCCGAAGGGCCAGGAGGCCTTTTTTACGATCCTCAAGATATTCGGCGCCGTGACGCTGCTCCTGATCACCGGCGCTCTCGCCGGTATGATCCTGGCGGGAAGAAAGATAAGGAGGAGCGATGGAGCAGGGAAATAGCTCTCCCCATGAGGAGAGTTTCTTCGCGGACCGGGGAAAATACCGCGGCGTGCGCGCTTGGATGATGTCGGTGGACCACAAGAGGATCGGCGTCATGTACCTCGCCGCCCTCCTTCTGTTCTTCTCCGCCGGAACCATCCTGGGAGTCCTTATCCGGCTCAGCCTGATCGACCCCGGGAGGATCATGTCCGCCCATAACTACAACCGGCTTTTTACCATGCACGGGATCATCCAGATATTCCTCTTCATCATTCCGGGCATCCCCGTCTCTTTCGGGAACTTCTTCCTTCCGCTCCATATCGGGGCGCGGGATGTCGCTTTTCCCCGCCTGAACCGCTTCTCCTGGTGGCTGTACCTGACCGGGGCGGCCCTGGCCCTCCTGTCTCTTTTCTTCGGGGGCGGGGCGCTGGATACCGGATGGACGTTCTACGCTCCCTACAGCCTGCAGTCGAAAACCAATGTGTCCTTCGCGGTGTTTGCGGTCTTTCTTCTCGGTTTTTCCTCCATCCTCACCGGGCTCAACTTTGTCACTACCATCCACCGGCTCAGGGCCCCGGGGATGACGTGGTACCGCCTCCCTCTCTTCGTATGGACCCTCTACGCCACCGGATGGGTGCAGCTGCTCGCCACGCCCGTTATTGCCCTTTCCCTGCTCCTTATCATTCTGGAGAGGTTCTTCGGGCTCGGCTTTTTCGATCCGGGGAAGGGCGGAGACCCGCTCCTCTTCGAGCATCTCTTCTGGATCTACTCCCATCCTGCGGTGTATATCATGATCCTCCCCGCCATGGGAGTCATCTCCGAAATCATTCCGGTTTTCGCCCGGAAGGCGGTGTTCGGATACAAGGCGGTCGCTTTCTCTTCCCTGGCGATCGCGAGCGTCGGATACCTGGTATGGGGCCATCACATGTTCACCAGCGGGATGAGCGATACGGCGCGGGCGCTCTTCTCCCTGATCACCTTCCTGGTTGCGGTGCCCAGCGGGGTCAAGGTCTTCAACTGGGTGGCGACGCTCCATAAGGGCGCCATCAAGGTGGACGCACCGCTGCTCTTTGCGCTGACGTTCATCTTCCTTTTTTCCATCGGGGGGCTGACCGGGCTCATGAACGGCGCGCTCGCCACCAACCTGCACCTGCACGGCACCTACTTCATCGTCGCGCATTTCCATTACGTGATGTTCGGCGGTGTCGGGTTTGCATTCCTTGCGGGGCTGCATTACTGGTTCCCCAAGATGTTCGGAAGGATGTACGACGAGCGGACGGCGAAGATCGGGTGCTGGGTCCTTTTCGTGGGCTTCAACCTGCTCTACTTCAGCATGTTCATTCTGGGGGTGCAGGGGATGCCGCGGAGGTATTTCGATTATCCTCCGCACTATTTTACCGGGCAGCTCGTCTCCACTGCCGGCTCGTGGATAACGGCCGCAGGAGTCGCGCTCATCTTTTTTAACCTGGTCCGTGCGCTTTTCCGGGGAGAGAGCGCTCCGGCGGACCCCTGGGGCGGCGGAACCCTGGAGTGGAGCATTCCCTCTCCTCCCCCGGAGGAAAATTTCGGAGAGACCCCGGTGGTTACCCGCGGGCCTTATTCCTACCGATGAGCGCGCCCCCCGCCACCGGGACAACCCGTACGGCCGAAGAGCACCGGGTGGGACGCCATGGCGCCGCTTTCGGCATGTGGCTGTTCCTCGTTACGGAGCTGCTTTTTTTCGGGGGCCTCTTCCTCCTCTATTCGGTGTTCCGTGCGAAATACCCGCAGGAATTTCATGCCGCTGCCCGTGCGGAGAATACCGTTCTGGGCTCGGTAAATACCGTCATTCTCATCACCAGCAGCCTGAGCATCGCCCTTGCGCTCTCCGCCCTGAAGGAAGGGAGAAAGAGGCTGTCTGCCTGCCTGCAGGGAGTGACCCTCCTCTTCGGGAGCGCCTTCCTGGTGAACAAGTATTTCGAGTGGGGTGAAAAGATCGCGCACGGTATGTACCCCGACTCTCCGGTGCTGCTGCAGAAGGGAAAGGGGGAGACGCTTTTTTACAGCCTCTACTATGTCATGACAGGGCTGCACGGACTGCACGTGCTCATCGGCATCTGCGTCATCGCGGCAATGCTGTGGCTCACCGTCCGGGAAAGGATCACCGCCCGCGATTTCGTGAAACTCGAGAATACGGGCCTCTACTGGCACTTTGTCGATATCGTGTGGATCTACCTTTTCCCGCTGTTCTATCTGGTGACGTAAGGAGAAATACATGGAAGAAGAAAACGCATCAGTGTCCGGTGCACGCCGCCGGACCTACTTTGCCGTCTGGGGGGCTCTCCTTTTCCTTACCGCCCTTACGATCGCCGCATCCGGAGCCGGCCGGCAGTACGGAGTCCTTCTTTCCCTCTGTATCGCCTCGTGCAAGGCGGGGCTCGTCCTCGTCTTCTTCATGCACCTGCGGCACGAAAGGATCTTCCTGAAGGCCGTCGTGGCGCTTGCGGTGCTGACCCTGACCGCACTGATCCTGCTCACCTTTGCCGATGTGGCGTACCGGTGAGGAACATGGTATCCGGGGTATCCAACACCGCAGAGAAAATCGATGCCGTCTTCCTTTTTATTGTGGGCGTGTCCGTGGCGCTTCTGGTGCTTGTGACGGCCCTTATGCTCTTTTTTGTCGTCCGGTACAACAGGAAAAGGCACCCGGTGCCCGGGGACGCAGAGGGAAATCTCTTCCTCGAGATAATCTGGACTGCGGTCCCCACCGTCATCGTCCTCGCCATGTTCTATTACGGGTGGTCCGATTTCGCCTATATCCGCAACGCCCCCAAGGACGCCCTCCCGGTGCAGGTGACGGGACGGAACTGGTCGTGGCTATTCACCTACGCCAACGGGATGCAGAGCGACGTGCTGAAGGTGCCGCGCAACAGACCGGTGAAGCTTTCCCTTATTTCTGTCGATATGCTCCACAGCTTTTATATCCCTGCCTTCAGGATAAAGGAGGACGCGGTCCCCGGAATGAAGACCCATCTGTGGTTCAATTCCCGCGAGTCGGGGTCTTACGAGATTTACTGCACGGAATACTGCGGGGCAGGGCATTCCCGCATGCGCTCCGCGGTGGTGGTGCTCCCGGAAGGTGAATTCGACGCCTGGTATGCGGGGCGCGGCGAAGGGGGCGGGAAGAGCATGAAGAGGAGGCTGCTCAGCGAAAAAGGCTGCCTCGGATGCCATAGCACGGACGGATCGAAAGGGGCGGGGCCGACTCTTCAGGACATTTTCGGACGGAATACCCTTGTAGTGACTGCGGGCAAGGAACGGCAGCTCGTTGCCGACGAGGAGTATCTGAGAAAATCGGTCCTGCAGCCGGGGGCGGATGTGGTGAAGGGGTATCCGCCTATCATGCCGGCGCTGCCGATGAGCAGCGAGGAGCTGGATGCCCTGATCGCCGAAGTGAAGGCCCTGCGTTAGAAAGCAGTACGTCACGAGACCTGCCCGGCTTCCCATCGACTCAATTTGACCGGGGGTAGCCTAAAATGACCCACCTGAAATGATGCACTTTTCTGTCTCCATCCGTGTTTTGACACATAACTATCTGAAATATATTTATAATTAGTGTTCGGCACCACTCTTGCTAGATAAACTGACCATAAGTATCCTGAAGAGGCGTCTGAAGGAGGATAGGTGAGTGGACAATACGTTGGATCTTTATGAGAAGGAGTTTGCCGATGATTCCGCTTTGGATGTTTTTGATGATCCCGCTCTCCTCGAGGGCAGGGAGCCCATCAATGTCGAAGCCCTTTCCGCGTCGTTCACCGGGGAGGCGAAGAGTCTTTCCGCCCTGGAAATGGGAACTGTCGATATGTACATCAAGGGGATACGGAACATTCATCCCCTCTCGAAAGAAGGCGAGGTCGAGATAGCTCAACAGATCGAGGAGTGTAAAGGGAGAGTTGCGGAGGCGCTCTTTACCACTCCCCTGGTCGTTAAAAAATTGATTCTTCTGGGTGAACGGGTAGAGGCGGGTATGGTCCCTTTGACAGACCTGGTCCTCGACGGAGAGGATCTTTCAGAAGAGGACATTCTGGCGGAAAAGGAACGGTTTTCCCGGATCATCGTCGAGATCGGAAGCCTGTTCGCCCGCAGGGAGATGCTCAGGGGAGAGAGGAGAGCCGACTCCTGGCCGAAGAGGAGGGAGCGCATCAATCAGCTTCTGCAGACCAACAGCGAAAGCCTGGTGGCGCGGGTGCGGGAGCTCGGGCTGAAAGAGGCGGCTGTCGGCACCTTTTCGGATGACGTAAAGGCAGCGGGAAAGCGGCTCGATCTTCTGTACCGCGAAAGCGTCAGAAGGGGGTTGGCCGGGGACGCGTTAGATAACCGGGAGAGTCCGGCTGCTGAAATAGAGGAACTGGAGGCCGCGGTCGGGTTGAGCGCTGCCGAAATCAGGGACTTTATCGAGGAGCTTGGCCGGCGGGAGTCCGATGCCACCGATGCCAAGGGACGGCTGGTCGAGGCGAACCTCAAGCTGGTAATCAGTGTTGCGAAAAGATACCTGGGAAAGGGTCTGAGCATGGGGGACCTCATCCAGGAGGGGAACATCGGACTGATGCGCGCAGTGGACAAGTTCGACTACCGGAGGGGGTATAAGTTCAGTACCTATGCAACTTGGTGGATACGGCAGGCTATCGGCAGAGCGATCTCCGACCACGCGCGATTGATCCGCATCCCCGTCCACATGCAGGACACCATAAAGAGGGTGAAAAAAATCATCCAGAAGACGATGCAGGAATCGGGAGAGGAGCCTTCCCCCTGCGAGATTGCCCACCGGGCGCGCATACCCGTGGAGAAGGTGCTGGACGCGCTGCAGATCTCACGGGAACCCCTCTCCATAGAGACCCCCCTCGGCGAAGAGGAGGATGCGCTGCTCAAGGACTTTATCGAAGACAAGTCCCTCGACTCGCCTCTCGAGTCCGCCCTGCAGAGGGACATTCAGAGGAATCTTGAAAAGATTCTGCATACCCTTTCTCCCAAAGAGGAAATGGTGATACGCAAGCGCTTCGGCATCGGAGAGAACCCGCAAACCCTGGAGGAGGTCAGCCGTTTCATGGAGATCACGCGCGAGCGCGTCCGCCAGATACAGATCAGGGCGATAAAAAAGATGAAGCTGCCCGCAAGGGCTTTGCTGAGATAAAAGGGACGACGTTGCCCTGTCCTCTCCCGGTTTTGCTATAATGGAGAGAGTTGGTGCTCACATATAGGCAATGAGGGAGACGAAAGATGAAAAACAGGGCATTTTTCTTCCTGAGCGCGCTCCTCTGCTCGGTGCTGCTTCTGCCCGCTCACGGCAGCCCGGCAAAAGAGGCGAAGCTATGGACAAACCTGTGCGCCTCCTGTCACGACGGGAAAACCGCTCCTGACGCGGCGCTGCTGAAAGAAAAGTACGCGACGACGGACGAGTTCGTCGCTGCCGTTAAGAAGAAGGGAAGCCGCTGCATGAATATTCTGAAAAATAATGAAGCGGCGGTGCAGGAGATCGCACGGGAGCTCGGCATCGGCGCGCAGGCGGGGAAATAGAAGCGGAACCGGGACCGCTCCCTTCTCCCCTTTTCTCTTCTGCGTGCGATCAGGTGATCTTCTTGTAGACGGTGAAGCCCAGGAGCAGGAAGACGAGGAACATGACGAGAAAGACGATAAACAGGAACTTGGCGATTGCCGCTGCCGTGCCTGCAATCCCGGTGAATCCCAGAATACCCGCGACGACCGATATTACCAAAAAGATGAGCGCCCATTTCAGCATGGTTCACCTCCGTGCTTACACTTCTGTTGATACGGTGCTCTCCCTTTCTCTTTAAATTTTCCCACATTTCTCCTTCGCTTGCAACATAGCTGCCCGGCGCGCTCCGGCGTGGGTCATTTGCCCCGTCCGGGGAAATATTGCTACAATCAAAAGGGTGCGCCGCAGGATTGCTGGAGGAGTACCGCCCCTGGCCGGCCGCCCGGGAGAGCCCGGCTTCCGTCCGTCCCTCTCCTGCATCATACTTCTTGAAACAGTATTCAGGGCATCGGAGCGACGGTACTATGAGCATTCTGAATTTGGTTGCAAACATTCCACTTTTTCACGGACTGCCGAGAGAGCACTTGGAAGAAGTTGTCGAGATAATGGTGGACCAGACCTTCGGCAGGGGGAAAGCCATTTTCTCCGAAGGGGAGGAGGCCGCAGGTTTCTATGTAGTGATCTCCGGGAGGGTGAAGATTTTCAAGCTCTCGTCGGAAGGGAAAGAGCAGGTGCTCCACTTTGTGGGTCCTGGAGAGTCCTTTGGAGAGGTGCCCATGTTTGCCGGGGGGTATTTCCCCGCCCACGCCGAAACCATCGAGAAGAGCCGGCTTTTCTTTTTCCCCCGCTCTTTTTTCCTCGAACTGATAAAGAGGGACCCTGCCGTTGCCATGAACATGCTGGCGGAGCTCTCGATGCGCCTGCGGCGCTTTACTCTGCTGGTGGAGGAGCTTTCCCTGAAGGAGGTCCCGGCGCGCCTCGCCGCCTACCTCCTGTATCTCAGCGACCGGGAGAGCGGGGCTGGCTACCTGGAGCTGAATGTCACCAAGGGGCAGCTGGCAAGCCTTCTGGGCACCATACCCGAGACGATGTCGAGGATTCTCGGAAAGATGACCGCCCAGGGCATTATCGAAATGCAGGGGCGCAGAATCAGGATATGCGACAGGGACGCACTGGAAGAGCTTTCCGCCGGAAGAAAGGCCCTGCTGTGATTGCCTGCGGGGAGCACAGGAATGGCTGATGTGGAGGCGTGCCTCCCCGCCACTCCCGCTCCTTTTCCGGTCCGACGGGTACCGGGCAGACAGGGATGCTCACCGCTTTTCCTCTAGATACGCGATCTTCGGCCGAAGGCGAGGGAAACAAGGAACAGCACCAGGAAGATGATGAAGAGCACCTTTGCAAACCAGGCAGCAGTGCCTGCAATCCCCGCAAAACCGAAGATACCCGCAATGATCGCCACGATCAGAAAGACTATGGCCCACGATAACATAGAACACCTCCTTGTCCTGCTGCGTGATGAGGGCTGCCGGGGCTTCATGAAGAGGGGAAGTCCCTCCTTCGGCTCCCGCGGTACCCGGGTTCTACTCGGCGGATGCCGCGTGCTTCTTGTAATCGGAAACAACGCGGGATGCACCCTGCCGCAGGAAGAGTCCTGCACTGAGGTGCTGTTTCTCAGACGGCGCTTCCAGGAGCGTGTCGGATCCGTATGCTGAATAGGAGTCGGATCAGTAAGCGTTGGAGGAGGGACGGGTGCGTTGCCGGTCGGAATGCTTCTTGTGCTTATCTCTCCTTGCTACATTTATAGCAGATGCCCCGAGTGTTGTCAAGGAGCCGGCGGGCGCTGATCAGGCAGGATATGCTCCGGGTATCAGAGGTGCCGCAGGGCGCCCCCCTCCATGAGCAGAAGACGGTCCGAAAGCCTCCGCGCCTGCTCCCTATCGTGGGTGGTGACGACGATGGTCGTCCTGCCTTCCCTTCCGAGCGAAAGGATGACGGCTTCGAGCGCGGTAGTGCTCTCCGGATCCACCGAGGAGGTGGGCTCGTCAAGGAAAAGCACTTCGGGCTCCGTTACGAGTGCCCGTGCAAGGCCGAGGCGCTGGGTCTCCCCGCTGGAAAGCGTGCGGGCGTCCTGCTTTGCCTTGTGCTGCAGCCCTACGAAAGCGAGTGCGGCATTCACCTTCTCTCCGATCTCTCTCTTTGCAGTGTTCCGAATTTTCAGACCGTACGCCGCATTGTTGAAGACCGTTGTGGAGAACACTCCTACCTTCGGCAGGACGAGGGTGATCCTTCTCCTGAGGGAGATAGTCTTCGGCAGGACGATCCCTGCAGAAGAGTAGTCGACCGTTCCCGTGTCCGGCTCTTCGAGAAGGGCGCATATCCGGAGGAGGGTGGATTTGCCGCTCCCGTTGGCTCCGGTGAGGACGTAGATTCCGCCGCCGTCCAGGGAGAGGGAGCATCCCCTCAGAACGGGGGCCCCCCTGTAGCGTTTCCATACCCCGGAAACGGAGAGGCTCAGGCTCACTGCAGGGCTCCTCTCCTCTGCACCGCGTGGAGAACGGAATTGATCAGGAGCGAGATGCCCAGGAGGACAATGCCGAGGGCGAGGGCGAGCTCGAAGTTCCCCTTGTCCGTCTCCAGTGCGATGGTGGTGGTCATCACCCGCGTATATCCCGCAATGTTGCCGCCGACGATCATGATCGCCCCTACCTCCGCCATGACCCTGCCGAAGGCCGCGATGGCTCCGGCAAGGATGCCGTAGCGAGCTTCCTTTATTACGGTTGCCGCCACCTGTGAGGGCAGTGCTCCCAGGGATTCCGCAGCCTGCCTGATAAGGGGATCTACGTTCACGATGGCCGCATGGCAGAGCGACGCCACGAGGGGAAAGGCGAGGAGCGCCTGCGCGATGACCATTGCCGAAGGAGTGTACAACAGCCCGAGACGTCCGAGCGGTCCGCTGCGGGAAAGGAGGAGATAGAGGAAGAGACCCACCACCACCGGCGGCAGGCCCATGAAAGTGTTCAGGACGCTTACGATGCCGCTCCTGCCGGGAAACCTTCTCATGCCCAGCAGGACGGCCAGGGGGAGCCCTGCAAGCGAGGCAAGGACGAGCGCGGTGCCCGATATCCTGAGGGAGAGCAGGATGATCTCCCTCAGCGCGGGATCGAGGTGCACGATCAACGTAAAAGCGGTCCTGAAACTACCGATCAAAAACATGCTGGAGAGGAGGCCCTGCCGGGGGAAAAGAGGGCGGCACGAGCTCTCCCGTCCGGAGCTGTCCGGTCATTTCGCATTGGGAATGAAGAGGGCGTTTCCGTTTTTGTCCCTGAAAGAGGCGATGGCGTTCTGCCCCTCTTTCGAGACGAGCCAGTTGATGAACTCCATGGCTTCTTTGTACTTTGCCTGGGGGTGTTTCTCCGGGTTTACCGCCATGACGCCGTACTGGTTGAAGAGGAGGGGGTCTCCTTCAAGCACGATGACCATATCGAGCGCATCCTTGTCCTTCGTGGCGAGCCAGGTGCCCCTGTCGGTAAGGGTGTACGCCCTTTTCTCATTGGCGATCCTCTGGGTCTTCTCCATTCCCTGCCCCGCCTCCAGGTACCATTTCTGCCCTTTCGGCTCGATGCCCGCCTTTTTCCAGAGGGACAGCTCCTTTGTATGGGTGCCGGAGGCGTCTCCGCGCGAGACAAAGGGTGCGGAGCTTTCGGCGATCTTTTTCAGCGCCCCGTCGGCGGACTGCATTCCCTTGACCTTTGCGGGGTCGGCGGCGGGGCCGATGAGCACGAAGTCGTTGTACATGACGTTGCGGCGGTTCACGAAGTAGCCTTCCTCCACCGCCTGCAGTTCCTGCTCCTTTGCGTGGACGAATGCCACGTCGGCATCCCCCCTCTTGCCCATTTCGATGGCGGCTCCGGTGCCGCGGGCGACGACCCTGACTTTGATCCCCGTCTTCTTTTCGAATAAGGGAAGAAGATGGCCGAACAACCCCGAGTTCTCGGTGCTGGTGGTGGAGGCGCAGAGAAGGGTGCTTTCAGCGGCAGCGCTCCCGGCGAAGAAAAAGACAGCAATGAGCAGAGAGAGGAAAAGACGGCGCATCATGGTTTCTCCTTATTTTCGTTTTTTGTCTTTTTTGCTTGTTTCCGGTCTTTATGGCTCTCCTCTTTCAGGACCGGGGGAGCGGCGTCGGGCTAGAAGAGGTTTTCCCCGTGTTTCAGGCACCCGGCGATGAGCCGCTGCCGATTCCTCTTACTCCTCCTTCGTTTACCATAAGTACTGTTTTTCATGGAAGTCAAATGTATTTGCTTCATTGAATTTATGAAAACGATTCATTAATTTACTATAATGAAATTAATTCATTTGTGTTATTATTTTTTCGAGGTTGACTGCAGCGGTTTCCGTTTATTTATACTTAGGAAGTGTCTGTACACCCTACGGACCGTTAGGGTTCGCGATGTGTTTGTGCCCGCGCAAATGGGCTGCCCCTCCGGACCTTCTGGCCGGACCTTCCGGAAGATCCGGACGACCCCGGAAAACGGACCGCCGCATATACCATGAAAAGAGGATACCCGCGATGGAAAAATCGGTGCTGATCACGATAAACGGCAAGGAGGTTTTCTGCGAAAAGGGCACAACCATTTTGGAGGCCTGCAGAAAAAACGGGGTCTATGTCCCCACCCTCTGCCATGACGAACGTCTTGATCCCTACGGCGGCTGCAGGCTCTGTCTCGTGGAAATAAAAGGCATGGCCAAACCGCTCTCCTCCTGCACGACCCCGGTTGAAGGCGGCATGGAGATCACGACCGAAAGCGAGAGGCTTACCGGGCTCAGAAGGACAATGCTCTCTCTTATCCTCTCGAACCACCCCAACGACTGCATGTGCTGCGAAGAAGCCGGGGATTGCTCACTGCAGGAGCTGGCGTACCGCTATAATGTCAGGCCGGGCGAGTTCGCCGGAGAGAGATGGGACCTGCCCGTACGGGAAGACAACCCGTTTATAACCTATGAGCCCGAAAAATGCATTCTCTGCGCGCGCTGCACGAGGATATGCAATGAAGTGGTCATGGCGGGGACGATCGACCTTACGGGGAGAGGCTTTCACTCCAGGCCTGATACCGCCTACGGCGTTCCGCGCTCCCTGAAAAACTGCGAATTCTGCGGACAGTGCGTCTCTACCTGCCCGACAGGGGCGCTGACGGACAGGAAGGGCAGGGGCAAGGGGCGCTCCTCAGGAATGAAAAAGGTGAAGACCACCTGCTCTTATTGCGGGACCGGATGCAACTTCTATCTGAATGTTAAGGACAACCAGGTAGTAAAAGTAACCTCGGACTACGGCGCTTCGGTGAACAAAGGCAACCTGTGCATTAAGGGACGGTACGGCTACGACTTTATTCACAGCCCCGAGAGGATCAAGACACCGCTCATCAAACGCGATGGCGTCTTCCACGAGGCGACCTGGGAGGAGGCGCTTGAGCTGACCGCGAAAAAATTCAACGAACTGATCGAAAAGTATGGACCCGAGAAGGTCGGGGGCTTTTCATCGTCCCGCTGCACGAACGAAGAAAACTATCTCCTTTCAAAGTGGGTGAGATGCGCAATCGGCTCCAATAACGTGGACAATTGCGCACGGGTCTGACACGCTCCGACAGTGGCCGGTCTGGCCACCAGCCTGGGAGCAGGAGCTGCCACGAATTCTCTGAGTCAGATGCCGGACATGGATACCCTCTTTCTTTTCGGGTCAAATCCGACAGAGGCGCACCCTATCGTTTCCCTCTGGCTCAAGAAAGCGCTGCGCAACGGTGCGAAGCTCGTCGTCGGGGACCCGCGCAGGACATGGATGGCGAAGCGTGCGGACGTATGGCTGAACCTGAAGCCCGGCAGCAACATCGCCCTGATAAATGGCATCATTCGCGTGATACTGGAGAAGGGCTGGGAGAACAGGGATTTCATCTCCAAAAGAACGGAAGGGCTCGAAGAACTGAAGACAAAGGTAGGGGAATACGACCTCGACCGGGTGGAGAAACTGACGGGGGTTGCACGAGAGAGGATCATTGAGGCGGCCCGTCTCTATTCACATGCAGGCAACGCCATGATCGTCTACGGACTTGGTGTTACCGAGCACCGGACAGGCACGGAAAACGCGATGGCGATAGCCAACCTCGCGCTTGTCTGCGGCCAGATCGGGAGACCCTCCACGGGCATTATGGCGCTCAGGGGGCAGAACAATGTCCAGGGCGCTTCGGACCTCGGCCCCCTTCCGGCGACGCTTCCGGGATACCAGTCAGTGGCCGATAGCAAAGCGCGTGAGAAATTCGAAAGAGCGTGGAACGTTACGATTAGCCCGAAGGCGGGGCTCAAATCGGTCGAGATGCTGGATGAATGCAGGAAGGGGAATTTCAAGGGACTGTTCATTCTCGGAGAGGACCCGGCTCAGACCGACCCGGACCTCCACCATGTGCGGGAAGCCCTGGAGTCCGTCGAATTCCTTGTTGTCCAGGATATCTTTCCCACCGAGACGACACGTTTTGCGGACGTGATACTCCCCGGCGCGAGCTTTGCCGAAAAGGACGGCACGTTCACCAACGGGGAACGCCGGGTGCAACGCGTCAGAAAGGCGATAGAGCCGCTGGCGGGGATGGCCGAATGGCAGGTCATCAGCAGGCTTTCAACGCTGATGGGATACCCGATGCAGTACGACCATCCTTCGGAAATAATGGAGGAGATCGCACGCCTTGTTCCGATCTATGGAGGAATAAGCTACGGCCGCATCGAGAAGGAGGGCATTCAGTGGCCGTGTCCGACAAAGGACCATCCCGGGACGACGACCCTGTATACCGATCTGTTCTCAAGGCCTGGAGGACTGGCGAAATTCGTGGCTCTCGACCACACGGGGCCTGGAGAGGTGCCTGATGAGCTGTATCCGTTCGTGCTGATAACGGGAAGAATCCGCGAGCATTACAACAACGGCTCGATGACGAGGCGGTCCTCCGGAATTGCGGAGATAGTGCCTGAAGAGCGTATCGAGATAAGCCCTGAGGACGCGGCGGCATTGAACGTGGCGGACGGAAATAGGGTGAAAGTCTCGTCAAGGAGAGGCGAGGTGACGGTGAGGGCCAAAGTCACGAAACGGTCCCAGGCCGGAAACGTATTCATGACCTTTCATCACGGAGATGTGCTCACGAACCTCCTTACCTCCGAGCACAGGGATCCCGTAATGGGCACCCCCGAGTACAAGGTCTGTGCAGTAAGAATCGAAAAGGGGTAGGAGCTGAGCGAGCGCTGACCACGCCTGAATACCCGCTTCCCCCGGCCGGCACGCTCTCTTCATTGACTCCGGGTGTCTGACTCTTTAGAATAGGGCCTATGGAAGATCACCGGCTGAAGGCCTTCTGCCTTATTGTAGAGAGCAGGAGCTTTTCGAAAGCAGCGGAAGCGAAGTTCATGACCCAATCGGCAATGAGCCATCTTGTCAAGAGTCTTGAGGATGAGTTCGGGGTGAAGCTTTTCCATCGCCGGGGCAGAGAGGTCTGCCCCACTCCCGCCGGGCAGCTCCTGTACCGCCATGCCCGGCAACTCCTCGAGGGGTACAGGAAGATGGGCGGGGATTTGGACGACCTCACCGGCCGGGTGCAGGGCCCCCTGTCCATCGGGGCGACCGCTACTGCTGCAGCCTATCTTCTGCCCCAGGTTTTCTACGATTTCTCGAAGCAGTATGAAGGGGTAGTGCTCCAGGTGAAGGCGGAGAGCTCTGAAAAGGTTCTGTCGGACCTGCGTGAAGGCCGTAGTGAGGTGGGGGTTGTCGAGGGGAATGCAGCCGGCCTCCCTTTTCATAGCGTTGCGATTGCGGGGGATGAGATCGTCCCCATCGTCCCGGACGATCATCCCCTGGCCGGGAGTGGACCGGTATCGATCGCCGACCTTGCGTCCCATGCCCTGATCCTGCCCGAGGCGGGGTCCGCAGAGCGGGAGTTCCTCGACGATTTTTTCCGCAAGGCCGGGATACAGCCGGAAGAAATAACGGTGAGAATGACGGCGGGAAGTCCGGAGCTGGTCATTCAAATGGTTCAATCGGGGATCGGCATCTCCCTTCTGTCGAAGTGGTCGGTTTTCAGGGCGGTGAAGGAGGGGACGATCAGGGTGCTGCAGATGTCCGGCACGAAGCTGACCCGTGATTTCTGCATGATCAGCCTTGAGGAAGTGCCCGTCACGGCTGCGGCGCGCGCCTTCACGGCATTCGTCAGGGAGTACCGTTTCTTCATGCCTTTTTAGCAGGCTGCTCCCTGCAGGGCGCTGCGGCCTCTTCTCTCTCTTCTCTTCTCCCTCCCTCACACACGTCATACGCCTCCGCTTTTTTCACGGGGGAGTATTGCCTTATCGTTATTCCCTTTGGTATATTACGATCATGAGAAAAAAAGGCCTCTCCCGCAACGACTCTCCTTCCCCTGAGTACCGTCTCCGGGGGCGCATTTGGGTGGAGGGGAAAGAGGGGACTTTCCTGGGCTTCGGGAGGATCGTGCTCCTCGAAAGGATACAGCAGTACGGCTCCATTACGGAGGCCGCGAAAACCATGAGCATGTCGTACCGCCACGCATGGGAGCTGGTGGACTCCATGAACCGGCAGGCGAAGGCGCCCCTTGTGGAAACTGCTTCCGGGGGAAAGGGCGGCGGAGGGACGCGGCTTACCGAGGCGGGCGTCAAGGCGATTGAGTCCTTCCGGAGCTTCAACGAAAGATTCGACCGGTTCCTGCAGGAAGAGACGGATGCTTTTGACTTCTGACGGGGAGCGCCGAAACCGGGAACAGGCGTCGGAAACAGATGAGAGACGATAATGAACAAGCGGGAGATGATAATGAAACAGAAAATTCTCTTTTTGTTGCTTGCCGTCATGGCGGCGCTGCTCTCGTACCAGAGCCGCGCCGCATCTGCCGAACCGGCCGGGGAGCTTGTCGTGTCGGCGGCGATCAGCCTCAAAAACGCCTTCGAGGAAATCGGGAGGACTTTCGAAGCGAGGAGCAAGACGCGGGTGCTCTTCAACTTCGGGGCGTCCGGCGATCTGGTGCGACAGATAGGGGCGGGCGCCCCGGTGGATGTTTTCGCCTCAGCCGCACAGAAGGACATGGATGAAATCGAGAAACAGGGGCTCATCCTCCCCGGTTCGAGGGCGGATTTTGCGGCAAATACCGTGGTGCTCGTCGCCCCTGCCCGTGAAAAGAATCCCCCCCGGTCCTTCGGAGACCTCGGAGCGGAACGGGTGAAAAGGGTTGCGGTGGGCAATCCGAAGTCCGTTCCCGCCGGAAGATACGCAGAGGAGATTTTCACGTACTACAAAATCCGGTCCGCTGTCGGAAGCAAACTGGTGTATGCCGAGAACGTCCGTCAGGTGCTGGATTACGTTGCGCGGGGAGAGGCGGATGCGGGGGTAGTCTACTCCACCGATGCCGTTGCCCGAGCAAAGGAGATAGACATCGTTGCTGTCGCTCCCGAAGAGAGCCATACGCGCGTCGTCTATCCGCTCGCTGTGATAAAAGGGGCGCGCAATGAGAAAAAGGCGAGGGAGTTTCTTTCTCTTGTTCTGTCCCCCGAAGGGAAGAGGGTTCTCGAAAGGCACGGATTCAGGGCAGCGGGGCAGGGGGAGTAGCATACGGTATGCGGCAAAGCGGTGTGCCGGCGAACGGAGGGGGCAGGGAGGAAAATGGATAGCTCGGTCTTTTTTTCCATGAGGCTTTCCCTCCAGGTGGCTTCTACGGCCACTCTCCTTGTCGTGCTGGCGGGGACTTTCATCGCCTATTTCCTCGCCCGGAGGGACTTCAGGGGAAAAGAGCTGCTGGACGTCCTCTTTACCCTGCCCCTCGTCATGCCTCCCACGGTGACGGGCTACTATCTCATTGTCCTCTTCGGGAGGAGGGGGATCATCGGAGGCCCCCTTTTCGAGCTGACGGGATGGACGGTCATGTTCACCTGGCAGGCCGCGGTGCTCGCTTCCTTCACGGTGGCGCTCCCCCTGATGATCAAGACGACCCGGGCCGCCATCGAATCGGTCGACAGGAACCTCATCAACGCTTCCTCTACGCTGGGGCATGCCGAAGCGGAGACCGCCTTCAAGGTCATCCTCCCCCTTGCAAAGAGGGGCATCATTGCGGGCACGGTCCTCTCTTTCGCCCGTGCCATGGGTGAATTCGGCGCCACCCTGATGCTCGCGGGAAACATCCCCGGAAAGACCGACACCATGCCCCTCGCCCTGTATTCCCTCGCGGGCAGCGGGGAATGGTCCGGCGCCCAGGGTATGGTGATCCTCCTCACCGCCCTGTCGGGGTTCTTCCTCTATCTGGCAAACCGGTATGCGAAGCGGGTGATCTGATGGGGATATCCGTGAAAATACGGAAGAAGGTGAACGGCTTCCTCCTCGATGCGGAGTGGGCGATGGAGAACGAGCTTGCGGTCCTCTTCGGCTATTCCGGTGCCGGGAAATCTCTTACCCTGCAGATGATCGCGGGCTTGATGGAGCCCGATGAGGGGTTGGTGAGAATGAGAGGGGTCGTGGTGTTCGACAGCGCCCGGAGAATCAATATCCCGCCGCACCGGCGCTCTGTCGGCTACGTGTTCCAGGATTGCGCCCTGTTCCCCCATATGACGGTGCAGGCCAATATCGCCTATGGATTGAACGGCTCGGGGAAGAGGGAACGTGAGGCGAAAGTACGGGAGATGCTCGAGAGGTTCCGGCTGGAGGGGCTCGAAGGGAAGTACCCGGCGGAGCTCTCCGGAGGACAGAAGCAGAGAGTGGCCTTTGCCCGGAGCCTCATCCGCGGGCCGGAGGCGCTCCTTCTCGATGAGCCCTTCTCCGCCCTCGACAATCCCATCCGCCTCGAGATGCGGGCGCTCCTGAAGGAGGTGCGGCGAGAATTCGCCATCCCTGTGGTGCTGGTGACCCACGATCTGTCCGAAGCGTCCTCACTCGCCGATACGTTGATCATCTATGTCGCGGGCAGGGCGGCCCAGGCCGGGCCCCCCGAAGAGGTGTTCCGGAATCCCGCATCCGAAGAGGTGGAAAAGCTGGTGAAAGGATCTGTGCTATAATTTTCGTACAATCTTTATCCAGGAGGCGCGGAAATGCTGCTTTCGGAATACTTCAAACCGGGGGGCAGGGGAGTGCTTGCCACCGCCGGTCCGGACGGAAAACCCAATGTCGCGCTCTATGCCGCACCGCAGGTGATCGATGAGGAGACGGTGGTGTGGGGGATGGGCGATGGCCGCTCCTACGCCAATGTGCGGGTGAACCCCCATGCCGCCTACCTGTACATGACGCCAGGAGACGGACTCTCCGGCATCCGGCTTGAGCTCACCCTCGTCAGGACCGAGGATGCGGGTGAAATGCTCACGACGCTGAAGAAGACGGTCGCGGAGTGCACAAGTCCCGAAGCCGCCTCACTGATGAAGCACGTCGGCTACTTCAAAGTGGTCGGGACACGGCCCCTCTCTGCATGAGAGGCGGCATGCGCTCCCTGTCGTGCGCTGCGGCCGCCGCCCCCGGGAGCAGCAGGCAGGCAGCATCCCCGGCAGTGCGTGCTGCCGCAGGAGGGCGCTGCAGGGCATCCCGGCGTCGCGGCGTGCAGGAGCGGATCGGGAATGGGTAAGCTCTTTCTGTTCGTCTTCATATTCTGCACAGGCATTGCCGCAGCGGTCCAGCCCTCCATCAACGGGCGGCTTGCCCGTAAAGTGGGGATCATCGAGAGCTCGTTCCTCTCCTTTGCGGTGGGCGCGTTGGCCCTCCTCATCCTCGTCCTGGTATCCGGACGGGGGAGCCTTCGGGGAATAGGGGAGGCGGCCTGGTGGGAACTGACCGGGGGCTTGCTGGGGGCCTTCTTTGTCTCCATGAGCATCGTCGCTGTCCCCCGCCTCGGTACTGCCGCGGTCATGGCGGCGGTGATTGCAGGTCAGTTGACTACGGGGCTCCTGATCGACCACTACGGGCTCTTCGGCTTCAGGACGTTCCCCCTGGATGCGCGGCGCCTCATCGGGGCGGTGCTGCTTCTTGCCGGCGCCCTTCTTATTTTCAGAAAATAGGGCGGCAAGCAGGCTCTGGGTTTGACTTTCGCCGGGTTGCTGTGCGATTATTAGGAAAGAAACATTCTGCGGCACGATCGAGGAGGTAGCAGCAATGCCCATATATGAATATTCCTGTAAGAAGTGCAATGAGGTGTTTTCGGTGTTTCAGAGCATGAACGCCGGCGAGAAAGACACAAAGTGCCCCAAGTGCGGATCGAGCGATGTGGTCAAGAAGATCTCTTCGTTCAGTTGCTGCTCCCCTGCGGGCGGCGGCGCTGCGGCGCACGGGGGTTTCAGCGGAGGCGGCTGAGGACCGTGCGGCTAAACGGTCCGTTTAGCAAAAAGAGGAACGAAAAAAGGGACGGCTGGAAGCCGTCCCTTTTTTTTACGGGGCAGGCGGGTCGCCTGACGCCTACTTGCTCCCCATCATGTTTATCTTGTGGGCCAGGCATCCGGCGCCGAAGCCGTTGTCGATGTTCACCACGGCCATGCCGGGCACACAGGAATTCAGCATGGAGAAGAGGGCGGTAAGACCTCCCAGACTCGTCCCGTATCCCACGGACGTCGGGACCGCCACCACCGGCCTGTCGGTAAGGCCGCCCACCACCGAAGGGAGCGCCCCTTCCATCCCCGCCACCACGACGACCACCCGTGCCTGCTGCAGCATTTCCCGGCGGCTGAAGAGACGATGGATGCCGGCAACCCCCACGTCGTAGAGCCGGTCCGTCGAGCTCCCGAGGAAGGAGGCCGTCACTTCCGCCTCTTCGGCTACGGGGATGTCGGAGGTGCCTGCTGAAACGATGAGGACCGCGCCTTTCCTCCTCTTTCTTCCTCCGCAGGCGATCATCCCGGAGGCAGGGTAGTAGTCCGCCTCCTTGAGGCCCAGATCCCTGTGGATCTCTTCAGTCGCCCTGGTGATGAGGAAGCGTCCGCTTTTTTCGTACATGGAGCGGGCGATGGCGAGGACTTCCTCCTTCCTCTTGCTGCGGGCGTAGATGACTTCGGGGATGGTGCTCCTGAAGCCCCGGTGGTGGTCGACCTTGGCGAACTCGAGGTCCTCGAAAGGGAGGCTCTTGAGGACCTGCAGCGCCTTTTCCGTGGAAATTCTGCCCCTCTTGAAATCGTTGAGGAGGGCCTCTACCGTCTTAGTATCCATCAAACTCGGACTTGAGGGAGCGGTTCATGAGCGCCTTCACCGCCTCGATGGGGGGTTTGTCCTTGTAAAGAGTAAGATAGACCTGCTCGATAATGGGCATGTCGATTCCCTGCCTCCGGGAGAGCTCGAAAGCGGACTGGGTGGTGGTGATCCCCTCGGCCACGGAAGGCGTCCGGCTTACGATCTCCGCAAGCCGTATTCCCTGCCCCAGCTTATACCCCACGGTGTAGTTCCGCGAAAGCGGACCGGTGCAGGTCAGTACAAGGTCGCCGAGGCCGCTTAACCCGGAAAAAGTGACGATCTTGGCATGCAGGCTGATACCCAGACGGGCGATTTCGGAGATACCGCGTGTGATGAGGGCCGCCCGTGCGTCATGGCCGAGGCCCAGGCCATCCCCGATGCCCGAGGCGATGGCAATGACATTTTTCAGTGCGCCGCCGATTTCCACCCCGACGATATCGTTGTGCGTGTAGACCCTGAAGTAGTCCGTATTGAAAAGCTCCTGCAGCAGGAGAGCAGTCTTCTGGTCCTCCACCGCAAGGGTGACCGCGGTAGGCAGCTTTGCGATCACCTCCCGGGCAAAGCTCGGTCCCGAAAGGGCGGAGACGGGTCTGTCGAGCATTTCTTTCAGGATCATCGAGGGAGTGAGCAGCGTCCCGATCTCGATGCCTTTCGAGGCGCTGACGACGAGGGCGTCGTCTTTGACATGCTCGGCGACTTTACCGAAAACCGCGCGGATGTGCTGTGTCGGGACCGCGTTGATGATATAGCGGGCATGGGCCACGGCTTCGTGGAGGTCCCCGGTGGCGTTGAGGTCCTTGCAGAGGGTTCGCCCGGAAGGTGACGGGGTTTTCCTTACTTTTCCCGATCTGCTCCCAGGCCCTCCTCGTATGCCCAGAGCACGACGCCGTAACCTTTTTCGGCGAGCAGTGACGCGAGGGTGGTCCCCCAACCGCCCGCTCCTATAACTGCTATATATCCGGTGGGGTATTTCATAAGCTTACACTATACCATACCAAAAACCCCTTTGCGCAGTAAATTTGAACGTATCAAAGTCGCCATGAAAACACAAGGCTCTCAAGCCTGCTGCATGCCGTCCGGTCTTGAGGGAATTTTTCTGAATACGTACTGATCTGATCGGAAGAACTGCTCATACTGTATCAGCTTTTTCCACGATAAAGCCCCCAATAAAGTGCTATATAAAAATATAATACTTATAATGAGCTTATAATGGATAGATGCCTCAAGATTGGAACATAGCAATATCGTGGTGCCTACAGAAAAATTGCTTCTGACACTCAGAATGGTGTATGTTTAACTATTGCACGTAAAGAGCAATTTTAATTAAGCATTTTTCAATGGAATCTATGCGCTCTCTACGCTCATATGCCTATACGCTATACACGAATCACGAACTAACGGATCATACGGAGGCGGAAGTTGATCAGGGAAAAGACAGTTTTTCAGAAAGCGTGCCTTCAGGTGCTTATTTCTTTTTCTCACCATGCTTATCTTCTTCATTTCTTCACTCCCCGCTTATGCCCTTATGCCCGATCCCCGCGGACAGGCCGAACCGTCCGGAGTAGTCTCCGGGCCGTTCGGCGACCACACGGACGTTTATAGTTGGGGGAGCGCCGGAGGCAATGCCCTGACCATTTTTGGGCAACACGCCTATTACGGTGTCGGCCCCGGCGTGTGCGATAGGACACTAACAGGCTATTCCGAACCGATGACCAATGTTATTCCTGAAGGCTTTCAGGTTATCGGAGGCAGGGTGAGCATCACGTATGCCAATGTCTGTGGGCAAGACATTTTTTGGGCATACGGCGAAGATGTTTTCATGGTTTGGGAATCACCCCAGCCGGACACCTTAGGTGACCAATGCAACAGCACCTCGATGGGCTCATCGGCGAATCTTCAGAGCGGCAATCTGTATCATGCCCAGGCAGTGGGGGGCATCACCTTCTCCTACAACAGTCTGGATTCATACACGGGGCCTCTGGGGAAAGGATGGACGCATCACTACAACTCCGCCATCCTTCCTCAAGGGGATGGAAGCCTTATTTTCAAACGGGAGGACGGCAGCACCATCTCCTTCAGGAGCTCACACGGAGTCTTCTATCCTGATGCACAGAGCGGAGACACCTCGCAGATTGCGAAGAACGAAGACGGTACATACACCCGGATTCTGAAAGACGGCAGCCGGCATACCTATAACTGGTCGGGCAGCCTTGCAACCATCAAAGATTTAAACGGCAACACCACGGAGTTCTCTTACAGCGGGGGACGCCTGAGCGGCATAGCCGGCCCCACCGGCAGGACAATAAGCATCTCCACGACAGACGGCAGAATCTCCTCAATGACGGATAGCAGTGACAGGACATACCGGTTCGCCTATACGGCAGGCAACCTAAGTTCTCTCACCGACCCTGAAGGGGGTAGCTGGAGCTATACCTACGATACGGCGGGCAGGATGCTCACGAAAACAGACCCCGGCGGCTATACCACCACCTATGGCTACGACACCGCGGGGAGACTTATCACCTCCACCGATCCGGAAGGCAAAGTCAAAAGCATCATCTATGACAGTGCCAACGCCAACGCCACCGTCACCGAAAAAGACGGGGGCGTTTGGGTGCATCACTACGACAACACTCTCAATGTACCTCTGGAGGTAACCGACCCGCAGGGCAATGCGACGCGGTATACCTATGATGCAAGCAGGAACCTCCTGTCCGTGACCGAGCCGGGAGGGGGCACCACCGCATACACCTATGATACAAGAGGCAATATGACCTCGCTCACCGACTCCTCGGGCGCAATCACCGCCTATCAGTACAACGATTTCAGTCAGGTCACCCGGATGAGCGGCCCCCAGGGCACCACCACGTACGCCTATGATGCAAAGGGCAACATGACCTCGGCAACCGACCCTTCAGGGGCGACCATCACCTATACGTACGACGAAAAAGGGAACATGATCTCCCTCACCACTGCCGATGCCCTTACCACCTCCTTCACCTACGACCCGTACGGGAACGTGCAGAGCGTGACAGACCCCGCGGGGGCAGTCATCTCTTTTGCCTACGATAGCGCAGGGAACCCGAGGAGCCAGACCGACAGTCTGGGCAACACCACGCAGTTCGACTACGACAGCTTAAACCGGCTGATAAAAGTGACCGACCCCGGGGGAAACACCACCACCTACACCTATGATGCCAACGGCAACAGGATCTCCGTCACCGATGCCAACGGCGCTCTTACCCGGTATGAGTATAACTACAAGGGACAGGCAACAAAGGTAACCGATTCCCTGGGAGGCATTACCACATACGCCTATGGAGGGAGCGGGTGCGCCACATGCGGCGGAAACGGGGGAGTGGACAAGCTCACCTCGATTATCGACGCCGCAGGGAATACCACCACCTATGAGTATGACACCCTGGGAAGACTTACCAAAGAGACCGATCACTCGGGTAACAGCATCATCTATAGCTATGATGCAAGGGGGAACATGACCGCTAAGACGGATGCCTCCGGTGTGACCGTTGTCTATGCCTATGATGCGGTGAACCGGCTGACTTCCGTTGCGTTCCCCGATACAACGCAGAACATTTCCTACACCTATGATACGGCAGGCAGGGTCTTGCAGCTGGCCGATCCCACGGGTGACACCCTCTATACCTATGACGGAGCGGGCAGGGTACTGAGCGAGACGAAACAGACCGGAGGAGGGTTGCTCTTTGTCACCCGCTACGCCTACACCGCGGGCGGAAGCCTCTCCTCGATCACCTACCCTGAGGGAAGGGCCGTGATCTACCGCCAGGATGCGGCGGGAAGAACAGTCCAGGTAACCCAGAGCAAGGACGGCATCGAAAAAGACGTCCTCTCCTCCATCACCTATTCCGCAAATGGGGCAGTCTCCTCCCAGACCCACGGAAACGGCATAGTGACCACAAAGAGCTACGACGCGAACGGCGCATTAGGCTCCTTCTCCGTGGGGAGCCTCAAGCTCCTGAGTTATGGAAGGGACAGGGCGGGAAATATCACCGCCGTTACCGACCTCCTTGAGCCCTCAAAGAACAAAACCTTCATCTACGATGCCCTCTATCGTCTCACCAGAGCGATAGGTCCGTGGGGCACCCTTGAGTATGCTTATGATCCGGTGGGCAACCGGACAGCGGAGACCTCGACGGCAGGCATGACCTCCTACGCATACACTGCAAACAAGCTCATGACGAGCATGGGGGCAAAGAGCTTCGTTTTTGAGTACGACGCAAATGGCAATGCCGCGGTGGAAAACCAGAGGCAATATATCTATAATCAGAACCAGAGGCTGATCCGGGCAATGGAGGGCGGCAGAGTGCTGGGAGAATACCTCTACAACGGCAATGGACAGAGGGCGAAAAAGACCGTGGAAGGCAGCACCATCCATTTCCTGTACGACCAATGGGGAAACCTCATCGGAGAGGCGGATGCCCAGGGCACGCCCGTGACGGAGTATATCTGGCTGGGCAGCACCCCATCGCACGAGTGGACGTCCGCAAAGACAGCGCCCCTCCCGTCACCTCCTTTGAAGTAGGGGGCCCCTCGTACCAGGCAGGAAGTATTCTCTACGTAGGCGGAACGACATCTTTTTCCCTCTCCGCCACGGATACCGGAAGCGGAGTACAGGGGAGCGAGTATGCGGTGGATGGGGGAAGTTACTCACGGTATGCCGGCTCCTTCTCCCTCTCTTCTTTTGGAGAAGGGGAGCACATTCTCACGTACCGTTCCACGGATAATGTCGCAAACACCGAGCCTGAAAAGAGCCTCAGCGTCATCCTGGACAGGACCGCTCCGGCGACCATCATCACCGCAAGCGACCCCCTTTCGGAGGGAGGCATCACCACCGTCTCCCCTGCGATCCGGTTTCAATTCCTCTCTACGGACGGGGGATCCGGCGTCAAGGACATCTCCTACCGCATCGATGGAGGGGCCTGGAACACCTACACCGGAGGGTTCAGCCTCACGGGGGCAGGGGGCCATACCATAGGGTACAGGGCAGTGGACAATATGGGGAATGAGGAACAGGAAAAGAGCGCCACCGTAAGGCTGGTGGAGCTTTCCGTCACAAAGAGCATATCCTCCCGGCCGGTGGTCCTTGCCGGGGCATGGGGGGACAAGAAAACAACGGAAGCCGCTCTCAACACCCTGGCTTCTTTCCTGAACAGTTCCGGGTATTCCTATTCGCTCCCCTCCACCGAACAGGAGTTCAAGGAGCTCCTCAGGGCCGGAAGGCACACCACCTATCTGCTGGTGGACTTTGACGAGGAGGAGCTCATGGACGAGCTTAAGGGGGCGGTGCACTACGGGGATGGCCTGGTGTACGTAAAGACAAAGGCGGACGATGAGCATGACCTTTCGGAACTCTTTGGGGTACAATTCAAGGGCATGAGCACCAATAAGGACATGGAAGTGAGCTTTGTGCAAAGCGAGCTGGGCGGGACCATGACGCTCAGAAGCAGTGGCAAGGCGGTGAAAACCGCTCTCACCTCCTCCGCGGCAAAAGGGCTCGGCACCGTAAAGGACAAAAAGGAGAGCTATCCTGTGGTGGTGTCCTCGCAGTACGGCAGGGGGAAAACAGTGCTTTTTGCCTTTGACCTTCTTGCCTCCAGCGACCAGGGCACGGTCTCCTCCCTGCTTACCAATGCCCTTGGCTTTGTTGCCCCTTCAGAGCCGCAGGTGAGGGCGCTGGGAGAGGTGCCGTTGCTCATCACCCTTCAGAACAGTGCAGAGCCGGCCGATGTGCAGGTGACAGAAACAGTGCCTTCGGATACGGGGGTCGAATCCATAGTCCCTGATGCAGCGCAAACGGGAAGCGGCATGGAGTGGAGCAGCGCTCTTTCGGGCAATCAGGACATGAGCTTCGAGTACTCCCTTGTCCTGCCTGACAGGGCAGGCAGCTACCGGACGGAGACGGAAGTGCGGTATGGCAATGGAGGGGAGTATCGCCTCTATGGGCAGTATGCTTTGGACATCAGTGTGACGCAGGGCTCCACGGAGCTGCTGGAAGAGGTACTGACTGCTCTGCAAGGCCTTGTCCTTTCAAGCAAGAAGGACACCGAGAGGGTGAACGAGGCACTGGAGGAACTCGGAGACGTGGAGCGGGAAGCCTCGGGCAGGAAGGAGGCGGAAAAGAACATCGGGAGGATCACGGAGGCGCTCAAGGAGCTCAGCGAAGTGTCCGCTGACGTGGACTCCGTCAGGACGAAGCTGGAGGAGCTCTTAAAGGTGTGGCAGGGCAAGTGGAGTGCCCTTCCCGAAGAGGGGAAGAAAGACAAGGAGGAGAAAGACAAAGAGAAGGGAAAGGAGCATTCCTCTTTGCTCAAGGGCAGGAAGTCGGTGCTGGTGGCATCCCTGGGCTCTCTTTCGGGGCTTCTGAACGCAGCGCCTGCAGAGGAAGCGATGTACTTCTACCACACCGATCATCTGGGGACGCCGATCCTGATGACGGATGAGAGGGGGAGAAGGTGTGGGAGGCGGAGTTCATGCCCTTCGGGGAGGCGTACTCGATCACCGGCACGGTAGAAACAACCTCCGCTTCCTGGGGCAGTACTACGATGCGGAGACGGGACTGCACCAGAACGGGCATAGGGAGTATAAAGCAGAGGTGGGGCGTTATATTGAAGGAGATCCGATTGGGTTTGCAGGTGGTATTAATCTTTTTGCATATGTCGGTAACAATCCGATGATGTTTATTGATCCGTTGGGACTCATACTCACCAATGCCCAGGTAGCTAATATAATTTTTAATGAAACGAGATCGTTTTCAGGGGATCGCGTATTTGAGGCACGATTGAATATTGCCCATGCAATTATAAACGGAGATAATGCATTGGGCGACAGAAGGCCAGTGACAGCGCCAACAACTGCAACAGTCCCTCAGAGTGAGCAAGCTACATATCAGCAAATTCAGTTCGCTGTGGAGTTAGCGCGCTTTCAGCAGACAGAAGGAGGCATTGATCCTACAAATGGAGCTATGAATTTTAATTTCCGCAATAACGATTCAACCTCACCTTTCTATGGGTTGCCGGTACAGACACATGTAGGCCCACTGAATAATAGCTACACTGGTGGCGGGCTGAACAGCACAGGCGTGTGGGCTAACACATACGGGAGGTGTAATGGTCGATGATGAAGAAATATATTTCTCTTATACTATTACTTTTACCAGCTCTTTCCTATGGTGATATGGGGGACTTTGCAGAGGACTATCTTAGAGACATGGAAGTGAGAAGCGCTGCTGTTTTTTATTCTCAGTGTGAATCGAAGCCTAACGGTCAGTATACAGCTACTTTGATTTTTGAGGCAGGGAGCACAAGAGGGCTGCTAATAGAGAGAAAGGATAAAACAGTCGTAAACTTAGCGACAGTGATGCTCGGGGAAAAAGGGCTGACAATTGAAGAGACGCACGGAGGAGTCTATACATATGACAGGGTTAAGAAACTTGTTGATGAATTGGCGGGCTATAATTTCATATTTCTTTCACCACTAAGGGTGAAGGCATTGGAAAGTAGCAGAACTAACAATGTCTGAACGAACTCGCCATGATAAAGCTACTCCTTTTTTCTCACCTTCTCGACAAATGCCTTCACATCGCCCTGAAGGGACAGAGCCAACAGTGTTCGGCACATCACTTGCTTAACACTATGAGACACCAGGAAGCTTTTTGGGATAACGGAAGAGAGAGTTTTATATTGTAAATGCAAGTGCCTGTAGATGTAGCCAGTAAGCTGTTTCGAGTTGGCCTGATATGCTTTTTGGTTTTACTTATGTTTGGCTGCAAACCGAAAAATCAGAGTGAATTATATGGGACGTACATCGCCGATTACGATATTGCGAAGGAAAAACTCACTCTTAATAAAGACGGGACCTTTGTTCAGGAGGTAACGCTTAAGGCAATTTCTAAGATTGATGTGATGGAGTAGCCCCCGTATAAAGCGGACACTGTCGACAACGCACATAGGTTGTAGTACAAGCGGTAGGGATAGTACTATAACCAGGAGGGGAGGCAGTGTATGGAACGCATAGAAGTGATTGCTTCGGTACAGAGGAGACGGCACTGGAGCGCCGAGGAAAAGAGGGAAATGGTGCAGGAATCTGAGCAGCCCGGCATGAGTGTCTCTGCCGTGGCCAGAAAATACGGCATTCATCCCAATCAGCTTTTCAAATGGCGCCGTCTTATGCAGGAAGGAGCGTTGTCGGCCGTGGGGTCGGAAGAAGCAGTGGTACCCCTCTCTGAGGTAAAGGTGCTAAAGGCGAAGGTACGGGAACTAGAGAGGCTTCTGGGGCGAAAGACGATGGAAGCGGAGATATTGAAAGAGGCCATCGAACTTGCGCGTGAAAAAAAACTGCTCTTGCGCTCTCCCTTGCCCGGCAAGGAGGATATCCGGTGAATGCCATAGCCCAGGCACTCGGGGTATCCCGTTCAGTACTGTATGAGCCGAAGGAGGGCAGCAGAAAGAAGTAGGGCACAAAAGCAGAGGATGCATTCTACGTACCTCTTATTCACGACATCATAGAGAAGAGGCCGACGTATGGATACCGGAGGGTGACGGCGATCCTCAACCGCATGCTCCGGCGTGAAGGAAAGTCTCCGGTGAACCACAAGCGTCTGTACCGCATCATGAGGGCGCATGATCTGCTCCTTCAAAAACACACGGGCAAACCGGTCCGTACCCATGAGGGCAGCATACGCACCCTGAGGAGCAATGAGCGGTGGTGTTCAGACGTGCTGGAGATAGCCTGTGACAGTAGCGAACGAGTGCGGGTAGCCTTTAGCCTGGACTGCTGTGACCGTGAGGTGATAGGGTATGTGGCCACCACCGGGGGGATCACCTCTGAGATGATACAGGACCTGATGGTGGAATCTGTGGAGGGGCGGTTTGGGGAGGCACTGCACCCACCTCATCCTGTTGAGTGGCTCAGTGACAACGGTTCTCCGTATACCGCCCTGGAGACGAGGCGGATGGGGAAGCTCCTGGGGCTTCGGGTCTGTACCACACCGGCCTACAGCCCAGAGTCAAACGGCATGGCGGAATCCTTTGTAAAGACGTTCAAGCGGGACTATGTGGGAGTGCATGGGGCTAGGGACGCTCGCTCTCTGCTGCAGAATCTGCTGGAATGGTTTGAGGACTACAATGAGAATCATCCCCATAAGGGGCTGAAGATGATGTCTCCTCGGGAGTTCAGGAGGCAAACGAAAAGTAAGTTAGAGGTGTGTCCGGTTTAGCAGGGGCAACTCCATGTGACGAAGGGTACTTGGACTTATGATCCTAAGACCGGTTATATATCTTTTGAAGAGAATTTTATGCTTGTTCTTGATGGCTTTAGAAAGTTGAACCCTGACTATGCTCATCCGAAGCGCGGAGGCGTTTCAGAACCCGCTGATAAATATTTCGGTTGTATTTTATTAGGAGCAGCAGAGGGGATTCTCTACAAGAAAGTTGATTGAGTGGCGGGTCTATTCAATTTAACTTCGCTCTCTTCTCCTCTCTTCTCAACGTCGATTTGCTTCTGCACCTCCAGTCCTTTAGCGGTGAACCGGTGCTCTGTGAGACAAGACGAAAGGGAAAGAAAGAGAAAAAGAAAGGGTCAGGCTTGAAAACATGAAATGAGGAGGAGAGTATAGCAAGGCAAACAAAAGGAGTCAGACTTGAAAATATGCTATAAGTGAGAATGATAGATTCGTATATTCAAGCCTGACCCATGATCACACACAGGAAGGAGGCGGAAAAGAACATCGGGAGGATCACGGAGGCGCTCAAGGAGCTCAGCGAAGTGTCCGCTGACGTGGACTCCGTCAGGACGAAGCTGGAGGAGCTCTTAAAGGTGTGGCAGGGCAATGGAGTGCCCTTCCCGAAGAGGGGAAGAAAGACAAGGAGGAGAAAGACAAGGAGAAGGGAAAGGAGCACTCCTCTTTGCTCAAGGGCAGGAAGTCGGTGCTGGTGGCCTCCCTGGGCTCTTTCGGGGTTGCTGGACGCAACGCCTGCAGAGGAAGCGATGTACTTCTACCATACCGATCATCTGGGGACGCCGATCCTGATGACGGATGAGAGGGGGAGAAGGTGTGGGAGGCGGAGTTCATGCCCTTCGGGGAGGCGTACTCGATCACCGGCACGGTAGGAAACAACTTCCGCTTTCCGAGCAGTACTACGATGAGGAGACGGGACTGCATCAGAACGGGAATAGGGAGTATAAAGCAGAGGTGGGGCGTTATATTGAAGGAGATCCGATTGGGTTTGCAGGAGGTGATGTGAACCTGTACCAATACGTCAGAGCGAACCCCGTGAACTTTATTGACCCTGATGGATTGAACCCTATAATTAACTTTCTAATAAGAAATGCAGACAAGATTATTCCGTTAGCCGATAAAGCCTTCAATGTTCTGAAGAATCCTCCTGGGCCACCTAAGGTTGGAGAAACGATCAAGAATGCTGAAAAGTTGTGGGATAAATACCAGGAAGCAGTTGACAGAAACAGAGGGTATATGGGTGAAAAGAGGGCTGTACAAGGGTGTCATTCCGGAAAATAAAAAATGAAACAAGGAGAGAAATTGCATCTTACGATGACCGATTCCGAGAGAAGCAAGCCGATTATCAGAGATATTATTATCTCCATAATGGCTTTCTTTTTGGTGGGTACAGTGCTTTACATGGTACTCAAGCCTATCTCGTTTATTCCTCGTGAGATTCTTAATAATCTTTCTGTATTAGTTGCAATCATCATTGCAATATGCCTTCTGAATCAGAAGTACCCTCTGGATTGGCTATTGCGTTTCAATATTAAATTTGTATCCATGTATGTCTTGCCCGCTCTGTTTGTTTGCCTTTTGATCTACACTCCGCGCATATGGTCAGACTATGCAGTAGCATCTCCCATCCCGCAGGAGTATAAGATATTTTCAGAACTTGGCTTTACATGGAAAATAATTTTTCTAGTTGATTTCTGCTTGCTTGGTCCGATAACAGAGGAGTTGTTTGCGAGAGGGTTTGTTTATCGAATTCTGAAAAATAGGTATAGCATCTTATGGGCGGTAGTAATTTCTTCAGTCGTGTTCCAAATACTTCATGGATTTTCTATATATATTCTTCTTAATCTACGGATTTTGCTGGTCAGCTTAGTCTTCACCTACGTTTATGAAAAGACCGGTACAGTATGGAGCAGCATAATTACTCATTCATTAAACAATGTCTTTTGGCTTGTATTCGTTTCTTTAAACGTACGACATATGCTTTAGAGTGAGGTGTACAAAACGGGAAGACAAAACGGGACGGTTCTCTTAGCCGGGATTGAGGAGGGGCAAGGGGCTGCACCTATGCCGAAGGGAGTGCAAGTAGCACCGAATGAATATGTCTACCATGTTTTGACGAGAGGGAATAATTGACAGAATGTGTTCAAGGACGAAGAGGATTTTGAGTGCTAAGCGAAGGAAATAGAACCGTCCCATTATTCTAAACCGTCACCCCGGCTTAAAAGATCTGTCGGGATGACGGCAGAAGAAAATACTCCCTGTATTTATTTCCCTTTCCGTATCGCGGTCAGGGCATCGAGAAGCGTGTCGATGTCCCCGGGGGTGTGCCCGGCCGTGACAGTGAGGCGGATTCTCGGTTTCGTTACGGTCGGGGGGCGTATGGCCGGGGCATAGATATGGTGCTTCCTGAGCTGTTCAGCAAAGCGAACCGCCTCCCCGGAGCTTTCCATCGCGAGGGGAAGTATGGGGGTGCCGCTCTGCAGGGTATCGAATCCCGCTGCCAGTAAGCCCTTGTGAAGTCTCTCCCTGTTTTGCCACAGTCTCCCGACCCGGAACGGCTCTTCCCGTACGGTCCGCAGGGCTGCACGGGATGCGGCGACGACTGCGGCGGGAAGTGCCGTCGAAAAGATGAATCCCCGTGCGGTATTGACAAGCCATTGCACGGTATCCCTGTCCGCTGCGATGAAGGCGCCGAAGGAACCGAGGGCCTTAGAAAAGGTCCCCATCTGGAGTATCCAGGGTTCGGGCCTGATGTGGAAATGGGACAGCGCCCCCTTTCCGTCTCCCAGTACGCCGGTTCCGTGCGCATCATCTATATAAAGGAGCACACTATGGTCTCCTGACCGGGCATTGTATCGTGCGCAGAGGGCATGGATCTCCCCGAGCGGGGCGATGTCTCCGTCCATGCTGAAGACCGTATCGGTGACGACGATGCTTCTTTTCCCTCCCTCGCTCTCCAGAAGCTCCGCAAGATGGTCTGCATCACCGTGGCGGTAGATGAAAGTCTTCGCCCTGCTCAGCCTGCATCCGTCGATGATGCTGGCGTGGTTCAACTCGTCGCTGAAAAGGGTGTCCCCTTCTCCTGCAAGGGAAGGGAGGGCGCCGGTATTCGCCGCGTATCCGGAATTGAAGACGAGGGCGGCCTCCGTACCTTTGAAGGCGGCTACCTCCCGCTCCAGCTCCCCGTGGTGAGAGGTGCCCCCCGCCAGGAGGCGCGACGCGCCCGCGCCGAAACCGAAAGCGTCCATGGCTTCCCTTGCGGCATGTACAAGGGCGCTGTGCCCGGAGAGCCCCAGGTAATCATTTGATGCGAAGTTGAGGAGCTCGCATCCGTCGATGACGATGCGGGAAAGGTCCGCAGCGTGGGCCGGGAAAGTCTCACGGTCCCTGATGGACCTGAGGAGGTCCTTCTGCAGCAGCTCCCCGAGGCGGTGAGCAAACGTCATCTATTCCCCCCTTGACACAAGATATGGTATTTGCAAAAATTATTCGCTACATTATATTGAAGTATATGATAATATTGCTCTTTTCGTGTTTTTTTGCTTGACAACGCTCCTTCATTCTCCCTATTATGTGTGTGGAGAAAAGTGGTAAAAAGTGGAGGAAAGTTTCACGATGACCTCTTTCCATGGAAAATATTATTACACGCTTGACCCCAAGGGAAGACTTATCATTCCTGCTCCTCTTCGCGAGATAATTGCCAAAAAATACGATAATTCAAAAATATACATCACTAATGCCGCTTTTGACAAGTGTCTCCACCTCTACCCACTCGAAGAATGGAACCGCCTTGAAGAGAAGATACGGTCGATACCGAAGATGGATGCGGCGGTGCAGTTTTATCTGAGACGGGTCGTCGCTTCGGCCCTGGAAGGAGAGATCGACAAGCAGGGGAGGATATTGATCCCCTACGAGCACCGGCAGGATGCGGGCATCGGCAGCGACGTGGTTATTGTCGGACAACTCGAGAAGATCGAGATATGGGACAGGGCCGGGTGGGATGCGGTCACCGACCCCGGGAAGATCGACGTGAAGGCGTATGCGACGGTGCTTGCGGGCTATGGGTTGTAGCGTGCGGTCCGGAACATATGCCCTACGGATGAAGGATGCGTCCTGCCGTCCCCTGAGGACCGGCACCGCATGAGCGCTGAACCGATCCATGTCCCGGTCCTTGTACAGGAGGTCATGGAGATCCTGGCGGTCAGGGAAGAGGGGACGTATGTGGATGCGACCGTAGGCCTGGGAGGACATGCCGAGGAGCTCCTTTCGCGGCTCGGCCCCCACGGCAGACTTGCCGGCATCGACAGGGACGAAGACGCCCTCGGGCGGGCGCGGCAGCGGCTCGACGACAAAAGAGTCGTGCTGGCGCAGGGCGGCTTCTCCGGGATGGAGGGTCTGCTTGCGTCGCTGGGGATACGGGAGATCGACGGGTGTCTTTTCGATCTCGGGGTCTCCATGATGCAGCTCAGGGAAAAGGAGCGCGGTTTCAGTTTTCTTTCTGAGGAGAGGCTGGACATGCGGATGGACAGGGGACAGGGACTGACAGCCTGGGAGGTCGCTAACCGGTATCCTGAGAAGGAGCTCGAAAGGGTTCTGAGGGAATACGGCGAAGAGCCGTTTGCCCGCAGGATAGCCCGGGCGCTGGTGCAGCGCCGCAAAGAGAGGCCTATTGCCACCTGCGCCGAGCTGGCCGGGGTGGTGGCCGCAGTGTACGGCGGACGGGGGAAGACCCACCCCGCCACAAGGACGTTTCAGGCCTTCAGGATCGAGGTGAACAGGGAGCTGGACGAGCTGAGGACCGGTCTTTCCTCGGCCCTGGCAATAATGAAGAGAGGGGGCAGGCTCTGCGTCATCTCGTATCATTCGCTGGAAGACAGGATCGTAAAGAATTTCATGCGGGACAATGCCAGGGAAGGGGTGGTGAGACTACTGACCCGGAAGCCCGTCGTCCCCGGCCTCGGGGAGACGAGGAGGAACCCCGCATCGAGGAGCGCAAAGCTGAGGGGGGCTGAAAGGGTATGAGGTACAGGAAGGAAAGCTTCTTCGTCCGTTTCCTGCGGTGGACGTCCGTTGCAGCGCTGCTCTTTTCGTTTTTCGCCATCGTCTGGCTCCGCTCCAGCGTCGTGTCGCTGGAGTACTCCCTGAGCCGGCTCGAAAAGAAGGAGAGGGACCTTGCCAGGGAGAAGAAAACGCTTGTCGCAGAGCGGGCGAACCTCCTCTATGTGGGGAGATTGGAGGCGGTGGCGGCCAACGGTTCCGGGTTCGTTTTCCCGGACAGGGCGAAAGTCGTGTATGTGAAGAAGGCGCCGAAAAAGGAGCCCTACGCGGTGGCGCTGACAATGCCCCGGGGAGAGGACCGTCAATGAGGAAGGGGCTGCGGTAGCATGAGAAGGCGTTCCGCCCTTTTGGCCGTCCTCATCGTCGCGGGGTTCCTCGCAGTCGTTGTCCGGCTTGCCGATATCATGCTGGTGAACCACAAATGGTATCTCGTAAAGGCGATGGGGCAGCAGACCAAGAAGGAGCTTGTTCCCGTCAAGCGCGGCATCATCGTGGACAGGAAAGGAAGGGATCTCGCCATCAATCTCGAAAGCGAGTCCCTCTATTGCGACCCGTCCGAGGTAGACTCCCCCGAAAGGGCCGCCTCCACTCTCTCCCGTGTGATGAACAACAGGAACCCCGACCTTCTCCGCGCAAAGCTGACGGCGGGGAACCGCTTCACCTGGATCGAGAGAAAGCTGGACAGCGGGCAGGCGCAGCGCGTGCGGGAGCTGAAGCTGAAGGGTGTCGGCCTTGCCCCGGACATGAAAAGGTTCTATCCAAAGGGGACGCTCGCCTCCCACCTCATCGGCTATGTAGGGATCGACAATAACGGCCTCGAAGGGATCGAGCAAAAATACGACGGCTATCTCTCCGCGCGCGGGGAAAAGGTGTCGGTGCGGAGGGATGCGAAGGGGAATGTCCTCTCCGAAGGGACGGCCAAGGAGATCAGGGGAAATAACATCGTCCTCACCATCGACGAGGGGCTCCAGTATATCGTAGAAAAGAACCTCGACGCCGCCATGGAGAAGTGGAAGGCGGCCTCAGCCACCGCCATCATGATGGACCCGTACTCCGGCGAACTGCTCGCCCTCGCGAGCAGGCCCCACTTCGACCTCAATAACCCCGCGGGCGTGACCGCGGCACAGAGGAGGAACCGCTCCATCACGGATTGCTACGAGCCGGGCTCAACATTTAAAATAGTGGTCGGCACCGCGGCCCTCGAAGAGGGCCTGGTGAGCCCCGACACGAAATTCGACTGCAGCGCCGGGTCTATCGAGGTCGGCGGCAGGAAGATCAAGGACGCCCACCGGCATGGCGTCCTCAGCTTTAAAGAGGTCATCCAGAAATCCTCCAATGTCGGCTCCATTAAGATCGGCCTTGCTCTGGGCAAGGACAGGGTTTACCACTACATCAAAAAATTCGGCTTCGGCGAAAAGACCGGCATCGATCTCACCGGGGAGGTGTCGGGGTGGGTCCGGACGCCCGACCGCTGGTCCGGTATGTCCATCGGCGCCATCTCGATCGGGCAGGAGGTGGCCGTAACTCCCCTGCAGGTGCTGAGGGCCTACTCAGTGGTGGCCAACGGAGGCTCCCTCGTCTCTCCCTATGTGGTGGCGGAGATACGGTCCCCTTCGGGGCATACGCTGTACCGGGCGGCTCCGGAGAGGAAGAGGATCTTCTCAGAAAAGACCATCGGCACCTTCCGGCAGATCCTGAAGACGGTGACGGAGGAAGGGGGGACCGCTACCGGCGCAGCGGTGGACGGCAACCAGGTTGCGGGGAAGACAGGGACGGCGCAGTTGATCGACCCGAAGACGAAACGCTACTCGAAGGACAAGTTCGTCAGCTCCTTCGTGGGGTTCGTCCCCGCCGACGCCCCGAAAATCGCCATGATCGTCGTTATCCACGAACCGAAGGGCGCGCATTACGGCGGAGTGGTGGCGGGGCCGGTGTTCAAGCAGATCGCCAACGAATCCCTCTCGTACATGAGCGTGCCGAGGGACGATTTTGAGGAGAAGCGGCTGCTGCTGGTGTCCTACAAATGAGGGAAAAACCGGAGGGAGAGGCCGTTCAGCGGCCCCGGGAGCAGGCATGAGAATAGAAGACATCGAAAGAGAGGGGTTCGAGGTATACGGCAGCCGGAAACAGGAGATCACCGGCATCGCCTACGATTCCCGCGCAGTCCTGCCCGGCTTCCTCTTCGTCGCGGTGCGCGGAGAGCGGTTCGACGGCAGCGACTTTATCGAGGCCGCCGTGGAGAAGGGCGCCGCTGCGGTCCTATACGGGAAAGACCCTGCGCGGACCGAAAGGTACGAAGCGCTGCGGAAAAGGTTTCCCGGGGTGGCATGGGTCGCCGTCGAAGACTGCAGGGACGCCCTCGCCTATGCAGCGAGCGTCTTCTATCGCAGGCCTTCTGAGGAGTGTACGGTGATCGGCATTACGGGCACCAACGGAAAGACCACCACCTCCTACCTGATCAAGGGCATCGTGGAGAGAGGGGGCGGGAGTGCGGGCCTGATAGGGACGATCAGCTACCTGATAAAAGATACGGTATACGACGCTCCCCATACGACTCCCGAAGCCCCCGATTTTCAGAAGCTGCTGCGGGACATGGCGGACGAGGGGTGCTCCCATGTTATCAGCGAGGTGTCCTCCCATGCCCTGGCGCAGAAGAGGGTGGAGTACACGCGCTTCCGGGTGGGAGTCTTCACCAATCTCACCCGCGACCACCTCGATTTTCACCTCACCATGGAGGAGTACTACCGGGCGAAGGAGCGGCTCTTCATCGAGCTGGTGGAGGGGAACGGCGCCGCCGTCGTCAATACCGACGATCCTTACGGGCGGAGGCTGGCCGCCACGCTCCGGGAGCGGAGGGAGGGGATGCGGGTGATCACCTTCGGGATCGAGGACAGGGGAGCGGACGTGTTCGCCCATGCGATCGAGGCGAGTTTCAAGGGGACCGCCTTCACGGTCCGGATCGGAGAGAAACAGGAGGAGTTTTTTACGCCCCTGGTGGGGAACACCAATGTATACAACGTGCTCTCGGCAGTCTGCGTCGCCGTATCGCTGCATATACCGGTTGAAACGATAAAGGAGGGAGTATCCATGACAGGACTCGTCAAAGGAAGGTTTGAGAAGGTGGACCTCGGGCAGGATTTCCTTGCGGTAGTGGATTACGCGCACACGGAGGACGCGCTGGAGAGGCTCCTGATGACCGCCCGCCAGCTTCTCGAGGCATACCGCTTTGCGGAGAGGACGGACAGGATGATGCGGGCGAAGAAGAAGCGCTTCTCCCTCCCCGGGGGAAGGGAGACGGAGTCGGGGAAGATCATTACGGTGATCGGCTGCGGAGGGAACAGGGACAAGGGCAAACGGTCGAAAATGGGCGAGATCGCGTCGAAGCTCAGCGATTTCGTGATCGTGACCTCCGACAACCCGAGGAGCGAGGACCCGCGGGCCATTATCAGGGACATCGAAAAGGGCATCAAGACGGACAACTACATTGTCATCCCCGACAGGGGGGTCGCCATCAGTATGGCCGTCGAGCTGGCATCCTCCGGAGACATCGTGCTGGTGGCGGGCAAGGGCCACGAAGACTACCAGGAAATGCAGGGGATACGCCACCGCTTCAGCGACAGGACGGCCCTCGAGGATGCCATAAAGAGGACGACCGGCAGGGCCTTCAGGGGCATACCGCCGGTGAAGGGAGCCCCCCGCTCCGACAGGAACTGTACTCTGTAGAAGAGGGCGCGGGAAGGGCCGGGGTTTGTAGATGTTACGGGTAGAGGATATACTTAAAGCAACGCGGGGAAAGATCGTTTCCGGGGGGACGAGGGGGTTCACCGGGGTGTCCGTCGATTCCCGGACGATACAGGAGGGCGACCTGTTCGTAGCACTGAAGGGAGAGAACTTCGACGGCCATGATTTCCTGGCCGCTGCGCTGCGGAAGGGGGCGGGCGCCCTTGTCCATTGTAATGCGCTGTGCGCAAGGGGTGCCGGGGAGAAGGCAGACGGATTGCGCAGTGCGGATTACACTGGGGGCAAAACAATCATCCTGGTCGATGATACCCTGCGGGCCCTGCAGGACCTGGCCCGGTTTCTGCGGAAGAGGTTCAGCGGTCCGGTGATCGGGGTGGTGGGGAGTAACGGCAAGACGACCACCAAGGAGCTGACGGCCTCGATCCTGGGGACGCGGGGAAAAGTGCATAAAACGACGGGCAACCTCAACAACCATATCGGCATGCCCCTTTCCCTCACCAGGCGGGAAGAAGACGCCGCTGCCATGGTCCTCGAAATGGGGACGAACAGGCCCGGCGACGTAAGGGAACTGTGCGGCATCGCCCTGCCCGACATCGGCGTTGTCACCAATATCGGCTATGAGCACCTCGAAGGGTTCGGCTCTCTTGAGGGAGTGCGGGATGCCGAGCTCGAAATACTGCCGTACGTGAAAAAACTGGCGGTGAATGCGGATGACCGCTTTCTCCTGGAGGGGGTCAGGGCGGGGTACGGGGGCGAGCTCCTCACCTTCGGCATCGAGGCCCGGAATGCGGATGTCGCCGCCGGGGCCGTCCGCCTGTCGGATGAGGGAACGCGCTTCACCCTCCGCCTGGGAGGAGAAGCGGTCGAGGTGCATTCACGTCTTTCCGGATATTTCAACGTATACAACTCCCTCGCCGCCGCAGCCGCCGCCCATGCAGCCGGATTCCACCCGGAGGAGATACGCCGCGGCCTGGAGGCCTTCGGGGGGGTAGCGATGCGGTTCGAGGTGAGGAACTGCAGGGGCGTGGCGGTGTTGAACGATTCGTACAATGCGAACCCCTCCTCCATGGCGGTGTCGGTGCGGGAGTTGGTGAGGAGGATATCCGCGCGGGACGAAAGCCGAACGCCGGGGAGGGCGATCGCCGTCCTGGGCGACATGCTGGAACTGGGCGAGTACGCCGTCCCTTCGCACCGGGAGCTGGGGCGGAAGCTCTCGCACGAGCCGGTGGACGCTTTCATCGGGGTCGGCCCGCTGATGGCCCTGGCGGTTGAGGAGTTCGGGGAGAGAGGAATCCATACGGACACCTCCCGCGAGGCGGGGGAGGTAGTGGTGAAGATGGTGCGCGAGGGAGATATTGTGCTGATAAAGGGATCGCGCGGGATGCGCATGGAAACGGTCCTTGCGGAGCTGGAAGAGGGCGCCCCCGCGGAGCCCGGACGCCCTGCCGCCGGAAAGGAGGAATAGCAATGCTGTACGAGATCCTGTATCGCTTTCACGACTATTTCTCTCCCCTGAACGTTTTCCGCTACATTACCTTCAGGACCGCCGTGGCGGCGCTCACCTCGCTCGTCATCTCCCTCATCATCGCGCCTCCCCTCATCAGGTGGCTCAAGAGGATCAGCATGACCCAGCAGATACGGGACGACGGTCCGAAGACCCACTTTTCGAAGGCGGGCACGCCGACCATGGGGGGGATTATCATCCTTGCGTCCATCACGCTCTCGATGCTGCTCTGGGGCAATTTCACCAATGTGTACATATGGGTGGTGCTCGTCGCCCTCCTGGGCTTCGGCGCCATCGGGTTTGCGGACGACTACCTGAAGGCGGTGAAGAAGAATCCCAAGGGTCTGCGGGCGTGCTACAAGTTCGGGGCGCAGTTGTTCCTTGCCTTTGTAATCGGGATCTTCCTCTACGCCAACCCCCATGATCCCTTCAGTACGGTGCTGAGTATCCCCTTCTTCAAGAAGTGGCTCTTCGACCTCGGCGTGTTCTACATCCCCTTCTCCGTTTTCGTCATCGTGGGCTCCTCGAATGCGGTGAACCTCACCGACGGCATCGACGGGCTCGCCATCGGTCTGGTGGCGGTGGCGACCATCGCGAACGTGGCCCTCGTCTATGTGTCCGGCCACGCGCAGTTCGCCCGGTACCTGCAGGTCCTCTACCTGCCGGGCATCGGGGAGCTGACGGTGTTCTGCGGCGCCATGCTGGGCGCCTCCCTCGGATTTCTGTGGTTCAATGCGTATCCAGCGGAGGTGTTCATGGGCGACGTGGGCTCCCTGGGACTCGGCGGCGCCCTGGGCACTCTCGCCGTGGTGACCAAGCATGAGATCGTGCTGGTGGTGGTGGGCGGCATCTTCGTGATCGAGACCATCTCCGTCGTGCTGCAGGTCGCCTCTTTCAAACTGACCGGCAAGAGGATTTTTAAAATGGCCCCCCTGCACCACCACTTCGAGCTGAAGGGGTGGCAGGAGCCGAAAGTGATTGTTCGATTTTGGATAGTCGGCATAGTACTTGCGTTATTCAGTCTTGCATCTTTAAAATTGAGATGACAAAAAAAAAGGAGTTGACCATGAACCGAAGCAGCACCCGTCTGTCAGTCGTCCGCCGCTTGCCGTTTATCAGAAAACTCCTTCTCCTGGTTGTCCTCTGCGTGCTTGCCCTGCAGGGGATGCCGCTCCCCGCCTCTGCCGACGCGATTACCGCCCGGTCCGCCGTGGTTATCGACAGCGCCACCGACAAGATACTGTATGCGAAGAACCCCAACTGGAAGCTCCCTCCCGCCAGCACGACAAAGCTCGTTACCGCGATGGTGGCCCTCGACAGGCTCAGCCCCGACGCGGTCCTGACTATTAGTCCCGACGCGGCGAACACCCCTTCGGTGAGCCCGCACCTGAGGCCCGGAGAGAGGTTCGTGATGAGGGATATCCTGGCGCTCGCCCTGATACGGTCCGTCAACGGCGCCGCCGTGGCCCTGGCCGAGGCGGCTGCGGGGTCCGAGGAGGCCTTCGTCCGTCTCATGAACGAGAAGGCCGCGCACCTGGGGGCCGAGAATACTCATTTCATCAATGCCTCGGGGCTCCCCGGGCCCGGTCAGCACATCACCGCCTTCGACCTTGCGAAGGTGATGAAAGAGTCCCTCAAATATCCTCTGGTCCAGGAAAGCATCGGCATGAGGACGAAGGAAATCCGCTCCCTGGAGGGCCGGCGCCTCTTCGTGAAGAACACCAACCAGCTCCTCTGGATGAACGACGAATGCATCGGCGGTAAGACCGGGTACACCAAAGCAGCCCGCCACTGTTTCGTTTCCGCTTCCCGGAAGGGGGATTCTACCCTGATAACCGCCGTCCTGGGCGAACCCGTCAGGGATGAGCTCTGGGGGGATTCCGCCGCGCTCGCGGCGAAAGGGTACGATATCCTGGACCAGAAGGCGGAGCCGATGATCTATTTCACCAGCAGCAATGAAACGCCGATCGTCCTCGCCTCCTACAAGACCGGAAAGAAGTCCTCCCGGAGCAAGCTCGTAAAGGGCAAGCAGAGGGGCTCCGCAGGCCGTCCGAAGCTGTCAAAAGAGAAGGGAAGCAAGGCGGACAAGGCGGTCAAGGCGGTGGAAAAGAGGAGCAAAAAGAAAAAAAACGGACGGGTGCGCGTAGCCGGGAAAGGGAAAAAACTTCCGGCCAGAGACATCTCATGACGTATTGCGTCCCCCTCATCCCCGCCGGCGAGTCTTGTTCGGGGCTGGGTAAAAGCGGTGTTGCCTTTCGGCGGGGAGGCGCATGGACGTAAAGGGAAAGGCGGTGACGGTGCTGGGCCTCGCCCGGAGCGGCGTGGGCGCCGCCCGGCTGCTTGAGCGGCTTGGGGCCCGCGTCACCGTAACCGACAGGAAGAGTCCTCAGGAGCTCGCACCCTATCTCGTACGGCTCGGGCCCGGGATCAGGCAGGTCCTCGGCGAGCATCCGCCGGAGCTTTTTGAAGCGGCCTCCCTGGTCGTGGTGAGCCCCGGAGTGCCCCTCACCCTCGCCCCCCTGCAGAGGGCGGCGGAGAAGGGGGTGCGGATCGTCGGGGAGCTGGAACTGGCCTATCAGGCGGTGGCGCAGGGGCTGTGCCGCGTGGCGTGCGGAGAGGACCGGCCCCCCGCCTTTCTTGCGGTGACCGGGGCTAACGGAAAATCCACCACCACCACCCTCCTCTATGAGATGCTGAAGGAGAACGGGAATGGCGTTCTTGTGGGGGGGAATATCGGAAATGCGCTGACCGAGGAGATCCTGAAGGCGGAGGAGACCGCCTGCCGGAGATCCCCGGCCGTCGATTCGATCGTCGTCGAAGTCTCCAGCTTTCAGCTCGAAACCATCGAGACGTTCAGGCCCCGCGGCGCGGCGATCCTGAATATCACTCCCGATCACCTCGACCGGTACCGCTCCATGGAGGAGTACGTCGGTGCGAAGTGCAGGATTTTCGAGAACCAGGAAACGGACGATTTCCTTGTGCTCAATGCCGACGACCCCGTTGCCGCGTCCCTTGAAACGAAAAAACCCGGGAGCACGAGAAAGGGGCCGCGGGTCTTCTTCTTCAGCAGACAGAGGGAGGTCCGGGGGGCATATTACCGGGACGGCCTGATCCGCTTTGCCCTGCCGGAGCCCGCACAGGTCTCCTCCTCATTTGTCCTCGACCCCGCCTCTTTCCGGATACGGGGCGTCCATAATATCGAGAACGCGATGGCGGCCTCCCTGATGGCTTTGCTGTCGGGGTGCAGCGGGGACGCGGTGCGCCGGGCCTTGGCCGCCTTTCCGGGGCTGGAGCACCGGCTCGAGTTCGTCCGTGAGCGGAGCGGCGTGCAGTTTATCAACGATTCCAAAGGCACCAACGTGGGGGCGGTGATCAAATCCCTTGAAAGCTTTTCCTCCCCGGTCGTCCTCATTGCGGGCGGCAGGGACAAGGACGGCGATTTCACCCTCCTCAGGCCCCTGGTCGCGGAGAGGGTGAAGGCCCTCGTGCTGATCGGGGAGGCGAAGGAGAAGATACGAAAGGCTGCGGGCGGGGGGAAGGAGGTCTTCATGACGGACGACTTCGGGGCCGCGGTGCGGAAGGCGCGCGACTATGCGGCGCCGGGAGACGTCGTGCTGCTCTCCCCGGCCTGCGCCAGCTTCGATATGTTCAGGGACTTCGAGGACCGGGGCAGGCAGTTCAAGAAGATCGTGGAAGAATTATGAAGCAGTCGTACGACAAATGGCTTCTGCTCATCCTGCTTCTGCTCATCCTGCTCGGGCTGACCGCCGTGTACAGCTCCACCTCCGTCATATCGCCCGACCTGCTCGAGAAGTACCGGAGGAAAGGGGTTGCGCTGAGTCAGTTCGGTTTCATCAGGAAACAGCTTTTTACGGTGCTCATCGGCATCGTCGCCCTGTTTGCCGCTTATAAAGTCCCTCTGGAGACCCTGAAGCGGCTGGCCATTCCCCTGCTCGTGCTCTCCCTTGTCTGCCTGGTGCTGGTTTTTACTCCCTTGGGCATCACTGCGGGCGGGGCGCGGAGGTGGATACGGATCTGGCCCTCCACCTTTCAGCCTTCCGAGCTGGTAAAGCTGTCCATGGTGATTTTCCTCGCCTGGTATACGAGCCTGCCCGGCTTCCGTGGCGGCTCCCTCAAATCCTTCGCCCAGCCCATAGCCGTTATGGGGGTCTTCCAGGTCGTTTTCCTGAAGCAGCCCGATTTCGGGGCGGCCATGAGCCTCGGGCTCCTCACCGTTGCGCTGCTGTACCTGACGGGCATCCACTGGAAGTTCCTGCTCTCCCTGGGAGCGCTCGGAATTCCGGTGGTGATCAAGCTCATCTCGGAGCCGTACCGCTGGAAGCGGGTCGTGGCATTCCTGGACCCCTGGAAGGATTCCCAGGGGAGCGGTTTCCAGCTTGTCCAGTCCTTCATCGCCCTAGGGAGCGGAGGGCTCTCCGGGGTGGGGCTGGGTGAGGGAAAACAGAAGCTCTTTTTCCTCCCCGAGGTGCATACCGATTTCATCTTCTCGATGATCGGGGAGGAGCTGGGCTTTGTCGGGGCGGTTCTGGTCGCCTTTCTGTTCTGCGCGCTCTTCCTGAGGGGCATACAGATCGCCCGGAAGGCGGAGGCGTCCCCTTTTGCCTGCACCCTTGCCTATGGCGTGTCCCTGATGGTCGCCATCCAGGCCATCATGAATTTTGCGGTGGTGACGGGTATGGTGCCGACCAAGGGGCTCCCCCTGCCGTTTATCAGCTACGGGGGGTCGTCGATGATCGTCAATATGATGGCGGTGGGGCTGCTGCTGAATGTTTCGAGGGGAAGGAAGGCTGCAGAGGCGCTCCCGGGCAGCCCTTCCAAAAGGCAGGCGCCCCCCTCCCGCGACAGTCGCGGCGCAGCGGGCGCTACCCGACCCGCGCGATGGCAGAGGGGATACGGCTACAACCGGTACAGGAGATAAAAGACTGTCGTTAAGGATGGGTATGCAGCAGGAATCGGCGGTAAAGGTTATCATAGCAGGGGGAGGCACCGGCGGCCATCTCTTTCCGGGCATTGCCACCGCGGAAGAGCTCAGGGAGAGGGGCGTCGCGCGGGACATCGTCTTTGTCGGCACCGAGCACGGACTCGAAGCGCGGGTAATCCCGCGTGAGGGGTACCCCCTCCGTTTCGTCAGGGCGGAGGGCCTGGTGGGCCGGTCTCTCGCAAAGAAGGCGCGGGCGCTTTTTCTCTTCCTCCTTTCCCTTTACGATTCCCGCCGCATTCTGCGCGCGGTGAAGCCGGGCATCGTCATCGGGGTCGGGGGATACGCCTCTGCCGGGATGCTGCTGACGGCGCATTTGAAGGGCATTCCCACCCTGGTGCTTGAGCAGAACTCCGTGCCGGGGTTCACCAACCGTTTTTTGGGGAAATTCGTGGACGCGGTCGCCGTCACCTATCAGGAAAGCATGGAGTTCTTTCCGCAGGGCAAGACCTATCTGACCGGGAACCCCATCCGCAAGCACATCCTGCACAAGGACCACGTGAGGAGCGGCGAGCAGCCCCACGCACTCTTTCACCTCGAAAAGGGCCTGTTCACCGTATTCGTCTCGGGGGGGAGCCTCGGGGCGCGGAGCATCAACGACGCCCTGTGCGAAGCGTTGCATTCCCTGCTGGATTTGAGGCAGAATATCCAGTTCCTTCACCAGACCGGTGAGAGAGACCACGAGAGGGTAATGGAGACATACCGGCGGCTTGGGTTCAAGGGAATGGTCGTCCCCTTCATCTACCAGATGGCGGAGGCATACGCCCTGGCCGACCTCGTGGTCTGCCGCGCGGGCGCTTCGACGCTTGCCGAGCTGACCGCCGTTGGAAAGCCCGCCGTGCTGATCCCCTATCCCTATGCCGCGGCGAACCACCAGGAGCACAATGCGCGAAAGCTGGAGGACATGGGCGCCGCCCGGGTGATCCCCGACAGGCAGCTCAGCGGCGAGGCGCTCTCCTCCGTCATCAGGACCCTTTACGCGGACGAAAAGGCGCGAAAGGAGATGCAGAAGGCCTCCTCAGCCTTCGGGAGAGGCGATGCCGCGGAGCGGGTCGCCGATATCGCGGTAAGCCTGGTGAAAGCGTAGCTCCGGAAGCAGGCCGGAAGTCGGCCCAAAGCAGGAAAGAAGAGCAAGAGACAAAGGAGAGATATATATGTTCAACAAATACAGGGTGCTGCATTTTGTCGGGATCGGCGGCGTGGGAATGAGCGGCATTGCGGAAGTGCTGCATAACCTCGGCTATGAGGTGACCGGCTCCGACATCAGGGAATCCGAAACCACGACGCGGCTCCGCAGGCTCGGCATTACCGTGCACATAGGCCACCGGGAAGAGAATATCGACAGCGCGCATGTCGTCGTCATCTCTTCAGCGGTCTCGCCGGAAAATCCCGAAGTGAAAGAGGCGAAACGGCGGCTGGTGCCGGTCATTCCACGGGCGGAAATGCTCGCGGAGCTCGGCAGGCTCAAATACGGCATCCTGGTGGCCGGGGCGCACGGGAAGACCACCACCACTTCCCTTGTGGCGACTCTTCTCGGAGAAGGGGGGCTCGACCCCACGGTGGTGATCGGGGGCAAGCTCAACGCCATCGGGAGCAATGCGCGGCTAGGGCAGGGGGATTACCTTGTCGCCGAAGCCGACGAAAGCGACGGCTCCTTCCTGAAGCTCAACCCCACCATCGCGGTCATCACGAATATCGACAGGGAGCACATGGAGTTCTTCCAGGATATCGATGTCCTGAAGTGTGCTTTTCTCTCTTTTATCAATAAGATCCCCTTCTACGGGATCGCGGTGGTCTGCATCGAGAACGACTATCTGCGGGAGCTGCTCCCCGGCATTCAGCGGAAAGTGGTCACCTACGGGTTCTCGGAAAACGCGGACATCTACGCCAGGGAGATCCGGCACTCCGGCACCGAAATGGGGTTCGAGGCGATCTTCAGGGGGAAGTCCCTCGGGTCTTTCGCCATCCCCATTCCGGGCAAACATAATGTGCTCAACAGCCTGGCCGCCATCGCCGTCGCCCTGGAGCTGCAAATCCCCCTCGATGCGGTCACGAAGGCCCTCTGCTCGTTCAGCGGGATCCACCGGAGGTTCGAGCTCAAGGGCGAAGCGAAGGGAGTACGGGTCTTCGATGACTACGGGCACCATCCCTCCGAGATAAAAGCCACCCTGAGAGCGGCGCGCGAATGCTTCCCCGGCGACAGGATCCTCGTCCTTTTTCAGCCCCACCGGTATACGAGGACCAAAGACCTCATGGACGAGTTCGTCGGCAGTTTCGAGGACGCGGACCTGCTGTTCCTGATGGATATCTATGCGGCAGGGGAGAGGCCGATCGAGGGGGTCCATGCGGAAAAGCTCGCCCGGCGCATTCGGGAGGAGGCCGGCAGGGAGATCCGCTATATTCCCGGCAGGGAGGAGATGAAGGAGACGGTCCTCGCGCAGCTTCGCTCCGGCGACGTAGTGATCACCCTTGGCGCCGGGGACGTCTATAAGCTGGGAGAGGAGCTCGTGCAGAGACTGTAGGGGGCGCCCCTGCTTCCTGCCGGGCGCTTTCGGATAGTATTGGAGACAGAGAGAGGTTCCCTGCTACAATAGAGTGCGTCGGCAGCGGGGGAATGGTGAGGAGAAAACAGAGGACATTGAAGAGGAGAAGGGAGAGGGGGCAGTACCGGCTCGTCGCGGTCGCCGTGCTCCTGTCCCTCTCCGCCTGTCTCGGCGCCTTCTACTCCCTGAAGTACCTTGTGCGGGTGAGGGAGATCGTTTTTTCCGGAAACAGCCACCTCAGGAATGAGGAGCTGCGTTCCCTGGTGAAAGTGAAACAGGGCGAGGAGATGTTCCGGCTCTCCGGCCGGCAGATCTACCAGAACCTCAAACGGTCCCCCTGGATCAAGGAGGCGGTCATCCGCCGGGAACTGTCGGGCAGGATGCTCGTCAGGGTGACGGAGGGGGTGCCGCTCGCCGTGGTGAGCCTGGCGGACCGTCCTTACCTGGTCGACCGGGACGGAAGCATCCTTGAGCCGATACGAGAGGGAACCGCCCTGTTTCTCCCCCTGATAAGGGAGATCGATCCCGGTGCGAACAAAGGCACCTACGAGGAAGCGATCCGGCTCATCGAGGTGCTCCGCGACAGCAAGTCGCTCCTGTACGATGGGAATGTGGTGATCACGGGCAACAGGCCCGAGGACCTTACCATGGTCGTCGGCGGCGTCGCGGTCCGGGTGGGCACGGGAGATTTCGGGAAGAAGCTGGAGCGGCTCGCCTTCGTCAGGGACGAGGTGCAGAAGAGGAACATGGCGGTGGAGTACATCGACCTCCGGTTTTCGAATAAAATTATTGTAAAACCCGTGGTGCAGGAGCTGCCCGGGCCTGCACAGGAGTCGGGCAGGGAGAACGGGAATACCCCTGAGAGGAAAGCGGCCCCCGCGAAAGGCGAAGAGAAGGGAAAGAGGCTGGCAGAGCAGAGGAATGGAAAGAAGAAGAAGGGGTAACAGCAGCGCTATCGTTGCCGGGCTCGACGTAGGCACCACGAAAATCTGTGCAATTGTGGGCGAGGTGACCGGGGAGGGGATCGACATCCTCGCGGTCAGCTCTTCCCCCTCCAATGGGCTGAAAAAAGGGGTGGTGATCGATATAGAAGCTACCGCCCATTCGATCAGACGGGCCGTGGCCGACGTGTCCGAAGAGACCGGCATCGATATCACCGAAGTGTACGTCGGCATTGCGGGGAGCCATATCAAGAGCTTCAGCAGCAGCGGGGCAGTGGGTATCAAGGGCAAAGAGGTGACCCAGGAGGATGTGGAGAGGGCGATCGACTCCGCGAGCGCCGTGTACATTCCCCTGGACAGGGAGATCCTCCATGTCCTCCCTACCGAGTTCATTCTCGACGGCCTGGAGGGGATCAAGGACCCGGTGGGCATGACAGGGGTGCGGCTCGAGGTGAAGGTGTACATCGTCACCGGTGCGGTGACCTCGGTGCAGAACCTGCTGAAATGCTGCGAACGCGCCGGGCTCGACGTCATCGACATCGTCCTGCAGCCGCTGGCTTCCTCCCATGCCGTCCTCACTCCCTACGAGAGGGAGATGGGCATTGTACTGGTGGACATCGGGGGGGGCACCACGGATATCGCCCTGCACAAGGACGAGTGGCTGCGCCATACCGCGGTGCTCGGCATCGGCGGCAACCATTTCACCAACGACGTGTCGATAGGATTGAAGCTGCCCTTTCCCGAGGCGGAGCGGGTGAAGAAGAAATACGGCTCCGTTCTGCTCCCCGGGGCTGCTGAGGAGGGCGGACAGACGGAGGTGGACGTGGTGGCGATCGACGGCCAAGTGCGGACGATCCCCCGGAAATACCTTACGGAGATACTTCACCCTCGCGGAGAGGAGCTGCTGGACCTGGTGAAGCAGGAAATCCAGGCCCTGCACCAGAGCGGGATTGCTGCGGCAGGGGTCGTGCTTACCGGAGGGGCTTCCCTCCTCTCCGGGTTCGACAGGATGGCGGAGGCGGTCCTCGGGCTGCCGGTCAGGATAGGGTATCCCGACAGGCCGCTCCGCGCTCCCGCCGGGGGCGGATACGCTCCCCCGGCACCGGTCATGCAGCAGGTGAACGGGCTGAAGAGCGAATGCAACACCCCCGTATACGCCACTGCTGTCGGGCTTGTCCTCTACGGTGCGGAATCCGTCGTCCCCGCAGAGGGGAAGTTTCTCTCTTCAGACCTGCTCGGCAGGGTCGTGAACAAGATGACGGGCTGGTTCAAAAAGATAGTTGGCGGCAGGCAGTGAGGGGAAGAGCCCTGCTGAGAAGAGCGGCAGGGGGAGGGCGGCAGGAATACGCAGGGCGGAGCGGGAATGCGGGGAGAAGACAGCGGGGAGCTCCTGCTGTTCAGTGTGCGCCTCATCGTAAAAAGGAGGTTCCATGTTTCAGTTGGAAGACGTCGGGAGACTGATTGCGAAAATAAAGGTCGTCGGCATTGGGGGCGGCGGCGGCAACGCCATCAACAGCATGGTTGCGGCCAACATCTTCGGCGTTGAGTTCATTGCGGTCAATACGGACAACCAGCACCTCGACGCCTCCATGGCGCCGGTGAAGGTGCAGATAGGGACGGAGCTGACAAAGGGGCTGGGCGCGGGCTCGAACCCTGATATCGGGAGGCATGCGGCCATCGAAGACAGGGACACCCTGGCCGGATGCATCGAGGGGGCCGATATGGTCTTCATCACCGCGGGCATGGGAGGAGGCACCGGGACCGGCGCCGCTCCGGTGGTGGCGGGCATTGCGAAAGAAATGGGGATCCTCACCGTCGGGGTGGTGACGAAGCCCTTCTACTACGAAGGAAGAAAGAGGTCCATCAATGCGGAAGAAGGCATCCGTGAGCTGAAGAACAATGTGGACACGCTCATCGTGATCCCCAACGACAGGATCCATCTGGTGGTGGAGAAGGGGACTCCGCTGCTCAAGTCTTTCTCGATTGCCAACGACGTGCTCAGACAGGCGATACAGGGTATTTCCGACCTGATCCTGATCCCCGGCCTGATCAACCTCGATTTTGCGGATGTCAGGACGGTGATGGAGAGCGCGGGCAAGGCGGTCATCGGGATGGGGTACGGCAAAGGGGAGGGGAGCGCCTTCGATGCGGCGAAAAGGGCCATTTCCAACCCCCTCCTCGAAGAATCCTCCATCGAGGGGGCGAAGGGCATCCTTATCAATATTACCGGGGGCATCAGCATGTCCCTCGACGCCGTCCAGGAAGCGGCGACCCTGATCCACGAGTCCGCGGACGACGAGGCGAACATTATCCTGGGAGCGGTGATCAACCCCGATATGGAGGAGGAGGTGCGGGTCACTGTCATCGCCACGGGGCTCGAAGAGCGGGTGGAGAAGGCGGAGCTGCCCCAGATCAAGAAGTGGGCGCCGAAGAGGAAGCCCATGAGCCTCAAGGGGTCCGAAAGGATACTGGCGAAGAGCATCGACGCCTCTACGAAGGAGCACCCGCCGCTGAAGGGATATGCGAAGGAGCCGCACGACGACGATCTGCTGCCCCTCGAGGGGCCCGATACCCGGACGCACGGTACGGAGGGCGATCCCTTTTCCCTGCGGGGGAAGGAGAGGGAGGAAAAGCCCGCCGCGGAGAAGACCTCTCCGCTTCCGGCAGAGCTCTCCCCCGAGGCGCTCGATAAGACACTTTTCGAGTCTGCCGAGGATGTATACGACATCCCCACCTTCCTGAGAAAGCAGACGTAAGGGTGCGTATGCAGCATGTTTTCCGTTGCGACCCGCCGCACCGCACAGGGGAGAAGGCGGTGGCGTGAACCGCAGGCTTGTCGAGAAGGCGGAGGCTCTCTTGACCCGGGAAAAGGGTGCGATCCGGAAAGACCACGGCGGCAGAATACGCATCTGCCTCGTCTACCCGAACACCTACCCGGTGGGGATGTCGAACCTCGGCTTCCAGGGTATCTATGGGCTCCTCAACCGGAGGGACGACGTGGTCTGCGAGAGGGCCTTCCTTCCCGGCGATGAGGACCTCGAAGAGTACCGGAGGACGAAGACACCCCTCTTCTCCCTGGAATCCAAAACACCGGTGGGCGAATTCGATATCGTCGCCTTCTCCATCTCTTTTGAAAACGATTACCCCGCTGTCCTGAAGATCCTCGAGCTAGCGAAGGTCCCCTTCCGCTCCCGGGAAAGAAACCCCTACCATCCCCTGGTCGCTGCAGGCGGCGTCTTCGCCTTTTTCAACCCCGAGCCCCTCGCGCCCGCATTCGACATCGTCTTTATCGGAGAGGCTGAGGAGTCCCTGGAAGAGTTCCTCGAAGTGTACAGGGGCGGGAGGGAGAAAGGAGGCAGACCCGAAGACTGGAAGCAGTTCGTCAAAAAGAACGCTCTCTCCCTTGCGGGGGTCTACGTTCCCGAATACTACTCCCTCTCCTATCATGCAGACGGCACGATTGCCGGCAGGAGCGCCCTGCACGGGGCACCCGGGAGGATCAGGCGGCGGTACCTGAAGGACTTTGCGAAATCGCCCCTTACCACCGCCGTCGTCACCCCCGATTCCGAATTCTCCTCCATGTACCTGGTCGAGATCATGCGGGGATGCCCCTGGAGCTGCCGCTTCTGTCTGGTGGGGCACATCTACACTCCGCTGAGAAAGAAAGACCCCGCCGCCGTTTTCGCGGAGATCGATGCAGCCGGTGCGCTTGCCCGGAGGGTAGGGCTGATAGGCCCCTCGCTGAGCGATTATCCCCATATTCATGAGGTCCTCTGCATGGAGGGGGTCAGCTTCTCTCTCACCTCGCTCCGCGCCAGCGAGAAGAGTGCCGCTCTGGTGCGCTTTCTGAAAGGCAGCAGGAGCGTCTCGATCGCCCCAGAAGCGGGCACGGAGAGGATGCGGCGGGTCATCAACAAAAAAGTGACGGAAAGGGATATCCTGTCCACCTCTTCCCTCCTCTTTGCCGCGGGGACCGGGACCCTCCGCCTCTATTTCATGATCGGCCTCCCCACGGAAACGGACGAAGACGTTTCCGGCATCGCGGACCTGGTGAAGAAGATACGGGGGCTTTCGGCAAAGGGGAACATCACTCTCAGTGTCAGCACCTTTGTGCCGAAGCCCTTCACCCCTTTCCAGTGGCATCCCATGGCCCCCCTCTCCGCGGTGAAGGAGAAGCTGAAGCGCATCAAGAGAGAGTTGAAGGACGTGCGGGGGGTCAAAGTGCTGCACGACGTTCCCAAATACGCGCATATGCAGGGCCTCTTCGCCCGGGGGGACCGGAGAATCTTCGCGGTGCTGGAAGCGATGACCGCTGAGGACGACTGGGGAGAGGCCTGTTCGGCTGCAGGGGTGGACCGTGATTTTTATCTCTTCAGGGAGCGCGATGCCGGCGAAAACCTCCCCTGGGATTTCATCGAGACCGGTTCCGGCAAAGAGAGCCTGTGGAGAGAGTATCGCACTGCCCTCTCCGTACCGTAGAAAGGAGAAGAAATGGTCAAAAAAGCAGTGATGGTGCTCCTGGCGGTGCTGGTATGCACGAAAGCCTATGCCGCCCATCCCCTTATCACCGACGATACGGGGACGCAGGGGAGGGGAAAGACGCAGCTTGAGTTTCTCGTCGAATACGAGCATGACAAAGAGGACGGTGTCACCACCAACAGTCTCACCGGACCGACACTTCCGGTCCTCACCCACGGGCTGACCGATTCCGTGGACCTTGTCCTCGGTGTCTCGTACCTCTCGGTAAGGACGAAGGAGAACGGGGATGTCAGCAGGGAGAAGGGGATTTCCGACACGTCCGTTGAAGTGAAGTGGCGTTTTTACGAAAAAGACGGCCTCAGCTTCGCCCTGAAACCGGGGGTAACCCTTCCCACGGGGGACGACGACAAAGGCCTGGGAGCGGGACGGGTCACGTACGGCCTCTTTCTGATCGGCACCAAGGAGCTGAAACCGTGGGCGTTTCATCTGAACACGGGGTACCGGAGAAACGAGAACAAGGTGGATGAAAGAAAAGATGTGTGGCATGCCTCCCTTGCAGCGGAGCTGGAGGTAGTGAAGGACCTGAGGGCGGTGGCGAATATCGGGATGGAGAGAAACCATGACAGGGCCTCCCACGTGGACCCTGCTTTTCTTCTGGGAGGCTTCATTTACTCCCTTTCGGAGAGCGTTGATCTCGATGTGGGGATCAAGGGCGGCCTGAACAGGCCGGAGGCTGACTATACGCTTTTGACCGGGGTGACAGTGCGCTTTTAAGGGTGGGATCCGCGGCGGCTCCCGCGCCCTGCCCCGGAGAGGCATTTTCAGCTTTTCTTTGCGCCAGGGGACGCTGTGGGCAGATCAGGCCGGAGGGACTGTCCGCGCCGGGTAAGACCTACTGTTTTACCTCGAAAATGAAATCGATCTCCAGCGGAGCATCGAGGGGGAGTCCGTACACTCCTACCGCGGCCCGCGCGTGCCTGCCCGCTTCGCCGAAGATCTCGAAAAGGAGGTCCGAAGCGGCGTTCAGTACCGCGGGCTGCCCGGTGAAGCCGGGCCCCGAGGCCACGAATCCGTTGAGCTTGACACACCTGCTTACCGCATCGAGGTTCCCCAGGTGGGACCGGATGACCGCGAGGGCATTGATGACGATCTGGCGCGCGTCTTGCTGCGCCTCTTCGAGGGAGAGCGCTTCGCCCACCCTGCCGGTCCGTATCAGCTTCCCCGCCCGCAAGGGGAGTATCCCGCTCAGGAAGAGGAGATTCCCCGTCCGGACGCAGGGGACATAGGAACCCAGCGGCTTTGCCGCTTCCGGGAGCTCGATGCCCAACTCCTTCACTCTCGTTTCGTACGACATGCCTCCTCCTTACCTGCCCAGATCTTCGGGGGTGCCGATCTTTCCGAGCACTGCGGTGGCGGCAGCGACCGCGGGGTTGGAGAGGTACACCTCGCTCTCGGGGTGCCCCATTCTTCCGACGAAGTTCCGGTTGGTGGTAGCCAATGCCCTCTCCCCCTTCGCGAGGATGCCAGTGTGGCCGCCGAGGCAGGGCCCGCAGGTGGGGGTGGAGACTACCGCCTCCGCATCGATGAAGATGTCGATCAGGCCCTCCCTCATTGCGTCCTTGTAGATCTGCTGGGTTGCGGGAATGACGATCATGCGTACGTTGGGATTCACCTTCCGCCCCCTGATCACCTGCGCCGCCTCGCGCAGGTCTTCGAGCCTCCCGTTGGTGCAGGAGCCGATGACCACCTGGTCGATGGCGATATGCCCGAGCTCGGCAGCGGGCTTTGTGTTGGACGGCAGATGGGGGCATGCTACCGTCAGGGGAATTTTCGAGCAGTCGTATTCCCTTACCTCCACATAGGAGGCATCGGGACCGGAGGTATAAAAAGTATATGGCCTCTTTGCCCTGCCCTTCGCGTATTCTTCCGTGACGGCGTCGGGAACGATGATGCCGTTCTTTCCGCCGGCCTCGATCGCCATATTGCACATGGTGAGCCTTCCGTACATGGGGAGGTTCCTGATCGTCTCTCCTTCGAATTCCATGGCCCGGTACAATGCGCCGTCGACGCCGATGTCCCCGATGGTGTGGAGGATCAGGTCCTTTCCTCCCACCCACTTGTTCAGCTTTCCGTAATAAACGAACTTCATCGCTTCGGGGACCTTGAACCAGCACTCGCCGGTCGCCATGGCGGCTGCTACATCCGTGGAGCCGACCCCCGTTGCAAAGGCCCCCAGGGCGCCGTAGGTGCAGGTATGGCTGTCCGCGCCGATGACCAGATCGCCGGGGACCACGAGGCCCTGCTCCGGCAGGAGGGCATGCTCCACTCCCATCCTCCCCACCTCGAAGTAGAGGCCGAGACGATAGTCCTTTGAGAAGTCCCGCAGCATCTTGCACTGCTCGGCGGCCTTGATGTCCTTCTGGGGCGCGAAATGGTCCGGGATGAAAGCGACCCGGTCCTTGTCGAAGACCTCCTTCGCCCCGGTCTTCCTGAACTCCTGGATGGCGATGGGGGCGGTGATATCGTTGGCAAGGACGAGGTCCACCTTCGCATTTATCAATTCGCCGGCGGCAAGCTCCTTTTTCCCGCAGTGCGCTGCAAGTATCTTCTCTGTAATGTTCATGAGTCCTCCGGAAATGGGTGTGGTAGAGGAGTATTATAGCCTTATTCGGCGGGTATTGACAAGGGAGAGAGGGAAAATCAAGGACTTGGAGATGTCTGCCCGGACCGCCCCCGGACGGCGGCCGCCATCACAGACGTCCTACGGTGTATTCTTGCTTTTTTCTCTTCCCCTCGCGCCCTTCGCAGGTTTGCTCTCTTCATTCATGCTCAGAGGAGGCTCATGGGCGACCTCATACTTTCTCAATTTTCTCCATAAAGTGGAGAAGTCGACGCCGAGGAGACTGGAGGCCATCTTTTTGCTGCCTCCGACAAGGTTGAGAACATTCAGGATGTGCTCCTTTTCCACACTTTCGAGAGACATGTTTTTTTTGAAATCGGGGGAGGGGGTCGCTATTTCAGTGGGAATGTCATTCGGTGTGATCTCGTTCGTTTCCGCCACGACCACCGCCATCTCAATGGTATTTTCAAGCTCTCTGATGTTTCCCGGCCACCGGTAGGTGATCATCTTTTCCATTGCCTCATTCGAAATCTTTCGTACATTTCTCCCTAACTTCTTATTGAATTTATTCACAAAATATCTGGCGAGCAAGGGAATATCCTCTGCTCTCTCCTTTAGCGGGGGAAGCGATATTCTTATCACATTCAGACGGTAGTACAGGTCCTCCCTGAAATCTTTTAATTTCACCGCTTCCTCGAGGTCCTGGTTCGTAGCGGCGATGATCCTTACGTCTACGACTACGGGCACGGTGCCGCCCACTTTGAAAAAGGTTTTGCTTTGCAGGAATCTGAGAAGCTTGGCCTGCAAATTCTTGCTCATCGCGTTTATTTCGTCCAGGAAAATAGTGCCGGAATCCGCCATTTCCAACAGGCCTTTTTTGTCCACCGTTGCGCCGGTAAACGCGCCTTTCATATAGCCGAAAAGCTCCGATTCGAGCAGATTCTCCGGTATCGCGGCGCAGTTGACGGCGACAAAAGGCATTTCTCTTCGTATACTGTTGAAATGTATCGCTCGTGCGATGAGCTCCTTCCCGGTTCCGCTTTCTCCGCTTACCAGAATGCTTGACGTGACATCCTTCACTTTTTTCACCAGGCTGATGACCTTTGTCATTTTCGGGCTGACCCCGAGTATCCCCTCATAGCCGAAATGCCTTAATTTTTCCTCAGCCTCTCTTTTTACGCTCTCAAAAAGCTTGGAGTTCTCTATGGCAAGGCTGATAGGCACCGTAGCGGCCCTCATGATGTCGAGCATGTCTTCATTTGCCGTGTAAGGGGCAAGCGTGATGACGCAGAGGACCCCTATCACCTTCCCTTTGGCGTTCAGGGGAAGCCCTGCATAGAATTCTATTCTCGCCTTTCTTTGCGGCTCACGGGTAAACCGGGGGTCCTGCGACGCCTTCTCGCGGATGATGATTTCCTGGTCGAGTTGTGCTACGCTGCCGCATACGCACTCACCCAGTTTCATCATGTTTTCCTGTATGTCTCTGATTATGTCCTCGGAAATGTTACTGGATATCACCGGCACCAATTCCATTGTTTTTTCATCAATGACAAATATGATGCCTGCATCCACTTTCATGAAGGAAATTATCTTTTCGAGCACCTCGCCGAGAGTTATTTTCAAATCGAGAGACTTGCTGACGGTTAAAGCGATATCATACAGAATACAAATAGTGCTGTTTCTGTCAGTGAGCGCTTGCCGCCCTCCGGCAGTACAATAGCGACCAGTTCTACTATTCATGTACAACTCCATCAGACAGCATTATTACTCCGCCGCAGACCGCGCCTGACTTTCCTACTGCCCGGGTCAGGGGAATATACCTTCCTGAACTGATGGTCTCCTCCCTCATCCGCTGCCGTTTTACTCTTCTCAACTCCTTGGCCAAGCTTTCCCTCGTACTCTATGAAAATTCCCTGCCCTGCCTTCGGGTTTGCCTGACGGATACCCTCGCCGCAGCGCTCTACAGCCTCACTGTATTGTACTGCTTTCTCTATTCTTCTACAACCCACCGGATAGTGCAGGAGCGGGCACGACGGCGGATACGATTTTGACGAGCGAGCTTTACAATTTTCCTCGTACGCAACCGTTTCATCTTTATGTTTTTGCCGAAGGGATAAAGGAGCTGGAACGGTATTTGCACTGAAAAGAATATTTGCGGGAGAGGTACAAATCACTTTGTAGGCCGTCAGGGGGCCGGAGGTTCAGGAGGGACATATGGACAAGGCAAAAGCGGATAAAAGGCTGACCTCGTGGATACGGAGGCGGGCGCTGCTCGAAGGAGCTGATCTGTTCGGCGTCGCCTCGCCGGAAATCCTGCTGTCCGCCCCGGAAGGGTTCCGCCCGGAGGACATACTGCACGGCAGCAATGCGGTTATTATAGTCGGAAAGAGGCTTTCACATGCAACGGTGAATACCGCACCCAGCCGCATGTTTGATGTAATGTATTCGGCTACCAACAGCTTTCTCGACCTCCTGGTCCTTAAAATAGCGGACGCCCTGGAACACCGGGGATACAGAGCTATCGCAATGGGTCCTCATTCCTGGAATAAAGGGCTTCTCCGCGGAGATATTTCGTATAAACATACTGCAGTGGCCGCCGGGCTGGGCCGTTTCGGCCTCCAGTCACTGGTACTTACCCCTCGGTATGGTCCGAGGCAGCGGTGGAGCGCGGTCATAACGGATGCGCCTCTTGAATCAGGTGCTCCCCTGGAAAAAGGACTCTGCGACCCGCACCAGTGCGATTATGCCTGTGTAAGGAGCTGTCCAGCCGGCGTTTTTTCCGAACGGAAAGAGGAAGGAGCCCCCCAGGATTACTTGCCGGGCGGGCTCTGGTATTACTGGAATATCAATAGAAAAGAGTGCGTGGCATACCGCGCCCCGAAAAGGGAAGAACTAGGCCTGACGACTTTGGAAGGGCACGCGTGTGCTCTCTGCAAGAAAGTATGTCCTGTCGGGACCCGCGCGTAGTGCAATTTCAGCTCCTCTCATCGTAGTAGGAGAACCCCTTGTCGGGCAATTTGCAAGAAACAATAATCCTGCTGATTGCTAAGAGTATTTGAACAAGCCGGGCACCTATCCTCTGGAAAGCCTGCAAAGAACTGGCATTTTGCAAGGAGTGGTAAGGGATTGATATTGAAAATAAAAACCCAGAGAAAAAAGAAGACGCCCGGGAATCTTTAAGGCAATGAGCTTTTTGCAAGGAAATTTTTTAACCAGCCTTGCTCTTTCGCCCCGCAACTTCAGGTAAATCAGAAAACGCAGCCTTCGACCGCCTGCACCGAACGTCGGCTCCGTTCCGCCCCATGAATTCTGTTTTTCCGGATACTGTTTGTTGTCCCGGGCAAAACGTTCTCAACGGAGCCCTGTCCCTTTGCCCGGGAGCGGTTCGTCCGGTCCCGAAACGGAGGCTATCGCCTGCACTTCCGGGGAGGATTCTCGAACAGAAAAAGGTAAATGGAACAAAAATTGCTTCGGCTTTTGAAATCCAGAGGGAAAAGGTCCAGGATGGATGGCTGAAAAGGAGGCGCCTCGGCAGAGGGCGTAAAGGGACCAGAGGGAGAGTATTAACTTTTATCGGGCAAGGAGGTTGCGGTGAAACAAGAGAGGGAAAAGGCAGATGAAGAGCTGGCCGACAAGGGATCGGTAGGGAGGAGGGCATTTCTGAAAGGGCTCGGGGCGTTGGGCGCCGCTGCTTCCCTGAATGTCTCGTACTGCGCGGAGGCGCAGGCGACCCTGTCGAAAGAGACAAAAGGGCTTGAACCCCAGCCCATCAAAGGCACCGTAGTGCCTGGGGCAGCGCCTCACAACTGTGGCGGCCGGTGCGTAACGAAAGCGTATGTGGAGAACGGGGTGATCAAAAGGATCGTGACCGATGAGAGGCCCGACAAAAACCTCATCGACGGTACGGGGAACGATCCGCAGATACGCGCCTGCTCACGCTGCAGGTCCTACCGGGAGCGGCTCTACCGTTCCGACAGGGTGACGTACCCGTTGAAGCAGACGAAAGAGAGAGGGGACCTCTCGGGCTTTGTGCGGGTCTCCTGGGACCAGGCGCTCACCGAGATCGCCGAAAAGATGCAGAAGATCAAGAAGCAGTACGGTAACAAGGCTTTCTACTTCAATTACGGGACAGGGGATGTGGGCGCCGGGGGCTATCTCGGCCATGTCCCGAGGCTCCTGAACAAATTCGGCGGGTATGTGCCCTACCGGAACGACTACAGCTGGCCGAACATAGAGTTCGTCTCATGGTTTACCTTCGGGTATAACTACTACTGGGAATACGGAAACAGCAGGGATAACGCGATGAACGCGGAGCTTCTTCTCCTGTGGTCCAACAGCTATGCCGACCTGATCATCGGCTCGAACTCCACTTGGTACATGACGCAGGCAAAGGAGAAAGGGGCGAAAGTGATTGCTGTCGACCCGAGGCAGAACGATACCGTCTCGACGCTGGCGGACCAATGGGTCCCGGTGGTCCCCGGAACCGATGCTGCCCTGCTCCTTGCCCTTATGTACGTCATGATCAAAGAAGACCTGCTCGATGCCGATTTCGTGAAAAAGTATGTGCATGGCTTTTACGACGACCCGCATCCGGCTCTTTACCATGACGACGTGGATGCAGCCAGGTATGCCGTCCCTGCGGGCGCCTCTCTGAGCGCCTATATTCTGGGGACGGACGAGTACCTGGTAAAAAAGGGAATCAATAAGGCTACTTCGGTCTATCCCGGTACCATTCACTATAACGTGAACAAGACAGACCCCCTGTACGGGAAGTCGGTCCCGATCTATGGAAAGGTTCCGAAGACGCCCGAATGGGCGGAGAAGATAACGGGAGTGCCCGCAGCCGCGATCAGGAAGCTTGCCCGCGAGTGGGCGACAAAGAAGACCACCACCTACATCGGGGCCGGATTCCAGAGGCAGCCGGAGGGTGAACAGGCCGTCTGGCTGATCTATATAATGGGCCTCATTACCGGGAACTTCGGCAAGACAGGCACCAACATCGCCAATCCCGGAAGCAGGGGGGGCGGCTTTCCGTTCATCCTGCTTACCCACGGAAAACTGAAGTATGCTCCTTACGGATTCACCGCAATCGCCGACGACCTGGAGAAGGATATCTACGATGCAACCAAACTGACGGCGCCGAAGTACACCCCCTCCTTCTACACCAAGAACGCGATCCCCGTATTCCTCTGGGCCGACCTGGCGCGAAACGGCGGCACCGGGGAGTCGGAATGGAACGACGGGCAGATCAAGAGATCGAAAGTGGGCATCAAATGCATGATGAACTTTGCGGGAAACGTTCTCTTGAACCAGCATGGCGATTGCAATAAGCTGGTGGATCTTCTGAAGGACAGATCGAAGATGGAGCTCATCGTGGTCGCCGACCAGTTCATGACCCCGAGCGCACGGTATGCGGACTACCTCCTGCCCGCTGCAATGAACTGGGAAAAGGAGGATGCGACTACCACCTGGGTGGTAGGGGAGTCGGTGATTTTCCAGAACAAGGCGGTCGAGCCGCCCGGTGAGTGCCGGCACGACTACGACATATGCGCCGGACTTGCGGAAAAATTGGGGATCGGAGAGGCCTTTACCGAAGGCAAGAAGTATGAGGAATGGCTGAAAGAGGCATGGAAGACGGCCCTCGGCGAGCCCATCCCCTATGAGAAATGGAAGAAAGACGGCGTCTATACCTTCCCTGAGCTCCCCTCGCATATCTCTTTCAAGGAGTTCAGGGAAGACCCGCGGAAGAACGCCCTGCTGACCCCGTCGGGTAAAGCGGAGGCGTATTCACAGGCTATGCTGGAGGACTACGAGGCACGGGGATACGACAACATCGATTCACGCGTCACCCTTTCCGGGCAACTCCATGACGGCAGCAATAAGGGCAGGTTCGTGTATCCGATCCCCATGTATATCCCTCTGCCGGAGGGGAGGCATGCCGACGGATCGCATCCCGATCCCACGGGCGCCCTATCGAAAGGGTACCGGTTCCAGCTCCTCACGCCGCATCCCCGGTACCGGGTCCATTCCACCCACAACATCAACGCATACCTGAATGAGCTGTACAAGAAGGATGAAGCGGGGCGCCCCGCTCATTTCAAACAGGCGAAGGGGCCGCTGCAGACCTGGGCCGGCAACGCTCATGAGCCGGTATGGATGAACCCCGGAGATGCGCAGGGGCTGGGGATCGGCCACGGGGACATCGTGAAGATCTTCAACGACAGGGGAGCGGTACTGGCATCCGCTCACCTTACCCACCGGACGATGCCCGGGATTGTCCTGCTTGCCCAGGGCTCCTACTATACGCCGGGCAAGGACGGCGTGGACAGAGGCGGAAATCCCAATACCCTGACCTCGCAGAGACCGTCGAGGATATGCCAGGCGGATTCTCTGGGGGCCAATACGCTAGTGAGCATAATGAAGGTCACCGCGTAACGGAACGACGAGCACCGAAGATCATCGGGAGCAACCGTTGCCCGATATGAACTTTTGATAGGGAGGTGGAGGACATGCAATGGGCATGGTATTACGATCAAACGAGATGCATCGGGTGTAACACGTGTGTAGTCGCCTGCAAGGACTGGAACGACGTCAAACCCGGCCAGGCAAAGTGGAGGCGGCTTTCCGTCAAAGAAACAGGGGCTTTCCCCAACGTGGGGGTATTCAACCTGGTCATGGGCTGCAACCACTGCGAGAACCCCGCGTGCGTGGCGGCCTGCCCGGTGGGGGCCGTCACGAAGAGGAAGGAGGACGGTATCGTTGTGGTAGACAGGGCGAAGTGTCAGGGCTGGAAAGCGTGCCTGGCACGATGCCCCTTTGAAGCGCCACAGTTCGGGGACTCCGAAAGCGAGCCCGCGAGGCAGAAAACCTGGCTGGTCGATCACCCGATGCAGAAGTGCCACTTCTGCTGGGACAGAAAGAAAGAGGGCAAGAAACCCGCCTGTGTGGACTCGTGTCCCAACAGGGCGCTCGATGCAGGGCCGATGGAGGAGTTGATGAAAAAGTATCCCGACGCAGTGCGGGTGGTCCAGGGCTTTCCCGATCCTGCCCGGGACCGTTCCGGCAATCTTCTGACTTCCGGCGCTACCAGGCCGTCCATACTGTTCAAGCCGAAGCCGCCGCAGAAACCCGAAGTAATGTAAAGGCATCCGGATACCCTGCGCTAAGCAGGGTATCCGGATACTTCCTATGGAGAGGACACCTCCTGCATGAGGAAGACGGGGATCACCGTTTTTACGCTGCTTTTACTGATACTCATCCGTGAGAGGGAAGGGAGGCACGGCAGTGACACTACTGGAAGAATCAATAGATATCCATCAAGGGAGAGAAACAGTTTACCGCTTTTTATCCAGGAGCTATAAAATGGAAGCCGACAGCGGCTTTCTGGAGACACTCGCGTTATTGTTCCCGCACATCGAAGAGATGTCTCTCCACGCGGGAAACGAAGGTTTCGAAAAAGGGGGAGAGTTTCTGGGGAGCTTTGTACACCGCTGCTCCTCCTCCCCGGACAGAGAGGAGCTCCTCCTGGAATTGCACCGCGAGTTTGCCTCTCTCTTTCTCGTGGGAGCGCATGCCCTGCCGTGTTCCGAATCGGTCTACCGTTCTCCTGAGCGGCTTGCCAAGCAGGAACCGAGAGAGAGGGTGATGAAGAGATACCGGGATGTCGGCTTTATTGTATCGCCACAGTGGAGAGAGCCCGAGGACCATATCGGCGTCGAGCTCGAGTTTATGGCAAGCGTCTGCCGTTTCGTTTGCGAAGCGGCTGAAAAGGGCGACTCTGAAGGAATGAGGCGTTTTCTGAGCTGCCAGAGGGAGTTCATGGAAGAGCACCTCGTCGTATGGGTCCCGCATTTCTGTGAGCTCATTGCCGCGCGGGCGGGGAAAGGCAGCTTCTATCAGGCACTCTCGTATCTTACCGGCGGGTTCCTGGAAATGGATCATGAGTTCCTGAAGGCGTCTGTCCCGGCATCCTGGTTGTAGAAGGAGGAGACGCAGGGTGGTGAATCCAACAGGGGTCCTTGCAAAGCTGGTGGAAGTTGTTCAGATACGAAAAGACAGCTGCGTGCGGTTGCGGCATAAGAACGCTCACTGCAGGGAATGCAGTGCCTCCTGTCCGGTCGATGCTATTCAGGTCGGCACGGTGGGCGAGGGAATTACCATAGAGTGGAACAAATGTATCGGCTGCGGCATCTGCTGCACGGTATGCAAAACAGGGGTTTACACCCTCAAGGAGTTCAGCGACCGTCTCTTTATCGAGAAGTGCCGGCAGGCGATCATCCGCGGCAAGGGGCTCGAAATACGCTGCAAACAGGCCGTCGGCGGGGCGCACCCTTCCTGGATCGAGGTGCCCTGCCTCGGGATCATCGACCCTGCCCATCTCATCGGCATGGTGGCGTATGGAGCCTCCTCCCTGCACCTGAGGCATGCGGAGTGCGGCGGATGCAGCGCCCGGCACGGGGACGGCTGCGCCGCGGGGTCTATTGCCGCCGCGGAATCCCTGCTGCGCATCTTCAGCCCCGGGGAAAAGGTAGTGATTACCGCAGGGACACATCCGGCTCCCTTTGCAGGGGAAGAGAAAGACGCAGAGGGAAAGGGCCGGAGAATGGTATCGAGACGGGAGTTATTCAGATATTTCAAAATGCGCTTTCTCATTTCAGCAGCAGAGACGGTCGATACTCTTTCAGAGGGACAACACAGACCGGGGGGCGAAAGAATCAGGCACACAGGTTTCCTGCCGGAAAGAAGGAGACTCCTGATTGCCCTGCTCAAACAGTTGGGGACGCCTCCTGAACGGGTACAGGACCCCTCCGGGTGTGCGGTGGCGGCTGAGCTCGAAATCGACGGCAATGAATGCGATATGTGCGGAATGTGTTGTCATTTCTGTCCCACCCATGCCTTGAGGGAATATAACGCCTCCGCTGCCGCCCCCGGGACGGCAGCCGGAAGGGAAATACGCTTCCGGGCATCTGATTGCGTGAAATGTAATCTCTGTCTTGTCGCCTGCTATCGCAACGCAATCCGCTCTACAGACAGCTTCGATAGGGAGCGTTTCATCGAGGAGCGCGAAAAATTGCTCAGAATAGAGTAAGAGCGTCTAACAAAATGAACAAAAGCGGCTCCTGGAGTAAGTCCTTCTTCTGTCATTCCCGCAAGCGGA
>JAXLZK010000005.1:0-128445 GCA_046350935.1 Thermodesulfovibrionales bacterium
CCCCATTGTCACGATCAGGGTCGTCTTCCCCGATCCGAGGTATCCCGCTATCTGCACCAACTTCATGCTTCCTCCCTCATTTTTTACGGAAGTCTTATTCTTCATGCAGGGTCTGCAGGACACCCCTGCCCGTTCCGGTGCCCTGCAGCTGCCCGCTGCTCTGCTTCCTCTGTGAAGCCTCTATGCGACCGACTTCAGTGCGCTGACGAGCGCTTCCATGTTCTCCTTGGGCACCTCCGGCCACAGGTCGCAGCCCGGCCATACCGCGTTTGCTCCATCCTTGATGCACTTCACGACAACAGGGCCTACATCCTTTGCCGCGCCCTTATGCAGCACCTTCACCGGATCGAAGTTGCCGAGGACGATCACATTGGGTCCTACTTTCTGGCGGGTCTCCGCCAGATTGTTCTTCTGGTCCACGCTGATGGCGTCCGCCCCGCACTCCACCATATCGGTGATGATGGCGTTGGTGTCTCCGCAGATATGGAGCACCGTGGGCTTGGGCATCCCGGCGAGGATGCGCATCACATGGGGCTTGATGAGGCTCCTGAAGCTCCTCGGGCTCATGACGTCGGAGGTGCCGCCCATCTCCCTGAGCACAAAGTAGTCGGCTCCTGCGTCCCTGTACACCTGGAAGACCTTGATGATCACGTCGGAAAGCCTTTCGAGGATTGCGCCGATCCTGTCGGGATCGAGGAAGGACTCCTCATAGAGCTCGTCCAGCTCCATTACCTGGCCCGCCAGGGTGAAGGGGCCGAGCACATAGGCGCCGATGGCGATCTCGTCTCCCATTTCCTTCTTGATGGCCTTCATCGCACCGGTGACCACGGGGATCCTCCCGGCATTCGCCAGGTCGGCGGGGATCTTCACATCGTCGGCATACTTGACGCATTTCTCTTTTATCGTGGGGTACAGCAGCCCCTCCACGTCGTCATAGTAGTTCATCTTCGCGCCGAGGGCCTCCGCCTCCACTCCGAGGTCGAAGGGAACGACCGCGCACTCGAACCCGAACTCCTTGTAAGTGCCGAGGGCAGCCTTGGCCATCAGATCGGGGTCGCGGTGCGCCCTCGAGAAAACAACCCCATATTTGTCCAGGACGGGGGTGACCACGTTGCCCATGCCGCTGAAGATGGGGGGACGGTCCACCTTCTCCCCTTTCAGCATTTTCATTACTCTTTCCTTCGGTGTCATTACGCTATCTCCTTTCTTTTTTTCGGCTCTTTGTGATGTGTTTTATTGGTTCTTCACGGAGCGACTCCTTATAATGACATGATCGCCGCGCGGGGAACAATCGGGATTTCCCTGACATTGCCGTTAAAAAAACCCTACCTGCGTACGGGAAAAGGCAGATTGAGGAAGAAGGGAGAGCGCTTCCGCGGGAGAAAAGACAAAAAAAGCCGGGAAGGGGAGAACCCCTTCCCGGCGGATGCATGAGGACTAAAAAAAGTTAAAACGCGTAGTTGGTTCTGAAATAGACACGCCAGATGTCAGCAGGATCGGTATTCGCGCTGACAGCGCCGGGGCTCGATTTCGTAGCATTGTACGCGGCAGCCTGTGCAGCGCTGACCTCGTAGAAGTTGCCGGTAAAGGCAACGGCGCCCACTACTCCGACGCTCAGGCCTTTCGCCACTTCATGGTGAATGCCTGCGTTGATTTCGGTCGCCATGTGGTTGTCGCCGTTGACGACCCTGTCTTCAGCAGACCACAGAACGCCGACTCCGGCTTCCAGAGTGGTCTTCGGGGTGAGCTTCGTGTTGCCCGTCAGCATGATGGCGGCAACACCGAGAGGCCTCTGCTCGAAGACGTTCGTTACGTCATAGATAAGGTACTGGTCCTGCGTCGTCCCGTCGATGTCGGGGAAGAGGATCTTCATCCCGGTGAGACCCATCCAGGCTGCTGCCAGGGAGTAGGCACCCGGAGTGTAGAAGCCGTTCTCCTTGATACCGATGGAAGGATTGTCGGTGGAGTCGTCACCGGTGACATACAAGCCGCTCAGCTTGAGGTTGACAGGACCGAGGGTGGTCCCGATTCCGAGGTTGGCCGCGACGCTGCTGATGTCAACATCGCTGATCCCGGCGGTTCCTGATTTGTACTGCCCGCCCTCATAGATGAGGAAGCCGTCGATATCGAAGTTCCCGGCCTTGTAGGTGAAGTTGACACCCGGCCAGTACAGGTTCATGGTGTACTTGTTCGTCCCGGTCAAGCTCTCATACCCGGTGGATACGTTGTAGTCCATGCAAGCAAACCCGCCCTTCGTGGTACAGCCCGCAGTACCGAGCACGCCGCTCGTCCCGGACTTGGCACCGGTCCTGTCCCACAGAGCATACAGGTTGAAGCCGAGGTTCAGCTCCTTGCTCGGGGCGTACGCCACTTCAGCCCTGACGAAGTCGGCGGAAGGGTTCGCGCCGGAAGTGGGCTGCCAGAAGCGGAAGAAACCCAGGGTGGCGTTCAGGTTGTCCGACACCTTGTAGTTCAGGTTGATACCCGGTGCATCAGCCCAGCCGAGAAGGATGCCGTTGTACGCGTCCTTCAGGTTCTGGATACCGACCGTAGCGGTGAGGTTCGTGTTGGGAATGTTGGCTACGATGTTCAGGTTCTTGGTCCAGAGATTGACCGAGTCGGACATGAGACCGCCGCCCGCGAGAAACGCGGTGTCATAGGCGGAGTTGCCCCAGTAGTAGTTGATTTCGAAAGCGAAGTTACCCGTTACGTAGTCGCCCAGCTTGGGAGAAATGTACAGCCTCGCCCTCTGCTCGAAGAAGTTTCTCGTGTCGTCGCTCGCAACAGCGGCGTTCTTGTCGGGCGGCATGATCTGACCGGCGCCGTAGGTGAGAGTATTGCTGATATGGTACCTGGTCCTGATGAAGCCCCCGAAGTCCACTTTCTTCTCATCCGCTGAAGGAGCAGCGGCGACTCCCTTGGGTGCGACAGCTTCCTGGTCCGCAATTCTCTTTTCCAGCTTGTTGATTCTGTCCATCAACTCTTTAATAACGGCGTCATCGGCGGCGAAAGCCCCGTAAGGCATTGAAGCAGCTACGGCAAGCACTACAAGAAAAGCAATTTTCGAAAAAAACTTGCTCATACCTTATCCTCCCTTGTTAATAATAGATAGTGCAGCGTACACTTACTCTTCAAGAACTTCGGTCATCTCTTTTTCTGATTAATTCACTTCCCTCCTCTCTGCCGTTCTCCCGTTTTCGTTACCATGGGTACCTCTTATTTTTTTTCATGTAATGTGATGTGCGGATGCCGCCGGAGCGGCATCCGCGGGAACCCTTACCGGCGCAAACGTACCCTTACATTATACATAGCCATTATACCCGAAATCAACGGCTTTGGTATGCCAGCCTCCCCGCTTTTTTTCGGGCGGGCACGAAAGCACCCTGCCATCCTATCCTTTAAAGCCCGCTTTCTCTTCAGGCCCCTTCTTCTGGTCATCCATCATCGGGGCAATTACCGGATAGCGCGTCTGCTTCGCCGGCTTCCTGAGGATGAACCGGTGGTTCGGAGTGGTAATGCTCTTGTCGGGCAGCTCCGGGAGGTTGTCCACCGTCCCCTCGACTTTAGCGAGGGTGCCGAGCGAAGTCACGACCTTCCCGGAATCGAGGTCGAGCATCCCCAGCGCGCCCACGGGGCAGCCCTTCACGCAGGAAGGGATCTGGTTCGCATCGAGCCGCTGGTAGCAGAGCTCGCACTTCCGCACCTTGTTGGCGGGTGCGTAATACTGGGGCGCTCCGTAGGGACAGGCCGCAATGCATTTCTTGCAGCCGATGCAGGCGTCCTGGTTCTGCACGACGACTCCGTCCGCACGCTTGCTGTAAGCGGACACGGGACAGGAGGGCGCGCAGGCCGGCTTGTCGCAGTGGACGCATGCGGTATTGACGAACTGCCTCTCGGGGACGTCCGGATTTTCGTCCGCCGGGCGCACGGTCCGGTAGTTGATATCCGGCGGGGTCTGGTACTCGTTCTTGCAGGCAAGAACGCAGGTACCGCATCCCACGCATTTATTCTGGTCGAATAAGAATTTTCTCTTCATCGGGTTGCCTCCTTTACGCTTTCTCGACTTTCACGAAGTTGTCGTGAAAGGCGATGCCCGGGTTTCCGGTATTGCGCTTCCCCATGTCGGCAGGGATTGCCTTGACGGTGTTGTTCACACAGAAGTCCGATTTCCAGAACCAGTTCTCATAGGTAGCCACCACGTCCTTCGGCACTACCTTGGTGAGCCGCGCCCGCAGGGTGATTGAGCCGAGGTCGTTGGAAACCTTGACCTTGTCTCCATCCTTGATCCCGCGCTCCGCCGCGAGGTCGGGATGGATCTCGAGGACCGGTTCGGGGTTGTGCGCCATCATCCACGGGTTGTTCTGGAACTGTGAATGGAGACCCGTACGCGAGTGGGGAGACAGGAGCCGGACGGTGTACTCCTTCTGCGTGGGGGCCATCGGATCCTTGTAGACGGGCAGCGCGGGGTGGCCGTCCGCCTGGGCGACGATCGACTTGAACTCGTATTTGCCGGACGGACTCGGGAATTTGTTGTCCGAGTATCCGGGGTTGGGGAACTTCGCCTTCTGCGGCCCCTTCTTCAGGTCTTTCCAGCTCGAGATGCCGAAGAGCTTATGGATCCCGTCGTTGAACTCCTTCTCGGTCCATTCCTGCATGTCTCCACCCGTGGGGTAGGTGCAGGAGCCGGGCCTCAGCTCGTTCATCCTCTTGGAGAGAGCCCATGCGATTTCGAGGTCCGTCTTGGACTCGTAAAGGGGCTCGATGCACTTTTCCGCGAGGGCGATCCAGTAGTGCCAATAGCTTACGTTGACGCCCGGGTGCTCGTAGTGGGTGGTGGTGGGCAGCACGATATCGGCCATCTCCGCAGTGCGGGTGAAAGCGTGATCGACTACCACGACGAGCTCGAGGCCTTCCAGCGCCTTTTTGACCACCGGCGTTTCGGGGTCCTGGCTCATGGTGTTCCTGCAGGCTGTCCAGAGCATCTTGATCGGGGGATTGCAGGCGTCGAGCACCATCTGGCCGAAATTGTTCATGTTGATGTTCCGGTGGCCGCTCCCCACCGTGCCTGCGGGCTGCTTCATGACCATGGCGTGGTAGTTGAAGCCCCAGGTTGCAAGGTGGCCGTAATTCGCGCCTCCGCCCGGGCGGGTGGCGTTCCCCGTCATGGCCGCGAGGGCGTCGACGTTCCGGACGTTCTGCCCGCCGTTCGTATGCCTCTGGAAACCGTATCCGATCCAGGTGCAGGCGGGTTTTGCCGCGGCAAACTCTTTTGCCACCTGCTCAATGACGGCAACAGGGACGCCCGTGGTCTTGGACGCCCATTCGACGGTGACGTTCTTCTTCAGGTAGTCGGCAAACTCGCCGAAGCCTGAGGAGTGCTGGTCGACCCATGCCTTGTCGTACAGGTTGTTGTCCAGGATGTAACGGGCCATGCCGAGGGCGAGGGCTCCATCAGTGGAGGGTCTGATCTGGATGTGGAGGTCTGCCTTGGAGGCGGTGGAGGTGCAGATGGGGTCGATGACCACCATTTTCGCTCCGTTCTCCCGGGCCTTGTTGATGAATTTCATGGTGTGGATGGAGGTCCAGGCGGGGTTTGAGCCCCAGAGGACGAAGTATTTCGACTTGGCGAAATCTTCAGGGTCCGTATTCCACATATAGCCGTAATCGTATCCCTGCGCGTCGATTCCGGCAGGCCAGCACGGGGTGCCCTGGACCAGGCTGATGTAGCCGAGACTGCTCATCAGACCCTCGACGCAGTAGTGCCAGATGTTGAAGTTGCCGGAATACTTGTTCATACAGATGGGGTAGGTGGAGCCGTACCGGTCCTTGAGGTCCAGTACCTTCTTCGCGATGACGTCCATCGCCTGATCCCAGGAGATACGCTTCCAGTTACCCGACCCGCGGGGCGACTGCATCATGGGATATTTGATCCTGTTCGGGTCGTACACCTTGTTCGTATAGGTGTATCCCTTCAAGCAGAGGGAATTGCCCGTAAAGGTGTTCATGGGGTTTGCATCCACCTTGCGGATAACGCCGTCCTTCACCTGCACCAACTGCGAGCAGGTGTCGTAACAGTTCCTCGGACACGCGCTTACAAAAGTCTTCATCGACGGGTCACCGATAGGCGCAGCCGCAGACCGAGCGTCCTTGGGATCCAACTGAGAAAATCCGGACAGGGCGAGCCAACTCCCCGCTGCCAGTCCTCCCTTTACAAACGACCTTCGAGACAGGCTCGAAGCTAACGCGCGGTCGACAATACTATCGATTTCCCGCTTGCCTTCTCCCATTGTAGCCTCCTTGTTTGTTGTTTTCTTTCGGGTGGATCTCTTCCCCCGTCGAGGCAAGGGAATCCCCTACCTCCCCAAGTACCTGTACATCGTTCTGAAGAATGAGGGGGGTTACGCCGGCCAGGGCACTGAAGAAGGCGGACCGGGTGCCCTCCTGTATCATTCTGCAGAATTCTGCAACCCATATAAGGAGATGCTCGTGCAGGAAAGCCTGCTCCGTACGGATGAGCCTCCTTATCTCCTGCGCCTCTCCTCTCTCAATCGCCTGAAGGCAGCGGGACTGGAGAAGGGAGAGGTATGTCAGCTCGGCGGAAATATGGTCATCGGGCTCCCTTGCCTCCAGGGTCATCCGGAATCCGATCTCGTGGTACGCATTCCGGACGGCAAGGGTGGTGTCGCCCATGACGAGGCGGTGTTCGGTCCGGTACACCGATTCGTAGGGAGGCGCGACCAGGCGGGCCGGACCCACGAAAAGACGGTTATACTCGAACTCGATGCTTTCGAGGGTTTCCGGAGAGATCCTTTCCGCTTCCGACAGATAGGCGGCCAGGGCATCCCCGAGGGGCGGGCCGGCCGGAGCGAGGATCTCGCGATACTCCCGAAGAGTGGCGCCGTCTTCTTTTATGGCGGCGCAGTCGAAGAGACCGGCATATATTTTCGCAAAATGAGAGTACGTGCACATACGTGCATAGGTAATCGCGTGGAACGCGGTCAACAGGCGTTCTTCAGTCATTTCTTTCTCCCCGGTGAGATATGCTTCTATAGTATGTACTCTTTTTCATGAACAAATGCAATCAGGTTTTCCCTTACGGCAAATCGGAAAAACCCTTACAAAGAACGGAGAGTGTGCCGTTCCTCTGCCGGGCCTGCCGCCGGTGCGGAAAAAAACAAGGAAGGGAGTGCGGGGGGTGAAAAAGGATGCTTCAGGAGAAAAACAAGGTAAATCAGATGGATCTACAAGAAGGTGCTTCATACGTCCTGCTTCCTTGTGCTGCGTGCCTGCATTTCTCTACTATATATGTCCTGTTTACGATGCGTCAATAGGCGCCGCACAATTGACAGAGATCCTCCCGACGCCGGGAGAGACAGGGCTTCTTCCGGCGTCGGGCTATAGCGAGGTGAGGCCCTCCCTGATGGCGTACTTAGTGAGCTCTGCGATCGTATGGATGCCCAGCTTGTCCATGATCCTGTTGCGGTGCGTCTCGATGGTTTTGATGCTCACCCGGAGATGAGAGGCGATCTCCTTCGTGGTCTCCCCCTCCGCCAGAAGCTGGAGCACCTCCCTCTCCCTGTCGGTCAGGACGGAGAAAACCGAAGGCTCCTCCTTTCTCGAATGGATGAAGTCCTCCACCACAACCCCCGCGATTCCCGGGCTGAGGTACGTCTTGTTCTCCATGACGGCCCGTATGGCGAGCACCAGCTCCTCGAAGGCGCAGTCCTTCAGCAGGTAGGCGGACGCTCCCGCCTTCAGCATCTCCATGACGAACCGCTTGTCGGAATGCATGGACAGGGCGATGACCTTGATCCCCGGCTGTTCGGCCATGATCTGGCGGGCGGCCTCGATTCCGTTCAGATCGGGCATGGCGATATCCATCACCACGATCTCGGGAGCCATTTTCCTGACAAGCTGCACCGCCTCCCTGCCGTCTTCGGCCTCGGCGATCACCTCGATGTCCGAATTCTTCTGCAGAAGCGTCCGGAGGCCGTCCCGTACGATTTTGTGGTCATCCGCCAAAAGAACTTTCAAGCTCATTCTCTCTTTGCTCCGGCCCTAATTTTGCGTGAGGATGACGGGGGATATCAGGGTGACCTTCGTCCCCTGCCCCGGCCTCGAATCGATGGTAAAGGTGCCGCCGAGGTGCTTCACCCGCTCCCGGATGCTGAAAAACCCGAAGGAGGCCTTCTCCATCTTCAGGGTGTCGAAGCCGACGCCGTCGTCTTCCACGACGATGCGCACGGAGCCTTCGTCCCTCAGCAGGGACACCCGCACCATCCTCGCCTTTGCATGCTTCACCACATTGATGAGCAGTTCGCGCACCGCCTGGAACAGGAGGATGCTGATGTCGTTGTCGAGGGGCCTCGCTTTTCCGTCATCCCTGAACTCGAAGGAAATGCCGTGGTCCTTCTGCATCCTCTCGCAGAGCCACTCCATGGCCGCCTCGAAGCCGAGCTCGTGGAGGATGGGAGGACTGAGCTCGAAGGTCAGCGTCTTCGTGTACTGGATCGTCTTTTCGATAAGGACGCGGACGCTGTCGACCATCCAGGCGAGGCTCGTGGAGGAAAGGGCATTGCGGAGCTCCCCCAGCTTGATCTTGGTGATGGCGAGGGTCTGCCCGATATGGTCGTGCAGGTCCGTGGCGATGCGCCTCCTTTCCCGCTCCTCGGTGAGCGTCAGCTCGGAAGCGAGGGCGCGGAGCTTCTCCTGGTAGGCATTCAGGTCCTCCTCCGCCTTCTTCCGCTTGGTGATGTCCCGCTGGGTGGAGATGAAATGGGTCACCTTTCCCCGCTCGTCGCGGATGGGAGAGATCTGCCATTCGTGGTAGAACCGGGTCCCGTCCTTCCGGTAGTTCACCGCTTCGACGTAGAACGCCTTTCCCCTCGCCTGGGAGCTTTCGAGCTTGAACCACTCGGTGCTGTCGGTCTTCGGACCCTGGAGGATGATGGAGAGGCGCCCCACCACGTCCTCGGGGGTGTACCCCGTCATCATGGTGAAGGCCTTGTTGACGAAAACGACCTTGGACGTGAACTGCTCGGGCCGCGCGGTGGTGATGATGATGGAGTCGGTCGTCTGCTGGATGGCGGATTCGAGGAGCTCCAGCATCTCCTCGGTCTTCCTCCTCTCGGTAATGTTGCTGAAGAAGGCGAGCGCGGCGGGCCTCCCCCTCCAGGTGATCAGGACCGAGTTGATCTCCAGCCACTTCGTGTTCCCGTCCCTGTCGATGATCCGCGCCGAATAGAGATGGGGGAGCATGTCTCCCTTCAGCCTTCTCAGGTGCCTTTCCATGACGATGTCCCGGTCGTCGGGATGGAAGAACTCGAAGAAGGGGCGGGAGGTCAGCACCTCTTCAGGGTGCCCGAGGATCCGCATCGCCTTGGGATTGAAGTATTTGAAAAAGTTGTCCTGGGTGACGGCGATGCCCTCGTTGGCGTTCTCCACGACGAGACGGTATTTCTCCTCGGAGCTCTTCAGGACCCTTTCCGCCCATTTGCGCTCCATGATCTCGTGCTGGAGCTCCTCGTTCGTCTGTGTCAGCTGGGCCGTACGGATCCGCACTTCCCGTTCGAGGCTGCTGCGGCACTTCTTCAGCAGTTCTTCATGGTGCTTGCGCTCGGTGATGTCGGTGCCCACGCAAAGGATCTCCCTGATTCCTCCCTCGCTGTCCGGGAGCGTCTTGTGCGTCCAGGCGATCCAGGAGCGCTCCCCGTTCTTGCTGACGTTCTCGTACTCCCTTTTCGCGTACCGCCGCGAATTCCTGCCGATGCCCTCCAGCATCCTCTTGATGCTGCGGGCGTGCTTTTCCGTCTTGGGGACGATGGTCCCCACCACGTTCCTGCCGATGATCTCGTCCTCCTGGAAGCCGAAGAACTTCAGGGCGAAGCGGTTGAAGAAGGTGACGTTCCCCTTCAGGTCCATCTGCATGATGATGCTGTTCACGTTCTCCACGAGGTCATGGTACTTCGCCTCGCTGTCGGACAGGGCCCTGCGGATCTCCCGCTGGTTCGTGATGTCCTCGAGGATGCAGATCATGCCGTCGTACCTCTTGTCCCGCACCCGCGGGATAAGCCAGCCCGACTGGTAGGTCTGTCTTCCGGCGGGGGTCAGGACGGGCACCTCTGAATAGTAGACGGGCTGCAGGGTCTCCTTCGCCTCTTCGTAGTAGCTCAGGAAATGCTCCATCATCGTCTCTGAGGAGGAGGGGAGCACCCGGTACCCCACGAGCTTCTGCTTCGTGGTCCCGGCGATCATCTCCATTCCCCGGTTGGCATACTTGATTTTATCGAGCCTGTCCGACGCCCAGACCCCGCAGGTGATCCCGTTCAGAATCCCCTCGTAAAAGCCCTTGGCGTCGCCGAACTCCCTCTTCAGCCTCTTGGTCTCACGCTGCGCCCGCTCCAGCTCCGCTTCCAGCTCCGCCGTCCTGCGGCGCAGCTGCTCAGTTTCCTGCTGCAGCTCCCTTTTCGTTTTCTCTTTCTCTGTCATCCTCATTTCCTGCCGGGACACCGCTCCCAGGCTCCTCTTTATTACAAGGACACGGCCGGAAGGGGCAGGCACAACGGAGCCGGACTGCTATCTCTCTCTGCGGGAGGCTGCGAGTCCTTGTGCATGCCGTAGCACATCGCAGAGGTCGCTCAGCTCGGCGGCATGCTCCGCGCATTCGTAGTGAACGTCGTGCGCCTCGAGGCTCTCGCCGATGAGGGCGCGAAGTATCCGGTACTTGAGAGGGGGGTGTATCGTCTCGAAAATGTAGTAGTCGCAATAGTTGTCCGCGCCCTCCCTCTTGCAGATGTGGATGACGTGCCTGCCGTCCTCCATCCGGTAGAGGTCGAGCTCGAACTCCTTTACGATGAGCGCTCCTTCTTCAATATAATTCTTCACCGTGGACCGGAGCAGCGGAGTCAGATTCACCGTATTTTCCGCCCCGGACAAGGCGTCGAAGAAGTCGTTGACATTGATCCTGTCGGCGTATCCTTCGAAGAAGTTCCTGTCCATTCTTCTCCCCTTCCTTTCCTTTTTAATTAAATCACCGGAAGGGGCTTTTTGTAAAGTTTGTGCACTTATCCGGCGCAGCCCCCGGTGACGCAGCGGATATAGGTCTGGAGGTTCTCCAGGGGGGTCTGCGGCAGGATGCCGCATCCGGGGGAGATCACGTTCATGCCGCTGCGCAGCGCCTCCGCGGTCTCGGCCTCTATCTCCTGCATGGTGCCCATGCAGAGGGTCTGGGGGGAGAGATTGCCCACCAGCGCCGCCTTGCCCGCGGCTGCCGTGCGCGCCGCTTCCGTATCCACCGGCTTGTCGATGCTCAGGCCCGTCGCGCCGGTGGCGACCATATGCTCCAGCAGGGGAGTGGCTTTGCCGCAGATATGGAGAATGGAGGGCCGGTGCAGCGCCTGCACCATCGTGCGGGTGAAGGGAAAAGAGAAGCGGACGAAGTAGGCCGGCCCCAGGGCCTGCGAGGTCCCGTCCACCAGCATGAGGACATCGGCCCCCTTTTTTTCGAGCTCCATGGCGTATTTCACGGCGACATCGGTCATGATTTCCATCTGGTGAAGAAGGAAATCGGGGTCCTTGTACAGCGCCATGGTGATATCCTCAAAGCTCAGGGTGGTGGAGAGCAGTTCGAAGGGGGTGCCCAGGGCGGCGATGACGGGGACCTCGCCCCGCGCCTTCTCCCTGAGGAGGGCGACGGCTTCCAGCACCTCGGGCATCCTCCCGTCCTTCAGGGGGTTGGGGAGTTTGATGGTATGGTAGTCGCCCCGCGACTTCGGCATGCTCATCGGGGGGGTGGTGGAGTCCTCCTCGAAGCGCGTCTCGCAGCCCATGGCCTCCGCCTCGACAGTGATGTCGAAGGGGACCCGGACGCTTTCGATGCCCCCGATTTCGTGGCAGGCCCAGGCGAGCCCCGCCATGGAGGAAGCCTTCCGCAGCGCTTCGGGCCACTTGTAGCCGCTTTTCTCCATGATGTCGCCGATGGCGCTCTGCGTCGGGACCGCAGCCGGGGGCCTGTCCACGGGCTGCAGGGACAAGGCCGCAAGAAGTCTCTCTTTCAGGTTCATCGTACCTCCTCCTGTCAACGCTTATTTTTCCTGAAGCAACTTGATAATCTCCGCATGGTCGGGAAAGCGCCCCGAAGCGGTCTTCGAGAAGACCCTCTCCCCGTCGACCAGGACCTCGAAAGCCCCGCTGACGTTCGACTGCACCAGGACCGGCTTGACGGCGACGGCCCGTTCGATGGCGATGCCCAGATTCGCCGCTATAGGACGGTAGTTGCAGGTGACGCAATACTCGATTTCCACTTTTTTCATTGCCGTGCCTCCCGCGTGCCGCGGCGCATTGCTGCGCCTTCGGTTTTCTTGTTCTCCGCAGTCCCTTGCCCGGAGGTCCCCGCGCGGACGAAACTCTCTGAGGAAGGACGCTTTTTCTTGATGGTACGAGGTTGAGGGAAAAATGTCAAGAAGGAAGAAAAGAGCGGGTGGAGAATAAGACAGGGAGAGGTAAAGGAAAAACGGAAGGGAGAAAAGAGATGCTTTTGCCTTTTCTCTACCTCTTCCCTTACCTGTCTTCCTCTGTCTTTTATGATGCGCGTCAGTTCAAAGGGGGACGAAATGCCGGATAATGGAAATAAAGGGCGATGAGGAGGGTGCAATGGGGAGAGACGGGAGGCAACGGCGGAGCATTTCAGAGAACAGGCTCGATTTTGAGCGGGAGAGGCTGCTGAACCTTATCGAGTGCAGGATCCGGAGGAGCGAGCCGGAGCTCGCACAGGAACATGCTGAAGAGCTGTTCAACAGGGAAGTGGAGGCCGAAGTGCGCAGGGAGGCGGGCCGGCTGGCGCGGTATAACCGGCTTTTCCTCAGGGCGCTCCTGTTCCTTCTCTGCCTCTTCTGCCTGCTCGCCGCGTGTGCGGTGCTGGATATCCATCCCTCATTCAGCGTAGCTGCGGAGGGATGCGTCGTCCTCTCGATCATCTTCCTGGTTTTTATCGATACGCTGATTGCCGGAAGGTTCGAGAGGTCCGTGGAGCGGCTGCTGAGCTCGTACGATGCGAAAAAACTCTCTTTCGTGCGCCGGGTGTTCGATCACTGCCGGCGCGATGCGCTCCTGCGGTCGTAGGGGCTCCGGAGAGCCCCCCTGCCCGCTTCGTTACTGCATTCCCAGGAAAGTACGCGCGAGGAAAGCGGCCATCTGGTCCCGCGTGACCGGCATATCCACGTAGTATGTCCCTGAAACCGTCGTGATCCCCGCATCCTTGAGCTTCTGGACGTATTTGAAGTAGGCGCTTGCTTCAGGCACGTCGCTGAAATAGGGCGACTGGGTATAGGTGAAATCCTCTCCGTATTTTGCCCGTATGAGGAAAGCGGCCATCTGGTCCCGCGTGACCGGATCGTCGGCGCCGTAGGATCCCGTCACCGTGGTGATGCCGGCATCCTTTATCTTCTGGATATACTTGAAATAGGGGTGCGAAGAGGGCACGTCGCTAAAGTAGGGCGTCTGGGTATAGGTGAAATCCTCTCCGTATTTTGCCCGTATGACGGCGACGGCCGTCTGCCCCCTGCTGGCGGCATCGGATACGCAATACTGGCCCCCTCCGCAGCCCATGGTAATCCCGGCCGTATAAAGGGCGCTGATGTAACCGTTCGCCCAGTTATCGCACGGGACGTCCGAGAAAGGACCGCACGAGGCGGTAAGGGGAGCGAAGGAGGCGGTCACGGCCTTATCGGCGGTCATGGTCGTGACGCACTGTCCGGTGCCGGAGCACCCTCCTCCGGACCAAACTGGGAGTCGAAGCAGCGGAGGCGGTCAGAGTCACGATGGCCCCGAGGGCGTAGGGCTCCGAGCAGTCGCTTCCGCAGCTGATGCCGGTGCCGGTGACGGTTCCGTCCCTGTCCCCGTCTTGCTCACCGTGAGGGTGTACTGGTCGATAGCACCCTGCTGACCTCATTTGAGTAGGAGCTTTCGTTCCCTGCCGCGTCGTAGGCGGTGACGGCGAAGTAGTAGGTCCCTCCGGACAGGCCCGAGATGGTGTACGAGGTGACGTTGCCGACGGTGACGGGTGGGGAGTAGGGCGGAGCGGTCCGTAGTAGACCTTGTATCCGGCCAGGTCGTTCAAGGGGAGAGCCGTCCGTATTGGTGGTCGGGGCGTCCCAGGAGAGGGTCGTCGATGCGCTGAAAGCCTCAGGAGCGGTGAGGAGGAAAAGCAGCGAGGCCAGGACAAAAGAAACGGGAGCGAAAAAAGAACGCAGCGAAACGACGCGTCTCGTGCGCGCAGGTCGGGTGAGAAGAGAAAACATGAACACCTCCATACATCTGTTACCGGGCGGGAGCGAGCAGTGGGTACCGCCCTGCGCCCGCCGTGCAGCCCTTCCGACATTTCCTCATTCGTCTGCACGGACGAGGGCCGCGGATTTGCGTGAGAGCCCTGCAGGGGGAACGACTGCCCTGCGGGCCTGTGATCCGGCTATCAGGTAATAATATAGAATGGAAAGGTAAGTAGTCTGTGATTGTCATCACAAACTTTTCGTGCGGAGGGGGGCTGCAGCGGTACGCGCAGCACCAAAGGACCGGGCGGTCCTGAGGGAAGGGAGAAACGCCGTACGGAAAACAGGGGGATGCTATCTGCGGATAATCCGTCCCGTCGGCCCCCCGGCGCGGACCTTCGCCGGAGGGGGAGGGCGAAAACTCTCCACGATGTCCCCGACTTTCGCCCTGTTGAAATTCTTTATCCGGATGCCCGCCTGCTGTCCGGGCAGCGCCTTCGGCACCGCGGCGTCTCCACGGTGGAGAGACTCGATGACGCCCTGATACACAGGCCCCATGGCCGAGATGATGCGGAAGCGTTCGCCCACGGCAAAGTAGCCCTCCCGGACCTCGCAGCCGATAATGGTCCCCTTTCTGCTGCTTTTGAAAAGCGCGATGATCGTGCCCGAGCCGATGACCTGCTCTTCAGGCTCATGAGGAATCAATTCCCCGGCTGCGGCTTTTATATCGGCGAGCAGTTCATAGATCACCTGGTAGAGGCGGACATCCACCCGGTGCTCCCGCAGGACCTTTTCGAGGGAATGCACCACGCCGACCTGGAAACCGACGATCAGCCGGCTCGCGGTTTCTGCGAAGAGCACATCGGACTTGCTGATGTCGCCGACGCCGCTGTGAATGACGGTGACCGCGACGTCAGGCGTGCTCAGTCCGGCGATGCTGTCGGCCACGGCCTCTGCGCTTCCCCGGGAGTCGCACTTGAGGACGATTTCGAACTTCGGTTTCTTCCGTTGCTCTGGCCGTTGCTCTGGCCGTTGCCCTGGCCTCTGCTCGGCCCTTTGCCCGGAAGGTCCCGGCACACCAGGCTTTTTTGCGGTCCTGACCATCTTTTCCCTCCGGCGCTTCCTGCTCAGCGGCGTGCCCGAGACGGCACAAGGCAATCCTATTCAGATGATACGGCTTCGGGAGGGGGCTGTCAATGCGTGCAGAGGCGCATGTTTCCGCCGCGGCCGTTGAACGGAGCCTCTGCGGCCTAGCGCGAAAATATGCGTGAAAAAAGATGAATTTGGTGGAGGCGGCGGGAATCGAACCCGCGTCCGAAAGCACTGCACTCAAGCGTCTACATGCGTATCCTGCCTATTTCATCTCGGATGCCGGATTGCCGGCAGGCAGGCCTCCGGGCATCCTATCCCCTGCATCTCCCGCCGGAATTAAGGGCCTCATCCGGCGGCAGCCTGCTGTATGACGCCCGTTTCCGCGGCACAGGCAACCGCGGAGGAGCGTGCTGCTAGTGGTTAAGCAGCGAGTGCCAGTTCGTTGTTGGCGTTTGTGTTTGTTTCCACCTTTTTACGTGGTGATGGAGCCACGGCATGCAACTTGAGCCTCGTAACCCCCGTCGAGCCCTGACGCCCCCTGGGATGTATGCTTTATTATACCATAGCGGCCTGTTTTTCTGCGGGACCGCAGGGCCTGTTTTTGCTGTTGCCCGGACAGGGCTACCTGTTCTTCATCGCCCGCTCGATGTCCCTCTTCGCCTCGCGCTCCTTGATGGTCTCCCGTTTCTCGTAGACCTTCTTGCCTCGGGCAAGGCCGATTTCCACCTTTGCAAAGGGCCCCTTGAAGTAGATCTTGAGCGGGACAAGAGTATACCCTTTTTGCTGGGCCTTCCCCTTGATCCTCTCGATCTCCTTGCGGTGGAGGAGGAGCTTCCGCGTCCGGAGCGGGTCGTGGTTCATGATGTTCCCGTGGGAGTAAGGACTGATATGGCAATTGAAAAGGAAGACCTCCGCATCCTTGATAAGGACGTAGCTGTCCTTGAGATTCGCCTTGCCGTCCCGGAGGGACTTCACCTCGGTGCCGAGGAGCTGTATCCCGGCTTCGGCGGTCTCTTCGATGCTGTAGTCGTGGTAGGCTTTCCTGTTCTGTGCGACGATCTTCATAGGGGTATGATAGCAGGAACGGGAAAGGCAGAGCAAAAACAGGTCCATTTCTTCTGTTTCCTCTCTTCTGTTTTTCCTTTCCCTTTACCTGCTGCATTTTCTACCTGTCTTTCCGCCTTTACCTCTGCCGGTTTTTCCCTGTATAATTCTGTCCAGTGCTATGAACACGGAGGTTTGGGATGAAAAGGCTTTTGCTCTATGCGCTTCTTATGCTCGCCCTCGTCGTCTCCTGCTCCTCGGGGAAGAAAGAGGTGCGGAGGGAGTCGGCGGATTCGAAAATTGCGAAGGAGGCTTTTGCCCTCTCAGAGACGCTCAGGGAGGCCTATGTAAAACGGGACACGAGCGTCCTCGAGAAGAATACCACCCGGGAAGGGTTCAGGGCGTTGACGGGAGTGATGCGGCCCTTCGACACCGCCCGGCTCTCGTTCAATCCCGTATGGGTGGAGATCGAGGACGGGACGGTGCAGATGAATGTCCAGTGGAACGGCCACTGGCTGAAGGGCGACCACGTCACTGAGGAGAGGGGAATGGCGATCTTCGTGCTGCAGGGGAAACCCCTCAAGCTGGACAAGATCCTGAGGGCAAACCCGTTCAAATACCCCGAATAGCCGCGGGGACGTGCATCCCGGCGATCAGTGGTTGCCGGCGCTTCCGGGGCTCTCCCACTTTCCCCTTCGTGTCGGCGCGGCAAGGGCTTTTTTCAGCATCCGCTGAAATTCGGGGCGCGGCACCTCCCGCGCTCCCAGGCTGAGCAGATGGTCCGTGGTGACCTGGCAGTCGATAAGGGTGCACCCCCGGTCCGCAAGATACTGCACCAGCGCGGACAGGGCCACCTTCGACGCGTTGCTCTTCAGGGCGAACATGGACTCGCCGAAAAAGGCGCTCCCCAGGGAGATGCCGTAGAGCCCCCCTGCCAGCTCTCCCCCGTGCCAGCTTTCCACGGAGTGGGCGTATCCCGACCGGTGCAGGCGGATATAGGCCTCGCGCATGGCGTCCGTAATCCAGGTGCCCTTTTCCCGTTTGCGCGAAATCTCCGCGCAGCTCCCGATGACCTGCTCGAACGCGGTATCCATCGTCACGGTGAAGACCCCCTTCCTGACGACCTGCCGCAGACTCCTCGACATCTTCAGCTCACCGGGGATCAGGACGAGACGGGGAGAGGGAGACCACCACAGGAGGGGATATCCCTCTGAATACCAGGGGAATATTCCCATCGAGTAGGCGAGGAGAAGACGGCCCTCGCTCAGGTCGCCTCCCACTGCGAGGAGCCCGTCCGGCTCCGCCAGCTCGGGAGGAGGAAAGGCAAGTGTGCGGGTAAGCTGAAAAAGAGGCATCTACTTCAATAAATAATCGAATGTCAGCGCGTTCCGCTCCCTTCCGATCGATACCGCTCCGCCCTTCCGCAACCTTCCGAAGAGCATCTCCTCGGACAGAACATCCTTGATCTCTTCCTGGATAATCCGCGCCAGGGGCCGGGCCCCGAAGAGGGGATCGTACCCCTTTTCCGCAAGCCACTCCGCAGCGCCGTCGGACAGGACGATCTTCACCTTCTTCCGCCCGAGCTGCCCCCGGAGCTCGTTGATGAACTTGTCCACGATCCTCCGCATGACCTCCTGGGTGACGGGGTTGAACGCGATAATTCCGTCGAGGCGGTTCCTGAACTCGGGGTTGAAGAGCCGGGTGACCGCATCTTTCCCCTTTGCCTGGGCGTCCCCGCTCCGGTCCCCGAACCCGACCACGCTCCGGGACATATCCTTCGCCCCCGCATTGGAGGTCATGATCAGGATCACGTTCCTGAAGTCGGCCTTCTTTCCGTTGTTGTCGGTCAGGGTGGCGTAATCCATCACCTGCAGGAGGATGCTGAAAATATCCGGGTGCGCCTTCTCGATCTCGTCCAGAAGCAGTACGCTGTAGGGGTGCTTCCGGATGCCGTCCGTAAGCAACCCCCCCTGGTCGAACCCCACATAGCCGGGGGGCGCCCCGATGAGGCGCGCCACGGTGTGCTTCTCCATGTACTCGCTCATGTCGAAGCGGATGAACCGGACCCCCAGCACCGCTGCCAGCTGCTTCGAGACCTCGGTCTTCCCGACCCCGGTGGGCCCGGTGAAGAGGAACGAGCCGATGGGCTTTTCGGGGGAGCCCAGCCCCGCCCGCGCCCGTTTGATGGCGGAGACCAAGGAATGGATAGCGCTGTCCTGCCCGAAAACGGCGCTCTTCAGTTCGGGCTCCAGCCGCCCGAGCCTGTCCGTGTCGGAGGAAGAGAGGGTGCGCGAGGGGATCCGGGCGATCTTCGCCACCACTTTCTCGACTTCGGGGACCCCCACCGTCTTCCGGGTCCCGTAGGAGGGGGAGAGCTTCAGCACGGCCCCCGCCTCGTCGATCACGTCGATCGCCTTGTCCGGCAGGCACCGGTCGTTGATATATTTAGCGGAAAGCTCCGCAGCGGCCCGCAGGGCGCTCCGGGTGTAGGTCACTCCGTGGAACTCCTCGTAGTAAGCTTTCAGTCCGTCGAGGATGCGGACCGTCTCTTCCCGGTCCGGCTCGTGGATCTCGATCTTCTGGAATCTCCGTGAGAGGGCGCGGTCCTTCTCGAAGTGGTTCTTGTGCTCCTCGTAGGTCGTCGCCCCGATGCAGCGGATCTTCCCCGAGTTCAGCAGGGGTTTCAGGATGTTGGAGGCGTCCATGGAGCCGCCGCTGGTGGCCCCTGCCCCCACGACGGTATGGATCTCGTCGATGAAGAGGACGGCGTCCGGTATCTTTTCGATGCTCTGCAGGGTCGCTTTCAGCCGCGCCTCGAAATCGCCCCGGTATTTGGTACCCGCCAGGAGGCCGCCCATATCGAGAGAGAAGATCCGGGCCCTCTTCAGGACATCCGGCACCTGCCCCTTCTGGACCTTCAGGGCGAGCCCCTCCACGATGGCGGTTTTCCCTACCCCCGGCTCCCCGACGAAGACGATGTTGTTCTTTCTCCGCCTGCAGAGCACCTGGATGGTCCGCTGCACTTCCGCCTCGCGCCCCACCAAGGGGTCGATGCCGCCGGACGCCGCCCTCTCTACGAGGTCCACGGTGAAGAGCTGCAGGGGGTCCTTGAGGGGAGCCTGCCTCTCCTCCGGGGAGAGTTCCGCCTCATCGTCCCCTTCCGGCAGCGGCTCTCCGGCCGCCTTCGAGATGCCGTGGGACACGAAGCTCAGCACGTCGAGCCGGCTGATGCCCTCCGCCTTGAGGAAGTGCACGGCGGGAGAATCCTCTTCCATGAAAAGGGAGGCGAGCAGGTCGCCCGCATCCGCCTCCTCTTTCCCCGCAGACTGGATATGGTGCAGCGCCCTCTGGATCACCCTCTGGAACCCGAGAGTGGCGTGCGGGTACCCTTCGGCATTCACGGGGAGCTTGGGGATTCCGTCCTCGAAAAAGCCCTCCAGCGAGGCAGTGATCCTCTCGATGCTCCCGCCGCAGCTCTCGATGATCTCCCTGCCCCACTCGTCGTGGAGGAGAGAGAAGAGGAGATGTTCCGCCGTGAGGTATTCATGTTTCCGGGCCCGCGCGTCCCGTATGGTGGCCTCTATGGTCAGTTCGAGCTCTTTATTGATCATTCCTTCTCCATGGTGCATTGCAAGGGGAAGCTGCTCTTCCGCGCAAGACCGTGCACCTCGGCAATCTTCGTTTCCGCGATGTCCCGGGTGTATACGCCGGCCAGCCCCTTGCCGCTCTTGTGGACATGGAGCATGATCCGGGTGGCTTCCACGGGAGACTTCCTGAAAATGGTTTCGAGGATATGGACCACGAAGTCCATGGTGGTGTAGTCGTCGTTCAGGAGGAAGACCCGGTAGAGGGGCGGCTTCTTCGCTTTCCGCCGCTCCTTTACTCCGACTCCCTCTTCAAATGTGTCTTCCCTCGCTCCCATTGCTTTTTCCCCGGGACTGGCGGTATCTTATCTGCACGAGCTGCAGGAGCCGGAACTGCAGGAGGAGCATTTCGCGGACGTCCGGCGCCCGACCCCGCTCATGCCGAAGGAGGAGGGCTTCTTTTTCACCTCGTCGGCCGCGCAGCGGGGGCAGCGGACCCTCTGGTTTCCGAACACGAGCTTTTCGAACTCATCTCCGCATCGGGTGCATTTATATTCGTATATCGGCATTTTTTCTCCTCGGGAGAGACATCCCGGTGAAGAGGGACCGGCTACATGATTCATTATAACATAGCGCTTGAATTCTTAAAAAAAATCAATTAAAGTTGTAGATAGTTTGGCCGTTCGCGGGAAGGGGCGGGCGGCGGTTATCCGGTTTTTTATGGAGGAGGTACGGTGAACAAAGGGCAAAGTCTTCAGGACAGCTTTCTCAACCATCTGCGCAAAGAGAGGATCCCCGTCGTGGTCTATCTCGCCAACGGGGTACGCTTGAAGGGAGTCATCAAGGGATTCGACAGCTTTGTCATCCTGCTGAAGGAATCCAATGAGCAGCTGATTTACAAGCACGCGGTTTCCACCATCGTCCCCGAGAGGAGCATGGATTTCAAGATAGAGTCGCCCGAAGCGCACTGATTTTCCATGCAGAACTTCAGAAATCCCCTGCCTACGGCTGATATTATAATCGAATACCGGAACGGAATCGTCCTGATCCGGCGAAAGAACCCTCCCCACGGCTGGGCTCTTCCGGGGGGCTTCGTCGATTACGGAGAGAGTCTCGAGGCCGCCGCGGTCCGGGAGGCGCGGGAGGAGACGGGTCTCGCGGTGGAGCTGGTGCGGCAGTTCCACACCTATTCAGATCCGGACAGAGACAAGCGGTTCCATACCATCACGACGGTGTTTATCGCCACCGCCGGGGGTGAGGCGTGCGCAGGGGATGATGCCGTAGGGATCGGCGTGTTCACCAGGGATACCCTGCCGGAGAATATTGTCTTCGATCACAGGGCGATACTGAACGATTATTTCACCGGGAGGTACTAAGCAATGCTGCAGTCCATGAGGAAGCATGCGCGGTTTTTCTATTTTCTCTTTTTCATCGTCATTCTCTCCTTCGTCTTCTGGGGCGTGGGGACGGTCGATAAGTCCTCGAAGGGTGTCGTGGCGGAAGTAGGCAGGGAGAAAATCACCGCCGACGAATACTGGAGGGTCTACGAGTCGCTGCGGGAGAACTTGCGGAGCTCGCTCAAGGATCAGTTTACTGAAGAGATGGAAAAGAACATGAAGCTCAAGGAGGTCGCCCTCAACAACCTCATCGAGGAGAAGGTGCTGCTCACCTCCGCCCGGGAGCTCGGCATGACGGTATCCGACAAAGAGCTGCAGGAGGCCATTACCGGAGACCCGCGCTTTCTGCGGGACGGCCTGTTCCGGCAGGACGTCTATTTCAAGACGCTGGAGCTGAACAGGCTGACGCCCGAGATGTTCGAGAATTCCGTACGGCGGCAGCTCCTCCTCATGAAGATGAAGAGGCTTATCGTCGCTTCCGCGGGAGTAACCCCCGCTGATATGCCCGCCGCGGCCCAGGAGCAGACCGAGGAGGGGAAAAAGGCCGCCGCGGCCGCCCAGGCGCAGGCCATGGAAAGGGCGGGAGCCGCGGTGCGGTCCTATGTGGACGGCCTCAGACAGACGATGCATGTGAAGGTCGATTCGCAGTTCCTGTCCTGACCGGCCTCCCCCGAAAAGAGCACGCGGACGCTCCCTCCTCCCCCGCGGGAGACGGACCGGGAGAGTTCATTCTTTTGGGGAAAAAATGGTATACTTTTATTCAAAATTTCAGAGGGGTTAGGAAATGCTGGAAGATACATTGCCTCTTGGATTGACCTTCGACGATGTCCTGCTTTTGCCTGCAAAGTCCGACGTGCTGCCGAGGGATTCGGATATCCATACGCGGCTGACCAGGAACATCGTCCTCAATATCCCCATTATCAGCGCCGCCATGGACACGGTCACCGAGGCGCGGCTCGCCATGGCCGTGGCCCGGGAGGGAGGCCTGGGGATCATCCACCGCGCCATGTCCCCGCAGAAGCAGGCCCTGGAAGTGGATAAGGTTAAAAAATCAGAGAGCGGGATGATCGTCGATCCCATCACCATCGCCCCTGACGCGCTCATCTCCGAAGCCCTGTCCCTGATGGAGCGCTACCGCATATCGGGCGTTCCCGTCACCCTCAAGGGAAAGCTCGTAGGCATCCTTACCAACCGGGACCTCCGGTTCGAGACCAATGTAAACAAGAAGGTCTCCGAGGTGATGACGCGGGAGCGGCTCATCACCGGGCCGGTGGGGACCACCCTCGAAGAGGCGAAGGAGAAGCTCCACGAGTACAAGATAGAGAAGCTGCCCATCGTGGACGACGACTTCAACCTGAAGGGGCTTATCACCATTAAAGACATTGAAAAGAAAAAGAAATATCCCAGTGCGTGCAAAGATCCGATGGGAAGGCTCCGGGTGGGCGCTGCGGTCGGCGTGGGGGAGGACGCCCTTTACCGGGTAGAGCTCCTCGTGAAAGCAGGCGTCGATATCATCGCCATCGATACCGCCCACGGGCATTCGAAGGCGGTGATCGGCACGCTCAAGGAGATAAAGAAGAAGTTCGCCATCGACGTCATTGCAGGAAATGTCGCTACGGCCGAGGGGGCGCGGGACCTTATCGAGGCCGGCGCGGACGCCATCAAGGTGGGCATCGGCCCCGGCTCCATCTGCACCACGCGCATCGTCGCGGGAGCCGGCGTCCCCCAGTTGACCGCCATCAAGGGCTGCTACGAGGTCTCCTCAAAGGCGAACGTACCGCTCATCGCCGACGGCGGCATCAAGTACTCGGGAGACGTGACCAAGGCCCTGGCCGCTGGGGCACACTGCGTCATGATCGGGAGCCTCTTTGCGGGGACGGACGAGTCCCCCGGCGAGATCATCCTCTATCAGGGCAGGAGCTACAAGGTATACCGGGGGATGGGCTCCCTCGGCGCCATGGAGCAGGGCGCCAAGGACAGGTATGGGCAGGAGGGCGTCGAAAAGGAGAAGCTGGTCCCCGAAGGCGTGGAGGGGCGGGTCCCGCACAAAGGACCCGTTGCGCAGAGCATCCATCAATTGATAGGGGGCCTCCGCTCCGGAATGGGGTACTGCGGCTGCGACACCCTCGAGGAGTTGAGAAAGAACGCCCGGTTCATCCGGATCACCAATGCCGGATGGAAGGAGAGCCATGTGCACGACGTGATCATCACCAAAGAGGCTCCCAACTACCGGATAGAACAATAAAAACGGAGAAAACCAGGTAAAGGTAAAGTAAAAAAGAAGAGCATATAACAAAATGAATTTGTCATTCCGGCTCGTCCGGAATCGTTTCCTGCTGTAAGAGGGATTCCCGACAAGCGGGAATGACAACGCTTCAGAGTACCACGTCATTTTGTTAGGAGCTCCAAGGACTTAGTTGCTTTTGTCTTTTCTCTCCCTTTACCTGCTTCTTTCTGTTGTTGAGGATTATGGAAGACAACAATAAAATATTGGTTCTCGATTTCGGCTCCCAGTATACCCAGCTCATCGCCCGGAGGATCCGGGAAGGGAAGGTGTATTCAGAAATCTTCCCCTTCAATGCCTCCCTGGAGAAGATACGGGCGTTCAATCCCCGGGGAATCGTCCTCTCCGGCGGGCCTTCCAGCGTCTACGACAGCGGAGCGCCCGTTGTGGAAAAAGCTGTCTTCGAGCTGGGGATACCGGTGCTGGGCATCTGCTACGGAATGCAGTTGATGGCGCATCTCCTGAAAGGTGAGGTGGCGCGGGCCGCCAAGAGGGAGTACGGCGGGGCGGACCTGATCGTGGACGACGATGCGGACCTCCTCTGGGGCGTCTCACAGAAGACCAGGGTCTGGATGAGCCACGGGGACAGGATCGAGGTCCTGCCCGAGGGTTTTTCCGTCATCGGGCACACCGGCAACGCGCCGGTCGCCGCCATGGCGGACAGGGGAAAACGGTTCTACGCCCTTCAGTTCCACCCCGAGGTGGCGCACACCGACGAGGGGACGCGGATACTGCACAACTTTGTGTATTCCATTTGCGGCTGCAAGCCCACCTGGGAAATGGCGTCGTTTATCGAGTGGTCCGTGGCGGACATACGGGAGAAGGTGGGCGGCAAGAAGGTGGTCTGCGCCCTCAGCGGAGGCGTCGACTCCTCGGTCGTGGCCCTTCTCCTCCATAAGGCGATCGGGGAGAACCTCACCTGCATCTTTGTGGACAACGGGCTGCTGCGGAAGGGAGAGGCCGAGAAGGTCAGAAAGACCTTCCAGGACCACTTCCATGTGAGGCTTATCGCTATCGATGCCCGCCGGAGGTTCCTCGACGTGCTTCAGGGGGTAACAGACCCCGAGAAGAAGCGGAAGATCATCGGCAACGAGTTCATCGCGATCTTCGAGGAGGAAGCGAAGAAGATAACGGACGCGGAGTTCCTCGCCCAGGGGACGCTGTATCCCGACGTGATCGAGAGCGTCTCGTTCAAGGGGCCTTCCGCGGTGATCAAGAGCCACCACAACGTGGGGGGGCTGCCCGAGGTGATGCGGCTGAAGCTGGTGGAGCCCCTGCGGGAGCTCTTCAAGGACGAGGTGCGGGAGCTGGGGCTGGAGCTGGGACTCCCCGAGGACATCTGCTGGCGCCACCCCTTCCCCGGCCCGGGGCTCGCAATCAGGTGCATCGGGGAGATCACCGCGGACAGGCTGGAGGTGCTGCGGGAAGCCGACGCGATCGTGCTCGATGAGATAAAGGCCTCGGGTCTTTACCGGACCATCTGGCAGGCCTTTGCGGTAATCCTCCCCATCAGGAGCGTGGGGGTCATGGGCGACGAAAGGACCTACGAAAGCGTCGTTGCGGTCCGGGCGGTCACCAGCCTCGACGGGATGACCGCTGACTGGGCGAAGATCCCCTACGAGGTAATGGAAAGGATCTCGGGCAGGATCATCAATGAAGTGAAGGGCGTCAACAGAGTGGTCTACGACGTCACCTCGAAGCCGCCGGGGACCATCGAGTGGGAATAAACTCAGGGGCAGGTCCGGGCGCACGCGGGTGTGCGCTGCGGGAGAGAAGCGGGCCGTAGGGACGCGGAAATCTCCCGTGAGAGCGATGACTCCCTCCCGACTCCTTTATACAAAAGCAGTGGTGTCAAAACCGTGAGCCGTACGCCGTAAGCCTGGTGCTATGGACATAACCGCATACCTCAAAGAGAAGAAAGGCCTGGTCGATGCGTTCCTGCACTCCTATTTCTCTTCGCCGGTGACGCAGAAGAGCCTTCAGGACTCGATGGTGTATTCCCTCTCCGCAGGGGGGAAGAGGATACGCCCCGTGCTCTGTCTTGCAGCCTGCGAAGCATGCGGGGGAGAGGCGGACACAGTGCTCCCCTGGGCCGCGGCCCTGGAATTCATCCACACCTATTCCCTCATCCACGACGACCTGCCCGCCATGGACAACGACGACCTGCGGCGCGGGAAGCCTACAAACCATAAAATATTCGGCGAGGGGATGGCGGTTCTCGCGGGCGACGGACTGTTGACGGAGGCCTTTGCGCTGCTCTCCGGCTCCCACGGGCGCTCTCTGCGGGTCCCCGAAAGGGCGGTCCTCAGGGTGATCCACGAAATCGCGCAGGCGGCGGGCCTCCAGGGGATGGTGGGAGGACAGGCGCAGGACCTCCTCTCGGAGGATGCCGAGCCCGACTGCGAAACCCTTTCCTATATCCATACCCATAAAACAGCGGCGCTGATCGCCGCTTCTGTCCGGGTGGGGGGCATCCTGGCCTCCTGCAGCGAAGAGCATCTCTTCGGGCTGACCGGCTACGGCGCGCATGTCGGGCTCGCTTTCCAGGTGGTGGACGATATCCTTGACGTAGAAGGAGAAACCGAGGTCATCGGAAAGCCGCGGGGCTCCGACGAAAAGAAGAAGAAGATGACCTATCCGAAACTGTACGGCCTGGAGAGATCGAAGGAAAAAGCCCGGGAGCTGGTCGACGCGGCGCTCTGCTCGCTGGAGGTCTTCGACGGGAAAGCGGAGCCGCTGCGCGCGATCGCCCGGTATCTGCTGGAGCGGAAGAGCTGATTCTCCTGCGGCTGCTTTCCCGCATTCCGCAGAAAGTTTGCCCTCCGCCGGACGCATAACGGACAAAGGCCGGACAACAAAATCGTCCGGATTGGTTTATAATTAAGAAGCGAGCCGTATTTCACGCCAATAACAAAAGGTTGGGTCCTATACACGGTATGCTGACAGAACGGATCACGTCGCCCGAGGATCTGAAGCGCCTGAGCAGTGAAGAGCTGAAGACCCTCGCTGAAGAGCTGCGCGCCCTTATCATCGAGAGGGTCTCGATCAACGGGGGCCACCTCGCCTCCAATCTGGGCGTGGTGGAGCTTTCGATCGCCCTGCATTACGTCTTCCGCTCCCCCGAAGACAAGATCATCTGGGACGTAGGACATCAGTCCTACCCGCACAAGCTCCTGACGGGCCGCTACAGGGAGTTCCCCACCATACGGAAATATAAGGGAATTTCGGGGTACCCCCGGATCGGCGAGAGCCCCCACGACATTTTCGGGACAGGCCACAGTTCCACCTCCATCTCCGCGGCCCTCGGGATCGCCGAGGCCCGGGACATGAAGGGAGAGGACTTCAAGGTGATCGCGGTCATCGGCGACGGGGCGCTCACCTCGGGCCTCGCGTACGAGGGGCTGAACCACGCGGGCCATCTGAAGAAGGACCTCGTGGTCATCCTGAACGACAACGAAATGTCGATCTCCCGGAACGTAGGCGCGATGTCCAACTACCTGAACAAAGTATTGACCGGAACCTTCTACCGGCGGCTCAGGAAAGAGACGAAGGCCCTTCTTGAGGGGATACCGCGCATCGGGGGGTCGGTGGCAAAGATCGCCCAGAGGGCGGAGGGAAGCCTGAAGGGCTTCTTCCTGCCGGGCGGTCTTTTCGAGGACCTCGGGTTCAACTATGTGGGGCCTGTCGACGGGCACGACCTCCCCCTCCTCATCGATACGCTGCAGCGGATCAAAGAGGTGCGGGAGCCTATTCTCTTTCATGTGGTGACAAAAAAAGGGAAAGGGTACAAGTTTTCCGAAGAGGACCCGTGCGTCTACCATGGGACCGGCCCCTTCGAGGTCGAGACGGGGATCGTCCCCGAAGCCTCCCCGGCGGCCGAGGAGTGCGTCTTCTTCAGCGATGTATTCGGCAGCACCCTCGCCGAGCTCGCCGCGGCCGACGAGCGGGTTGTCGCCATTACCGCGGCCATGAAGGAGGGCACCGGACTCGCCCCCTTCGCCGAGAGGTTTCCCGGAAGGCTCTACGACGTGGGCATTGCCGAACCCCATGCCGTCACCTTTGCGGCGGGGCTCGCGGTCCAGGGACTGCGGCCCGTAGTGGCCATCTATTCAACCTTTCTGCAGAGGGCGTACGACGAGATCATCCACGATGTCTGCCTCCAGAACCTCCCCGTGGTCTTCGCCATAGACAGGGCGGGGATCGTGGGAGAAGACGGCGCCACCCACCAGGGGCTCTTCGACATCTCTTTCCTGCGCCATATCCCCAATCTGATTTTCATGGCGCCGAAGGATGATCGCGAGCTCAGGGAGATGCTCCGCTTCGCCCTGAAGCAGGACGGCCCCGTCGCCTTCCGGTATCCGCGGGGCAGAATCCTGCCCTCCACGGGGGAGCAGAAGGGTGCGGTGCCCCTGGAAAAAGGGAAGGCGGAAGTCCTGCGGGAGGGGAAGGACATCGCCCTGCTTGCAGTGGGCCCCACCGTTTTCCCCGCGCTCAAGGCCGCCGAAAGGCTCGTGAAGGACGGCTTCGACCCCTGCGTGATCAACACGCGCTTTATCAAGCCCCTCGATGAGGCCCTGCTCGCCTCCCTCTTCGGCAGGGTAAAACGGATCGTCACCGTGGAAGAGAACGTCCTTGCCGGCGGGTTCGGTTCCGCTGTCGTCGAATGCCTCAGTGAAACGGGAATCACAGAAGTGGCCGTCAGGAGGGTGGGAATCGCCGATGCCTTCGTCGAGCACGGCTCCCCGGCGGTGCTGAGGAAAAACTACGGCCTCGACGACGAGGGCATCTACAAGGCCGCCCTCTCACTTCTAATAACAGAGTAAGACAGGGAGAGGGACAACTCTATTGTCATTCCCGCAAGCGGAGCGAGCCGTCCCCGCTTGTCAGGGATCGCCTGCAGAATGATTCCGGACCGGTCCCGGACGGGGCCGGGACAAGGGCCGGAATGACATCTCCCTGCCGCATCTCTTTCCCCGGACGCTCTTATTCTCTCTTTTGCTTCGTTTCTTCTGTTTTATTCTTCACTTTTTCCGCTGCCCTTACCTGTCTTTTCCTGTCCTGTGCGTGAAAAGTACCTTGATTGTCCCCGAAGGGTGGATGCTATACTGAAATCGTACAAAGGATTCCTCCCTCCGCCCGGGAGAAGAGCCTGTCAGGAAAGGGCATGCTCCTGAAAGGGTGTTTCGGCAAGGGCTGAGAAGGCACCCTGCGTGAAAGAATGGCTTTACATGGGCATACGGGACGGATGGCGCCCGGGAAATCGGCTCTGCTGTAGGCGGCGATTGACTCCGGGTAAGTACTTCAGGTAGAATTGCAGTCTCGGTACAGGCTTCATGAGTCCAGAAGAGAACAGAGAAAGAAACGATAAAAAGGTCGTAGTGGCGGGTCTCGACGGTGTGCCGTACACTCTTCTCCTTGAGTATATGGAGAGAGGGATCATGCCGGAATTGAAGGAGCTCTGCCGGAGCGGGAAGCTCTTCAGGATGAACTCCTCCCTCCCGGAAGTGTCTTCGGTGGCCTGGACAGGCTTCATGACGGGCCGGAATCCCGGTGAGCACGGCATCTTCGGCTTCATGGAGCTGGACCGGCAGAGCTACGGATACACCTTCCCCAATTTCACCTCCCTGAAGGAGCGCCCCGTATGGGAGCGGAGCGCTACGAAGACCGTCGCCTTCAATATCCCCCAGACCTATCCGGCGCTCCCGATGAACGGGGTGACGGTCAGCGGATTCGTCGCCCTCGATCTCAAAAAGGCGGCGTATCCGGACAGGATTTTTACCTATCTGAGCGAGAGGGGCTACCGGCTCGATGTCGATGCACGCCTCGCAGCAGAAAATCCTGAGGCTTTTTTCGCGGACCTCTTCGAGGTGTTCCGGAGGCGGAGGGAGGCTATCGGCTACCTGTACGACAACGAGGAGTGGCGGCTTTTTATCGGTACGATCACCGAGACCGACCGCCTGCACCACTTCTTTTACGATTCGGCGCTGGAAGGACGATATTTCGCTGTTTTTGAACGATTTTACCGGGAACTGGACCGGTTCATCGGCGAGCTGGCCCGAAAGGCGGAAAGAGACGGCGCCCTCTTCATGACCTGCTCGGACCACGGCTTTACCCCCATCACCACGGAGGTGTACCTCAACAGGTGGCTCATCGAAAAGGGGTATCTGGAGCGTGAGGGAGGCGAAGGACTCAAGGGGATGACCTCCTCTTCGCGGGCCTTCTGCCTGGACCCCTCACGGATCTATCTCCACGTCGAGGGGAAGTATAGGAAGGGAAAGGTGGCGCAGAGCGAATGCCCCGCGCTGCTCGATGCGTTGAAGGGACAGTTTCTGGAAATTTCCTTTGAGGGCCGGAAGGTCGTCAAGGAGGTGTATCGGCGGGAGGAGATCTTCCGGGGGCCGTATGCGGAAAACGGCCCCGATCTGTATCTTTTGCCGCACTACGGGTTCGACCTGAAGGGATCGGTCGACAGGGACTCCGTTTTCGGCACCTCCCGCTTCAGGGGAATGCACACCTACGATGATGCCCACCTGTTCGTTTCCGACCGGGCAGTGGTACAGGAGGATGAACGATGGTCCATAGAGAGAGTGCTGACGGGCGCGTACTCTACGCTGAATACGGCCGTATAACATTCATGCATGATGTCGTGAAGAGGGCGATGGATGTGCTCCTCGGCCTCCTTTTCCTTGTCGCCTTCTCGCCGCTCTTTTGCCTCACCGCCCTGCTCATAAAGCTGGACAGCGAGGGGCCGGTGTTTTTCCGCCAGAAACGGTGCGGGAAAGGGGGCCGCGAGTTCTTCATGTACAAGTTCAGGACCATGATCAAAAACGCCGAAGCGATGAAGGAGGCCCTTACCAACGAGGTGGACGGCCCCATGTTCAAGGTAAAGAAAGACCCGCGCATCACGAAGATCGGCCGGGTCCTCCGGCAGTGGAGCCTCGACGAGCTGCCGCAGCTCATCAACGTGGTGAGGGGGGAAATGAGCCTGGTGGGGCCCCGCCCCCTCGCAAAGAACGAAATGCCGGTGACAGTGGAAGAGCTGCCTTTCACCAAGGACAAGACGCCGGTGGACATTACCTGGAAGGAGACCCGGCTCAGGGTCAAGCCGGGGATGACCGGGCTCTGGCAGGTGCAGGGGAGAGGGAGCGGCAAGTTCAGCTGCTGGATCAAGTACGATATCGAGTACGTACAGAAAAGGTCGATTTTCCTCGACGTAAAGATCCTCTTCCTGACTCTCAACGCGGTGCTGAGGAGGAAAGGTGCTGATTAAGGCTGCGGGAATGACACTCCACGACGCTCTGGAGCTGAACTGCCGTACGCACCCGGCAAAGAATTTTATCGAGGCGTACGACAGGTCCTTTACCTACGAGGAGGCATGGCGCCTCTCCAACGGGTTCGCCCGTTTTCTCGCCGCTTCGGGCGTGGGAAGGAACGACACGGCATGCCTGGTGTTGCCCCGCGTCCCGGAGCTGGTCCTCGCTTTTCTGGGGATGGTGAAGGCGGGAGTGGTCCCCGTTCCGGTGAACTACACGATCAGCCCGGGAGAGATCAGGCAGTTCATCTCGCTGATTGCGCCCTCGGTGATCGTCATCCATGAGAAGCTCCTGCCGGTCCTGGACAGCGGGGTCCTTCCCGCCGGGAACGTCAGGGTCGTAGTGGTCGGAGAGGACTCCCACGGACATATCCCCTGGCGGGAGGCGGCCTCCCCCTCGGTGGAAGGGGGCGCTTCGGATATCGGGTTCGACGAGATCGCCTACCTGAACTATACGACGGGCTCCAGCGGCGCCCCCAAGGGGGCTATCGCCACCCACGCCAATATCTACTGGAACACCCGCGCCGCGGTGGAGGCCATGGAGATGACGGGCGACGACGTCCATCTCTGCATGTTCGCCCCCTTTGCGCATCCCCACGAACTCTTCGCCCGCCCCCTGTATACCGGGGGCACCCTCGTGCTGCTGGAAGAGATCAACCCGAAGACCATCGTAAAGACCATCAACGACAAGTCCGTCACCTGCATGATGGGCCTTGCGCCCATGTTCGACATGATCGCCTCCCACTGCGCCGGCAAGAGGATGGAGAGCCTGCGCGTGGCGGAGAGCGGCGGCATGTATACCCGCCCCGACATCATCAGGAGCTTCAAGAGGCATTTCGGGGTCCCGGTGCTCTCGGTATGGGGGAGCACGGAGACCACCGGCATCGCCCTCGCCAACACTCCCGGCGCATACCGGGAAGACGGCTCCATGGGCAGGGTGTGCCCCTTTTACGAGCTCGCCCTCATCGACGACGAAGGGAACGACGCGGGAACCGGAGAGATCGGCGAGCTCGTCTTCAGGGGAGAGGGGGTGATTTCGGGGTACGATACCGCCGCCGACTTCCCTGCCGCTGCCGGAGGGTACTACAGCGGCGACCTCGCCTGGAGGGACGGGGAAGGATACCTCTACTTTGTGGAAAGGAAGAGCGGCCTGATGAAGGTCGCCGGCCTGAAGGTCTATCCGCTCCAGATCGAGCTCTCCCTCATGGCGCACCACGGCGTCAAGGAGGCGGCGGTCATCGGGGTGGAGGACCGGCTGCGGGGCATGGTGCCGAAGGCGTACATCGTCCCGCGGGAGGGCTTCGCTCTCACCGAGGAGGAGGTCAGGGCGTTCTGCAAGGGGAAGATGGCTGATTACATGATCCCGAGGGCGGTGGAGATCCGGAGCGAGCTCCCCAAGATCGGGAGCGGCAAGATAAACAAGAAGGCCCTGGGGGGCAGGTAGGGACTGATGAAGGCATTGCGGGCGGAAGCGGAGTGGGCGCCCCGGAACGGGTGTGCGCCGCGGGGGCGTGAGCTGACGGAAAGAAGGGCGTCTGCCGGGAGCCTGATGTACCGGAAGCCCGTCCTGGGCATTGCGGAGGTGAAGGAGCCGGAGCCCGGCCCCGACGAGCTCCTGGTGCGGGTGAGGTACTGCGGCATCTGCGGGTCCGACACCCATGTCTACGAATCCGATGCCGAGGGATATATCCTCTTTTCCGGGCCCGCAAAGTTCCCCTGTATCCTGGGGCACGAGTATTCAGGCGAAGTGGCGGCGGTGGGGAAGGAAGTCACCGGGTTCAAAAAGGGGGACATCGTCACCGCGGAAAGCGTCCTGTGGTGCGGCACCTGCATGCCCTGCCGGTACGGCATGCTGAACCAGTGCGAAAACGTCGAGCTGCTGGGCCTTACCCACGACGGGGCCTTTGCCGAGTACATCGCGGTGAAGGCGAAATACTGCTGGAACCTGAACCGTCTCCACGACCGCTTCACCGACGAAGAGGTGCTGAAGATCGGCACCCTCGTGGAGCCCATCGGCTGCGCCTATAACGGCATCTTCGTTTCAGGGGGGGGCTTCGCGCCCGGCGCGTATGCCGTCGTGTACGGGGCCGGACCCATCGGCCTCGGCGCCGTGCTCCTCCTGAGGGCGGCGGGGGCCGCAAAGATCATCGCGGTCGACGTGGTGGAAGAGCGTCTGGCGCTTGCGAAGAGGATGGGCGCCGACCATGTCTTCAACGCCGCCGGGACGGAAGGCACGGAAAGCATTGAAGAGCTCATCATGGACCTCACCTCCGGGTGGGGGGCGGACCTCCAGATAGAGGCGGCAGGGGCCGCCCGCCGGACGGTCCCGCTGATGGAGAAGCTCTATTCGAGAAGGGCGAAGATCATTTACCTCGGGAGGGCCGAGGCCCTCGCGACGGTGGAGCTGAACAGGCTCGTCTCCGGCGCCCACAGCATCATCGGCTCGCGGGGCCACTCCGGGTACGGCATATTCCCCAACATCATCCGCCTGCTCCAGGAGGACAGGCTCAACGGAGTGGGAGAGATGATCACCTCCGTCTTCCCCTTTTCCGGGATCGCGGATGCTTTCACCGCCTCGACCAGAAGGGTGGACGGAAAGATCCTGATCGCTATCGGGTGAAGGCGGGTGCCTTCCCGTGCAGCACAAGGGACAAAACTGCTATAGTAATTCCATTATTTTCCCTGTTTCCCTGCAGCCGGGGAACAGAGCGAGGGAGGAAGTCCGGATGAAGAAGTCGGTCGCAGCCATACTGGCAGGTCTCTGCATGTGCGTCCTGCTGGGTGCGGGGTGTGCCTCCACCGGCACACAGGGGACAAGCGGAGCGCAGGAACAGGCGCTCTCCTCTTCGAATGAAAAGGGTGAAAACATCGACAACCTGAAAATCACCGAGTTCATCCTCGGCAACGGCGACTCCATCGACGTCTCCGTGTACCGCCAGGACGACCTCAAGAGGACCGTCAAGATCGACCTCTCCGGCAGGATCATGTTCCCCCTCATCGGCGACGTGCAGGTTTCGGGCAAGAGCATCTACAAGATCAGGGAGGAAATGCAGGAGCGCCTTTCCCAGTATGTCGTGAATCCCCAGGTGATGATCAGCATCACCTCGGTCCAGAGCCAGAAGGTGGTGCTCCTCGGCGAGGTCAAGACACCCGGGGTCTATACCCTGGACTACGATCTCAATATTTCAGAGGCCGTCGCACGGGCCGGAGGTCTCAACGACGATGCAAAGGGGTCTGCGGTGATCCTGCTCCGGAGGGAGGGAAGCAAGCAGGTTGTCTCCACGGTGGACGTGAACAGCATCATGAAAGCGGGCAACCTCTCCGCGGACATTCTCCTCAGGAACGGCGACATCGTCTACGTTCCCAAGAAGACCATCGCGAACATAAGCTGGCTCATGTCCCATATCGCCCAGATTATCAGCCCCCTCGTTTCCACGGAAACCGGCATCGTCCTCTGGCCCCAGGTCAAGGATGTCCTGCAGGGCAAGAGTCCGGCGACGTTCTTCTCCGTGCCGACTCAGTAGGAGAGAGGGGCGGAGAGGGCAAAAAAAAAAGCTTCCGGAAAACAGGCCGCCTATGGTATGATAGTTCCACGGTGGTTTTGCTGGAGGGGTCACACCCGTTCCCATTCCGAACACGGAAGTTAAGCCCTCCGAGGCCGATGATACTATGACCGCGAGGTCATGGGAAAGTAGGACGCCGCCGTATTTCAGAAAGGCCCGGTTCATACCGGGCCTTTTTTTTATCTGCTCTCCCCTCCCCTGTCCTCCCCATGCCGCCGCTTTTTCAGATTGAACACCGCGGCGGGGGAGAAGGTGAAGAAGCCGTAGTAGGAGCGGATGAGGAAAAAGGGGACCATGTTCAGCAGGATGACGCTGCACATGGTGGCGAAGGCCGCGCCGTTCATCCCGTAGCGGGGCACGAGGGTGAGGTTCAGGGTGAGATTGGCGGCGACGGTGAAGAGCATCACGTTCTGAAACACCCTCTGCCTGCCCGTCATCTGGAGCAGGTAGCCCACGGAGCCCGAGAAGGCGTTGACGAACTGCCCGAAGGTGAGCATGAGCAGTGCTGCGGCGCCTGCCCTGAACTCCGGCCCGAAGAGGCCGAGGGTAAAGGAGGGGAAGAAGAAGAAGAGGGCCAACACGGGGGCGGAGCTCCAGAAGATGAGCCGGGTCGACTGCTGGGCGATTTTCCGGAGCCCTTCCGTATCGCCGCTGCCGTAGCACTGGGCGAACTGGGGTGCGGCGATGCTGTTCACCGCGAGGAGCGAGAGGCTTGTCAGCGTAGAGACCTTGAGGGCGATGTTGTAGATCCCGACGTCGCTTTCGGGTGCGTAGACGCCGAGGATGATCTTGTCCACCCAGCCCATGAAGAGATAGAGAGAGCCCGATACGAGAATGGGAAGGGAGACATGCAGCACCGCCTTGAGCTCCACCTTCTCCCCGCTGCCGGCCGGGGCCGCAGGGATCTTTCTGAGCCACAGGAACAGGGAGAGGACGAAGGCGACGGCGATGCTGATCAGGTAGACAACGAAAGGCATGAACGCCTCCCGCGTGAAGAGGAAGGAGAGAGCGAGCAGCGCGGTGGCGAGCAGGGATACTGCCATGTCCTGCACGAAGGAGTACTCTTTGATCTTCTTGAGCCCCCGCAGGCTCTCCGCGGTGACGGAGAGCAGGGAGAAGGGCACCACGGCGAAGGAGGCCGCCTGGAAGTAGGGGCCGAGGTATTCCTTCCCGAAGAGATGCACCGCGATAGAGGGCGAAGAAAAATAGAGGAGCAGCGAAAGCGCGAGGCCGACGGGGACGATCGCCTTGACGCTCTTCAGGTACACGTCCCGGGCGAGGTCCATTCTGCCGCGGGAGGCGTACTCAGCGATGAACTTGAGCAGCGCCGTATCGAATCCGAGCCGGCCGACGATGGAGACGATGTTGAGCACGGTGACGAAGAGGGTGAAGACGCCCATGGTGCGGGCGCCGTAGGTGCGGGTGATCAGCAGGGTAAAGGCGTATCCGAGGGCCATGCCGAACACCTTGAAGAGGAGGGAGACGAGGCCGCCTCTCAGCAGCTCTTTCTTGTGCGCGTCCCCCCTGCCGGTGGAAAGCCTCTCCCGCACGGGAGCGGGGAGCGCCCTGAGCAGCATTCCGCCGACGCGCCTGTCTGCCTGTTTTTTCATTGGAGTTCCCGGGGTGTGCATCCACACGTTTTGTGCGTCGAGATCGCGCCGGGCCGCGCAGGGGTCCGGCTGCATGGGGAAAAGTACCTTTTCTTTTTCCGACCCTGCCAGGTATACTATCCAGCAAGTATACACTATTCCCTTAAAGCAAAGTCCACCAAGTATAACAAATACGACGACCGGATAACAAAGCACCGCTAAGGATTCTCTCTTCACGCACAAAAAGGGCAGTACGCGCACAGGGAAGCAATGAGGAGTTCGTATCATGACTGAGACTAAAGTTTTTGTCATCGGGATCGATGCCGCCACGTTCGACCTGATGGGTCCGTGGCTCGAGGCGGGGAAGCTCCCCCATATCAGGTCGGTGATGGACAGGGGATGCTCCGGGGTGCTCGAGTCCAGCATGCCCCCGCTCAGCCCGGTGGCGTGGCCCTCCCTGTATACCGGGGTGAATCCGGGCAAGCACGGCATCTTCGACTTCGTGGAGAGGGCGAAATCGGGGTCCGGGATCTCCTTCCTCAACCGCTCCCACTGCAAGGCGCAGCCCCTCTGGCGGTACCTCAACAAGGCAGGCTACCGGACCGGCATCGTCAATGTCCCCATGACGTTTCCTCCCGACCCGGTGGACGGTTTCCTCGTAGCGGGCCTCGACACCCCGAGCGTCAGGAGCCCCTTCACTTATCCGCCCGAGCTCAAGGACGACATTATCGCGGCCGTGGGAAAATACATTATCGAGCTGGAGCACAGCCCCCGCCTGATGGACGATCCCATCCGGTATCTGGAGATGATGTACGAGATGATCGAGGTGCGGGAAAAGACGGTCCACTACCTGATGTCCCGCTCCCCCGTCGATTTCTTCATGGTGGTCTTCACCGCAACCGACAGGGTGCAGCACACCTACTGGAAATATATCGATCCGCAGCATCCCGACCACCGTCCCGGACTCGAGGACGCCATCCTGCGGGTCTACGAGAGGGTCGATGCAGCGGTCGGACGTCTGCTCCGGAGGATTGACCCGTCCGCCAGCGTCCTGATCGTGTCGGACCACGGAATGAACGGCATCCACAAGAGCGCCGACCTGAACAGCCTGCTGCGGGAAAAGGGGTTCCTCCATCTCAAGGACGACCCCTTTTCGCGGGCCTACGACTTTTACCGGAGGGTGAAGAGGCGTCTCCTGAAAACGAACGAGATCCTCTGGTTCGACCATTTCGTGGACTGGAAGCGGACAAAGGCCTTCCATATCGGCTCCTGGGGTAATATCTATCTCAATGTGAAGGGGCGCGACCCGCAGGGGATCGTGAACCCCGGGAATGAATACGAGACGGTGCGGGAGAGCATTGCAGAGGAGCTGCTGCGGCTCAGGGACCCCGCAAACGGCAAACAGGTCATTCGCGCGGTGAAGAGAAAGGAAGAGATCTTCACGGGCGGCCTCCTTGCCCACGCCCCCGACCTGGTCATCCTCTGGGAGGACCACTACAACTGCGTGAAGACGGTCCATGAGAACATGCGGGGGCGCACCAGGGGCCTCCTCCAGCCCTGCGGGGTCATCTGCGCCGACCACCACCCGGACGGAATAGTCATCATCTCCTCCCCACAGATGAAGCAGGGCGTGCGCGGGCTCCGGGCGCGGATCACCGACATCGCCCCCACCGTCCTCTCCCTGATGAACGTGGAGGTCCCCCCCTCCATGGACGGCAGGGTATTGGCGGAGCTCTTTGAGGCGGGGGCGCCGGGCGGCTCGGGCGAAAAGCGTTCCGCAGGCACCGGGGAGGACGCCCCCGGAAACGGCGGCGGAGAGGCGGCGTACTCAGGGGAGGACGCGGAGCTGATCGCGGAGCGCCTCAGAAACCTCGGGTATATCGAGTAAGATAGAGATGAAAATCCTGCTGGTGCAGTCTTTCCTCGACGGAGACACCCTGCCGCCCGTGTATCCCCTGGGCTTGTCCTACCTTGCCACGTTCCTCGCAGGGCACGAAGTGAGGCTGTATGATCCCAATGTCGCGGAGCGGCCCATGGAGGACCTGCTTGCCGCCCTCGACGGCTTCACGCCCGACCTGGTGGGGGTCTCCCTGCGGAACATCGACAACCAGTCCCGGATGGACCCCCTGAACTATTACGGGGATTTCCGCTCCGTTGTCCGGTCGGTGCGGAAGCGGCTCCCCTCTGCGCGCATCGCGGCCGGCGGCACCGGCTTCTCGATGTTTGCACGGGAGGTCATGGAGGGGAACCCCGAGATCGACTTCGGGGTGCACCTCGAGGCGGAAGAGTCCTTTCCCGAGCTCCTGAACAATCTCTCCGCTCCCGAAAGGGTGCGGGGGATCTACTACCGGAAGGACGGCGCCGTCCGTTTCACCGGCGTGAGGCCGCTCCCCCCGTTCGAGGAGTTTCCCCGGCCCCGCCGCGACCTCGCGGACATGGGCAGGTACACGGGGAACGCGGCCGTCGGCATACAGACGAAGCGGGGCTGCCCCCTGCAATGCACCTACTGCAACTATCCGGTGCTGAACGGCAACAGGATCCGCATGCGGGCCGCCTCCCAGGTGGTGGACGAGATCGAAGCCCTCATTGCGAAGGGGGCGAAGCAGTTCATGTTCGCCGACTCGGTATTCAACCGCCCGGAAAAACATGCGGCGGAGATCTGCGGCGAGCTCATCAGGCGGGGCGTCACGGCGGGCTGGATGGCCTACCTCGACATCAAGGGCAGCACGCGCGAGGCCCTCCTCCTCATGAAAGAGGCGGGCTGCAACGGGATCTTCTTCTCCCCTGACGGGCTGTCGCAGCCCTCCCTCGACTCCCTGAAAAAGGGCATACAGGAGAAGGATGTCTGGAGGATCCTCAGGATCATCGCCGGAGAGCCCCGGTTGAAGGACGTGGAGTTCATCATCACCCTGTTCAGCAACACCCCCGGCGAGACCCCTCTCGGGATGCTCAGGATGTTCGGGTATAAAGTTGTTTCCGTGCTGATGAAGGTCCTCCTGAAGCGGCGCATCTACGTGACCATCGGCTGGATCCGGATCGAACCCGAGACCGGCATCCACCGGATCGCCGTGGACCAGGGCGTGCTTCCCCCCGGCATCCCCCTTCTCCAGGAGAGCAGGGAGGACATCGGGAGGTTCTTCTACGTAAAACCGGCCCTGCGGCGTATGGACGGCCTCGTGCTCGCGGTCCGGGGCCTCCTGCGTTCGGTCCGGGGGGGGGCGTAAAAAATAGCGTGCGCATCGTACTCTTCATAAGGAGGCTGGCTGCCATGCATCTCGTGAAACCGGTTTTGCTTTTCCTGCTGTTGTCTCTTCTCGTCCCCTCGTGCACCGCTTTTTCGGAGCCGGACGCCTTTGCGGGTCCTGATCCCTCCCTGGGCTCCCCCTTCGGCTTTACCACATCCTTCTACCCGCCCCGAAGGCCGCCGAGAGAAGAGATGGAAGCCATGCGGAAGCGGATGGCCTTTGCAGGGAAGCCTGCGGACGACCCTCCCTACTCAACCGCCCTCGACCTCGGGGTGAGATGGGAGCGCCCCACCCATCCCGTCCTGGACTGGAGCTTCGTACAGCGGGACAGGGAAGCGATCATGAACGGGACGTACGACTGGACGGTCCCGGACAACTTCCTGAAGAACGTGCCGCGGGACCTCTCCCTCGTCGTGACCCTCAACGCGGGCGACAGGGTCTTCTTCCCCGGCACCTGGCAGTTCCGCTCCCCCCAGGCAAAGACCGCTTTTCTCGAGTTCGTCAAGAAGGCGGTGGAGAGGTACAACGGCGACGGCATCAACGATATGCCCGGTCTGAGGAGCCCGGTGAAGTACTGGCAGATCGAGAACGAGCCCGAATCCCACGTGGACAGGCGCGGCCCGGGCAGGCCCCAGCCGAACCTTGACTGGAGGGGCTTTGCCGACCTGGTGCGCAGCACATATGAGGCGATCAAGGAAGCGGACGGCAGCGCCCGGGTGCTAAGCGGCGGGATCGTGAGCCCTCCCCCCGGTCTGCGGGATACGCTTATCGAGAAGTTCTGGATGCCGCTGATCGGGGAGCTGAACGGGCGCGCAATCGACATTTTCGACTTCCACTGGTTTGACGACAGCTACCGCGACTCCTATCACACCTACAAGAGGATCCGGGAGGCGCTCGACAGGAACGGTTTTGCCCACACCGAGATCTGGATAACAGAGACGGGGGCGAGCAGCAAGGAAGGGGAGAGGAGACAGGCGGTGGAGCTGGTGAAACGGTTCGTCTACCCCCTGAGCTACGGCGCGAAAAAAGTGTTCTGGGCCTGGGCCCTGGTGGAGGGGTGGCCTCCCTTCGACTGCCAGTCCATGTTCGACTATACAGGCCTGATCTACGACGGGAGCTGCCCGGGAGACCCGGGCTACGGCGTCCGGAAGCTCGGCTATTACACCTACCGCCAGATGACCCAGAAGCTGTCCGGCATCTCCCTGGCGAATGTCAGGACCCTCTCCGCAGGGGAGGGGAACATATTCGCTTTCAGGTTTCCGAGGACGGGCGCGGATATCTATGTTGTGTGGCACGATACCGCCCGGGAAGGGGAAAGGGCTCCCTTCGAGCTGAAGGGGGTGGAGGACGGGGACTATATCGTTACCGAGGCGGTCCCTTCGGCAGCGGAGGGGAGGCAGGTAAACGGCTCCCGCGACGTCCCCTTTCCGGTGAAGCGCGTGAAGGCCGCCGGCAGGACAGTGCTCCTCGAACTGTCCTCCTCTCCCGTATACGTGGAGAAGGCGCACTGACGGCGGCTATAACGGCAGGCAGAGGGGCAGGGTAAAGACGGCATGAGAGAGATGACAGAACATACGGGGGGCGTCCCCGGGAGGCTTCCGGTCCTCAGATGGGCGTTGTTCGCGCTCGCGGGGGTCGGGATTGCGGCCGTCTCCCTCACCAGCCCCTGGATCGCCCTGCTGCTCTGCGGGCTCGTCGCAGTCCTCCTCCTCTCGACCGCGAAGCCCCATCTCCCCTATTTCCTGGTGATCCCCCTGCTCTCCTTCATCAGCATTGAGGTCAGGCTCTGGGGAGATCCGAAGTTCTTTTTCAACCTGGCGGAGCCCCTCGTCCTCTTCAGCTTTCTGGCGTGGCGGATAGCACGGGGAACCGGCGTTGCGCCGCCCTACCCCAAAACGGACGGGGACCTCCCGATCCTGCTGCTCCTGCTCTGGGGGAGCGCGTCCATCGTCTGGAGCAGCGAGAGGCTCTTCGGCGCTTACTACATGCTCATGTTCTCCGTGGGGGTCTGCTTCTTTTTCCTGACCGTGGCCCATCTCGATTCCTTCCGCAGGGTCAAGGGGGCGCTGGTCCTTTTCGTGGGCATGGGCGTCATCAATGCGGGCATGTGCTTCTACTCCCTTCTGTCGCACGATACGGTCGAAGAGACGATCTACCATACCAGCGAGCACTTTGTGCTCTACCTGTTCAACCCGGAAGCGATGCTGCGGGGGCAGGGCTTCCTGCACCCTCTTGCCACGGCGTACTACCTCTCCCTGACCCTGGTGCTGCTGCTCGGCTTCCTCTACACAAGCCGGTCGTCGCACAAGCGCCTGCTCCTGGCGCTGCTCTCCTTCTTCGTCTTCGTCGCCATGCTCACCACCCTCAGCAAGGGGCCGCTCCTCTCCCTGCTCTTCGGGCTGGGTATTTTCACTCTCATCAATGACAAAATGAAGAAGAACGCCTTCATCTCATGGATCCTCATCCTGTCGCTGGTGGTCGTCGGGTTCGCCCTCTCGCGGGTGCCCACCAACGATTTCGAGAAGGCCCTGGATTACACCTCCAAGACCTCGACCCAGACCAACGACGAGTCCTCTTCGCTGGGGTCGCGGCTGAAGCGCTGGAAGAAGGGGATGTACGCGCTGTTCGATACCTACGGCATGGGGACGGGGTCGGGGGGCTTCTATTCGTATATCAAGCCCGACTTCGCCTTCGACAACGTCTACGTGCACATCATCGTTGACTACGGCTTCATCGGCATGTGGCTCTATCTCTGGTTCCTGCTGGTCGCGGCGCGGCGGTTCATCGCTGCGTACCGGAAATGCACCCGGGAGCAGTTCCGGAAGTGGATGCAAATTTACATTGCAGGGTTTGCAACTTTGTTGCTGAATGGTTTAACATCTCTGACCCAGGCTTTCCTGCCCATATGGTTCTATATAGGCATCGGGTATGCCCTCGTGCATGTCGTTGCCCGCGAAAGCGGTGAGGAAAACAAGAACGGAAAGGTGGTATGTCAAGCTTAGATCGTTTCATAGAGATTGTCAGGAGGAGAAAGTACATTCTCATCGCCTCCGTCCTCATTTTCGCCCTGATACCCCTTGTGCTCTCCTTTTTCTACAAGCCGGTCTACAAGGCGTCCTCGCACCTGCGCATCCTCCTGCACGAGTCGCAGTCCCAGTATCCGTCGGACATGCCGGACCGGGTGGGCGCCTTCGAGTACGCGGACAAGAACAAGGTGGACAACACCTTTTTCGCCATGCTGAAGAACCCGAAGTCGCTGAAGCGGGTGATCGCCGCCCTCAGGATCACCGACAGGAAGGGGAGGCCGCTCAACCCCGACAAGTTCGTCATCAGCAACGATTTTTCGCTCTTCTTCAAGCAGGAGGGCATCGGGGTGGACGTGGTCGAGAGCGGGGAGGTGATCGAGCTGATCGCCTATGCCCACTCCCCGAAGAGGGCTGAGCAGATCGCCAACGCCGCAGTGGACTCCTTCACGGAGCTGTACGCCGACATCTACCGGGACGAGGCGAAGGTCGCCCTCTCCGCCATGGAAGAAAGGCTCAAGTTCGTAACCGAGGAGCTGAGGAAGATCGAAAAGAGGCGGTACGAGCTGCTCAAGTCGAAGTCCATGGTGGACATCACCTCCGAAATGGACCAGCTTGTGAAGCAATACTACTCCTACATCGACCTGCTGAACCAGAACAAGCGCTCCGTCGAGGAAGGGAAGAAGAGCCTGCAGGAGATCGAAGCGACCATCAGGAAGATCCCCGAGCTGTATAAGAGCGACCAGGTGATCGAGAGGAACCCCCTCATCGACGATTACAAGAAGCAGATCGTCTCCCTCGAGACGAGCATTGCGAAGATGAGGGGGGAGCGGACCGAGCAGCACCCCGAGGTCGTCACGACGCGGAAGCAGATCGAGGAGCTCCGGGAGGCGATCCACAAGGAGCTCGACAGGCTCCTCTCCAACGAGACCTTCTCCCGGAACAGCTACTATACGGACCTCGAAAAGCGCCTCTGGGACACGAGGATCAACCTCGCGGTCTACACCACGACGGCGAACGTGCTGAACAAGATCATCGACTCCACCCGGAACACGATGTTCGGCATGAAAGAGGTCGAGCTCGGGATCAAGCAGATCGACCGTGAGCAGAGCACCATGAGCACTGAGTATACCAGCATCGTCAAGGGGCTCGGGCTTGCGAACGTCCTGCTCACGATGAAACCCACCAACCTGGCGGTCCTGAACTACGCGGATGCCTCCGTGATCCAGTCCCCCCATTTCCCGAACCGGAAGAAGCTCCTCGCCCTGTCCGTCTTCCTGGGGCTCACCATGGGCTTTGCCCTCATTCTCCTCGAGGAGTATTCAGACAGATCGCTGAAGGACCTGGCGGAAGCCGGCAGGCTCCTCCCGTCCCGGCCCCTCCTCGGCCTCCCCGGTGTCCGGAAAAAGGGCTCTCCCTTTTCCGCGAAAGAGGAGAGCTTCGAGACTCTTATCGAACGGGACGAGATCAGGCGCGCTGCCTGGAACATCATCTCCGGAGCTGCCGCCCTTACCGGGGGGAAGCTGCCGCGGTCCCTCCTCTTCACCGGCGCCGAACCCGGGGTGGGGACCACCACTGCGGCGTACGTGACGGCGCGGGAGCTGGCCCTGCAGGGGAAGAGGGTGCTTTTCTTCAACATCTCCTCAAAGGAGCTGCGCAAGGAGGAGAGGAAAAGGGAGACCCTGCCCGCCGTGGAGGGTTTTCCGCTCAAACGGTACGTGCTCGAGAGCGGCGTCCCCGGCCTCTCCGTCCTCGACTTCAGGAGGGAGACGGGCATCGGAAGCGCGGCCCTGGTGGAGGACCTGCCTGAGCAGCTGCGCCAGATGGACTACGACTGCATCATTATCGACTCCGACGCCCTCAGCGCCAGCAACGACTCCCTCTTTGCCGCCCGGTTCGCCGAGGCGGTCCTGGTGGTGGCCCGCTTCAGGGGGACGTCAAAGGACGCGATCGAGGCCGCGCTGGGGCATCTGGGCGGACCGGGAAGCAAAGTGTCCGTCCTCGTCAACCGTATCTGAGGAAGCGAAGGGCAGGGTCCGATGAAAGGCATTTTCAGACTCCAGGACATCCCCAAGCTCGCTTTCCTCTACTCTGCACGGTTTACCATCCCCTATCTGCCCCCCGCGACGAAGCATGTGCTGGCGGAGACCCTCGCCTCTTTCACTTCCGGAGGGGAAAGGGCCGAGGTGATGGGGGAGGAGCTGCGGTCCCTCTTCGGCAAGGAGGCCCTTTCCGGGGAGGCCGTAGCGGAGATCATCCGCGAGACCGTCAGCAATTTCCGCAAAGACCTCTTCGAGATATGGTCCTTCAAGCGGCTTACTTCCCGTACGATAGACGACCTCTGCTCCCCGGAGGGGCTCGACCACCTTGAAAAGGCGCGTGCGAAGGGCAGGGGCGTCCTCATCGCCCTCTGCCATTTCGGCTCCTACAAGATGGTGCTCCCCTGTCTCGGGCACCGGGGGTATCCCATAACGCAGATCGCCGCCAATCCCCTCGAATTCACCGGAGATTCCGTCTCCTTCATGAAGAACAAGGTGATGGAGATAGAGTACAAGGCCGAGCAGAGCCTTCCCGCCGGCTTCATTTACATCGGCAGCTCCGTCCGGGAGATCTTCAGGGTGCTCGAGAGGAACGAAATTCTCGTCATGTCCCTGGACGGGGTCGTGGACCCGAAGAGGATCACCCTCCCCTTCCTGAAGAGGAAGATACGGCTTTCCCCCTCCATCGCGAAGATCGCCCGGAAATACGGCACTCCCGTCCTGCCTGTCTTTACGGTCAGGGACCGGGACGACAGACACCGCGTCATCATCCACGACGAGCTGAAGGCGGAGTGGGACGGAGAGGACGGCGACCGGCAGCTCCTGGCGCAGTTCTGCCGGCTCATGGAGAGGTACGTCGCCGCGCACCCCAGCCACTACGCATGGTTCCTATAAGAACAGGACCGAGCCCCGCCCATCGGACCGATCATCACCTCTTGACACCCGTTTTCTTCTTACAATAAGGCGCTGCTGAACGGTCCGGGGCGAAGGGGGTCCTTCCGTATCTCCCGTCGTATGCTCCCGCGTAACCGGCTGCCGGACCCGTCGGACCCATTTGAATTGAACAGGGGAATGGACATGATAGACCGCCGCTCATTTTACGCCTGCTCGCTTCTTCGGCCCTTCTGCTCGGGCCGGGGTACAAAGCGGCAGCGCCGCGGCCTCGTCGGGAGAAGGAGCGCCGGTGCCTTAAAAAGGCCGCCCCTCCGAAGGGCTCCTCCAACGCCGGCTTTCTCAAGAACAAGGTCAAAAATCCCAACATCATCGTAATCGTCATCGACACTCTCGGGCTGACCACCTCCCGGTCCACGGCTATGAGCGGAGCACCAGTCCCTTTCTTCGAGCTTCGCCGATACCGCGGTCGTCTTTTCGAATGCAATCGCCCCTGCTCCGTGGACCCTCCCTGCCTTCACCTCACTGCTGCTCGGGCAGTATGCCTTCAACCACGACCAGAACCTGCCCCGGCACCCAGCCCAAGGCGACGCTCCTTACCACGGCGCTCGGGGAATCAGGATACCGGACGGTCTCGATCCAGACGAACAAGTACGTGCAGCGGCTCGACAAGAAGTTCGACGAGGCATACCACTTCTTGATCCGAAGATCGATGACGACTCCACAGTGATCAATTTCGACCAGACGGAGGACGGCCTGGACAAAAAGGCCGTGGATAAGGCGATCGAATGGCTCGACGACAGCGCGAACCGGAGCAGAAATTCCTCATGACCCTCGGCCTGATCAGCCCCACTGGCAATACAAGGCGGACAACGGCTTCCTCGACGAATTTCTCTGGGACGACCTGTATACCTCCTGCAGCAAGGTGGACGTGGATATCGTGAACGGGAAGACCCGCGGGATCACGTACGACGATCTGTCCGACTACGCCAAGCTGCTCCTCGGCTCTCCTCCCGCCGGCGCCGGCTACTACAAGGACTCGCGGCTGTACACGGCCGCCTATGACGCCGAGATCAAATATGCCGACTGGCAGGTGGGCAGGCTGCTGGCGGCCTTGAAGGAGTACGACCTTTTCGACAATTCCCTCGTTGTCGTCCTCTCCGACCACGGGGAGGACATGACGGACCACAAGCCCTACTTCGCCCATGCGGAAAACCTCTACCAGTCGCTGCTGCACGTGCCCCTGATGATAAAGTTCCCGAAGCAGACCTCTCGCGTCAACGTGGAGGACCATGTGAGGACCATCGACCTGTTTCCAACCCTCTTCGATTACGTAGGGTTGAAGACCGGAAGCAGCACCGACGGCAAGAGCCTGATCCCCGCGCTGAGCGGCCAGGAGGTCGATTACGAGGAAAGGCCCGTGATCTCCTACGTGGAATACGAAGGACAAGGGAAGTCCGTTTCCCTGATCAAGGACGGCTACAAGTTCCTCATGATCATCCGGGACGACAAGAAGTATTACAAGCTGTTCAATCTCGAAAGCGACCCCGGTGAGACGAACAATATCGCCAAGCAAAAGGACAGCTATTCGCGTATCCAATCCTTCAAGGAGTACCTGTCAAACTACTATTCTTTCGAGTAGGGCGAGCAGGAGGGCCTGCACACTCCTCACGTCCGCCCGGCCCGGAGCGCCGCACCGCTCCATTCTGGTATACTATCTGCGTACAACTGGTATACTGTCTGCGTACAAGTACAAAAGAAACCGCCCATTCAGGAGTTGAAAGTTGAGAACGGTATCGTTTACCCCCGAAGTCATCCCCGGAATTACGCTGGTGTCGCCCTACGAAGACATCACCGCATACGGAGTGAGGCTGTTGTCCGCCATCCTGCGAAAGGAGGGATTCTCCACCAGGATCGTCTTTGCCCCCACCATCCTGCACGACACGTCCGAGGAGTCCCTGGATGCCCTTGCTGAGGAGATACGGAAGGTCTCCCTGCGCTCCTCCCTGCTGGGATTCTCCTTCTTTACCTGCCACTTCCCGTTCGTCTCCCGCCTGAGCAAGAAGATGCGGGAGAAGGTGAAAACCCCCATCATATGGGGAGGGAAGCATATCACCCCCCTACCCCAGGACGCGGTGGGATACGCAGACCTCGTCTGCATCGGGGAGGCCGAGACCTCCCTGAAGAACCTCCTCCGGGCCATGGAGCGCGGCGATGACTACCGTTCCCTCGAGGGGATATGGACCGTGGGGGACGGGGACCCCGCACAGAAGGCGCTCCCCCCCGTGGAGGAGCACCTCGACGGGCTCCCGTTTCCCGATTACTCCCAGAAGGGCCACTATCTCTGGGACGGCAGCCGGATGGTGACCATGGACGACAAGACCCTCCAGGAGCACATCTGGAAATCGCCGAACGGCAGGACCGTCTACAATACCATGGCGTCGAGGGGGTGCCTGTACAGCTGCACCTACTGCTCCACCTTCAAAGACCTCTACAAGGGCCAGAAATATCTCAGGATGCGCAGCATCGGGAACGTGGTGGAAGAGATCAGCAGGATGAAGGAGCGTTTTCCCTTTATCGGCGAGGTGCACCTTTCGGACGACAACTTTTTCGCCATGAGAGAAGGGGAGATCGAGCAGTTTGCACTGCTTTACAAGAAGAGAGTGGGCCTGCCCCTGCGGTGCCTCGGACATCCCCAGGACGTGACGCGGAAAAAGGTCGAGGTCATGATCGATGCCGGGATGAGCGAATTCCAGATAGGGATCCAGACAGGGTGCAAGAACACCCAGAAGCTGTACCGGCGCGGCCCCTCGGCCGACAAGGTGCTCGAGACGGTGAAGCTCCTCAGCTCCTTCAAGGGCAGGCTGAAGCCCTTCTACGATTTCATCATCGACAACCCCTACGAGAGCAAGGAGGACGTTCTGGAGACGCTGCGGATGATCAACCGCTTCCCCCATCCCTACCACCTCAATGTGTTCTCCCTTATCTTCCTCCCCGGTACGGAGCTGCACCGGAAGGCGATGCAGGACGGGATGATCTTCGATATGACCCGGATTTTCGAGTTCAGGAGGGAGAGCTACCTGAACATCGTTTTCCACATTTTCAACCTGGGGCTTCCCCGGTGGATCACCGGGCTCCTCATCTCGAAGCCCGTGGTGGCGCTGCTCGACAACAGGCCGGCGGTCTCCGCGATCTACGCGCTGCGAAAAATGGTGAAAAGGATCCTGAAGGCCTGAACGGCCCCGAAACGAAAACAGTTTGCATACACACCCTTGATCACGTCATCCAGCTGTCGGCGGATTAAAAAGAGATGGACCCGATCCTTCTGATCAAGACGCACGCCCTGGGAGATGTCCTGCTCACCACCCCTGCCGTCCGGGCGCTCCGCAAGAGATTCCCGGAGGCGAAAATCTGCTACCTTACCTCCCGGTGGGCGGCGGGCGCCCTGGAGGGCAACCCGCACCTCGACGAGCTCTTCATCGTGGAGGACGACTCCCTCTTCGGCGGGAAGTATTACCGGCTCGCTCCGCTTCTCCTCAGCCTGAGAAAGCGCCGGTTCGGGACCGTCATCGCCTTCAGCGCATCGCGGTTCGTCCATCTCCTGGCATGGCTCATCGGCGCCCCGGTCCGCGCCGGCTTCGCCCCCGGCCTCCTTCTGACCCACGGCGTGGAGGCCGGGGTCCTCCAGCGCTCCTATGCTCCCGCGGCCTACAACACGCTCCTCCATGCCCTCTCGGTCCCCGACGACGGGGTGCTCCTCGATTTCCGCACCCGGGAGCCGCTCCTCCCGCCGGAGCTCCGGAGGTTCCTGGAGAGATACCGGGGCAGGACGATCGGCCTCTTCTGCGGAGGGGGAAAGAACCCGCGGGACTCCGTTTCCGCAAAGCAGTGGGGAAAGGGAAAATTCCTGGAGCTTGCGGGAAGGCTCCGGGCGGAGGGGTACGGTTTTCTTCTGTTCGGCTCGCGCCACGACGCCTCGCTGAACAGGGAGATAGCGGAGAGCCTGGGAGAGAGCGTTTTCGACGGCAGCGGGCAGTTTGCCTTCGCGGAGGCGGGCCACCTCATGAAGCGCTGCAGGCTTTTCGTCACCAACGATTCCGCGCCCTTTCACCTGGCGTACGCGGTGGGCGTGCCCACGGTCTGCATCTTCGGCCCGAGCAGCGCGGCGCTCCTGGCCCCGGAGCTCCCTTTCTGCACCGCCGTGCAGAGCAGCGCGGAATGCAGCCCGTGCTACGGAAACGCCCTGTTTCACGGTTGCGGCAGGCCCGTCTGCATGGAGACAATCACGGTGGATATGGTATATAATGAGTGCTCTAAACTCCTTGCCGCCGCATAGCGTTTGCGGTGCGGTCGACGCGTGGAGACAGGATTCCCCTTTCCGGGGGCACCCGGAAAGAGGGGGAAACAATACTATAATGCAGCAATCAGGAAAGAAGATCCATGAAAATAGCTTTTCTTAATCCGCCGTTTCTGAAGAATTTTTCACGCCCGCAGCGAAGTCCGGCAGTGACCAAAAGCGGCACCCTCTACTATCCGCTCTGGCTTGCGTACGCTGCAGCCCTCGCGGAGAAGGAGGGGCATGCCGTCGATCTCATCGACGCTCCCGCGGACGGGTTCGAGCTCGGATATGTCCTGCAGAGACTCCGGGAATTCGGGCCCGGGCTGGTCGTGGTGGACACCAGCACGCCCAGCATCTATAACGATGTGGAGGTCTGCGGAAAGATCAAGGAGGTCCTGCCCGGAAGCTTCGTCCTCCTCGTCGGGACCCATGTGTCGGCCCTGCCTGAGGAGTCCCTCCTGCTCGGCAGCGCGGTGGACGCGGTTGCCGCAGGGGAATACGACTACACGGTCCTTGAGGTTGCGGAAGCGGTCGAAAAGGGGAAAGAACTGCGGGAAGTCAGGGGCGTCTGCTACCGCTCTCCGGAAGGCGCCGTATGCACCGGGCGCCGCCCCCTCATCGAGGACCTGGACGCGCTCCCCTTCGTCAGCAGGACCTATAAGAGGTTTCTGCATATCGGGAACTACTTCAACCCCAACGCCCTCTTTCCCATGGTGACGATCACCACCAGCAGGGGATGCCCGTTCCAATGCATCTTCTGCGTCTACCCCCAGACCATGATGGGGCACCGGCTGCGGCTGCGGAGCGTGCGGAACGTGGTGGACGAAATCGAGTATATCGTGCAATCCTTTCCGGGGGTGCAGTCCGTTTTCTTCGAGGACGATACCTTCACCGCCCTGAAGAGCCGGTGCGTCGAGATCTCTCAGGAGATCCTGAAGAGGGGCATCAGGATAGCGTGGACCGCCAACGCGCGGGCCGACCTCGACTACGAGACCATGCGGATCATGAAGGCCTCGGGCTGCCGCTGCGTCTGCGTCGGCTTCGAGAGCGGAAGCCAGATGCTGCTCAATACGATAAAGAAGAAGATGGACACCGGGAAGATGCTGCGCTTCATGGAGGACGCCCGGAGGGCAGGCATTCTCGTCCACGGCTGTTTCATGGTGGGCCACCCCGGGGAGACGCAGGAGACCATGCAGCAGACCCTCGACCTCGCGAAAAGGCTCAGCCCCGATACGGCGCAGTTCTATCCCATCATGATCTATCCGGGCACCGAGGCCTATGCCTGGTACAAGGAAAAAGGGCTGATCGCCACCGACGACTTCTCGAAATGGCTCACCCCCAGCGGTCTGCACAACACCGTGATCCGGACGGAAAAGCTCTCCGCCGCGGACCTGGTGCGCTTCTGCGACCATGCCCGGCGGGAGTTCTACCTGAGGCCGCGGTACCTGCTCTACAAGGCGAAGCAGACGCTGCTGAACCCAGGAGAGATGAGGCGGAACCTCAAATCCGCACGCACCTTTATCAAGTACCTGGTCAGGGGCTCCGATGTCGCAAAGAGCCTTCCGTAGCGGAGTCGTCCTCCTGCTCCTCCTCTGCTGCCTCTGCATCGTCGCGGGATGCGGCGGAGAGGGAGCGGCCGGAGGTGTTGACGGAGCGACGATCACCTTCAAGAAGACAGCCGACATTACGGAGAAATGGGTCACCGCCGCCAACGGGAACAACATTTATGTGCGCTTAGCGTATCCTTCTTCCTCTTCCGGCACCTCCAAATATCCCGCGGTCGTCATCGTCCCGGGAGGATTGTCCGGCGGCACCACTTTTCTCGATGACGGACTGTCCGATCTCGCAGAACGCGGATACATTGTTGTTACGTTCAATCCCCAGGGGCGGGGGAGCGGCGAGGAAGGCGATCTGACAAGCGAAGGCGAGGAGGACTTTGACGGGTATGTGCATCAGGACGATCTCAAAAGCGTCATAGAGGACGTGATGCAGGACCCCAACGTCGATGCCGGCAGCATCGGTGTTGTGAGCTACTCCTACGGCATCACCCTGGCGGCAGGCTGTCTGGCGCGGCATCCCGAGCTGAACGTCAAGTTTCTGATCGATTACGAGGGCTCCTCCGAGAGCTACACGTCGATGGGTGACCCCTGGCTGCTCGATACGGTCGAGACCAATGACAAAACAAAACGCCTCTACGAATTGTTTGGCCATCTGAGCACCGAGATGGATCCCTCTCCCGCCAATGTCCGGTGGTGGGCGGAGAGGCAGGCCCTGGCCTACATCGGCTCGGTGAAGACGGCGTACCTGAGGATCCAGTCCCAATGGGACCACATGCAGCCCCCCAGCGTGGACTATCGGGATGGTTTCGACCACCCGCCCCAATGGTACCGCAACAAGCATGCTATCGATATGATTAACGCCGCAACAAACGGGAAAGCGACATGGACGCGGGTAAACGAGGAGTGGATTGGGAATGCGGCGAACGCCGTTTACCGTAATGAGAACCCGCCTCGCTACTACGTCGATTCGCTGGATGTGAATTCGGATATATTCAAGGATATTCTCAAAAACCTCATCGAAGAGCTGTTCGCGCTGCCATGATACGGTATTCGATCGTCGTCCCGGCCTACAACGCTGCCGCCACCCTCGACGCCTGCCTGCAGGCGCTTCTGGATCAGACGACGGAAAGAGAAGCCTTCGAGATTATTGTCGTCGACGACGGCTCCACCGACCTGACCGGGGAGGTGGCGCGAAAGTACCCGGTGCGCTTCGTGCAGCAGGAGAACAGGGGCCCGGCTGCGGCCCGCAACCACGGGGCCCGGGAGGCGAAGGGCGGCATCCTCCTCTTCACCGATTCCGACTGCGTGCCCTCCCCCGACTGGATCCGGGAGATGACAAAGCCCTTTGCAGGAGGCCCTGCCGTGGCTGCGGTGAAAGGGGCTTACCGGACCTCCCAGCGCTCCCTGGTGGCGCGGTTCGCCCAGGCGGAGTTCGAGGAGCGCTTCGCGATGCTGAAAGAGGCCGACTCCATCGACATGGTGGACACCTACTCAGCCGCCTTCCGGCGCGAAATCTTCTGGGGACAGGGGGGCTTCGACGAGTCCTTTCCCGTGGCGAACAACGAGGACACGGACCTCTCCTACAAGCTTTCCGCAGCCGGCCACAGAATGGTGTTCAACCCCGCCGCCGTCGTATCCCACCTGCGCCACCCCGACTCGGTCCGGCGGTATATGAAGCAGAAATTCGGACGAGGGTACTGGAGAATGATCGTCTACGAGAAGTTTCCTGAGAAGATGGTGAAGGACACCTATACTCCCCAGAGCCTGAAGTTCCAGGTGCTCTTTCTCTTCGCCGCGCTTTTTTTTGGCGTCCTTGTCCCCTTGTTCAGAGCAAGCGGCTGGCCCGCCGCCTTCTTCTCCCTCGCCTTTTTCGGCGCAACACTTCCCTTCTCGCTCTTCGCCCTTCGCCGGGACGCCGCAGTGGGCATACTCGCCCCCCTCTTCCTCGCTATGAGGGCCCTCGCCATCGGAAGCGGGGTCCTGTATTTCCTCGGCAGGAAGTATCTGCGCCGCTCCTGCTGATCCGCTCACCGAAAAGGCTGTACTGCTTATCCTCATTCATCGCTTTCGAAAGGAAGGAACTCCCTGGGTGCCGTGGCTGGGTGCGCCGGGAGACTGCGTGCGGAGAAAAGAGAGAGCTACCCCCGCGGCCAGTACATGATGACGAGCACCCCGGCAAGCGAGATAAAGCCGCCGATCAGGTCGAATCTGTCCGGGGGGGTCTTGTCGACCTGCCAGCCCCATAGAAGGGAGAGGACGATAAAGACGCCTCCATAGGCCGCATAGACCCGCCCGAAATGCGCGGGCTGGAGCGTCGGTATCACTCCGTAAAGCACCAGCACGACCGCACCCGCCAGGGCATACCGGACGCTCTTTCCCTCTCTGAGCCAGAGCCATACCAGGTATCCTCCGCCTATTTCGCAGAGCCCCGCCAGGAGGAAATAAAAAAAAGATTTCGCTATCTCGATCATGGCTCAGTCATGGCCACCTTTCTTGCAAGAGTGGAGAGCGAAAAAACGCCGAAAAAAAAAGGGGCGAAAGCTCACCCCTCCCGTGAAATGCGGCAATGAATCCCGCTTCCTATGCAGTGACGCTGATTCCGGTGCCGGAGACGGCGCTGGAGACCTGTTTCAGCATATTCAGGGTCTTGTTCAGCTCCATCATCAGCGGGCTTGCGGCGTTCAGTTCTGATTTGTCCGCTTTCCCATCGCTGTTGGTGTCGATTTTCGCGAAGTCGTCGTTAGTGAATCCAAGCTCCGACGCGGTCAGCACGCCGTCACCGTCCGCATCCTTGACGCTGATGAGATTGCTGCTCATCGCATCTATCTTCCGGGCGATGAAGCCGTTGTTCAGCTCGCTGCTGTCGAGCTTGTTGTCGCCGTTCGTGTCGATCTTCGAAAAAAGATCCTTGAAGATACCGGTAGCCTCGCCGGAATCCATGACGCCGTCAGTATTCGAGTCCTTCTTCTGGAGGATGCGGTCGGTCATGGAACCGAGCTGGGAAATGCCCGAGAAGATATTGTTTATTCCGCTCAAACTGTACATGCGAACCTCCTTTCTTGTTTTAAGGAGCGGTTAGCATGAATCGTGCCAGCGGACAAAAACGGCGTATTTCCAGCTTTTACGAAAGAGGAGGCCGGCGGAGGGTCCCGAAAAGGACCCGGAAGGGGGAAATATTTTCCCAGCAGGGACGGAATTTTTTTCCTGAACAGGGGGTCCGGCTCCTACCCCCCCTCTCTTTTCCGGACGGCGCAGAGGAGCCCCCGCAACTGATAAGACCCGAAGGCCGGATCGTAGGGGGGCGCATCGCAGGTGAGGACATTGGCGTTGGATTCCCACAGCCCGAACCCCTCCGCCGCCCTCTCGGGGAACCACCACCCGTGCTCCACGCTTACGACCGAGGGATGAATATCTTCCGTCACCTTTGCCCGCATCCGGACCTTTCCCCGTGGGGAGGAGACCTCTATCCAGTCGCCCGGCGCAATCCCCAGCGACTGCGCAGCGGAGACATGGATCTCCGCACAGGGGTCGGGGCTGTATTTCCGTAGCGAGGGGACCTGCCGGTGCTCGCTGTGGAAGAACTCTCTCTTCCTGCTCCCGGTGATCAGCACGAAAGGGTAGCGCTGCTGCAGGTCCGGGGCGCTCACCGGGCTCTCGGGCGGCTCCACATACGAAGGCAGGGGATCGTATCCCATTCTCTTCAGCACGGAGCTGAAGAGCTCCACTTTGCGGGAGGGGGTGCGGAATCCCTCCTGCTCGTACTTGCGGTACCGGAGAGGAGGACAGCAGTTGCCCCTTTCCAGCAGTTCATCAAAGGTGATGCCGAGGGGGGAAAGCTGGTAGTCGTAGATGTCCCGGTAGGTCATGTCGGAGCCGGGCAGCCCCAGCCTCTTCGACAGTTCATCCATGATCCATTCGTCCTGCCGGCACTCCCCTGTCCAGGCCAGGGCGGGCTGTGCGTGGACGAGGTTCTCCACCACGAGGGGGAAGCCCATGAGGTGCTCTATCTCCGTCCAGAAAGCGGCGGGGAGCACATAGTCGGCCAGAGCCGCGGTGGGGGTCATGAAGAGGTCCGTCACCACGAGGAGATCGAGCTTCTGCAGCGCCTCGTGGACGCCCTTCGCGTTCGCCACGGTGAGCAGGGGGTTGTTCCCGAAGATCAGCAGGGCGTGTATCCTATACGGGTCGCCTTCGCGCATGGCGCGGAAGAGTGCGGGGATATGGGCCGAAGGCATGTAGGCGCGCCATCCCCCCAGGAGCTTGAAGGTTTCGCCGCCGAGCCTCTTCTTCGCCGCTTCCGCGGGGAGCTTGTCCTTGAGGGTCGGGTAGGCCTTGAGGATATGCATGCCGAGGATATCGCCGCCCGGCACATCGATGTTCCCGGTGACGGCCCGCAGGAGCGCCAGCGCCCGCACCGTCTGCAGGGAGTTCACGTTCTGCTCGATCCCCAGCCCCCATTCGAGGACGGCGGGCTTGCTGGTCGCATAGATTCGTGCCGTCTGCACGATGTCTTCCGCCGGTATCCCGGTGATCCTTTCCGCCCATTCCGGGGTGAAAGGCTCCACATGCGCTTTCAGCTCGGCGAAGCCGGAGGTCCGGTTCTCCACGAAGTCCCTGTCGTAGAGGTCCTGTTCGATAATGGTGCGGAGCATGGCGAGGGCGAGGGCCGCGTCGGTGCCGGGCCGGATGGCGAGCCATTTCTCGCACTGCTGCGCGGTCTCGGACCTCCGGGGATCGACGGCGATGGTCCGGCAGCCGCTCCGCAGGGCGCGCCTCACCGCGACGGCAAGCTCCCCGTCCGCGCTCGAAACGAGGGGGTTGTGCCCCCAGAAAAGGATGCAGGCGGGCCTGGTCTCCCCGTAATAGTCCGCCACCACGAAATCCCCGTAGGTAAGATTGCTCACCGTGATGCGGGGGATGAAGCACTGGGCAAGCCCCGGTTCGTACCAGTTCGGGGTGCCGAGGGCATTGGCGAAGCGCACGGTATGGAGGTAGTGGTGCCGTCCCGTGCCCTGCCCGAGGGCGATGGTTTCGGGGCCTGTCGTATTCCGGAGGGAGGCGAGCCTCTCCGCTATTTCGTCGAGGGCCTGCTCCCACGGAATCTCTTCCCACTGAGCGCCGCCCCTCGTCCCCCTTCTCTTCAGGGGGACGCGCAGCCTGTCGGGATGGTTGGCGATGTCGGCGGAGCGGAGGCCCTTGACGCACATCCACCCCCGGCTCACCGGGGATGCGGGATCGCCCTTCACCGCGACGACGGCGTTGTCACGGACGGTGACGAGGGCGCCGCAGCCCCCGTGGCAGATGCGGCAGATGCTCCGGCGGGTCTTCTCTTCAGCCATTCTCCTGCTCCTTATCCCTTTTGCCTTTATTTAGTGTGAGTACATCCGGAGCGTGCCTGCTTACGGCATTGAGTACTGCATAAACAAGAGTCCCGGGAAAAAACGTGGATACGTAATACCCCTATACTTTAAATAACGGGGTGCCGCTTTTTCAATAAAACGACTGGGGTGCAATCAAAAGCGGCAGCGTATCTGTTTGATACAAAGGCAGCAAAGAGTTGTCGCTCTCACGGGAGATTTCTGCGTCTCCTCAGAATGCGCTCTCTGTCGGGGGGTGAGGGAACAGGGGGATTCGTTCCCTTGCAATGCGACAGAATGATCGTATTCCCTCGCGGATCTCTGTATCAGATTCTCCTGTCCTCTGGGGAGCGGCCCCCTTGACGCCTCACTCCTCCCCTCTCTTTTCTTCTGTCGTCGTCCCGGCAGATCCTCTGAGCCGGGATCCAGTCCTCTTCAAAGACTCTGGATTCCGGCTTTCGCCGGAATGACGGCACACAACACAGCTTTCGAGACAATGACGACAGGAGAAGAACCCCGGTTTCGCCAAGGGGAAGGATTTCTGAAATGAAGTGGGTAGGGGGGGCTGAGGGGATCCTCTTCTCTGCAGCGAGCGTCTGGAATAGCAAAGGGGGCAGGTAACGTCCTGCCCCCTTGTATGCGTGAAGGGAAAACGGATCATTATCAGAAAGAGATGTCCCTCTACGATGAAGGAGGAATTCGCTCGCAAAGAAAGAGCGGTCCCCCCAGCCTCTCACCAGAGGGTGCCTATTCATAAGGCCTCACACCCGAGGATTCCTATGCAATTAGTAGTAGCCGTTTCCCTTTCTCTCAGAGGCGCATCGAAATTCTTCCTCTGTCGCTCTTCCCCTCCTTCGAGAGCTTCCTCTTGCCTCCCCTTTCACCACACCCGAACGACTGCGTGCTGCGCAGGGGAAAGCCGCCCTCTGCTACAATAGGGGCATGGTGAAAGAGAGGCTCGATAAAGTCCTTGTGGACAGAGGCCTCGCCTCCAGCCGCGAGAGGGCGCAGGGGTTGATCGCGGAGGGAAAAGTCTTCGTCAACGGCATGCCTGCAACAAAGGCGGGCTCCCTGGTGGATACACACCTGCCTGTCGAACTGAAAGGGGAGGAAATCCCCTATGTCAGCCGGGGCGGACTGAAGCTGGAGGCGGCGCTCAGGGAGTTCGGCATTGCAGTGCAGGACAGGACCGCTATGGATGTAGGCTCCTCCACCGGGGGGTTCACGGACTGCCTGCTCCAGAACGGGGCGAAAAAGGTCTACTGCATCGATGTGGGCTACGGACAGCTCGCGTGGAAGCTCCGGCAGGACCCGCGGATCGTGCTCCTTGAGAGAGTGAATATCCGCCATCTCGAACGGGAAAGGGTCCCCGATCCGGTGGACCTCGCCGTTATCGACGTATCCTTTATCTCTCTCGCCCTCGTGGTGCCGAAGGTGCTGGAGTTCCTGAATGAGGAGGGGGAGATCGTCGCCCTGATAAAGCCCCAGTTCGAGGTAGGCAGGGGAGAGGTGGGCAAGGGCGGCGTGGTGCGGGACGAGGGGAAGCGCCTGAAGGCGGTGGAGACGGTGCGCCGGCGGCTTGAAGGCCTGGGGCTCGGGACCGTGGGCGTTCTTCAGTCCCCCATCACCGGGCAGAAGGGGAATGTGGAGTATCTGATCCACCTGAGAAGAAAGGGATAAAGAGAAGACGACGGCAGAGGGCGCCGGGCGACAATCCTCCGGGCTCGCTGTCCGCTTACTGTATTCTACGCCTTACTTTATTATATAATATCATTCCTGTTTTTCCGGCAAAGCGGCTGGAGTCGGCAGGCAGTGTGTCTTATTTCAGAGAGCGCGGCAGAGAGGTAGAAAATGGAGACAACTCCCGATTTCATCAGCAAGAATACATGGGACAAGGTATTGAACTATATCGCCCTGAGCGATGAGCCGCCCCCGTATCTCCTTATGGATAGAGAGGTCGTGGCGGAGAAGGTGGCGGCCATCGGCAAGAATATCAGGAACGCGAAGGTGTTCTATGCGGTAAAGGCAAACCCCGACATCGAGGTAATAAAGCTCCTGAACAGTTTCGGGGTGGGCTTCGAGATCGCCTCCGAAGGGGAGCTGCAGCTGCTCGCCTCCCTCGGCGTCGGGGCCGACAGGATCATCACGAGCAACCCCACGAAGACGTTCAGGTTCCTGGAGCAGGCGGCGGCATACGGCATCAGGTACTACTCCTATGATTCCGCCGCAGAGGTGGAGAAGCTCTCCCGGTACGCCCCCGGCTGCAATGTCTATGTGCGTCTGTCCGTACCCAACGAAGGGAGCGAGTGGCCGCTGAGCAAGAAGTTCGGCGTCGAGACGGACGAGGCGGCGGGGCTGATCCTGTACGCGAAAGAAAAAGGGCTCACTCCGGTGGGGATCACTTTTCATGTGGGCTCCCAGTGCAATAATGTCTACAACTGGAATACGGCGATCGACAAGGCGCGCGACCTCTGGGAGACGGCCGAACAGAACGGGATCCGCCTGCGCGTCCTGAACATCGGGGGGGGCTACCCCATCCGCTACACCAAGAGTGTGGTAGAGGTGGAGACCATCGAGAAAAAGGTGGACAAGGCGATTTACCAGAAATTCCCCCACGACATCGAGGTGTTCATCGAGCCCGGCAGGGCCATGGTGGGGGATGCGGGGATCTTCGTCTCGACTGTCATCGGCAAGGCGAGCAGGGGGGGGGAGAACTGGCTCCATATCGATGTGGGGGTCTTCAACGGCCTCATGGAGAGCGTGGGCGGGATCAAATACACCTACGTGGTGGGCAGCAGGAGCGAGGTGAAGACCTGGAACCTGGTCGGTCCCAGCTGCGACAGCTTCGATGTGATCGAAAAGGAGGTGGAGCTGCCGGAGCCGGAAGTGGGCAACAGGCTGCTTATCCTGGCCAGCGGCGCGTACACCATTTCGTACGCTTCCGAATTCAACGGCTTCTCCATTCCGAAGACGATTTTGATTTAGGGTGTGCATGCACACCCTGATGGAGAGCGGATGCCCTGCACTGTCCCTCTTCAGCATCCGTGAATGTTTGTCCCCCGGTTTTGGATTATAATTTATAAATAGGGAGGCTGCACCATGATTCGTTTCTTTGAGAAGGACCCGTATGCGCCGATCCAGTATGTCTACGACGTGGAGGATATCCTCCATAAGAGCACGAGCGCATTCCAGGAGATAATGGTGATCAAGAACCCCCACTTCGGCAAGATCCTGGTCTTGGACGGGGTGGTCCAGATTACGGAACGGGACGAGCTCTTCTACCACGAGATGCTGGTGCATGTGGTGATGCACGCGCACCCCGACCCGAAGAAGGTGGTGGTCATCGGCGGCGGCGACGGGGGCACGGTGCGGGAGGTCCTGAAGCACCGCTCCGTCGAAAAGGTCTATTTCATCGAGATTGACGAGGAAGTCATCAACGTGTCGAAGAAATTCTTTCCCTCGGTGGCCGGCGGGGTGGAGGACAGCCGCGTGGAGATAAAGTGCATGGACGGCGCGGAGTTCATCAAGGCGAGGCACAACGACATCGATGTGGTCATCGTCGACTCCACCGACATCATCGGCTTTGCGAAGAGCCTGTTCACCGTGGAGTTCTTCAAGTCCGTCAAGGACTCCCTCACCGACGAGGGCATGTTCGTGACCCTGACCGAGTCCCTTCATTTCCATAAGGACATCGTGATCGAGGTGCAGGAACAGATGCGGCTCATCTTCCCGCATGTGGACCTCTACACAGCCCCCCTTGCGACCTACGCGGGCAACTGGTGGACCTTCTCCACCGCGTCGAAGAAGCACGATGTGCGTCAGATGCGGCGCGAGTATGCCGTCGATACCCGGTACTACAGCGACGAGATCCATTGCCAGGCGTTCTTGCCGCCCAGGATGTACGAGAAACTGATGCAGCGAAGGCTCCAGTGGTAAATATTGACAGGCCGGGAGGCTTCTTGGTAAATTATTAGCACTCGGGGAGCGAGAGTGCTAAAGAGTGTCTTGCGGGAAGGTGCAGGAAAATGTCGAGAGAAATTCTTGATGAAAGAAGCAGGGAAGTGCTCTTTGCCGTCGTGCAGAGCTACATCAATAATCCCGAACCGGTAGGCTCCCGGTTTGTGACCAAGAGGTATCCGCTCGGGGTTTCGCCCGCCACGATACGGAACATTATGGCCGACCTGGAGGAACTCGGTTTCCTGAGTCAGCCCCACACGTCGGCGGGGAGGATCCCGACCGACAAGGGATACCGTTCTTTCGTGGAGGCGATTCTGCAGGCGGAAAAGACAGAGAGCCACACCGGCATCCCCGGCGAGTTCACGCTGCAGCTTACCCGGAGGCTCGAGCGGATCAAAAGCGACCTGAACGCGATGTTTGCCGAGGTGACCGAGACCCTCTCCCTGATGTCCCACTACGTGGGCGTCGTGATCCCTCCCAAGCCGGAGCAGGTGACCTTCAAGAGAATAGACCTCCTGAAATACAAGGGAAACAGCGTTGTCGCCGTGCTGCTGACGGACGAGGGGGTCGTCAAGAACAGGATCGTGATCATGGACACGCAGCTCACCCAGGACGACCTCAACAGGATATCCGACTATCTCAATGCGGAGTTCTCGGGCTGCATCCTCGAAGACATCAGGAGCATGCTCGTCAAGAGGATCAGGAAAGAGAAGGCGATGTGGGACACCCTCGTCTCCCGGGCGATGCAGGTCTGCGAGCAGGCCCTCTCTTTTGCGGGGGACGACATCTTCGTTTCCGGCCTGTACGAGGTCATGGACCTGCCTGATTTTTCGGACATTTCACGGATCAAGCAGTTGTCGCGCGCCATAAAGGACAAACATAGGATCCTGACCCTTCTCGACGAATTTTCCGGGGCGGACGGGGTGCATGTGCTGATCGGAGACGAGAACCCCGTCGAGGGGCTGAGGAAGCTGAGCATCGTCACCGCACCGTACAAGGAGGGGGAGCGCCCCATGGGCGTGATTGCCCTTATCGGACCCACGAGGATGGACTATTCGAAAGCGATTTTCATGGTGAACACGGTGGCGCAGTGCGTGAGCAGAACATTCGAGAGTTGATGTGCTGAGGGAGGAAGCGATAATGGAAGAGAAAAACATAGAGGCGAGAGCCGGGGGAGACGGCGAGGAGAAGCCGGAAGAGCTCGGCATCTCCACCGAGCTTGAGGATAAAAGGACGGAAGCGTCGGAGGCCCTGCGGTCCGAGCTGGACGAGGCGAAGGACAGATATCTGAGACTGTACGCGGAATTCGACAATTACAAGAAGAAGATCCAGAAGGACAGGGAGGAGCTCGTCAAATACTCAAACGAGTCCCTCGTCTACGAGCTCCTTCCGGTGATGGACAGCCTCGAGATGGCGCTGAAGCATGCCGCTGAGGGCAATTCCGGGGCTTTTCAGGCGCTGGTGAAGGGCGTGGAGAACACCCTGCGCGAGATGGTCAGGACCCTCGAGAAGTCCGGGCTTGCCGCTATCGAAGCCCAGGGAAAGCCCTTCGATCCCGCCTACCATCATGCCATGACGCAGGTGGAGAGGAGCGACAGCGAGGGGAACATGGTGGTGGAGGAATACCGGAAGGGATACCTCTACAAGGACAAGGTGCTCCGTCCTTCCATGGTGGCGGTATCGAAGAAGCCGGAGTAACAGGCGGCGCCCTCCCCGTTGCGCGGTCTCCGCTCCGCAACGGCGGCCCTGAGGAGAAGGCTTCCCGGAGCGCAGGACCGAGAGCAGGAAACACCATTTTGTGAAATAAAGAGGAGGAGATAATGGGAAAGGCGATAGGGATAGATCTGGGGACGACGAACTCGGTGGTATCGGTGGTGACGGGGGGGGAGCCGGTGGTGATCCCCAACCAGGAGGGCAACCGGACCACGCCGTCGGTGGTGGCGATCACGGAGAAGGGGGAGCGGCTGGTGGGGCAGATCGCGAAGCGGCAGGCCATCACCAACCCGGAGAACACCATCTTCTCCATCAAGAGGCTCATGGGCAGGAAGTACGGCTCCCCTGAGGTGGCGCACGCAAAGAAGAGGCTGCCCTACACGATCGTGGAGGCGGCAAACGGGGATGCGCATGTAGAGATCAGGGGGAAGGTCTACTCACCTCCGGAGATCTCCGCCATGATCCTGCAGAAGCTGAAGCAGGCGGCCGAGGACTATTTGGGGGAGAGCGTCACCGATGCGGTCATCACCGTACCTGCGTACTTTGACGACAGCCAGCGGCAGGCCACGAAAGACGCGGGGAAGATCGCGGGGTTGAACGTACTGCGCATCATCAACGAGCCGACTGCGGCGGCATTGGCGTATGGGCTGGACAAGAAGAAAGAGGAGAAGGTGGCGGTCTACGACCTTGGGGGCGGGACCTTCGACATCTCGGTACTGGAGATAGGGGAAGGGGTAATCGAAGTCAAGGCGACCAACGGGGACACCTACCTTGGGGGGGACGACTTTGACATCCGGGTAATGGACTGGCTGGTGGAGGAGTTCAAAAAAGAGCAGGGCATCGACCTCAAGAACGACAAGATGGCCTTACAGCGCCTGAAAGAGGCGGCAGAGCGGGCGAAGATCGAACTATCGACCGCCTCGGAGACCGAGATCAACCTGCCCTTCATCACGGCGGACGCCACCGGGCCCAAGCACCTTCTGATGAAACTGAGCCGCTCCAAGTTTGAGCAGCTCACGGACGACCTGGTGCAAAGGAGCATCGAGCCCTGTAAGAAAGCCCTGGCCGATGCAGGCCTCTCGCAGGGGAGCATCGACGAAGTCATTCTGGTGGGGGGGCAGACGCGTGCGCCCAAAGTGCAGCAGGTCGTACAGGGGTACTTTGGGAAGGAGCCGAACAAGACCGTGAACCCCGACGAAGTAGTGGCAGTGGGGGCGGCCATACAGGGGGCGGTGCTCAAGGGGGAAGTCAAGGAAGTGCTGCTTTTAGACGTGACCCCTCTTTCATTGGGCATTGAGACCCTTGGGGGCATCTTCACCAAGATCATCGAGCGGAACACCACGATACCCACGAAGAAGTCGCAGATCTTCTCGACCGCCACGGACAACCAGCCTGCGGTGACCATCAAGATCCACCAGGGGGAAAGGGAGATGGCCTCTGACAACAAACTTCTGGGGGTCTTTGAGCTGGTGGGGATACCGCCTGCGCCGCGGGGAGTGCCGCAGGTGGAGGTCACCTTTGACATCGATGCAAACGGCATCCTGCATGTATCGGCGAAGGACATGGGGACGGGCAAGGAGCAGTCGATCCGGATCACGGCATCGAGCGGGTTGAGCGAAGAGGAAGTGAAGAAGATGATGCGGGATGCGGAGAGCCATGCAGAGGAGGACAAAAAGAAGAAGCAGCTGATCGAGGTAAAGAACGAGGCGGACACGCTGGTTTACTCGGTGGAGAAGTCGGTGAAGGAGTATGGGGAGAAGATCAGCGAGGGGGAGAGGAAGGAGATCGAGGCGGCGGTGGAGAAGTGCCGGAAGGCGAAGGACGGCAGCAGCGATGCCGGAGAGATCAGGGCAGCGGTGGAGGAGCTGGCAAAGGCCTCCCACAAGATCGCCGAGCATGTCTACCAATCAGGGCAAGCTGGGCAGGCAGGCGCCAGTGCAGAGCAGGGAGACGGCGGAAAGACCAGGAAGCCTGAAGAAGAGGTAGTGGAAGCGGAATTCGAGGACGTGGACAAGAATAAATAGCAGCGACACAAATCCCAGGCTCCGGGGCGCCGGAACGTGGGATTTGTTTTGTGGATTTCGGCATATGTTCGTAAAGGATGGAGTATAATAGCAAGATGAAAGATTATTACACGCTCCTGGGAGTAGGCAGGGATGCCACCCCTGAAGAGATAAAAAAGGCATTCCGGCAGCTCGCCCTGAAGTATCACCCCGACAGGAACCAGGGGGACAAGGAGGCCGAGGAGAAGTTCAAGGAGATCAATGAGGCCTATACCTGCCTGAGCGATGCGGAGAAGCGCGCCCACTACGACCGGTACGGCACCGCGGAGGGCTTCGGCGCGGCGGCGGGCACCGGCGCGGGATTCGGAGGTTTCGGCGCCGGCGGGTTCAACGATATCTTCGAAAATATCTTCGACGACTTCTTCGGCGCATTCAGCGGGTCGGGGAAGACGCGGGCCACCAAGGGAGCGGACCTGCGGTACAACCTGACCGTGACCCTCGAAGAGGCGGCGTTCGGCACCGAGAAAAATCTCAAGATCCCCCGCTGGCAGAACTGCGAGGTATGCAGCGGCTCGGGCGCAGAGCCGGGAAAGCCCCCTGTCGCCTGCCCGCAGTGCAAGGGCACGGGACACATACGCTTCCAGCAGGGCTTCTTCAGCGTCTCAAAGACCTGCGGGAAGTGCCAGGGCACCGGAAGGATCATCACGAACCCCTGCACCACCTGCAAGGGCAACGGCAAGGTAAAGACCCAGAAGGAGATCTCGGTCAAGATCCCGGCGGGGGTGGACGGCGGTTCGCGGCTGCGGTTGTCCGGTGAGGGCGACTTCGGGAGTTACGGCGGACCTCCCGGAGACCTGTACGTGGTCCTTTCGGTTGAGGAACATTCCTTCTTCAGGCGCGAGGGCATGGACATCCATTGCGAGCTTCCCCTCTCCTTTGCCAAGGCGGTGTTCGGAGGGGAAGTGGAGGTGCCGACGCTGGACGGCTCCGCCACTCTCAGGATCCCTGCCGGGACCTCCTCGGGGAAGTCCTTTCATGTCAAGAACAAGGGAGTGCCGCGCCTGGGCAGCCACCACCGGGGAGACCAGGTCGTCACCGTATACATCGATGTACCGAAGAAGCTCACCGCCCGACAAAAGGAGCTGCTCGCGGAGTTTGCCCTCGAGGGGGGGGAAGTGCTGGACGAATCGGTAAAGGGCTTCAAGAGCAAGCTGAAAGACCTGTTTTCGATGTAAGGCGGACGCCGGGCCGCTTTTTCCCTCTGCCGGCGCTATGCGTTCATGACCATATTTGTCCCACCCGAAGACATCGCGAAACGGACGGGGATCATCCTCTCCGCCGACAAAGCCCGCTATCTCTCCTCAGTGCTCAGAAGAAAGACAGGAGACATCCTCACCGTCATCGACGGCCGGGGACGGGCGTATGCTGCGGTGGTTTCCTCCCTGTCGAAAGGGGCGGCAGCCATCGACATTACCGGAGAGGTCTCGCTGAACACGGAGCCCTCCATCCCTCTCGTGCTCTGCCAGGGGGTCCTGAAAGGCGAGAAAATGGACATGGTCGTCCAGAAGACGACGGAGCTGGGAGTCCGGGAGATCGTTCCGGTCATCTCCGAGCGCTGCCTGGTGAAGGAGACGCGAAAGGTGAAGCGGTGGCAGAAGATAGCCGAAGAGGCCGCCGAGCAGTGCGGCAGGGCGGTGGTCCCCCTTGTCCGCGAGCCGCGGGAGCTGCTGAGCGCCTGCGAGGAAAGAGAGGGGACGGGCCTCCTTTTCTGGGAGCAGGGAGGCATGCCTCTGCGCGAGGCGCTCGCGAAGGTGCGGGAACGCCGCGGCACGCACGGGCTCTCCGAGGCCGGACCCTTCCCCCCCTCCCCTCTCTCGCTCTTCGTCGGCCCGGAGGGGGGGTTCAGCAGGGCGGAGGTGGAGAGGGCCGAGGAGCGGGGGCTCGTACGGACGACCCTCGGAAAGCGCATCCTCCGCGCCGAGACCGCGGCCCTCGTATCCGTGGCCCTGGTCCTGCACCTGATCGAGCCGGACGGGTAGCGCTGCATCGAGGCGGCCCGGAGGGCGTTTCCCCCGGACCGCACGCCCCCTGCTTCCCCAGCCGGGAAAGGTGTATAATCAGGTATGTCCGGGAAGCAGGATACATACCCGAAGAAAGGCCCCCTCTCCGTGCTCATCATCCTGATCGCCGCCACCTTCGTTACCGCGACCGGCACCCTCCTTCAGTACCGCCGCGCTGTCGGCGCAACAGAGGACTCCCTCCTGTCCCAGGCCCTCGGCATCGCGGTGAGCCTCGAAGCCTCGTTGAAGGACAGGGACCTTGCCCGCGATGCCGCCGCCGGGGACCTCTTCAGGGACATCATTGCCGGGGGCCAATGGGAGGGGATCGCCTTCCTCGCCCTCTATGACGGGAAGGGGACCACTCTCCTCCACTCCAATAAAGACCTCATCGGCAGAAGGGTGGAAGACCCCTCCCTCTCCTCAGTAGCCGCAAGCGGCATGCCGGTGCACGCCTATACGACCCTCGGGACGGGAGAGAGGGTATTCGTCCTGTATTTCCCCGTGCATATCCAGGCGGCCGAGAGAGTCCTCAGGCTGGCGATCCATCCCTATCCGGCGGAAAAAGCGGTGCGGGGGGCGCAGCTCCAGGCCGCGAGCATCTTTGGGGTCCTTGTCCTCCTCTGGATTCTGGGCTGTTTCCTCATGCGGGCGGTGCAGCGCTCCGAAGAGCTGAAGAGGACGATGGCGGAAAGGGAGCGCCTCGCCTTGCTGGGGGAGATGTCGTCGGTCCTGGCCCACGAGATACGGAACCCCCTGGGGAGCATCAAGGGCTTCGCCCAGTTCCTCCTGGAGCAGACCCCGGCGCAGCGCGCGGAAGCCGGCAGCGCGGCGGCGGACGAATACCTCCGGGTGATCGTCGCGGAATCGGAGAGACTCGAGACCCTCACCGCAGATCTCCTCCTCTATGCAAAACCGGTGGAAGTGCGGCGGCAGACCTTTTCCGTGCGGGACCTGGCTGAAGAGGTGATCGCGTCGCTGCGGCCTTCCCCCGAGGAGGAGGGCGGCGCGGCGGTGCGCCACCGCATCTCCCCCGGCCTGACGCTCACCTCCGACAGGGACAAGCTGAAACAGGTCCTGTTGAACGTGGTGCAGAACGCGGTGGATGCCGCAGGGAAAAACGGACGGGTAGAGGTGAGGGCCGGGACCTCCGGCGCCCCGTTCGGAGAGGCGTTCATCACGGTGGAGGACAACGGCTGCGGCATGGACCAGGCGCTGCAGGCACGGGCCTTCTCCCCCTTCTTTACCACAAAGACGCGGGGCACGGGGCTCGGGCTGGCCATTGTGGGCAAACTGGTCCAGGCCCTCGGCGGCAGCGTGGAGCTGCAGAGCGCGCCGCAGAAGGGAACGGTGGTGAGGATCGCGCTTCCGGGCGGACAGGGCAATTCACCACTGGAGAGTTTCGCCGCAGAGAGCGCAGAGGACGCAGAGCAAAAAACCGTTTAACGGGAAAAATGGGAAAAGATTCCGGGTGTAGTTGTTCCCCGGCGTTCTCCGCCTGCTCTGCGGTGCAATGTCCTTATAAAGGGGGCCTATGAGAAAAGAGGAGTTCAGGATACTGGTGGTGGACGACGAGAAGTCCTTTCTCCTGCTCCTGACCCGCATCCTGCAGGAGGCGGGCTATACGGTCAGAGGGATGCACGATCCGGAGGGCGCCCTGGAGGCCCTGGAGTCGTACGGGCCGCACCTCGTCATTACCGACCTGAAGATGCCGCAGATGGACGGGATCCGCTTCATGGAAGAGGCGGCGCAGCGGAGCGCCGGGGCCGACTTCATCATGATCACCGCCTTTGCCACGGTGGAGACGGCGGTGGAGGCGATGAAGAAGGGCGCGGCCGATTACATCACGAAGCCCCTCAAAGATCCTGGGCAGCTGCGGGAGGCGGCGGCTAAGGTTTTCCTGAGAAGGAGCGCGGCGGAAAGACCCTCTCCGGAACCCGGTGCGCTCCCTCCCCTCGCTATTGTTTTTGCGGGCATGGACGACGTCCTCCGCGAGGTGCGGGACGTGGCGTCCACCGACGCGACGGTCATCATCTACGGGGAGACCGGCACCGGCAAGAGCCTGATCGCGCGCGTCCTCCATCATCTGAGCGGGAGGAGCGGCTCGTTCGTGGACATCAACTGCGCCGCGATCCCCGAGACCCTCCTCGAATCCGAGCTTTTCGGCTATGAAAAAGGCGCCTTCACGGGGGCGGCAGCGCAGAAAAAGGGGAGGTTCGAGCTGGCCGGGGGCGGCACCCTCTTCCTCGACGAGGTTTCGGAAATGAGCCTCTCGCTCCAGGGCAAATTCCTCAGGGTGCTCCAGGACAAGACCTTTGAACGCCTCGGCTCCCTCGCCTCCCTCAGGACCGACGCGCGGATCGTCGCCGCCACCAACAGGAACCTGAAAGAGTGCGTAGCGGAGAGGAGATTCAGGGAGGACCTCTACTACCGCCTTACGGTCTATCCGGTCACGCTCCCCCCTCTGCGCGCCCGGAAAGAGCGCTTCCCCGACATCGCGGCATACCTGCTGCGCGTCATCTCCGCGCGCTTCGGCAAGGACCTCGTCATGACTGATGAGGCGCTGGAGCGGCTGATGCAGTATCCATGGCCGGGGAACATACGGGAGCTCGAAAATGTGCTGGAGCGGGCGGTGATCAGGAGCCGCGGACGGCAGGTGGCGCTCCCCGACCTCGAAGCCTGCAGCGGCGCTGAGCAGGACTCCGGCGACCTGAAGACCCTCGAAAGGGCTGCCATCGAGAATGCGCTCAGGCGGACGGGGGGGAACAGGAGGGAGGCGGCGAAAATAGTGGGGATATCGCTGAGGACCCTCCAGTACCGCATCAAAGAGTACGGAATCGGCGGATAGGGGCAGGGTGCGGGGAAGGAAGTGCAAGAATTGCATTCCTCGCTGCAAAAGCTGCACTCCCGGAGGGGCCTTCCGGTAAAAACACCGGGACTCTCAAATAGATACCAGTTGGCATGTCAATTGCTTTTCCTTCAGTCAAGAACACGTGAAGGAGGTAGACAGTATGAAACGGACAGTGATTGCAGCAGCGGTGGTGGCATTGTTGGTTGCCCTTGCGGCGGGAGCGATGGCCTTCGTGCCGGGGGGCGGTATGGGTGGCGGTCCCTGTGCAGCCTCCGGGGCGGCGGTGAGCCCCGAGCAGGAGCAGAAGCAGGCCGATTTTCTGAAGGACACCCTGCCGCTCCGCCAGAAGATGCTCCAGCTCAGGACCGACCTGGCAGCCCTCAGGGCGCAAGCGAAGCCCGACTGGGAGGCCATTGCCGTAAAGCGGAAGGAGATGGTGGATGTCAGGACGGCGTTGCAGAAAAAGGCCTACGAGTCCGGCATTGCGGGCTGCGGACAGTGCGGCGGCATGGGCATGCGGGGCGGCATGGGCAGAGGCATGGGAACGGGAATGTCCGGAACGGGCATGATGTAGCACTTTCAGACGATCCGGTAAAGGCGGAGAGGGCCTCCGCCTTTACCGGAAGCGGAGGGGGAAAAACATGAGAGGCAGATCGTCCGGAGCAAGGCGCCGTGCCGTCACTGTGCTGGCGGCCCTTTTCCTCTTTGCCCTCCTTTCCACAGCGTATGCAGAGTCCGGCGATATCGCGGAAGGATACGACGAGAACACCGAGATAACGGTCAGCGGCACCATCGTCGAAGCCTCCCGGCCCGGGATGATGAGGGGCCCGGTGGTGCTGAAGCTCCGCCGGCACCACCGGATGTACTACGTAATCACCGCGCCCCCCTGGTTCCTGAACCGGGAGGGCATTCCCCTCACCGAAGGCTCCCTTCTCGAAGTGAAAGGCTCCCGGCTGTACGGCCGGGACGGAAAGCTCTATCTGATCGGGAGACAGTTGAGAGACCCTGTCACGGGCCGGATAGCAGACCTCCGGGACAGACGGTGCATGCCCCTTTGGAAAAGACAGAGGTAAGATGAATAAGAGCGTCCAACAAAATGAACGTAGTAGGGAATTTGTCATTCCGGCTCGTCCGGAATCGTTTCCCCGCGCTCCCCGACAAGCGGGGACGGCTCGCTTCGCTTGCGGGAATGACAGAAAGAGGACTCACTCCAAGAACAGCTTTTGTTCATTTTCTTAAAGGCTCTCAATCTGTTTTATCTGCTTCACCTCTGCCTTTCCTCTGTCGTATTCTGCCGTACTCTGCCTCTCTCTGTTTTTCCCTGTCACATAATTGACATTTCCGGGAGGGAAACCGTACAATCCAATGTATTTTCGGCCGGAGTGCTTCCGGCCGGAGCCGGCATGGTGAAAGAGCATACTCCGGGAGAAGGACGGGAGCCGCGTGGCGCACGAGGTCGCGATAAGTTTTGAGAACGATGCAATCAAGATAGTCCATGCGTCCCTGACCCAGGGAAAGGTAGTCGTCAAGCATACCCGCATCCTGCAGGAAGGGGAGCTTGAGGATTTCCTGCAGACGGAGAAGGCGCGCACCTTCACCGTCGTCTGCACCTTCAGGAACTTTTATCAGAACATCCTGACCGTACCGCCGGTAAAGGGGAAGCTCCTCGACGGCGTTGTCGAGGCCCAGATCAGGAAAGCCTCTCCCGACCTGAAGGAGTTCTCCTTTCTCTACTCAGTCATCGGGGGGACCCAGCAGGAGGGAAAAAAGGGACTCAGCGTCTTCGCCTTTGCAGTCGCCGACGAGGAGCTCCGGAAGATCATCGAGCGGTTCGACAGGCACGGCAAGACCATCAGGTATCTCTTCCCCGACATCCTCTCGCTGAGCACGATGATCCCTGCCGGAGAGGGCCTCCCGGACGAACCCCTTCTCTGCGTGTCCGGAGCGGGAGAGAGCAAGATGCTTTTCCTGGTGAAGCAGGGGAAGCTCCTCTTTGCCCGGGACCTGCAGTCCCTCGGCGGCGGCATCACCGATTTCGACGTCCAGAACATCAACATGACCTTCAACCACTGCCGCCAGTCCCTGCGCCTGACGCCCGCCCGCGTGCTCCTGATGGGAGAGGCGGCGCGCGACTACGAGGCGACCATGAGCTTCCTCTGTCCGGTGGCCGGGGTGATGTATCCCCCCCACATCGAGGCCCCCGACACCCTGATCGACACCTTTCTCAGGCCCCTTTCGGCCCTGCACTCCGTAAAAACGATCGCATGGGGCACTCTCCTGCCCCTGCAGTACCGCCGCCTCCTCAAACATCGGAAAGTCTTCTCGTACGGCGCTCTCCTCTTCCTGATCCTTTCCCTTGCAGGAGGGCTGTACCTTAACGCGAAGATGAAGGACGCCTCCGCGCTGAAACGCGAGATAGCCGGAGTGAGGGAGGAACTACGGCGGGGGGCGGGCGCCCGTTCTCTGTACAACGGCGAAAGGGCCGAATGGGAAAGGCTCCTCCCCCTCATGCGGTCCCTCGAAAGCGCATACGCTGCGGCCGATATGCAGAAGGTGCTGGCGGCCCTCTCGGCCCTCGGCGGCCCCTCTCTGCAGCGGGTGCAGGTCCGCTCCCTCGATCTCGCCGCAGAAGCCGGCGCCGTGCGGGTGCAGATCAGGGGAGAGATTGCCGCGGGAGGGTATGCGGAGACGCAGCAGGCGTATCAGCAGGTGCTGGAAACGATGAAGAAAATACCGGGGTCTGCAGTGACGGCGAGCACCCTGGACCTGAAGGCCAGGGATTTCCGGATAGAGGCGAAATACAGCGGGAAGTGACGGGACCATGCACAACAGACTGAAAGGGGTGTTTCTGCTGTACTGCGCCTCCGCAGCCGTTTTTGGTGCGGTGCTCGCCGGAGGGATCGCCGCAAAGAAACATGCGGATTCCCTCTCCGCCACCCTTGCCGCGCTGCGGCAGGCACAGGCGAACCTCGTCAGGACGAAGCAGGCGGTGGAGGGGATGCGCGGGGCGATCGCGGAAATAAAGAGCGCCGTCCCCCCCGGGTTCGACGCCGCCACCGCAGAGACCCTGCTCCTGACCGGGCTCGACGCGCTGAAATCGAGGATGCGGGACGCCGAAATCGCGATCGGTTCGTTCGACTCCTCGGGAGAAGAGCTTTTTGTGCCGGTCACCCTACGGGCGACGATGAAGGACTATGCCGCCCTCGTCAACACGGTGGGGTATCTCCAGTCGCTGCGCTTCCCCTTCGTCACCATCACCGCCCTGTCCCTGTCCCCGGCGAACGAGAAGGAAAAGTCGGTGGTCGTCTATGAAATGAAGGGCTTCATGAAAACGCCGAAAGGGAAGGTGCCCTGATGAAGGCGGCCCGCTCCGTGCTCCTCCTGGCCGCCCTCCCCGTTTGCGCGGTCATCGTCGCCGGCATCGCATTCTCCTCTCTGAAGGTGAAACCGTCCCTCTCTCCCGATGAAAAGAGCCTCTCCGCTTTCGTGCCCGAGGCGCCCAGGACCTTCCCGCCGAGGCAGCCCCTTACGGTCTCCTCGCTCGACAGTCCTCTCCCCCTGCCCCGTGCCGTTCCCCCCTCCTCTCCCTCCGCCGCCCCCGGAAAGGCGTTCCCCTCCACCCCGCTGGCGCAGCTTGCGCCTCAGCAGAACGTGCAGGAAAGGATCGACGTCTCGCTCGTCCTGGTGGACGGAAACCGGAGGATTGCGGTCGTCAATGGTATTGTGGTGAAGGAAGGTGATATGATACATGCCGGAAAGGTGGAACGAATCGGGAGAGACGGGATAATGATAAACGGGCGGGAGGGGTCGAGATGGATAAAGATGGAATGAGGGCGCAGGCGGAAAGAGGAGCGGAGGTCCCGTCCTGCCCCCCGGCGGATGGTGCCGGGAAGCCGGGAATACTGCGCCCCCTCTCCGCAGCCTGCTGCGGCCTGCTCGCCACATGCGGCCTCCTCTCCCTGTCGGGGTGCGCCTCTTCCGACATCAAAAGGGAAGTGCAGCTCCCGCCCGAGGCCCGGGTCGCAAAGAGGGAGGTCCCTGTCCCGCCGGAACCGCCCACCCCCGATTTCGTCCCGGCGACCGAGGACATCTCGCCGCTGCGGACACGGATCGTCGACATCGTGGCGCGGAACACTCCCCTCCGGGATGTGCTCCATGTCATTGCGGAGGCCACCGGGCTCAACCTCCTGATGGAGAGAGAGGTGAACCCCGAAGTGCCCCTGACGACGACCCTGCGGAACGTGAGCGCGGAGGATGCCCTCGCGAGCATCTTCTCCTCAGTCGATTACTTCTATACGGTAAAGAACAATATGCTGATCGTGAAGGCGGTGGACACCCGTATTTACGAACTGGGGCATCCCGCCCTTACGCAGACCTACACCATCGACCTCGGGGGCGACATCCTGGGAGGGGCCGTCACCGGAGGCTCCGGAGCGGGCGGAGGAGGGAGCTCCTCCATCAAGGGCAATGTCACCCAGAAGACCGAGAGCGACAAGGTCGCTTTCGATTTCTGGAGGTCCATTGACGAGTCCCTGAAAAGCATCCTGGGAACGGGCGCCGCTTCGTCTCCGGCCGCCGCTTCGTCGGGCGCGCCGCCGTCCGGCCCGGCTCCCGGCCAGGCAGGGGCCTCGCCGGCCCTCCCGCTGCAGGGGCGGGCTTCCACAGCAGCGAGCTTTACGCTTAACCGCATGACGGGAACCATCGTGGTGACCGCACCCCTGCGGGACCTGGAGAGGGTGGAGCGCTACCTGAACACGGTGCGGAAAGTGATCAGCAGGCAGGTGCTGGTGGAGGCGAAAGTCATCGAGGTGCAGCTCACCGACAATTTCCAGTTGGGAGTCGACTGGAGCTTCCTCTCCACCTGGAACAACGGGAGCGCCGGACTCTCGACGCAAAACTTCTCCTCCGTCGTCCCTGCCGGGAGCCCGTCGCTGGCCGCGCAGATCGCCAACAGGTTCACTATCGGCTCGACGGCGCTCGACGTCTCGGTCCTGCTCAACGCCCTCCAGACCCAGGGGGAGGTGAGGACCCTCTCGAACCCCCGGGTGCACATCATGAACGGACAGTCCGCGATCCTCAGCGTGGGGAGGAACAAGAGCTTCATCTCGAAGGTGACCTCGACGACCAGCACCGGCACCACTCCGGTCACCACCTTCTCGGTCGATACCAGCAGCGTGCTGTCGGGCATGGTGATCGGCATCGTGCCCTATATCAACGAGACCGGCGAAATATCCCTCACCATCACCCCGATTATCTCGAACCTCGTCGAGCTCGAAAACAAGAACATCGGGGAGGAGGGCAACCAGACCCAGATCTCCCTGCCCACCGTGGACCTCAGGGAGATGAGCACGACGGTGAAGGTGCGGGACGGCCAGACAGTCGTCATCGGGGGGTTGATACAGCGGACGGAGAACCTCCAGGACAACAAGGTGCCGGGAGCAGGCAGCCTGCCGGTGCTGGGCAATCTCTTCAAGAGCAGGAACAAGCAGGAGAGCAGATCGGAGCTGGTGGTCATCTTGCAGCCCTTCATCATAGCACGATAAGCAAGAAAGCATGGCAACGATACGGATCGGTGACTTATTAAAGGCGAAGGGGCTCATCAACGACAGGCAGCTCCGGATCGCCCTGACCCATCAGAAGATCACCGGGGACCTGCTCGGGGACGCGCTCATCAAGCTGGGGTTCGTCTCCGCTAAGGAGATGGCCCGGATCCTCGCCGAGCAGTCGGGCATCGAATTCGTCGACCTTGCCCTCTTCCCCGTTGCCGACGAGGCGCTCCGCGCCGTACCCAAGGACATCGCGGAGAAGACCGGTTTCATGCCCCTGACACTCGAAAACGGAAGGCTGGCGATCGGCGTCACCAACCCGAGCAACATCCTCGCGGTGGACACCGCGACGCGGCTGACGAAGCAGCAGCCCCGCGTCTTCATGGTCGACACCTCCCGCTTCAACGACACCATGGAGAGGGCGTACTTCTTTCTCGAAAACCCCATCCAGAAGAGGATCGACGCGGTGATCGGCGAAATCAGAGAGACGGCCGCTGCCAGCGGGAGCAACGTGACCCTCCTGTCCGACCTCCTCATCATGGACGGGATCAGGAAGAACTCCACGGACATCCATATCACCCCCGCCGCCGACATCGTCCATGTTTTCTACCGCGTCGACGGCGTCCTGCAATACGGGCATGGGCTCCCGAAGGCGGCCCACAGCGGCGTGGCCTCGCGCCTCAAGATCCTCTCGCAGCTCGACATCGCCGAGCAGCGGCTGCCCCAGGATGGCTCCTTCACCTTCACCTTCCTGAGCAGGAAGTACGACGTGCGTATTTCGACCATTCCGAGCATCTACGGGGAGAACATCGTGATGAGGGTGCTCGCGGGGACCGGGGACCTCCCGAGGATCGAGGAGCTGGGGTTCGACCCGGAGAATACGGCGAAGATCAAGACCCTCTTCAGGAAGCCCTACGGCATCATCCTGATCACGGGGCCCACCGGGAGCGGCAAGACGACCACCCTCTACGCAGCGCTGCGCGAAGTGGACCTCCTCGAACGGAACGTCATCACCGTGGAGGACCCTGTGGAGTACAAGGTCAACTTTATCAAGCAGACCCAGGTGAACGAAAAGGCGGGATACGACTTCGCCCTGGCGAGCAGGAACTTCATGCGGCAGGACCCCGACGTGATGCTCCTGGGCGAGATCAGGGACGAGGAGACGGCGAAGATAGCGGTGCGCGCCTCCATCACCGGGCACCTCGTCATCTCCACGCTGCACACCAACGACGCGGTAACCGCCATCCCGAGGCTGATGGACCTCAACGTGGACAGGTTCCTTATGTCCTCCTCCCTCCTGGCGGTCATGGCGCAGCGGCTGGTGAGGAAGATATGCTCCCACTGCCGGACCGAGTATGCCCTGGACGCAGAGGACGCCGCCGTATTCAGGGAGTACGGGTTCTCTTTCGAGAAAGGCTTCAGGGGAGCGGGCTGCCCCCGCTGCAACGGGACCGGCTACTCAGGCAGGACGGTCATCGGAGAGATCATGATCATCGACGACGAGATCAGGGAACTCATCTATGCAGCCGCCTCCATCAACGCGATCAAGGAGGCCTCCATACGGAAGGGCATGCGCCCGTTGAAAGAGGACGCGGTCAGGAAAGCCGCAGAGGGGATAACGACCCTGGAAGAAGTGGCGAGAGTGGCTGGGTAGCGGCCGATGGACTATTACGCATACAAGGCGGTGGACCCGGAAGGGGTGCAGGTCAGGGGCATCGAAGAGGGAGAGGACAGGGAGGCGGTCTACGGCAGCCTCGCGGCGCGGGGGCTCTACCTCCTCTCGGTCAGGAAGGCGAGCAGGGTCCTTGTCGAGCTGAGGCGGAGCTTCAGGGCGGGCCGGGTGAAGAGGCCCGACATTATCGAGCTCGCCAACAATCTCGCGGTCATGATCAACGCCGGCCTCCCCATTCTCACCGCCCTGGGAGACATCGCCGGCACGACCGAAAACAGGCATCTGAAGGCCGCCGTCCTCGAGATCAAGCGCTCGGTGGAGATGGGAACGGGCTTTTCCGAGGCGGTCTTCCTCCGGCGGGAGCTCTTCCCCGACGTCTTTACGCGGCTGGTGAAGGTGGGGGAGGAGACGGGCCAGCTGGGAAGGAGCCTCGCCGACGTTGCCGGGCATCTCCAGAAGATGGAGGACCTGGCGCAGGCCATCAGGCGGGCGCTCATGTATCCGGTATTCGCCATTGTCACCACCATGGGCTCGCTGCTCTTCTGGCTCGCCTTCGTCCTTCCCCGGATCATGGCCACCATGAAGGAGATGGGGGTGAAGCTTCCCCTGATCACCCTGATGCTGCTGAAGGTGAGCGGCTTTACCCAGTCCTACTGGTATATCATCCCTCTCTTCCCGGCGGCGCTCCTCGTCGCGGTGAAGATAGGGAAGCGCAGCCCGAAAGCGCGGTATCACCTCGACAGGCTGAAGATAAGGATACCCATCGTCAAGCTGGTGGTATACAACAAGCTCCTCGCCCTCTTCTCCGAGCAGCTGCGGATACTGATCGTGGCGGGGCTCACCATCAACCGCTGCCTCGAGATCATCGGCGACGTCATCGGGAACGAGGTCTTCAGAAGGGCCATTGCCGGAGTGCACGAGAGCATCTCGGCGGGCAACAGGATCGGCGAGTCCCTCAAGGAGCACCCCGTCTTTCCGCCGCTGCTGGTGCGCATGGTGGATACGGGGGAGGCGAGCGGCAACCTGGACGAGCAGTTTGCGTTTCTTTCGGAGCACTACCTGAAAAAGCTCGACGACATATCGGAAAAAATGGGCAAGATGATCGAGCCCATCGTCATGGCGGTCGTGGGCGCGATGTTCGCCGTCATCATGATCGGGCTCATGCTGCCGCTCTACGATCTCATTTCGACAGTGGGGAAAGGGAGGTAGAATGGAGTATCTTGAGTTTTTCGGCCTCAATGAGGACCCGTTCCGGCTCACCCCCGATCCGTTTTATTTTTATCCGTCGGAGGAGCACAACAGGATCCTCAGCTCCCTCGCCTACGCGGTGGAGCAGAAGGAGGGCTTCTTCCTCGCCACCGGCGAGCCGGGCACGGGAAAGACGACACTCCTCAACCGGTTTCTCTCCACCGAGGGGCTGAAGGAGCGGGCGGGCATCGCACTGGTGCTCACCCCCACCCTCTCTCCCGAAGAGTTCCTCCTCACCATCCTCGAGGACCTCGAGGTGGAGGTGCGGGAAAGGAACAAGAACGCGGTCCTCAAGACCTTCCGCGATTTCCTCATCGGGAACTCCCGGCAGGGCAGAAGGATCATCATCATCGTGGACGAGGCGCAGAACCTGCCCGCCGAGACCCTCGAAGAGCTCCGGCTCCTGTCGAACCTCGAAACGGAGAAGGAGAAGCTCCTCCAGATCGTCCTGATGGGGCAGTCCGAATTGAAGAAGAGGCTGCTTTCGGACTCCCTGAAGCAGCTGAACCAGCGGATCACCATGCGCGCGGAATTCAGGCCGCTGAACCGGTCCGAGACCTCGGAGTACATCAACTTCCGGCTGATCAAGGCGGGGAAAGGGGCCGCCTCTTTCGACGAGGCGGCGAAACGGCGTATCCATACCCTGTCCCGCGGCATCCCGCGCCTGATCAACCTCCTCTCCTCCCGCTCCATGATGGCGGCATACCTCGACGCGAGCAGGAATGTCCGGAAGCGGCATGTCGAGCATGCGGCGCGGCATGTGGCGGACAGCGCCGCACCCGGAAAGGGGGGCGTGCGGCGGCTCCGTCTCCGCTTCGCGGCGCCCCTTCTGTTTTTCGCCCTTGCCGCGCTCTCCGCGGCGGTCGCCTATCAGTTCTTCCCTCTCCCGGCGGGGGTGAAGAGCGCCGCACCGGCCCTTCCGGCTCCGTCCGCAGCCCCGCCGGTCATCGTCCTCCAGGAGAGCGTGCGGCAGCCCGGAGCCTCTCCCGCCCCGGCTGCCGCAGCCCCTGCGCCTTCGGCTCCCGCCGTTTCTCCCGGCGCCGGCGGAACCCTGAATGAAAAGAGCGTCCCGGCGAGGGATTCCGCCCCTCCCCTTTCCCCGGCGGCCCCTCCCGCTTCTCACGAGCAGGGGCGGAAGGAGGCGCGGGAAAAGGTGATCACCGTCCGGGTGCGCTCCGCAACCCTGCGGGAGTTCCCTGCTCTCGGCGCTCCGCCGGTCACCTGGGTTTCCCGCGGAGCGGTGCTTGAAGCGCAGGAGGAAACGATGGTGGAAGGGAAGAGATGGTTCAGGATCATCACGACATCGGGGAGGGAAGGCTGGATCTCGGAGAAAGTAGTAGCGGAGTAACCCACGGCACCACAGCAACGGGCATGATGAGCAAGCATCCCCTTGGGATTGCTTCGCTCCGCTCGCAATGACGGCAAGAGGTTTCGTGTTTTGTCATTGCGAAGGGCCGTACCCTGAAGCAATTTCTTCTCTTCTAACGGAGTCTCCTGAAGCAACTCTCTTTCTCTTTTGTTTCTCTACCTTTACCTGTTCTTTACCTTTTCCTGTCTTTATTGCGCCCCGTCGTCGAGGGCCTGGAGGCGCTCATTGATCATCTTCCGCGTCTTCGTATCCAGATCGTTCAGGGACAGGATTTCGCGGTAGAACCGCACGGCCTCGCGGCGCTGTCCCCTTTTTTCGGCGATACGCGCCATTCCCAGATTTCCCTGCAGATCCCCCGTTTCCGCGAGGCGGGTAAAGGCCCGGGAAGCCTTGTCGTACTCTTTCGTCTTCTCCTGCAGCAGGGCGAGGTTCAGAAGGGCGAGGCGGTTCGCGGGCTCGATGGACAGGGCCTTTGAGAGATACCCTTCTCCTTCGGTCAGGTTGTTGAGCCGTATCGAGGCAACCCCGAGGTTGACGAGGGAGGGGGCGTAATTCTGCCGTGCGGCGAGCGCCCGCCGGGAGTAGTGCATCGACTCCTCGTAGGCCCCCGTCTGAATCAGAACACCGGCGATGTTATTCATCACCAGATAGCTCTCCGGGTCGAGCTCGAGCGCCTTCCTGTACTGAGCCAGCGCCTGCGGGTACTCCTTCCTCGCCTCGAAGGTCCGCGCCGCATAGAGGCAGGTGTCCTTGTCGGCGAGCTCCTCCCGGGAGGGCTGCTGCCGCGCGGGAGCGGGTGCCGCTCCCGGGGCCGCTATCGGGGTAGATGCCGGAACGGCGACGGGAGCCGCCTTCTCGTGCGGGGAGCCGATCTCACCCTGCTGCTCCGGCTTGTTTTTCCGGACAACACGCTGCGGCGCGCCGGAGGTATTCTTGTGCCTTTTGGGGAGCGGCGCGCGGGGCGGTGCGCTCTCCCCTGCCGCTGTTCTATTTCCTGTTTTGGCCCCGGCGGCGGGTTCCGGCGGCGCACTCCCGCCCGGCTGCGGCACAGGGGCGACGGGGGCCGGAGAAGGCGTTGCGGAAGCGGCGGTCACCGCTGCAGGGGATGCCGCCGGGAGCGGCGCTGCCGCACCGGACCGCGCCGCTTCCTTCTGCCTGCCCGCCGGTTTTACATAGTGCTCAAGGACATAGACGGCCCCGAAACCGGAGCCGACCGCCAGAAGCGCCGCAAGGGACAGGACGACGACTTTTCTCCGCAGGGCGGCTCTGCGTGCAAAGTCCGCCACCGCCTCCCTGAGATCGGGGGGTACGTCCCTTTTTCCGCCCGTGGCTTTTACTTTCGAGAGGAGGTCCGCCAGAAGGCTCACGGCGTCTCTCCCTCCACCATGAAGAGATGGCCTGCGGGCAGGGCGGACAGATCATCATCCCTGTCCCGGACGCTGAAGAAAAGAGAGGAGCCCCGGTCGGCCTTTCCTGATCCGGAAACCCCTCCGGCGGCATCGTGCGCGGGAGAAAGGGGGCGCAGCGCCTCCGCCGGCCTGTTCTCTTTCAGTGCGCCGTATATTTTCCAGGAGTACCCGATCCTCTTCTCCCTGCTCCGGGCATTGTAGCAGCCCACCGCCTCCCACGTGTATCCGTGCCTGTCGATGCATCCGCTCAGTATCCGGGCCCCTGTCCGGGTGTTGTAGCACGGGTCGGCGGCGAGCCGCGCGGAATCCAGCCCGAGAGGGGCGATCCAGGAGGAGTTGATCTGCATCAGCCCGATATCGGTGGAGCCGTTCCTGTTTCGGTTCGCAGCCGCCGGATTGAGGCCCGATTCGATCTTCGCGATGCTCTCCAGAAGCAGCGGGCTTATCGCATACTCCCTCGCGGCATCGTCGAAACAGAAGGCAGGCAGGGCGGAGGGGAACAGCAAAAGGGCGCCAAGGGCCAGGACCGGCATTTTTCCCAGGAGCTTCATAGCGGATAGTATATAATAGCGTACTGCCGATAAATCAAGGTGCAATCGGTCCTCTATCGGTGCTCTCTCCTTCCCGGCACTTTCTCCACTAGCCGCCCGCCTCCGGAAATTCCGGCCGGAAATCCCGGAGAGTCCGGCCCCGGAAAAGCGCTGCGGGACAGCGACATGCGTACCGGTTGCAATAGACCTGCGGGAAATGCTACATTTAACGGCATTCTTGCAGGCCACGATGCTGGGCGGCGCGGAAAGCGCCCGCAGACAGGGACCGCAATGAGGGCCGTAACGAGAAAAAAAGGAGGATTCTTATGAGAGAGGAAAAGGGCTTTACGCTGATCGAGCTGGCGATCGTGCTGGTGCTGATCGGCATCATCCTGGGAGCGGTGCTGAAGGGACAGGACCTGATCGACAACGCGCGGTCGAAGAAATTCGCCACCGAGGTGCACACCTGGGAGACCTCGCTGTACAACTACCTGGACAGAAAGGGCAGACTCCCCGGAGACGCCGACCGGGACGGCATTATTCGCGATTCCGACCCGCAGCTCGAGCTCACCGCCGCCCAGTTTATTAATACGCCCCACAATTCCTTTACGATCGGGGCGTCTACGTTTTATGCCTATGTCGGCAGCGCAACAGTAAACGGCCCCAACTACCTGGTGCTATGCAAGGGCAGCGCCTGCGCCGGCACCTTTGACCCGACCGATGCGGGAGACCTCGCCGCTCTCAAGTACTTTGAAACGTTTGATACGGCTACCGACGGCGTTTCGGGCGCCAATGCCGCCGGGAACACCGTCGTTACGGGCTTTACCGCCATCACCGCCGCCGCCAACACGTTTACCGCCATTACCCTCGGGTCGTCCAATGGAGACTGGGTAACGCCGACGAATATCAAGGGGCTTGCGTACCGGCTCCGCTAAGGAGCGAGGTATCGTCAGTACGGAGAAAAGGGAGGCGTGCGCCTCCCTTTTCCTTTATCATCCCGGAGATGTATGACGGGGATGCGTATGCAGACTGTCTTCGTTGCGGGACCAGGCAGCCCGTGCAGGTGCCGGCAGGGGATGAAGGGCATGCAATGAAAAGAAGAACGGGCTCCGCGCATCCGTGGGGCTTCACCCTTATCGAGCTCGCCATCGTGCTGGTGGTGATCGGCGTCGTGGTCTCCCTGGGGATCAGCCTGATAGGCCCCCTGACCCGGAAGGTGAAGTACGGCGAGTCGCGGGAGATCGTCAACGGCGCGGTGGAGTCGGTGAACAGCTGGGCCTCCACGAACCGGCGCCTCCCCAACGCGGCGACGGAATTCTCCGGCGCGGTGCGGAGCTCCCAGGACTCCTTCGGCAAAACCCTCTATTATATCGTCGACTCCAACCTCGTCGCCATCCCCTCGGGCGCCACCGACGCCCTCTGCGGCAGGAAAACGACGGCGCTGCGCGTCAGCGATTGTTCGAGCGGCGCCTGCTCGACCATCGTCAACGTCGCCTTCGTAGTGATCAGCGGGGCGGAGAATTTCAATATCCAGACCAACTCCGTCGCCGGGACAGTGACCGTCTACAACATGGACGCCGTGAACCGTGACGACTGCACCGACTCCGCCACCTGCCCCAGCGCCGCCACCATGGCCGCGGACCCCGACCGGTCGGAGCCGTACGACGATATCGTCAAATGGGTCACCCTGGACGAGCTCAGGACAAAGGTGGGCTGTCAGGGGGCGCAGCTGCGGATCGTGAACAACGAGCTTCCCTTCGGTGCGGTGAACAGCGCGTACGTGGCCGGCGTCTACGCAGACGGCGGCGTCCCCTTCGGCGGCGGGAACTTCCGGTGGTGCATCCAGAACTCAGTAATCAACGCCCCTGCGAATCTCGCGTTCACCGGCCCCGGTGCGGCGAATATCCCTTTCAGCGCCAACTGTACGGCGCTGGCGGAAGGCTCCTGGGTGCTGTCCGGAGGGGTGAATGTCTCGGGCTCTCCGAACGCGTTCGGAACCTATCCCCTCACTTTTTTTGCGCGTGACAACAACGACGCGGCGACGGGCAACGACAACATTGCGAGCAAGTCGTTCGTCATTACGGTCAATCCCTGAGGGAGGAGCGGCGGAACGGATGAAAAAAAGGGCTCCCCGGGGAGAAAAAGGCATCGCCCTCGTGCCGGTGATCCTGGTCCTGCTGGTGGTCGCCTCCCTCCTTGCCGTCGGCCTCGCCACGTTCGGCCCCCTCGCGAGGCGCGGAAAGGTGAACGCGACGAAAGACACCCTCGACGCGACGGTGAAAGCGCTCATCAGCTGGGCCGAGCCGAACAAGAGGCTGCCCTGCGCGGCGAACGACAACGCCGGATACTGCACTTCACAGGGAGACGAGCTTGCCGAAGCAGTGCAGAATCCCAACGACGCGTGGTCCAAGCCGCTTTTCTATATCTACGACAACCACCTGGCGGACCCCGCGCAGGGAGGCCTCTGCGGCAGGGCGACCACCAACCTGACGGTGCGGCTCTGCCCAGACGCGGGATGCGCGGCCCCGGCCGCCGTTCTTCCCAATGTGGCCTTTATCGTGCTGAGCGGGGGAGAAAACTACAACAATCAGACCTTCGGAACCGGGGGGGTCACCGCCGCCACCACGGTAAACGTTTACGACTCCTCAGTCACCCTCGACGCCTATACAACCGACATGAACAGGGGCGAATCCTACGACGATGTCGTCCGGTGGGTCACCCTCGGCGAACTGAAGAGCAGGGCGGGATGCTCCGGAACGACGCGGGGAGCCCTGAAGATCCTGAACAACCAGCTGCCCGACGCCTGCATCGGCCAGGCCTATTCAGCCGCTGTCTACGCGGAGGGCGGAGTCCCCTCTTCCGGAAGCCCCTACTACACGTGGAGCAACTCCGTCACTCCCACGCCCGCCTGGACGGTTGCCGCGTCGGGCGCGTACGACTACTACACGATTTCAGGGACGCCGGCCTGCGCAACGCCCCCCTGCTTCCATACCTTTTTCGTGAACGCGAACGATACGAACGGGAACACCGCACAGAGGGCGCTTGCCCTGAGAGTGAAGAACTGCGTGGGAGAGGACATAAGCTTTTCCGACCCCGGAGACATGACCGGCTTCTCGCTCAATGTGGTCGAAAACAATTCCCCTGCGGTGAGTGTCGATACCTCGACCAATACTGTTACGTTCGGCGGCGGCCTCTTAAACACCTCCGGGTGCGTCTGGTACCCGACGACCGTGACCCTGGCCAACAGGACCCTGCGCGCCTTCTTCAACTTCAGCTTCGCCAACATCGACAGCAGCGGAAACAGTACCGCGTACGCCGACGGCTTTACCTTCGCCCTGATGCAGGGCTCCAGCCCCACCACCTACTGCGGCACGGGAACGACCTATAATGCGACGACAAATCCGAACTTCCAGTGCACCGGCGGTTTCGGCGAGTTCCTCGGCTATTGCGGCCTTCCCGGAGAGAGCGTGGCGGTGGAATTTGATACCTACCCCAACAACGGGAGAAACGACCCTGCGGGCAGTTACAATCACGTTGCGGTGGTAAAGTCCACCAGCACCCATACGGGAGGGTTGCCTGCCGGGACGTACGGGGACAATACGCATAATGTCGGCGGCAACCCCGCCTGCAACGGGACCGATCCGGGGTGCGTCTATGATAACGCCTTCGGCAACGGCTACCCCGTCACCTGGCTGGAAGACGGCGCCACCCATAGTGCGAGAATCGAGGTGCATACCGGCTGCACCAACACCTGCGCCACCTGCGAGATCGCCGGAAACACCTACGCTTTCTTCAAGGTCTGGGTCGACTGCGCCGGTTGCAACGATATTACCGGCAACTTTACGGGGAGCGCACCGAAAGTGACCCATTGCTTCAATCTGTCCGGTGCGATGAATCAGGTGAAAATGGGGTTCACCGAGGCGACCGGAGCGAGTGTGGACGTCGCCACCCTCTCGAACTTCAACGCGGGCCTCTTCAGCTGGCCCAGCTGCACCCTCACCGCCAGTCCAACGGTGGTAAACAGCGGCGCCGCCAATCTGACCTGGGCGGTGGCCGGAGGGGCGGCGAACGGAACATGGTCGGCCCCGCTTCCGGGGGGGTCCTGCTCCAACTTTACCAATTCGAGCGGCGGCGGCGGCACCTGCACGACCGCAAATCTGAGCACCCCCGGAGCGAACACCTTCACCCTCACCGTTTCCAATGCGGGAGGCAGCAGCCCCTGCTCAGCAGTCGTGACGTATTGTCCTGCCCTCTCTATCGTGACCTCCTCTCTGCCGAACGGGGTGAGGAGCACCGCGTACACGACGACCACGGTCACCGGAAGCGGCGGGATCACCCCCTATACCTGGGGAGCCTCGAACCTGCCTCCGGGTTTGTCCATCAACGCCTCCTCGGGTGCGGTCAGCGGGACGCCCACGACCGCCGGCACCTACAACGCCACCGTTACCCTCACCGACAGCTGCCCTTCCGCCCAGAACGCATCCAGACCGTATACGATCGTCATCTACCGGTATGGAACCTATAATGTGCGGAACAATAGGGGCAGCGCCTTCTGGGTGAGAGGCGGGGCATACGGCGCCTGCACGCGGATCGCCAATAATACCGATTTCAGCGTCAATTTCACCGATGCCACCCCGGTCAGCCTTTACACGAACAATGCCTGCACTCTCGCCGCATCTCTCCCGTCGGTTTCGTTTCAGCAGGCGAGCAGCGTCGATGAAGCCGGCGATAGGGACAGCAATGTCAGGGTGAGCAACACATGGCAACTCCTTGATAGATAAATAATATTTATCCTGGAATCCCCGCTCTTTCCGGGTGCTCCACGGGGAGAGGCCCTCTTTTGACATCACCTGTGCTCTCTGGTATCCTAAGGATGTGTATGCGTAAAAGGAGAGCGGTGTGCTGAAGCTTCGCGATGGCATTGTCGAGCTGTACCGAAAAGTCGCCACGTCCATTCCCACCGATGTGGAGGAGGCCCTGAAGAGGGCGCAGGCTGAAGAGTCCACCCCCCTTGCCGGGGAGTCGCTCGAGATCATCCTGAAGAACATCTCCCTCGCACGCACCACGTCCCGCCCCCTCTGTCAGGACACGGGCTTCCCCGTCTTCTTCGTCAAGATCCCGAGGGGCCTGAGCCAGCAGCTCATAAAAGACGTCATACGGGACGCCACCCGCCTCGCCACGCAGAAGGTGCCCCTGCGGCCGAATGCGGTGAACAGCGTCACCGAGAAGAATACGGGAGACAACGTGGGAGAGCTCTTCCCGCTCATCTATGCAGAGGAGGTCGCAGAGCAGACCCTCACCGTGGACCTGATGCTGAAGGGCGGAGGCTCCGAAAACATCGGGCAGCTCTACAAGCTCCCCGCCCTGCTCGAGGACGGCGCGGGAGAGGGGGCCGTCGCGGAACGGGATTTCGAGGGGGTCCGGAAATGCGTTCTGGACGCGGTCTTCAAGGCGCAGGGGAAGGGGTGCCCCCCCTACACCATCGGCGTTGCCGTCGGGGGCGCGAAGGACCAGGTGACCGCCCTGTCGAAACGGCAGCTCATGCGGCGTCTCACCGACAGGCATCCCGACGAGGCCCTCGCCGCTTTCGAGGCGCGGCTCCTCAGGGAGGTCAATTCCCTTGCCATCGGCGCCCTCGGCTTCGGAGGGGGGGCCACCGCCCTCGGGGTCAAGGTCGCCGCGGCCGAACGCCACCCTGCGTCCTATTTTGTCGATGTCTCCTTTGTCTGCTGGGCGAACAGGAGGGGAAGACTGGTATGGTAGAGAAAAAAACAGGAGGGCGCTGCCCCTGGACCCTGGGCAGGGAGAAGAGGCGCTCCCCGTCGGCGGAGGAAGGACAGGCGCACGGCGAGGGTCTCGTGGGGACGCCCGTGCGGAGGATACGCCTGCCCCTCTCGCGCGAGGACGCCCTGAGCCTCCGGGTGGGCGAGATGGTGCTGCTCAGCGGACAGATGGTGACCGGACGGGACAGGGTGCACAAGTTCCTCGTCGGGGAGAAACCGGACAAAAAGGAGATCCCCTTCGTGCTGGAAGGAGGAGTGCTGTACCACTGCGGCCCCCTGATCGCAAAGGAGGGCGACACGTACCGGCTGCTCTCCGCAGGACCCACCACGAGCATGAGGGTGGAGCTGTACGAGGCGGAGGTCATCCGGCGGTACGGCCTCAGGGGGATTGTCGGCAAAGGGGGGATGGGGGAGGAAACCCGCTCCGCCCTTCAGGAGGCGGGGGCCGTCTATTTCAACGCCATCAGCGGCGCCGCCGTCTATCTTGCCGACAGGATCAAAAAAGTGGCGGGCGGCTGGATGGTCGAAGAGTTCGGCGCGCCCGAGGCGATGTGGCTGCTCGAAGTGGAAGACTTCCCCGCCGTCGTCACGATGGATGCCCATGGCAACAGCCTGCACCGGCAGGTGGAGGATGCCTCCCGGGAAAACCTCAGGAAGCTGCTCTCCGGGTAGAAAGAATGTTCTTTGTTGCCGGAGCCACCGGTTTCATCGGCTCGCACCTGATGCGCGGCCTTGCCGCTGCCCGGCTCGCCGCCCGCTGCCTCGTGAGGAACCCCGAAAAAGCGCGGCGCTGCACCGCTGCGGGCATGGCGGTCGTCACGGGGGATATCACCGACCGGGAGAGCCTCCGGGGAAAGCTCGACGGATGCAGTGTTGCGGTCCACCTGGTGGGGATCATCGAGGAAAAAGGGGAGATGACCTTCGAGAGGGTCCATGTCAGGGGGACCGGGAACCTCGTCGAGGAGGCGAAGAGCGCCGGCGTGCGCCACTTCTTCTATCAAAGCGCCCTGGGCGCCTCCTCCGGGGCGAAGGCGCAGTACGCGAAAACAAAGGCGGAAGCCGAGGAGATCGTCAGGGCGAGCGGCATCCCCTTCACCATTTTCAGGCCCTCCCTGGTGGTGGGCGAGGGCGACGGCTTTACCACGAGGATGAAGGAGCTGATCTCCCTCGGCCCCTTCGTGCCTGTCCCCGGGAGCGGCGAAGCCAGACTCCAGCCGCTCTATGTGGAGGACTGGGTGAAGTGCTTCCTGGGCCTGTTCTCCGACCCGTCGCGCAGCGCCGGGCTCCCCTCCCGGCTCTTCGAGTTGGGGGGCCCCGAGCATCTCACCTACAACGAGATTATCAATCAGCTCATGGAGGCGATGGGCGTCAATAAGCCCGTGATCCACCTTCCCCTCGGAGCGGTGAAGATGAGCCTTCCCTTCGCGCGGATGGCCCGCGCCGTCGGGGAAATGTTCGGCAAGAAGATCCCCCCTGTCACCCGCGAGCAACTGGAGCTTCTTCAGACGGACAACATCTGCGCAAGGGATTCCGTGGAAAGGAACTTCGGGTTTGCTCCCCTGACCTACCGGGAAGCCCTGCCGCTTTTCATCCCAAGGACGGGGAAGGGACGGGGAGGCGCGAAAAGCGGCCGTTGAGGAGGCGGGGGTCTGTGCCGTGGGGAAAGAAAGGGGAAAGTCCGCGGCGTGCTCCCCACAGGAAGGCGCCGCCTCCCTGGAAACCCTTTCCCGTATTTATTTTACGATGAGCACCGGGCATTTCGAGTAGTCGACCACCTTCGCCGATACGCTCCCGAGAAGGAATTTCTTCGCTCCGTGCCTTCCATGGGAGCCGGTGACGATCAGGTCGACCTTCATCTTCTGGGCGGTTTCGAGGATCTTCTCGGCAGGGTCTCCCTGGCGGATCAGCGTCTTCACCTCTATAGACTTGCCGGACAAGGATTTTCTGATCTTCTCCATCGCCTGCCGGGTCTCCTCGGAAAGGGACTCGAAGATGCGGCTCCGGTCCGCCTCGGGGAGCTCGGTGAGGTAGAGCTCGGGCACGACGGCGAGGACGGTGAGGGAGCTGTTTGTGCCCATGGATAACTCAACAGCCTTTTTCAATGCCTTGTCGGATGACTTGGAACCGTCGTGCGCTACCAGAATTTTCTGCATGTTCTCTCTCCTCCTGTGGATTGCAGCCGGAAATCCGAGTGCCGTCTTCCCGGCGGTCCCATGCTCTTTCGTACGGGAGCTCTTTCGTACGGGAACCGCAGTCCTAAACGATATTTTATCATATTTCACCGAGGCTTAACATAAATTCTTAGAGGAGCGCCCTTGAAGGAATACTTCTCCCGCAGGGCCTTTTCGATAAAGCGCAGGTGCGATTCCTTGACGGCTGCCGGGTAGTTGACGACGAGAGTGAACGCGGGGGGGGCCACCTCCACCTGGGTCATGTAGAAGAATTTCAGCTCCTTCCCCCGGTAGCGCGGAAAGGGATGGGGGGCGACCGCCTTTGCGAGGAAGCGGTTGAGCTCGCCGGTGGAGACCCTCTTGTTCCGTTCGGCGATGAGCTCGTCGATCAGGGGGAAGATCTTCGTGATCCTCTTCTTTTCGAGGCCCGAGGTGGTGAGGAGGGGGACGTGGTCCATGAACCATATCCTGTTCCGCAGCTCCTGGGTGAGCATCTTGTAGGACAGCTCGGGCTGCGCCACCAGGTCCCACTTGTTGAGGAGAAAGAGGGCGCTCTTCCCGTACTCAGCCGCCAGTCCCGCGATCCTCTGGTCCTGCTCCACGATGCCCTGCGTCACGTCCAGGACGATGAGCACGACATCGGCCCTCTCGATGCTCCTCAGGGCCTTGAGAACGGAGAAGCCCTCGATGGAGGGGGTATCCGCCCCGGCCGCGCCCGGAAGACCGCGGCGGGCCCGGGCAGGGCTCCTGACCTTTTTCCGTATCCCGGCGGTATCGATGAAGAGGTATTTCTTGCCGTACCAGGTGCATACGGAATCCACGGCGTCCCGGGTGGTGCCGGGCACGGGGCTGACGATGAGCCGCCTTTTCCCGAGGAGGGCGTTGATGAAGGTCGATTTCCCGACGTTGGGCCTCCCCACCACAGCCACTTTCGGGAGCATCTCTTCGAGGGATGTCTCTCCGGCAAGCCTTTCAGGGGGCAGGAGGGAGACCACCCTGTCCATGAGCTCCTCGAACCCGAAGCCGGTGATGGCGGAGACCGGAAGGATCTCTTCGGTCCCGATCCGGTAGAACTCCAGCGCCCGGCTCTCTTTTGCGGGAGCGTCGATCTTATTGACGACCCAGAGGACCTTTTTCCCCGACTTCCTGAGGACGGAGGCGAGCTCGGCATCCGCGGGAGTGAGCCCCTCTTTGCCGTCGAGGAGATGGAGGAGCAGGTCGGCGTCCTCGATGGCGTAGAGGGCCTGCTCCCTGACCTGGTCGGCTATCTTCTGGTCCTCGTGGGGGAGGCCCTCCGCATAGAAGCCGCCGGTATCGACGACCGAGAACCCCTTGCCCTCCCACTCCGTCTTCCCGTAGTTCCTGTCCCGGGTGACGCCGGGGGTCTTTTCCGTAATGGCGGTGGCGGACGCCTCCCGGCTGCCCGCCCGTATCATGCGGTTGAAGAGGGAAGACTTGCCTACGTTCGGCCTTCCGATGATTGCTACCAATGCGCTCACGCTTGCTCCTTATTGTGGTATTCGACAGGGTGCAATGAAAAGTATTCCAGTATGGGGAGGCAGCAGAGAGGTATCGCTCCTAAGGAGAGATTATTATGTCTCTTCATAGTGCGCTTTCGCTGCTAATGCGCTTCCCTTTCGTGGGTCGGGGCAGGGGCTTCGTTCCCTTGCAATGCGACAGAGTTATCGTATTCCCTCGCGGATATCTGTACCAGATTCCCGTATCCTCCGGGTAGCGGCAGAAAAGAGAGAGATGATGCTCTCTCTCCTTTTCTGCCGACTCATGGCCTGTGTCCCTGGGTGAAATACTCAGGGTGTCGCAGGCAAGGAGCACTCACCCCCGCACCCTTCCCTTTCTTCCTTACCTCTCAGACTTCTTCCACACGCCCTCACTCTGAGAAGAAAGGGGAGGCTACTCCCTTTTCTGTCGTCATCCCGGCAGATCTTCTGAGCCGGATCCAGTCCTTTTCAATAAGGAACTGACCCCGGCCTTCGGCGGGGTGACGGATTCTGAAAGAAGCATACAACTGGGGACCCTGGGGGAATACCTTGAAGCGGCTTCGCCGGCCCAGGCGGAACCAGGGAAGGTGGAGCAGGCCGTCGTAGCCTCGCAGACCGGCGGGAGGCCGGGCGAGAATGAGCGGAAAGGTGTTCCCTTAGAGGTGCCCTACCTAATGATCCCTATTCAAAATCGCTTTTCCTCCCCGCAGTCTTCTACTGCTCGGTGATCCCGTAGCTTTTTATCTTTTTATGGAGATTGCTCCGCTCGATGGCGATGGTCTCGGCCGTCTTCGACACGTTCCAGCCGTTCTCTTCGAGCTTCCTGACGATGAAGTCCCTCTCGAAGGCGTCCCGCGCCTCCCGCAGGGTCCTGCACGAGAAATAGTCGTACTCCTTCACGACCTGCTCCGACTTCACGATCCCGAGGGTCTCGACCTCCGCGCGGGAGACGGCCTTCGAGGGGACCATGATCATGATCCTTTCCACCACGTTCTTCAGCTCCCTGATGTTCCCCGGCCAGTCGTATTCCCTGAGGACCTTCACGACTGCGGAGTCGATCTCCTTCGGCCGCATTCCGTTGTCCCGGGCAAATACGTCCATGAAGTAGCGGATCATGGAGGGGATGTCGTCCCTCCGCTCCCTGAGGGGGGGGAGGAGAAGGGGAATGACATTCAGCCGGAAGTAGAGGTCGTCCCTGAAATTCCCCCGCTTCACCTCTTCAGCCAGCTCTTTGTTGGTGGCGGCGACGATGCGTACATCCACCTTGATGTTCCTGCTTCCCCCCACCCGCTGGAAGACCTGCGTCTCGATGACCCGGAGGACCTTTGCCTGGGTCTGCATGGTCATGTCCCCGATCTCGTCGAGGAAGAGGGTGCCCCTGTCCGCCAGCTCGAATTTGCCGCTCTTCCTCTCCGTGGCGCCGGTGAAAGCGCCCTTTTCGTGGCCGAACAGCTCGCTTTCGATCAGCTCCTGCGGCATGGCGGCGCAGTTCACCTCCACGAAGGGCTCCTTGGCGCGGGCGCTCTTTTCGTGCAGGAGCCGCGCCACCAGCTCCTTACCGGTCCCACTCTCCCCGAGGATGAGCACCCTGCTGCTGCTCTGGGCCGCCATCTCGATCTGCTGCCGCAGGGCCTGCATCTTCGGCGAATCCCCGATCAGCCTCCATCTCTTGCTGAGGTCCGCCCTGAGCGCGCGGTTCTCCTCTTCGAGCTTCTTCCTTTCCAGGGCCCTCCGGGCGACGATGAGAACCTTTTCGAGGGAAAGGGGCTTCTCCAGGAAATCGTAGGCGCCGGACCGGGTGGCCTTGACCGCGACCTCTATGTTCCCGTGCCCCGAGATCATGATCGCAGGGGTGGCGCTGTCGATCTCCTTGAGTTTCTCGAGCGTCTCGATCCCGTCCATCCCGGGAAGCCAGACGTCGAGGAGGACCACATCGGGCGCGTGCTCCCGCATCATCTCGACCGCGCTTTCGCCCGATGCGGCGGCGACCACGAGATAGCCTTCGTCCTCAAAGATCCCCGAGAGACTCTCGCGGATGCCCTCCTCGTCGTCAACGATCAGCACTTTTTCCTTGGTCGCCACGCTCTTCCCTGTCCCTTATCCCGGTATTTCCACGGTGAAGATGCTGCCGCAGGGGGTGTTGTCCCGCACCAGGATCCGGCCCTCGTGGTCGGCCACGATCTTGTTCGCGATGGCGAGGCCGAGCCCGGTTCCCCCCTTCCTTCCTGAGAAGTAGGGGAGAAACAGCTTCTCTTTCTCCTCGTCCCGTATCCCGGGCCCCGTGTCCGCAAGCTCGATGACGACCTTGCCGGGTCCGGGGCTCTTCACCGCTATCGTGATGAGCCCCCTGCCGTTCATCGCCTTGATGGCGTTGTCTATAATATTAACAAAGACCCTCTTAAATTGCTCGCTGTCCAGGGTGACGCGGTCGATCCCCTCCTGCACGGCAACCTGTATATCCACGTCCTTGAACCCTTTGTAGAGGCCGATAACGGAGTCGAGGAGCTCGGGGAGGCTGGCGGGGGCCTTGTTGATCTCGGGCATCTTGCCGTACCGCGAGAACACGTCCACCAGCTTGCGCAGGCTCTCGACCTCCGAAATGATGGTGCGGGTGGACTTCTCGAAGACCGCATCAAAATCCTCGTCCCTGTTCTGCCACTTCTTGATGAGCCGCTCGGTCGAGAGCTTGATGGGCGTGAGCGGGTTCTTGATCTCGTGCGCCAGCCTGCGGGCCACCTCCTGCCACGTCGTGACCTTCTGCGCCTTGATGAGGTCGGTGAGGTCGTCGAAGACGACGAGCATGCCGAGGGACTTTGCCGTGTACGACTCCCTGATCCCCGCGATGTAGATGCGGATGAGGGCGATCCTCCCCTTGATGCTCACCTTCACCTCGCGCTTGATCTCGCGGATCTCCTTTCCCTCCATCTCCTTTACCAGCTGGACCAGGTCCTCGGACTGCAGGCCCGCGATGAATTCCCGGTAGTCTTTCCCGATAATGTCCTCCTGCCTCGCATTGAGGATCGAGCAGGCCGCCCTGTTGATGGTCATGATCTCGCCGGTGCCTGCAAGGAAAAGGACCCCCGAATTGATGTTTTCGAGGATGTTTTCGAGGTAGAGCCGCCTCCTGTCCGACTCCTGGTACGCCTTTTCGAGGGAGTCGTTGCTGTCCTTCAGCTGCCTGACCATCTGGTTGAACGAGGCGATCAGCATCCCGATTTCGTCCTCGCTCTTCACCGTGACCTGCACGTTGAGGTCCCCGGACGCCACCTGCTCGGTGGCCATGGCAAGGCTCTGGATGGGGGTGGTGATGCCCCGCGAAATCTTGAGGGAGACCCAGAGCCCGGCAAAGACCATAAGGAGGGTCAGGAAGCCCAGGGTAATGACATAGTTGAGCCGGAGAGGGTTCTTGAAGGATTCCAGTTTCACATAGTCCTCGTACAGCTCCTTCAGCCGCTCCGAGTTCTCCGAGATCCTCTTCGACAGGAGGAGCTCCACCACCACCACTCCCCCCTTTGAGCGGTCGGGTACGGCGGCCCGGATGATGTCGCCCTCCCTGCCGGAGATCACCTCCGTCCCCGTTTTCCCGCCGAACGCCTCCCGTATGGTGTCCGTCGCCGCGTCGGGCACCACGGCGTACCGCCGGATCGACATCCCGGGGAGGAAGGGCTGCTTCCCGACGGCGGCGTACTGAGCCGCCATGAGGACCCGCTCCCTGCCGAGGTCGTAGAAGGCCTGTGCAAGCTCGACGGACTTGTCGAAGGGCTCCCTCATCTGGGGAGAGAAGAGCCGTTCTATATAGTTGGCGGCCAGCCCGCTCGCCGCAATGAAGAGGAACGAGGAGGGGATCAGGGTGAGGATGACGAAGATGGCCATGAGCTTCGTCCTGAACCGGTAGCCCAGGATGCGGTGCCGCCTCTCCATATAGAGTCTCAGGAGGTTTTTGCTCACGAAGAACATGAGGGTGAGGAGCGCCAGTATGTTGAGGGTGAGGAGCGCGGTGAGCAGGAGCCGCGTGGCGAGGTCAACGGAGGGCAGCGTGATGAAGTAGAGCTCCACCACGGTGATAAGGACCACGAGGAGCAGCATCCCGAAAACGACTGCAAGGCTCTTTGCCACTTTCAGTTTTCTCATGCGAAAAAAATCGGGTTCCCCCCGTTCAGCTCTCCGTACCGGCCTTCCGCCCCCCGCAGCGCCTCTGCTGCAGGGAGCCGCTACTGCCCCCTGGTGGCGGTGACCGGGAATCCCTGGGAGTTCCGGGAGATCGACAGCTCCTTCTCCGGTACGAAGAAGAGCAGATACCCCACCACCGGGGGCAACTTTTTAATGCGCGACTCCACGGTCACCTTCACGAAATACGTGCCCTGTTCAAGCTCACGGGTAGTGGCCAGCTTGAGATCCTCGATCGTAAAGGCCCACCCTGCCATGGCGTCGAGGTCCTTGAACCTCTTTTCGAGATGGACATTTCCGTAAAAGCTCGACGCGACATATTCCCTCTTTATCTGGTTGCTCCGCAAAATGCGCACGATCTTCTTGCCGAGGACGAACTCGTCGGGCCAGATGTCCCATACCCTGAAAAGGTCGATGTAAAAAACGAACTCCTTGGTGACCCCCCCGTTCATGTCGTCGATGATCCGGGCGTCGGGCTTCAGCGAGGTCGAAACATGGATCTCGCTGTTGTTGATGTGAACCAGGACCTCGGAAAGCTCCGCGGCGGAAGCGGGCGGGCCGGGTTTCAGGAGCAAGAGCAGGAAGAGCAAAGGGAAAAGGAGGGGGGCACGGAACCCTCCTCTGCGTGCGTCAGCGGGGTCCGCCGCCCCTGTATGCTTTTCTCCCTTCTTCATGCGTATCCCAAAAAATTTATTTTCATTATACCACAGACTCTTAGGGCGGGAAGGGAGGACCGCCGGCCGGGATGCGGCGGGCTCACTTCGGCCCCAAAAAATAGTACAATATTATATAATGTATACCGAGAGAGAACTTATGAAAAAGAAGGAACTCTTTTCGATCGTTTTCGCCGCTCTCCTCCTCCTCGCGGGCGCCTCCTTCGCCGAAGGGCACCCGGAGGGGAGTACCGATGCGGGGAGAGGGGAGAAGGCCTCCGGCAAAGGGGATTTCGACCCGAAAGCGAAGACCCTGCCCAAAGGGTTCCCCGGACACGACATCGTCGAGGTCTTCAAGGCAGCGGAGGCCCGCAGGGGAGAACGCGAAACGGCCGGGGGGCGTGCTGAAGAGGGCAGCGCTTCCGGCATCCATGCCTTTCCCGTCGAGGACAGAGCGAACGTGGTCCTTTCGCCGTACAACCCCCGCTCCCGCTCGTTGAAGATTTCGCTGCTGCTGCACGGCATCACGGCGTCCTCCGCTCCGGAATCCGCCCGCTGGGCCATTTCCGTCAAGGAGATCGACACGAAGACGGACTCCTACATCGGCTGCACGAAATGCGGCGTGCAGCAAAAGGTGACCGCCCTTTTCAAGGACTCCTACGCCCTGGCGGTCCTCAATCCCGACCGGATCGTACACGACAGGAAGAAGGACGCTGCGCTGTACGCGGTCACGGTGCGAGGCATCTCTCCCTCCGCAGCCCGCGCCCTGAAAGAGAGCGTGGCGCTCCTCGTCGTCTGTACGCCGGACCTGTCCCGTTCCGGCGGACCTGCGCCGTTCCGGGGAGAATACCGCTTCAGCTGGACGGTGTACAAACCCGTCGACCTCACGAAGGACATCCATTACCTGCCGGCCCGGATCGCGGAGATATGGGCGTATGATCCGGCAACGGGGAAGGTGTATGCAAAAGAGAAAATCGGTCCGCGCTGATTTTTCCGCCGCCCCTGTTGATCCTGCCTCGGTTTCCGGGTACACGTAACCCATGCTCGAGGCGCTCTTCAATCCCTCCTCCGTCGCGGTGATCGGAGCCTCGAAGGACCCCAGAAAAGTCGGCTATGCGGTGCTCGACAACCTGGTCAGGTACCGCTACCCGGGAAAAATCTACCCGGTCAACCCCAATGCCGGGGATATCCTCGGAGTAAAGGCGGTCCCGAAGGTAACGGAGGCGGACGGCAGCGTCGATATGGCGGTCATCTCCGTTCCGGCCCCCCTCGTGCCCGACGCCCTCCTGGACTGCGCCGCGGCAGGGGTGCGGGCGGCGATCGTCATCAGCGCGGGGTTCAAGGAGGCAGGCCCCGAGGGCGTCAGAAGGGAAGAGCGGATCAAGGCCATCACCCGTAAGCACTCCCTCCGGATGCTCGGCCCCAACTGTCTCGGCCTCATCAACACGGCCAACAACATGAACGCCTCCTTTGCGGGCGGGATGCTGCCGAAGGGCAGGATCTCCTTCTTTTCCCAATCGGGGGCGCTCGGCATCGCCATTCTCGACTGGGCCCTCGGCAACAACATCGGCTTCTCGAAATTCATCAGCCTCGGCAACAAGACCGACCTCAACGAGATCGATTTCATCGAATACTTCATGAACGACCCCGAAACGGACGTCATCCTCGGGTATATAGAGGACGTGGTGGACGGCCGCCGCTTCTTCGAGGTCGCCCGCAGGGCGACAAAGGTGAAGCCCATCATCCTGATCAAGTCGGGCGGAACCGAAGCAGGGGCGCGGGCAGCCTCCTCCCACACCGGCGCCCTGGCAGGGTCCGAGGTCGCCTTCAACGCCGCCTTCAAGCAGACCGGGATCATCAAGGCGGACGGGATCGAGGACCTCTTCGACACCGCCCTCGCCTTCTCGGGCCGGAAGCTCCCCGCAGGGGACAGGCTGCTCATCGTCACCAATGCAGGGGGGCCCGGCATCATCGCCGCGGACACCGCCGAGAAGATGAAAGTGAGGCTGCCGCAGATGACGAGGAGCTCGATCGAGGCCATCGCCTCCCTCCTGCCCCCCACCGCCTCCCTGTACAACCCGGTGGACATAATCGGGGACGCCACGTCCGAACGGTATGCAGTGGTGCTGAGCAAGGCCGTCCACGACCCCCACGTGGACGGCATCGTCGTCATCCTCACCCCGCAGGCCATGACGGACGTGGAAAACACCGCCGAGGTCATCATCGAGACGGCCCGGGCGACGGACAAACCCGTTCTCGCCTCTTTCATCGGGGAAAAGAGGGTGCGGGGCTCCCTCGAAAAGCTCAAGACCCATTCCATCCCCGCCTTCGTCTACCCGGAAACGGCGGTGCGGTCTTTCAGGAGGATGTACGACTACGCGGCATGGCAGCACCGGTTCGACGAGCCCCCGCCGAAGAGGACGGCGGGGAGGGAGAAGGTGGCCGGTCTCATCTCCTCTCTGCTCACAGAGGAGCGGTACGAGGTCGGGGAGGAGAGCGCCAGGGACATCCTCTCCCGCTACGGGTTCGCCTTTCCCGAAAGGGCGCTGGCCCGCACCTCCATGGAGGCCTTCGCCATCGCGGAAAGGATCGGCCCCCCCCTGGTGATGAAGATCTCCTCCCCCGACATCCTCCATAAGACGGACGTGGGCGGGGTAAAACTGAATGTCGGCTCCGCCCTTGCCGCCCGCGACGCTTTCACCGAAATAACGAGCAATGTGAGGAGGCTCATGCCCGACGCCTTCATCGAGGGCGTCATGCTCTACGAAATGATCAGGGGGGGAAGGGAAGTAATCATCGGCGTCACCTACGACCGGACCTTCGGCCATCTGATCATGTTCGGGCTGGGCGGCATCTACGTGGAAGTGCTGAAGGACGTCTCTTTCAGGATCGCGCCGGTCTCGCAGCACGAGGCGCTCGCGATGATCAACGAGATCAGGACCAGCGCCCTCCTGCGGGGCGCCCGGGGAGAGAAGCCGGTGGACATCGAGGCGATCGCCGAAGGGATTGCGCGGGTCTCGGACCTGGTGACGGAATTTCCACGGATCCGGGAGCTGGACATCAACCCCCTTACGGTGATGAACAGGGGGGCTTTCGCCCTCGACGCCCGGATCATTTTCGAAAGGCCCGAATAGGCCCGGACAGAAAAGAGCAGGAAACATGATACAATGGAGAACAGACCCCCGGCACCGGCTTCCCGGAGAAGCATCCGCCCGGCCCTTCAGGGGCGCCGGGGGGAATGCGTGAGGCGCCTTTTGGGCTCTGAAGGAGGAGGAAATACATGATTCCCGTATTCATCATTTCGAACAGGGGATATGCTGGAAAGACGCTGCTCGCCATCGGGCTGGGGCTGAAACTGATCGAGAAGGGGTACAAGGTAGGGTACATGAAGCCCATCAGCAAGACTCCGGTAAAGCAAGGGGGAGAGGTCTACGACGCCGACTCCCTCTTCATAAAAGAGGCGCTCTCCCTGTCCGATCCGATGAGCGCCATCTCCCCCTTCGTCCTCAGTTACGAAATGCAGAGTCTCCTGCTCGAGGGGAAGCCCGTGGACGCGAAAAAGAAAATCAAAGAGGCCTTTTCAACGCACAAGGACAAAGACTTCCTCCTCATCGGCGGCGCAGGGGACCTCTTCGAGGGGTCGATCCTCGACAGCAGCGCCCTCACCCTCATCGAGGAGCTGGACGGACGGGCGCTCATGGTGGAATCATGGAAAGGGGACCTCTCCATGGACACCCTCCTCGGAGGCAAGAGGCTGCTGCAGGAGAAATTCGCGGGCGGGGTGATCAATAAAGTGCCTGCGAACGCCCTGCGGCATGTGGAGCAGAACGCGAAACCCTTTCTCGGGAGCAAGGACGTGAAGGTCTTCGGGATCTTCCAGAAGGACGGCCTGCTGGAGTCGATCACCATAGCGCAGCTCATCGAGATCCTCCAGGGGAGGGTCCTCTGCTGCGAGGACAGGCTGAGCGAATTCGTGGAGCGTTTTTCGATCGGCGCCATGGATGTGGACAACGCCCTCGCCTACTTCAGGAGGGTCCCGAACAAGGCGGTCATCACCGGGGCGCACCGCTCCGACATCCAGCTCGTGGCGATGGAGACCTCCACGAAGTGCATCATTCTGACCGGCGGCCTCAGCATCAACGACGTTGTCCTCGGCAAGGCGAAGTCGAAGGGCATTCCGCTCATTTCGGTGCCGGAAGACACCTTCACCACCATCGACAGGATCGAGTCGGTCATGGGAAAGACCCGGATCCGCGAGCAGAGGAAAATAGACCGCGCAAAAGAGATCATCGATACCTCCTTCGACACGGACGGCTTCCTCGCAGGGCTCGCCTAGCACCCTGGGATTGCTTCGCTCCGCTCGCAATGACAGAGAGGCGTTCCAACAACTCTCTCCCTCTCCCTTCGCCTGTCTTTGTCATTGCGAAGGGTTGTACCCTGAAGCAATCCCCTCATCTTTCATCAGAACTGTCTTTTGATGCGTTCGCCCTTGGGGGTGAGGGGGAGTTATCCTTCCAGATATTTTTTGATCTCCACAAGGAATTCCTTCACCGTGACCGGCTTGGAAATGTACCCGTCGAACCCCTTGTCGAGAAATTTCTCTTTATCGCCCCGCATGGCGTACGCGGTAAGGGCGACCACCTTGATCCGCTTCGTCTCCTCCTCAGCCTTCAGCATCTTCACCACCGTCAGGCCGTCCACCCCGGGCAGCTGAATATCGAGCAGGACGAGGGCGGGGGCCTCCCTTTTCGCCAGCTCCAGCGCCTCTTCCCCCTTATCGGTCCCGATGCATTCGTACCCGCCCACGGCGAGGAGGTCCAGGAACAGCTCCCTGTTCGAGGGATTGTCCTCGACAACCAGTATTTTTGCTTTATTGCTCATACGTCCCTGCCTTCTTGCCTCCGTTTTCCTTGATCTTCCGCAGTATCTGGTGCGCCTTGAAAATGATCTCCTCGGGGGTGGAGGCGTCCTGCGGATAATTCACGACGGCGGCGCTTCCCGTTATGCGGCCCTCGGGCATCGCCTCCTCCCCGTAGAACGGGTACCCCTCGATATAGGCGAGGAACCGCTTCGCCACCGCCTCCGCGGGTTCCTTCGGCGTATTGGTGAGCACGATCCCGAATTCGTCGATGCCGTACCGCACCACCGTATCGGACCCCCGCAGCCCTTTCCGGAGGATGTCCGCCACCTTCCTGATGCAGATATTGGCCCGCGCGATGCCGTGGACCCGTATGTATTCGGTGAACTTGTCCAGGTCGATGATCAGCGTGGTGAAGGTATTCCGGTACCGTTTCGCCCTGCTCACCTCCTGGGCGAGGCGTATCTGGAAATAGGAGTGGTCGAAGAGGCCGCTGACTTCGTCCAGGAACCCCGCCCGCGCAGGATAGGTCACCTCGAGGTCCTGTATGTACGCGAGCAGGTCCTCCTTGGTAAAGTGGCTCTTCTGGACAAAGCTCTCGACTTTGCCGGCGAGCCGGAGCCGGTCCTCCACGGACAGGTCCTTCGCTGTCAGGATGAAAATAGGAATATCGTTGGTGACCGTGTTTTCCTTCAGCTTCTGCACCACCTCGAAGCCGTCCACCTCGGGCATCATGAGGTCGAGGATGATGAGGTCAGGCTTGCCGGCCGCGGCCTTCTCGATCCCTTCCTTCCCCGAACCCGCGGTGACGACGACGTACCCGGCAGGTTCGAGAATGGACGTCAGGAGCTCGAGGACCTCCTGCTTGTCGTCGATGCAGAGGATGGTGGCGTTCCTTCTCGTCCTCTTCGTGTCGAAGCTCTGCTCCTGGAGCTTCTTGAGAAGGGTCGCCCTGTCCACGGGCTTCACCAGGTAATCGGAGGCGCCGAGCGCAAAGCCGAGCTCCCTGTTATCGATGACGGAGGTGATGATCACCGGGATGTCCTTCGTCTCGGGGTCCGACTTCACTTCCTGCAGGATCTCCCATCCGTCCTTTTCCGGCAGCATCACGTCGAGGAGCACGGCAAAGGGCTTCAGCTCTCTGACGCGGTGGACGGCCTCGGTGCCTGAGTAGGCGTGGGCGATCCGATACCCGGCCTGGGCAAGGTAGAGGGTCAGCACCTCCGAAGTGGACAGGTCGTCCTCCACCACGAGGATGAGGGGAGAGTTGCTCTTCTTGTTCTTCACCGGCGCATCCGGCGGCGGAAGGTCCTCGGGCGGGGGCGCGGGCACCCGCACCGTCTCCCGGGCCGCCGGATCGTCGAAGAGAGGGATGACGAGGGTAAACCTGCTCCCCACGTTCTCCTCGCTCTCGACCGCTATCTCTCCGCCGTGCAGCAGCACAAGCCTCTTGGTGAGCGCAAGACCGAGGCCGGTGCCCTCGTATTTCCGCGAGTAGCTGCTGTCGCCCTGCTCGAATTCCGAAAAGATCCTCTCGCGGTCCTCCGGCCGTATCCCAATGCCGGTATCCTCGATCGTGAGCACCAGGAACTCGGCCTTTTCGGAAAAAATTTCGACGGTTCGGGCAAAGGGAGGCAGCGCGGCGCCGCCGACGACCGAAGCCTCCAGCGTAATGGCGCCGCCCTCCGGGGTGAACTTCACCGCGTTGGAAAGCAGGTTATAGAGGATCTGCTTGAACTTGATCCTGTCCGCAGTGACCAGGAGCTCGCTCCCGGGGACCCGGACCCGCATCTCCTGTTTCTTCCTGTCGGCCAGGGAGCGGATGACCGTCTCCACCTCCGCAACGGCGTGGGCGAGGGAGAATCTCTCGTAAGCGAGGTCCATCTTCCCGGACTCGATCTTCGCGATATCGAGGATAGTGTTGATGAGCTGGAGCAGATGGCTCCCCGAATTGTAGATATTCTGCACATGGCGCTTCTGCTTCTCCCCGAGGGTGCCGTGGACGTCGTCCAGGAGCAGCTCCGAGAAGCCCAGGACTGAATTGAGGGGGGTGCGCAGCTCATGGCTCATCGTGGCGATGAAGCGGCTCTTCAGCTTGTTCGACCTCTCCAGCTCCCTGTTGGCCCTCTCGATCTCCTTCGTCCTCTCGAACACCTTCTCTTCCAGCTTCTCGTTCAGCTCATGGAGCTCCGCGTTCCTCTCCTCGATCGCCCTTTCGAGCTTCTTTTTCTCGGTAATGTCCTTGCTGATGCCCACCGTCCCCAGCTCATTGCCGTCCGCGTCTTTCAGGACCGTCAGGGTAAGGCTGACGTCGACGAGCCTGCCGTCTTTCGCCCTCAGTTGGGTCTCATACCCGGCAACGTACCCGTCCCGGTCGAGAAGGGCCAGGATATCCCCCCTCTCTTCGGGCTGCACCCACAGCCCCTCCACCTCCCTGCCCGCCACCTCTTCCTTCGCATAGCCGAGGACGCGGGAGGCTCCCTTGTTGAACTCCACGATCCGCCTCTCCGTGTCGGTAGTGATCACGATGTCCGCCGTGGTATTCAGGACGTTCTCCAGGTAGGAGCGGGTCTCCGAGATGGCGGAGATAAGCCGGAATTTTTCGATGGTGAAGGCGGCCTGAATCCCGAGCAGGGTAAAAAACTCCACCTCCTCTTCGCTCCATTCCCGCACCGTAAAATCGTCGATATAGAGGATGCCGACCGCCCTGTCGCCGGCAAAGAGGGGGACCGCCGCGATGCTGCGGGCGCCTTCGTTGAGGAGGATCCTGTTGTCGATAAAGGTGTGTTTTTTCGTATCCGGGATCACCGTGGGCACTCTCTTGCCCAGGACATGGTCCGTCATCCCCCCTTGCCGGCGTCTCCAGCGGCTCACCCGGGAAAAAGCGGGCGAAAAACCCTGCAGGGCCTTGAGGGTCAGGGTATCGTCGGCTTCATTGTACAGCGCGATGCTCCCCGCGGGCGCCCTGACCGTGCGGAGCGCTTCGGCAAGGAGAGTCTCGAGCGCCTCTTCAAGGGAGTCCGCCGCGGTGAGGGAAATGCCGATGCGGTACAGCTCCCTCGTCTGCTCAAGGAGCCTCCTCACCTCCTCCTGCGCCTCCAGGCTCTTTTCGATCAGACTGCAGACGAAGAGCACCCTCCTGCCGTCGATGACCTCCGTTTCCGGGGCCTTGCAGCGCATGATTCCGGAAACGATGCTCTCGTCCCCGGTCACGTTCACGACGATATCGGGCCTCTTTTCGAGCAGCTCCCTGAAGTCGGCGGCGATAGGGATGCCGTGCCGCCGCGCAAGCTGCAGGCCGGGCGCACCGGGGTCGCTGTCCGTAATGCCGGCGATCGTTATGTTCTTGTCGTTGAGTACGACGGAAAGGAGGGCGCTGCCGCCGCTCCCGGCTCCGATGATCGCTATGCTTCCCTTGAAAAGATTCATAGGGCCTTCTCCAGAAACTCTCCGTCACTCCTCTCACTCCGGGAAAGGGGGGGGTGCGGCCGGGCTCCCCGCCGCCGGTCCGGAAAAGAAAGGGTGCGCAAAAGCGCTTGAGTATTTTACCCTATCGGGGCAGCCGGATGTCGGGAAAAATTGACTTACCCCTTTTTCTTTAAGTATCTTAGGAGTGTGACTGTCGGCACATCGCTACTAGGCCAGCTGCTGCTGAAAGCCAAGCTCATTACGGAAGAGCAGCTCAACGAGGCTGTCCGTATTCAGAAACTGGAGGGGAAAAGGCTCGGCTCCGTCCTTCTGAAGCTTGGATATCTCAACGAGGAGAGCCTTATCACCTTCCTGAGCCGGCAGTATAACGCCCCTGCCATCAACCTCTCGGACCACCGGATCGACACCAACCTTCTCAAGCTCGTCCCCTACGAGACGGCGAAAAAGTTCCAGCTCATCCCCATCTCCAAGGAAGGGACGGCCCTGCGGATCGCCGTGGTGGACCCTTCCAACAACTTCGCCCTCGACGAGGTCAGGTTCCTCACCGGGATGAAGATCTCCGTGCATGTGGCCGCAGAGACCGCCATCATGGACTCCATCGAAAAATACTACCCCAAAAAGGAGACGGCAAAGACCTCAGCGGCCGTCTCTCCCAAGGGGAAGCGGGTCGAGAGCATGGAGCTGGACGACATGAACAAGATCATCGGCAGCGCCCTCGAGGAGCTGACCATCGTCGAGGAGAAGGAGGACAAGGACGCTCCCCGGGAGATGGACGCCCCCATCGTCAAGCTGGTGAACGGCGTTCTCATGAACGCCATCAACACCCGCGCCAGCGACATCCATGTCGAGCCGGCCGAGACCCTCCTCAGGGTGCGGTACCGGATCGACGGCGTGCTGCAGCCGGTGCTGAAGCTCCCGGTGAAAATGAAGAACGCCCTCACCTCCCGCATCAAGATCATGTCCCACCTCGACATCTCGGAAAGGAGGCTGCCCCAGGACGGCAGGATCAAGCTCAAGTTCGGCGAGGACAGGGAGATCGACTTCCGGGTCTCCACTCTCCCCACCCTCTGGGGGGAGAAGATCGTCATGAGGCTCCTCGACAAGTCGAACCTGCAGTTGGACCTCACCAAGCTGGGGTTCGACGAAAAGCCCCTCCAGGACTTCCTCGAAGCCATCGAGAGGCCCTACGGGATGCTCCTGGTCACCGGGCCCACCGGCAGCGGAAAGACCACCACGCTCTACTCGGCCCTTTCCCAGCTCAACAAGCCGGGCGTGAATATCATGACCGCGGAAGACCCGGTTGAGTACAACTTTTTCGGCATCAACCAGGTGCAGATCAAGGACGATATCGGGTTGAACTTCGCCTCTGCCCTGCGCTCCTTCCTGCGGCAGGACCCGGACGTGATCATGGTGGGCGAGATCAGGGACTTCGAGACGGGGGAGATCGCCGTCAAAGCCGCCCTTACCGGCCACCTCGTCCTGAGCACCCTCCATACCAACGACGCGCCGAGCACCGTGACGCGGCTGATCAACATGGGGATCGAACCGCTCATCGTCTCCGCCTCGGTGGTGCTGGTCATTGCGCAGCGGCTCGCGCGGAAAATATGCCCGAAGTGCCGGGAGGAGCAGAAGGTGTCGGAGGCCGCCCTCCTCAAGGCGGGGCTTGCCCCTGAGGAGATACCCGGCGCCGTCTGCTACATCGGGCTGGGCTGCCCCGAGTGCAACAACTCCGGGTATAGAGGGAGGGTGGCCCTCTACGAGGTGATGCCGATCAAAGACGAGCTGAAGGAGCTGATCCTCCAGGGAGCCTCGTCGGCGGAGATCAAGAAGGAGGCGGTCCGCCTCGGCATGGCTACCCTGCGCCAGAGCGGGCTGAAGAAGGCGCTCGAAGGCGTCACCTCCCTTGAGGAGGTCCTCAGGGTGACCTTTGAAGACTGAGGCTTTCAGGTGTCGATGAAGTAATCGAAGATCTGCCCGAAATCGAAGCCCGCTGTCACGCGTGTCCTGTAGAGGGCGTACAGGCTCTCCTTCCCCTCCACCAGGGGGCGCGCCTTCACCCCGTGCTTGATGGAGAGGGAGGCCTCGATGAAGGCGGCGAGATGGTCGCACGCCTTGATCAGCTCGCCGTCGAGAGGGGAGAATGCGTCGTCGTTGTACCGGAGGTTGACCTCGTCGCTCGTGGTCCTCGCGGTGCCTTCCCCTTCTTTCCGTATCTTCGTTTCAAACTCGTTTTCGGTGAAATACCGGATCTCCTCCCGCCAGGAGGAAGGCAGCAGGGGGAGCAGCTTCTCCTCGACCTGTATCTTCTCGTACTCCTTGATGATCTCCTGGAGCCCCTCGATGGAGCCCTTGATCGGAGAAACGATGTCCCGGGTGAGGACTTCGGGGAGATCGTGGAAAAGGGCGGCGAAGAAATTATTGTAGGCCCTCCTGCGGCATGCCCCGATCTCCACTGAACAGAAGTAGGCGAACAGGGCGACGAGGAGCATATGCCCCAGAACGGAGGTCCTCGGGATCCGGGGGGATTGGGCCCAGCGCTGCTGAAACCGCAATTGCCCGCAGAGATCGATGAACCCGTGGGACTTCTTGCCGAGGGAGATCTTCTGGACCCCGATCAGGTCGTAATGGTCCTCGATCTGGTTTTCGATCTCCTCCTTTGTTTTCTCGATCCCGTAGATAAACGGACACGCATTATAGATGATCTTGAACTCCCAGTTTGTCGCAAGATAGTGGGCCGCCTTCAGAATCCTTTTTTCGAACCGTGCGTACTCGCCGTCGAACAGGTAGCGGCGGAACTTTTCCTTGAAGTCCCCCTTTATGCCCTGGATGTCCTTGTCGAGCTGCTTCAGCACCCACTCGTTCAGCTCGCTGCCCTTGGTCGCCATCATGCGGTGGAAGACGGGGGGCTTGATGTCGGTCAGGATCACCCGGTGCAGGAACTCGAAGATGCCCCCTTCGATGAGCCGGATCCAGTCGAGGGAGGCATCCCTGTCCGTCTCTTCAAACTTCCCCAGCACGTAGGCGATCACCATCTTGTGGGCCTGCTTATCCAGCTCCGTCAGCTCCACGGGGCGCACATGGTCGTTCCAGCGGAGAAGGCTCGCCGCCTCAAAGAGTCGCTCTATCAATCCCTTCCGTATCATGGAGTCCCCTGCACCGGTGATGCCCTATTATATCACAGGGGTCCTCCGGACGGTTCCGGGCTGATTGGCATAGCAGGGCAATCGCATCAAAATATCTACTCAGTTGCTATCCCCTTGGGATTGCTTCGCTCCGCTCGCAATGACAGCAAGGAAGGGGAAGACAATGACAGAGGGCGAGGGGCGCAATGAGAGAGGGAAAAGACTCGCAATGACAGAGAAACGATTTCTCTTTAGTCTTCCTCTCACCCTTTCCCTCTGCCTGTCTTTGTCATTGCGAAGGGTCGTACCTTGAAGCAATCTTGTTGTTTTCTTGTGCATTTGCTCTTTTGATGCGTTTGCCCTGATTGGCATAGGCATCCTCCGACAGAATTAATATTTATCGTCTTTGATAGGGTAGAATAGGAGAAAACGCCGAAAGGAGCGGATCACGATGGCCTGGCTCTCCCTTTTCATTGCAGGACTCTTCGAAACGGCGTGGGCCATCGCCCTCAAATACAGCCAGGGATTCACCCGTCTTTGGCCGAGCCTCCTCACCGTCCTTACCATGGGCGCCAGTCTCTTCTTCCTATCCAGATCGCTGCGGACCATCCCGGTCGGCACCGGATACGCCGTCTGGACGGGCATCGGGGCGGTGGGGACCGCCATTCTTGGGATCCTGCTCTTTTCAGAACCGGCGACCTTCGTGCGGCTGGCATGCATCGGCCTGATCGTGGCGGGGATCGTCGGGCTCATGCTGGTCTCCCCGTGACGGGCGGCAGGAGGAAGGAGCTCAGTCCGGGGAAAAAAGCGCAAAAATAAGAAAAAAAGAAAAGGGGAATGAATAAAGACCCCTTTTTCAGCCGGCCATGACCGCCAGATGCGATAGACCGGGATATTCCGCCTTTGAAATCCGCGCCTTTTCGCTCTATGATTTAAGTAGGAAAGGGGGTGCATGATTATGACGGGCACGAAAGAACTGGTCAAAGCCGACAAAAGCAGAATGCTGACGTCTTTCGACGAGCTCGAAAAGTGGTTCGAAACCATGTGGTCGAGGCCTTCTTCGCTGTTCGGTTCGTCATTGTGGCCCGCAAGCCGCCTCATGGACATGAAGGAACTTTCTCCTTCGGTGGACATTTATGAGGAAGGCAACGAGCTGGTGATGAAAGCGGACCTTCCCGGCGTAAAGAGGGATGAGATCACGATCGATCTGTCCGGCAGTACACTGACCATCTCCGGCGAGAAGAAGCAGGAAGAAAAACTGGAGAAAGAGAATTACTACCGTTACGAGAGGTGCCATGGCTCCTTCCATCGCAGCTTCGAACTTCCCGAGGGCATTGACAGGGACAAGGTGTCTGCCCGTTTCGAGGACGGTGTCCTTGAAGTAAGGATCCCGAAGACAGAAGAGGAAGTCAGCAAAAGCAAGAAGATCCCGATCACCTGATTGATCGGGGAAAAGATATTCCCCGGGGGAGTGCTTCCCCCGGGGAATTTTTATTTCCGGGTAGAATAGCTTACCGCTGGGGGGAAAGGGAGCCGCTGTGCATCTTCATCTGTCGCGCTGCGTTCCGGGCGAGCTCAGAGCTGTGGGTAACAATGAGGAATGCGATACCTTTCTCCCTGTTCATTCTTTTAAACAGTTCCACAATTTCCGCCTCTGTCTCTTCATCGAGATCCCCGGTGGGCTCATCGGCAAGGATGATTTCCGGGTTGTTAATGAAGGCCCGCGCAATGGCAACCCTCCTTTGCTGCCCGCCGGAGAGCTGCGAGGGATAGGAGCGCATCTGATCGTGCAGCCCCATACTGCCAAGGAGCTCTTTCGCATATTCCTCCGCCCCTTTGCTGCCGGTGCCGAAAACCGTTGGAAGCATCACATTCTCGAGAGCGGTGAGCGTAGGCACGAGGCTTGAGAACTGGTAAACGAAGCCGATCTTCCTGCTCCTCAGCTCTGAAAGCCGATCATCGTTTATGGTCCAGATATCCGTGCCGTCAAGGGCGACCAGGCCGGAATCAGGCCGCGTCAATCCCCCGATCAGGCTCAGGAGGGTTGTCTTGCCGCTGCCCGAATGGCCGATGATCGCCACCATTTCTCCGCTCCTTACCGTGAAGCTCGCGTCATCTACGGCCTTCACTGTTTTGCCGCCGGAGCGGTATGTTTTCACGAGATTCTTCGCTTCGATCATGGGTGCTGCCTCTCAGACCGGGAACCGCCGCTCTCGATTTCCTTCAAAAGGGCTTCGGCAGTACCGCTGTCGATATCCGTGAGCGCCCGGTACTGCTCCAGGGCGGCCTTTATATTTCCGGCCTTCAGGTACGCGACACCGAGGTTATAGCGTGCAGAGGCATACTTCGGCCGCAACTGTATCGCCTTTTTCAGGACCGGGATCTCTTCACCCGTTTTCCCGAGCTTTCCGTATTCCACCCCCAGGTTGTTATACGCCGGCGCATACCCGGGCAGAAGTCTCGTTGCCTTTTTCAGCGCTCCCACCGCCTCCCCGGGCCGGCTGAGATTGCCATAGGCAGTACCGATCTTAAAATACGCATATCCGTTGCCGGGTCTCAGCTCCACCACCTTTTGGTACGCCTTTATCGCCTCCTCATACTGGCCGTTACGGTCGTACAGGTCGGCAAGATGATACCACGCGTCCGCGTCACGGGGGTTTTCCTGTAGTTTTTTCTTTATTTCGGCGAATACGGAATCGGTCGAGTAGGGGTTGACCGCCTGGACCTTTCTTTCCTGCGGCTCCTCCCTTCCGCAGGAGACCATCAGGGCCAGAGGCAGGACCGCCGCGACAGCAATAAGTAATTTTCCTATACTATTCAGCACGTTTCTCACTCCTCCCCCTCCGTTCTCCATCACTCCCCCTTCCTGATCGCCTCGTACGGTTCCATTCTGCCCGCTGAGACCGCAGGGAGCAGCGCGGAGAGGATCCCGGTGAGTACGGAAAAGAGCAGGGCGCCGGCGATCAGGCCCGCAAGCACCTGCACGGGGGGCAGCAGATAGGGCAGTTTGAGGCTGTTCAGGATGGAAGTCTTGAGCGAGAACATCAGCAGCGAGCCGGCGCACAGCCCGATGACTCCTCCCGCCGCAGAAATGACCACCGCCTCTGCAATGACGAGCCGGAACACATGGCCCCTCTTTGCGCCCATCGCCCGTAGCAGGCCCAGCTCCCGCTGGCGCTCATTGACCATCATGGAGAAGGCGAAGCCCATCATGAGAAGGGCCACTCCCCAAAGGAGGGCGCTCACGGCGAGGATCCCCTTCAGAAGCCCGCCCATCTGCTTCCGCACCGTGCTGATCACTTCATCAGACGCAATCGCCTTGACGCCGTCGATATCGTGCTCGATCCGCAGGGCGACCCGGTCCGGCGCAAAGTCCTCCCGCACCCGGACAAGCACCGCGGATATTCTGTCCCTCTCGAGGGAAAGGGGCTGCATCGCCTCGGTCTTCGAGTTTTCCGCCATTGTATAGGCCGCCCCCATGGTCATGAACACGGAGCGGTCGAAAAACTTCATGCCGGTGGGCTCCATCGTCCCCGCGACCGTGAAGAGGGTGCCGAAGAGGGGGATCGAATCCCCCCTGATAAGGGGAAGCTCCCTCCCGGCAATGACCTCGCTGCCGGTCAGCGCCTTTTTCAGATGCCCCTCGATCCAGGGGGTGATGGTAAAGTCGGTCGCTGGATCGAAGGCGACGAGGAACATATCGACATTGTAGCAGCAGGTGAAGGTGGTGGGCTTGATGAAGAGCTGGGGCGAAGCGGTCCCGACCCCCTCGATGCTCCTCACCTTCTCCAGCACGGCCCTGTCCATGTAGAAGCTCGTCGGCTCACCCGCCAGCAGGGCGGAGCGGGCTTCGGACGCATACTTTTCGGGCACGACCAGCACATCGGCGCCGAGCCGGTAGGTGCCTATCTTCAGCGCGTTCTGCATGCTCGAAATGAAGAGGGTTGCAGAGAAGAGTGTCCCGCTCACGACGGTGACCGTCAGGAGGAGCCCAACGGTGCGCAGGATCTTTCTTCTGAGATTTTTAACGGCAAGGGAGACTATCCTCACTCCTGTCCTCGCAGCCTTTGAAGGTAAAAGAAAAAGAGAGGGCAGACTGCGGTCGCGTCTGCCCTCCGGGGAACTGACTCGGCGAGCCCTATTTACCGGGCTTCCAGTCGACCTCGATGCCGCAGAGCAGCGGCGACCCCTTGTCGACCTTCACTTCGATGCCGGCCGGCTTATGGCACGAAGCGCAGGCGGACACCTGCCGCACAATCGAGTAGTCCTTCATATCCATGACGTTCAGGGTGCTGTCGTCTCCGTAGCTCCTCGACGAGAGGAGGGCGTATTTGCCGTCGGCGGTGAAGGCAAAATCGTGCGGCCGTATGGTGTCAGGCAGCACGATGCGCTTTACGATCTGGTCCTTGCCGGTATCGATAACGATGACCTGGCTCTTATGCGTACCCGGCTTCAGGCCCGGATCGAACTCGTTCGGAGCGCTCACCCAGAGCTCTTTTCCGTCCGGCGTCATCCGCGCCTGGTGGATAAAGGTCATCTCGGGGCTGGTGATCTCCTTTATCTTCTTCTTCGTCTTCCAATCGTAGACATACACGGTGCCGGTGGGCATGTCGGTAATGTAGGCTTTCTTGTTGTTCTTCGTCCACTGGATGCCGCAGACCGCCTTGCCGACGGGCATCTTGTCCACCGTCTTTATCTTTTGCGGGTTCCACACATACACGCTGCCGTTCGCCATATCCTGGAAATAGACGTTCCCGTCGGGACCGACGATAGTGCCGCAGAACTTTTCACCTACTTTGAAGGGGCCTTCCTTCTTCCCGGTCGCAAGGTTGTACTTGTACACGTTTCCGGCCAGGGTGCCGACAACCATCACCTTGCCCCCCTTCTCGTGAATAAGCGCCTGCCCGTGGGAGCCTCCCCCTTTCTTCACCTCCTCGAAGCTCATGCCGGCGATCTTTCCTTCCATCTCGGAGCCCGCCTCGGTGAAGACGATCCTGTCTTTCTCGATATCCGTCGGCGGCTTCATGGTCCTCATGTCGATGATCGCCAGATGACCGCCGTGCCCGGCGATATAGGCGACGCCGTTAAAGGTGATATCCTTCCCCGGCGACGCCACCGTGGCCTCGATGGCCTTCGCCTTTGCGGAGCCGTCCGTTGCAGCGATGCCGTAATCAGGCGCACTGCTCAGTGCCGCATACCCGCATGCCGCTGCCAAAACCAGAGCTACTGCCAACCTTCTCCCCATACTGAACCTCCTGTTTTGTTTTTTACCGGGTTGTGCGGGAAAACGGCATCCGGTGCGCACCTTGCTGTCCGTCTGCCTGTACTCCCCGGTTTTCGTTTCCAGATTCATATATTGAATCACTTCAGCAACAATGTCAATAGGACTGTCTGCTTTTCCCTCCAGCGCAAAGAGCATACAACGTATGTTCCTCCCTGCACCCATTCGGGATTCTGCTGTTTTTATAGTGTTTTTTTATGGCATGCCGCTTGCTCTCTCTTATCCGTCTGGTCGGTTTCCCACGGGAGGGAGAAGAGGCGGATGCCGGAGTTATTTCCCGTGTTGATATAAAGGGGCACAGGGAAGCCGAAGGAAGAGGTCCTTCAGGCATGTACGCACAAAATCCCCTGCGGGATTACGCAAGCAGACTCTATAGTGCTCAAAGGAGGCACCCCATGAAAAAACTCATCGTCGTTTTCGCAGTACTGGTCGTTTTCGCAGGCGCCAGCGTAGTCTTTGCAACACCGACGTACCTGAATACCTTCAAAAGCACCTACGGGACATCCGGCACCGCGTTGAGCAGCTGTACCGTATGCCACGCCCCTTCCGGCCCCCCCGACCTCAACCCCTACGGGAACGACTTCCTGAACAGCGGGTTCACATTAAGCTCCATCGAGTCGCTGGACTCCGACGGGGACGGGTCCAGCAACATGGAGGAGATCACTGCACGGACGTTCCCCGGTGATGCCTCCAGCAAGCCGGCCCCCCCTGTAAGCACAAAGACTCTCTCTGTCACGAAAATGGGGATGGGAATGGGCAGCGGTATCACCGTCACCAGCTCCCCCGCCGGAATCGACTGTGGGAGCACCTGTTCTGCCAGCTTCCCGGTAGGGACCGTCGTAACCCTTACCGCAACCGCTGCTCCCGGCTCGACTTTTTCCGGCTGGTCGGGTATCTGCAAGAACACGGATACCGTATGCACCGTCACCATGGATGCGGATGCGGCGGTGGCGGCGCATGATCTTGTGGGGAGTGCGATGCCTTTCTCCGATGTACAGCCGAACTTCTGGGCGGCCGATTACATAGAAGCGATGTACAACAACAGCCTCACCGCAGGCTGCGGAAACGGGAACTACTGCCCCGAAAACAGCGTAACGCGGGGCGAGATGGCAGCCTTTATCATCCGGGCGAAATACGGGGAGAACTTCAGCTACACGCCGACGCCCTATTTCAGCGATGTGCCTGAAACGAACCCCTACTTCAAATACGTGCAGAAGCTGAAGGACGACGGCATCACGAAGGTGAACGGCACCTTTTTCGTTGCCGATCCGGTGACGAGGAGCCAGACTGCGGCTCTGCTTGCGAGGGCGAAATACGGCGATTCTTTCACCTACTCCGCTACTCCCCACTTCTCGGACGTTCCGGCGGACCATCCCTACTTCTCCTATGTCCAGAGGATAAAGGACGACGGCATAACGGTAATGAGCGGGAATTATCTGCCCGACGATATCGTGACACAGGCGAACATGTCGGCTTTCATGTCCCGCACTTTCCTTCAGATGCAGTAAGGCCGGGCATACGGAAAAACGCCGAGGAGGCATGATGCACGGGCGGGGGCCTCTCCGCCCGCGCGTCTTTCCCCGCCGTCCTTACCCGGCGACGAGAAGGGGAGTATCACCCGATCCGGTGGTGATGGGTGTAGACGTTGAGCCTGTCGGCCCGGATAAAGCCCACCACCGTCACGCCGTTCTTCCCGGCGATGTCCACCGCGAGGCTGGTGGGCGCCGTCCTGCTGGCGACAACGGGAATGCCCCATTTGGCGCACTTCGAGACGATCTCCGAGGAGAGCCTCCCGCTCGCGAGCATGACCTTCCCCTCGAAGGGGATGCTCTCGAGGAGGGCGTAGCCGATGATCTTGTCCACCGCATTGTGCCTGCCGATGTCTTCAGCGATGCAGAGGATATGCTCCCCGTCGCTCAGGCCCGCGCTGTGCACGCAGCCGGTGAGCTTGTAGAGCTCCGAGGAGTTCTGGAATTTCCTGAACAGGTGCTTCAGAGCATCCGCACGGATACGGAACGGGTCTTCCGTCCTCTCGAGCGTCATCCTCTTGGGGAAGGTGATGCCGCCGATGCACCCCGAGGTGATCACCGCGCCCTCCAGGGAGACCTCTCCCTCGGCGGGGATGTCCACATTCACGTCGTCGCCGTACTCGATGGACATCCTCTCGGCGCACCAGCCGCCTTTAATAATGTTCTCGGTCATGAACATCCCGACAACCAGCTCCCGCACCATCATCGGAGTGCAGTAGAGGCTCAGCAGCTCCTTCCCGTTCACGGATACGCGCAGCCTCTTCTCCACCGCGACGAAATCCTCCTGCTCCTGAAGGGAGTCCCCCGCGCTCTTCCTGATGGTGCGCTTTATGAAGCTTTGCATGGAAGCGGTGCTCCTAATCATGCGCCGACGGTCTCAGGTGCTCGCTCACCATGCTCATCATCATAAGGCCGTCGTTTTTCAGTTGTTCGTACATCCGCGCGTTCTCGATGGCGGTGCCGCACACTTCCGCCAGGGATGCGGAGAAAGAGATGTCCTCTTCAGAGAAATGGCGCGGCTCGTCGGTGAGCAGCCGCAGGACGCCGATGACCGCCCCTTTCACAATGATGGGGAGCGTAAGGATGCTCTTGATTCCCTCTTCGAGAGCCTCCTTCCGGTAATGAATCCTCGGGTCGGTGGCGACGTCGTAGACGGCGACCGGGTTTGTCTGGAGCGCGTCCTGCACGTCCTCTTCACTGTCCACGGGGCCCCGCGCCAGGTAGTGTTCGCTCAGGCCGTGGGCGGCGGCCAGCTCCAGCTTCCGGCCCACTTCGTCGAGCAGGCGGATGGTGGCCGCCTTGAGGTGCATGGCCTCGGGGAGCTTGCGAACGATGAGGTCGAGCACCTCGCTCAGACGCAGGGTGGAGCTCACCGCCTTGGTCACCTCCTGGAATACCCGCAGGTACTCCCGGGCGCGCGACACGGTGGTTTCGAAAGTCCTCGCGTGGACAATGGCGATGGCGGCCTGCTCCGCGATGGCGGTCATGAACTTGAGGTCCTCCGCCTTATACTTCACCGGCTCGGCGGTATACATGCGCAGGACGCCGATCACTTCCTTCTTGAACTTCACCGGGATCGAGAGGATGCTCCGGATGCCCTCCTCCTCAGCCTCCTGGCGGTACCGGGCGTCGGGGTCGGTGGCGATGTCGTAGGTCGTGACCGCCTTCCCCGCCAGGGCGTCGAAGTTGCTCGGGTCGAAGTCCACGGGTCCCTTGTTCACGTATTTTGCGCTCAGGCCGTAATAAGCGGCCACTTCGAGCTTCTGCGTGTCCTTGTTCAGGAGGCGGAGCATGCTCGCCTTCACATTCATCACCTTCACCGCGTTGGTCACGATCAGGTTCAGCACCTCGCTCAGGGAGAGGCTGGAGCTGATGGCCTTGCAGATGTTCTGGTAGCTTTCGAGGTAGACTTTCTTCTCGAAGATATTTTCGGCGCAGTCGGGGCACATGCCGTGGGTGAAGACCCCGAGGCCCTCGTCGGTGAGGTACTTCTCGATCTGCTCCCAGGAGTCCTCGCTGATGCGGATCTTCTTGCACCAGGCGCAGATGGGGATCAGCCTGTCCCGCCTCTGGTTCCGTATGTGGGCCTCCACTGCGGAGAACACGCGCGCAGTGTCGCGGAGCAGGGAGAGGACCCCCACCACCTTCTGCCCCTTGAACACGGGCGCGGCATGCTCCTCCACATACCGTTTCATCCCGTCCTTTCCGAGGACCACGAGGGTCTTCACGACGGGTTTGGAGGACTGGAGGCAAAGGAGGGCTGGGTATTCATAGGCGGGTATCCGGGCGCCCGACTCGTCCTCGTACCGGACCACCTCTTCGCACGGCCTCTTTCTCGTCTCGCCGGCGGCAAGCCCGGTGAGGGCTTCCACACCCCTGTTCCAGTATTCGACCTGCTTTTCCGCATTGATGTAGTAGACGCCGTCTATAATACTGTCGAGAATCGAAAAATCGATCTTTCCGAACATCCTGTATTATACACTATTGTCGCATGGCTGCCACCGGCGCTCCTGAAAAGGAGAGCATGTACTTTAAGTGCATTCTCTTTCAGGTATCCAATACGTTCTTTCTTCCCTACCAACCATGCGCTTCCCTTTTGAGGGGAGTGTCAGGGGATTCGTTCCCTTGCAATGCGACAGGATTATTGTATTCCCCCGCGGATCTCTGTTGTCTGATTCTCCTGTCCTCTGGGGAGCGGCAGAAAAGGAGAGGAGAGGCCCTCTCCTTTTTGCCGACTCATGGTCTGTCTCTCTGAGTGAAATACTTCAAGGTGTCGCAGGCAAGGAGCACCTCACCCCCTGCACCCTCCCCCCTCCTCCCCTCTCTCTTTCTTCTGTCGTCGTCCCGGCAGATCCTCTGAGCCGGGATCCAGTCCTCTTCAAAGACTCTGGATTCCGGCTTTCGCCGGAATGACGGCACACAACACAGCTTTCGAGACAATGACGGCAGGAGAGAGACTCCGACTTTCTGACGGGGTGAGGGATTACCAAACAAAGGGACACAGGGGGCAGAGGGGGATCCTCTTGTCTGCAGCGAGCGTCTGGAATAGCAAAGGGGGCAGGTAACGTCCTGCCCCTTGTATGCGTGAAGGGAGAACGGATTATTATCACATAAGAGGATCCCCTGCAATCAGGGAGGAATTCGCTCGCAAAGAAAGAGCGGTCCCCCCAGCCTCTCACCCCAAGATGCCTATTCAGGCGGTTTCCGGGACGGCTGTTTCCTTTCGCTCTTCTTTCCTGCTACTTCTCTTTACAGTGGGCTTCTTCTTGTTCTCGTTTTTGATTACCCCTGAACGGGGGAACAATGACCGGGAGCATATCCTGCACGCTACCCCGACTCTGCTCCCTTTGTACGCAAGAATAGTGTCCTTGTGGAGTGAAACTTACTTTTTAGTGAGAAGAGACGCTGCGGCCTGCGCCTCTTTCAGGTTCTCGCTCGCTTTCACATAGAAACGGGGGTTGAGCTCAATCGCGGTTTCGAACGCCTTCACCGCGTCCTCAGGCTTTCCTGCCCTGAGATAGACATACCCAATATTGTTCTGGGCCGAAGCCTCGCCTCCTCCCTTCTTGAACGCCTCGAAGGCTTCCTGATACCTTCCCTGCTTCGCGAGGGCCATAGCGAGGTTGTTATGGATCCGCGCATCACCGGACCTCTTCAGAGCCTCGCCGAAGGCCCGCACCGCCCTCTCGTAGTCTCCGGCAAGGAAATAGGACATCCCCAGGTTGTTGAAGAGCATGCCGCGGCGGGGCTGAAGGGCGATAGCCGCCTCATAGGAGCGCTGCGCCTCCCCGAACTGCCCCAGGCGGTCGCAGGCAATCCCAAGGGCGTTATGCGCCTGCCACAGGTCAGGTTTCAGCCTGACCGCCTCCCTGAGACTCCCCTGCGCCCCGGCAGGGTCCCCCTCCTGCAGGAGCGCCTGCCCCAGGCCCTCATGGGCAAGGAAGTGCCCGGGGTCCTTCTTCAGGATCTCCTGGAACTCCCGTTTCGCCTCCCTTGTCATCTGTTCCTTCAGATACAGGCGGCCCACTTTGTGCCGCACCCGGACATTCTCCGGCTGAAGGGCGAGGGCCCGGCCGTAGCTGATGAGGGCCGCAGCCGTCTTCCCCTGCCGCAGGTGCGCATCGCCCGTCTTCTCATGCTCCCCGGCATCCTTGGGGAGAGCGTGGCCTTCCGGGACCCGTTCACGGATATCGGCCTGCTCGTTCAGCTCCTTCAGCCGCATGCTTTCGGCGTGCTTTTCCCTGTAGACCTCCCTCAGACTGTCGGCCCCCTTCTTGTCGGCAGAGGAACACCCGGCGAGCGCTACGACGGCAGACAGGAGGAGCGCCGCTCCGTACACAACCTGCTTCATGAACGCCCCCCTTCCTTCCCGCGGTCTGCCAGACGGGGAATGAGGTCCCGGCCGATCACCACTTTCACCTTGATCGCGGAAAGCCCCAGCCTGCTTCGCATTTCGGTCTGCGGGGAGACGGGGAGGGCTCCCGCCACGCCTGCGGCGGCCTTGTCGTACCCTGCCCGGTAATAGACCGTGGTCCGGGCATGGCGGAAGCTTTCGTCGTTGGTGAGCCGCGCCACCGGAATTCCCTGCTGCATCAGGTACTGCTTCGTCAGCTTTGCCATATTGTTCACCCCGTTGCCGTTGGCTATCTCGATCCGCGCATCCGCAGGGATTCCACTCTTTGGAACGCCCCGCGCCTCCTGCAGAGGCGGTACGGACGGCGTTGCCTCTTCCTGATGAAGAGGGCGCTCCTCACTTGTCCGCACGGCGGCAGCTCCCGCCGCATCCTTCGGGTCATCACGCTCCCGGAGCTCCGTCCCGCCCGCAATGGCGACCAGGGCTGCCGACGCTTCCAGCCCTGCCCTGGTCGCAGCAGAAAGGGGGCCGTAGGCCAGGGCGCTTTCGTACTGCTCCCGCGCTGCGGCAAAGAGCCCTTTCCGGTAGAGGATGCCGGCAAGCGTTTCCGGGGCCTTTGCCGGGTCTCCCGCCTCCGCGAATTCCGTCAGCGCCTGTTCGGGATTTCCGCTCAGGGCGTAGGCCATCCCCAGGTTGTAGCGGGCCGTAGCAGAGGCGCCGTCCCGCTCCACCGCTTTCCTGAGCGGGACGACCGCTTCTTCCGGCTTGCCCTGGAGCAGGAGTGAATAGCCCAGGTTATTGAGCACATATGCATTCCCCGGCTCCAGGGCAAGCGCCCGCTCATAGGCGGCACGGGCTTCGTCGAACTCCCCCAGCATGTCGAGGGAGGCCCCGAGCCCGTTGTATGCCCGCGCGGACGAGGGGTCGACCATCAGGGTTTTCCTGAACTCCACCAGGGCGTCCCGGTGCATCCCCCTCTGCTGATAATAAAGGGCGAGGGTATAGTGGGAGCCGGGGTTGCCACGGGCGGACCGCACCCCGGACATGAACTGCCCCACCTCCTTTTCCCCCGCCTTCCTGTTCTGCTGCACGGAAGCCTGGCCCAGCCAGCCGGCCACGGTCTCCCGCAGTGCACAGCCCGCGAGGACAGAGACGATCATCCCTGCTGAGAGTGCCCTGCACGCTGTCCTGCCCAAACGTATCATGGTGAGCTCCTTTCTTCATCAGGCGCTGCGCGCCCTTCTCAGCGGCTCAGGAAAATCCTGTGCAGTTGTATGAAAGCCGGCCCCAGAATGGTGATGAAAAGTGAGGGGAAAATGCAGAGGACCAGGGGGAAGATCATCTTCGTCGGCAGCTTTGCCGCCACTTCCTCCGCCCTCATGTATCTCTTTGTCCGCATGGCGTCCGAGTGGACCCGCAGCGCCTGCGCCACCCTGGTGCCAAACCGGTCGGTCTGGATCAGCAGGGTCGTGAGGCCATTCACCTCCTCGAGGTCGGTCCGGAGGGCAAGGTTCCGCAGGGCGTCCTTGCGCAGCTTGCCTCCCCGCAGCTCAAGGCTCAGCAGCCTGAACTCGTCGCTCAGCACCCTGCTGCGTATCCGCATCTCCTCCCCTACCTTGTTGATGGCAGCATCCAGCCCCATGCCCGCCTCGACGCAGATCACCAGGAGATCGAGAGCGTCCGGGAAGCTCTCCATCAGCTTCCGCTTCCGCGCACGCGTGAGAGAGGAGAGCACGAGATTCGGCAGATAGTAGCCCACCGCGGAGGACGCCACCAGGAAGAAGGCCGCATAGGAGGGAGGCATTGCGCTTCCCGCCGCGGCCTTTACCACCCAGAAGAGAAGGGGGCAAATGAGCAGGAGAAACACCTTCACTCCCACGAAAACGAAGACAGCGCTCTCACGGCGGTACCCGCCCTTCAAGAGGGCCTTGCGCATGCGGGACAGCTCCTGCTCGTCCTTCGGTTTCGTCCACTTCCCCAGGAAGCCCGCCCCCCGGAGCAGGAGCTTTACAAAATACCTGTCGGAACTCAAAAAGCTCTTTCCCTCGGGATAGGAGCTCCCCCTCCCTTCCCTGAGTTTTTCAACAAGCTCCCGCTGCTCACGTATCGCTTTCGAAAAAGAGAAAAGGGTAAGACCAGCCAGGGCGATCCCGGCAAAAACGAGGCACGCAATCAGGATGGAAGCGGTTTCCATAAAATCCTCCTATACCCGTATGGTGATCATTTTTTTCATCGTCAGCACGCCGACGACCATACCCCCCAGAGCGACGGCGATGAGCAGATGCCCCGCGGGATCCGTCAGCAGCACCTTGATGTAGTTCGGCTTCGTTAAATGGACAGCAAAAGCGACAAGGAATGGTATTGCGATCAGAATGGCCGCGGAAAATCTGCCCTCCGCCGACAGTATCCGCACCCGGTTCAGCAGCTTGAACCGCTCCCGGATGAGATGGGCCAGGGTTTCCAGTATCTCCGCCAGGTTGCCCCCCGTCTCCCGCTGGACGATGACGGATACGACAAAGAACCGGAGGTCTGGGCAGTCCACGCGCTCCGTGAGGTTCTTCAGGGCCTCGGGGACCCCCACCCCGAAGTTGATCTCGTTCATGACGGCCTCGAACTCCACGCTGATAGGGTCGTCGAACTCTTCGGACACCAGCTTCAGCCCTCCGCTGAAGGCATGACCCGCCCGCAGCGCCCGTGCCACCAGGTCAAGTGCGTCCGGGAGCTGGCGATAAAATTTCTCCATCCGCCCTTTCCTTTTCAGCAGGAGATACCACCAGGGCGCTGCAGCCGGGACAAAACCGGAGACGGCGAGCAGCAGACCGTTGCCGGTAAAGAAAGAGAGGGCGAAAGCCCCGGACAAACCGAGCACCAGAGAAAGGAAGAGATAGGCCCCCAGAGGGTACGGGCTGTCCGCCTGGTCGAGCAGGCGCTCCAGCCTCTCGATCCCCTTTACCTGCAGCAGGAGGCGGTTCAGCCACGGCATCGTGCTCAACGTCCTTTTCTTTACGATATCCACGGCCCCCCCGAACGAGCCGGAAGAGAGGGCCCGGAGCCTCCTGCGGACTGCGCGCGCCTCGGGGTTCCAGAGGGTCTTTATCACGAGGCTGCTCTCGTACAGCAGCAGAGAGGTGAGGGCGAAGATTCCGAGTCCGATCATGATTTCCATAGGGCTCCTCAGACCTCCATCACCGTGGAGGTATCGAACAATGAATGGGGGACAGGGATGCTCAGGGCCTTGAACTTCTCGGCGAAGCGGGGCATGATGCCCCTGGAGCGGAACCGCCCCGCTACCCTGCCGTCCGGCCCTACCCCGGCCTGCTCGAAGGAGAATATCTCCTGGAGAGTGATGATGTTCCCCTCCATCCCGGTGATCTCCTGCAGGCTGATCATCTTCCTGCTCCCGTCCACGAGCCGCGCCAGGTGGATGATGACATTGACGGCGGCGCTGATGTATTTCCGCACGGCCTCGTTGGGGATGTTCACCCCGCTCATCGAGACGATGGTCTCGAGCCGCATGAGGGCGTCCCGCGGGGAATTCGCATGGATCGTCGAGATGGATCCGTCGTGGCCGGTGTTCATCGCCTGGAGCATGTCGAGGGCCTCCGCGCTCCGCACCTCCCCCACGATGATGCGGTCGGGCCGCATCCGGAGACTGTTCCGCACCAGGTCGCGCTGGGTGACTTCTCCCCGCCCCTCCACGTTGGGAGGCCGCGTCTCGAGGCGCACCACATGCTCCTGCTTGAGCTGGAGCTCGGCGGAGTCCTCGATGGTGACGATCCTCTCATCCGGGGGGATGAAGCGGGAGAGCACGTTCAGGAAGGTGGTCTTTCCCGAGCCGGTCCCCCCGGAGATAAGAACGTTCAGCCGCGCCCGCACGATCCCCCGCAGCAGCTCCCCCAGTTCCGGGTGGAGGGTCTTCAGGGAGATGAGGTCGTCCAGCTCCAGCGGGTCCACCGCAAAGCGCCGGATCGAGACCACGGGACCGTCGAGGGCGAGGGGAGGGATGATGGCGTTCACCCGCGACCCGTCGGGGAGCCGTGCGTCCACCATGGGGGAGGATTCGTCGATCCTCCTCCCCACGGCGGAGACGATCTTTTCGATGATCCTGCGCAGGTGGGTGTCGTCCTTGAAGCGCGCGTCCGTCGGCTCCAGCTTGCCCCGGCGCTCCACATAGATCCGCCGGTAGGTGTTGACCAGGATATCGGAGACCGTGGAGTCGCGCAGGAAAGGCTCGAGCGGACCATACCCCAGCACCTCGTCGACGATCTCCTCGAAGATGCTCTCCCTTTCCCTCGCGTTGAGGGGGATCACGTTCTTTTCCTCGGACAGGATCCTCTCGACCAGCTTCCCTATTTCGGTCTTCAACTGGCTCCGCTCCAGGGAGTCGAGGAGCGTAAGGTCGATCAGGTCGAGCAGGCGGTCCTGCACCCGTATCTTCAGCTCCTGGTACTCGTTGGACCGGGTAAACTTGTTGAACGGGGTCTTGAAAACGGCCAGAGAGGTTGCATGCAGCGCTGCCATCAGGCGGGCCCTCCTTCTTTCTTTTCCGGCGTTTTTCCTGGCTCCGGCCTCAGGCCGGCTTGAGTCCGAACAGGCTTCCGAATACCGTACTCTTTTCCCTTTCCTTGCCCTTTTCCTCCCCCTCGAGGAACGTGGCGGCAAGCTGGCGGAGACTCCCCGCCACCCCGTTCCGGTAGACCACGGTGTCGATGGGCCTCCCGCTGTTGATGGCGGTCATGGTAGTGTGATAATCGTTGGGGACGGTCCAGGCTATCGGCCGGTTGATGCTCTTTTCCGCCTCGTCAAGGGGAATGAGCGGCTTTTTGTGGTGGCGGTTGGCGAGGACGCGGAGGGCGCTCTCCGCCGGGTACCCGATCCGCTGGAAGAGATCGAGCATCTTCCTCACATTGATGAGGCAGGGCAGGGTCAGGACCGAAACGACAAAGACGGTGTCCGACAGCTCCAGCGCCTTGAGGGTGATATCGCTCAGAGTATGGCCGGCATCCATGACGACGAAATCGAAGGTCGCCTGCAGGTGGCGCACCAGCAGCTCGATGGTCTCAGGGTTCGCGGCCTGCATCCTGTCCGGCTGGGAAGGTGCGGGCAGCACGTAGATCCCCGAGGGATGCTTCGAGAGGATGCTCATGAGATAGGCATCGTCGAGCCGGGAGATGTCGCGGGCCATTTCCCCCCAGTTGAAGGGGGTGCGGATATCGAGGAAGAGGGGGACCTCCCCGAACAGCAGGTTCAGGTCCATCAGGGCCACCCGCACGCCCCCGTCAACGGGAGGGAACCCTGTCGCAAGGTTCACCGCCACGGTCGTGGTGCCGACCCCTCCCTTGCCGCCGACGACGGAGATGATCTTTCCCTTTTTCGTTTTCCCCTCGCTCCCGGCGCTCTCCACCCTCTCCCGGAACTTTACCAGGGACAGCCGCACCTCTTCCCTGTTGACAGGCTGAGGGAAGAACTCCCTGATCCCCATCCGCAGCGCTTCAAGGAGAACCTTCGGCTCCGTCCGGGCGGAGGTGAGGAAGATCTCCCGGGCCGCGGCCCGGTCCTGCACCGCCCTGACCTCCCGGAGCTCTGCCTCTATGTCTCTCCCGATCTCCCTGATGAGGAGATCGCAGTCGAAGGCGCGTCCGGGGTCCGGCGGCATGTGGGCGTTCACGATGCGAAAGCCCCTCATCGAGGAGACCGCCTCCCTGATGCTCTCCAGCGCCTTCGGGTCATGTACTTCCAGCTTCACCAGAATCATCTTTTCGGACATCGCGCCTCCCTATTTCACCAGCACCGGTATTTTTGAAAGCACCCCAAAGTTTTCCCCCCCCGTCCGTCCTGCGGGCTCATGGGTTTCACAGTCGGGCTTCAGATACATATTCATCATTGTGTAGGGAGCAGGGTTCCCGTCTTTGTCCCTCAGAGTGTACTTCTCGACAAATTCGTTCCAGCACGTCTGTCCGCTCTTCGTACGCGGGCAGGTCCAGTCCTCCATCTTCCTCGGAACTCTATTCAAATGCGGATCAGAGCCCGAGTCGGTGATCCAGAGGACGTCGACGGTCACCGCTCCGACCACCTTGTTGCACGGCCCCGGGTTGCTGTCGTTGCACTCGACCACCACAAGGGTGAGCTTCCACGGCATGTCCGGGGTCCCGTCGCTGTTCGTGTCGATGGATGTGTCGGACTTCCAGCACGTGATCAAGTCACTGAGAGAGGACGCCTGCTCCCCCCCTGCTGTAGTGATAGGCTCCCCATATTTGATAGTCTTTGGGTTACCCCCTTTACAGATGAGTTTTCGCACATCGCTCGAACTGGCTGCTCCGCCACAGGAGTCTCCCGTTGGTTGCTCGAAATTGGTCCAGCCTGCGGTCTCTTGGTCATATCCGCCCGGGGCCGAATTAATCATCCGTCCCCGCGAGCAGACATACTTCCCGTTTGCGTCGAGGAGGCTTTCCTTGCAGATGGCGATGGGCTGGTCCGCCTCTCCCGGTTTGAGGGTGCCCGCAAACCCGATGTATGCCACTGCGTTCCTTGTGGAGGAAAAGCCGTCATAGCCGAAGATGCGGGCAAGATAGGAGGCCGCCTGGGTGCCGGCCCCTCCTCGCCGCCACCCGCACCGCATTGATGAAATCCAGGTTGGCATCCAGCTCCTCTGTGGATACATTCCAGAGCTCCACCGGCGCCGTAGAGTCGTTGGGAGTAAAGGTCTTCGTGGCAAAGCTCCAGTGCCCCGCTCGACATCCCCTGCATCCACCTCCGCCGCCGTGCCGTCGCTCTTGTTTTCTGTCGCGATCTCGATGGCTTCAGCATCCGCTCCGTTGTTGACCGTACCGTCCTGATTATAGAGGTACAGGGCTCCTGCGAGGGCCCCCGCGTCCGCGGCATTCTGGAGCTCATTTGCAACCATGGCGAGATGTCCCGTATCGATGGCGAGAGCGGCTACCCCGACGAGCAGGAAAAGCAGAAGGGCGACGGTCAGAGCCGAAGCTCCCTCCCGGCTCTTCAGCACCTCCTTCATTAGTGAGTGCCGCGCTGTGCGTTCAGGGCGTTTTCCCATTTCTCCCTCCGTCAGATATTCTCACACCGCATGACTGTCACCCCCTGGAGAGTGAGCGCTCCCGGAATGTCTCCCGAAAAAAAGGAAGTGGCAATATCCGGGATGACCAGGAAAGTGTGCGGGTAGGTAACGGTCACCGTCAGGGCGCTCCCGGCAGCGTCGCAGCTCCCCACCACCGCACTGGTGGGATTTGCCGTGGCGCCGAGGGAAACGAGATGATCCCCGCAGTAAGCAGTGACAACAGTTTCGATATCATCAACGGTCACTGCGGGGACTTTAAAAACCACCCCCGCCCGGGCTCCCTCCCTGCTCGCATTCGTGATCACCGCCTTGTTATAAAGAACAAGGCCGAACTCCACGATGCCGAAGGCCAGCAGGACGAGCAGGGGGAGGACGAGGGCGAACTCCACGGCGGCTACTCCGGCGCTTTCCTTTCCGAGCCGCAGGGCCGGGCGTACGGACAGTCGTACCGTCGGATGCATGGTCCCTCCTTACTTGTTGATGCCGCCGATATCGAAGATGTAGAGAGGCTTCTTCACTTCCTTTTCAAAGCTCTTCCCGTATCTGTCCAGAACGGCCTCCGCGGCCCTCCCCGGGAGCCCCTGCACCGGCTCGCGGTTTTTCCCGGCATCAGGATTGAGGGTCTGGTTCGCAATGACCAGCCGGTGCGAGGTCCCGTAATCGAGCTCCAGGCGGCTCGGATCGCCCCAGGACCATGCGGGGGCAACGGACAGGAGATACAGCGCTCCGGCAAAAACAAACATTCTTCTCATAATTCCTCCTTTGTAACGCTGTTACCGAACTATATGGCCGAACTCCCCTTCCATTCCCCTGGCGCTCCCCTGGGCAGGAACGGACGCCTCTCCCCCCCGGCCCGCGGCACGGCGCGGCTCTGCCTTGCCTTCCACCGCCCCGAGCAGGTAGAACTCCAGGTCGTCCGGCTCAACATACTGGTCGGTGGGAAGCGTCTGCTTCGCCACATCGAGGGGCTTCACCAGGTGGGGAGTCACCACTACCACCAGCTCGCTCTCGTTCTTTTTAAAGGAAGAACTCCTGAAGAGGGCCCCCAGCACCGGGATGTCCCCGAGGAGGGGGAACTTCGATACCGTTTCCCGGATATCGTCCTTGAGGAGCCCCGCAATGGCAAAGCTCTGGCCGTCTGCCAGCTCGATGACCGTCGAAACGCGGCGCGTGGTGAGCGCAGGGACGAAGAAGCCGTTCAGCGTGACCGCGTTGGTGAGATCGATCTCGGAGACCTCCGGGGCCACCTTCATGCTGATCTTTCCGCTGCTCAGGACAGTCGGGATGAAGGTGAGGCCCACGCCGAAGGGTTTGTAATCGATGGTAATGACATTGTAATTCTGCGGCACCGGCACCGGGAACTCGCCGCCGGCGAGGAAGTTGGCGCTCTGCCCGCTCAGGGTGATGAGGGTGGGCTCCGCAAGGATCTTGATCAGACCCCGCTCCTTGAGGGCGTCCAGAAAAACCGTCCAGCTCGTGTCGTTGCTGGTGAAGGTGAAGGCGGCGTTCACGACGTCGTTCACCTCAAGGGGGTTCGTCGGCCAGCCGTTTGCAGGCAACTGCGTGAGGTTGTTGAGCATCGTAAGACCGATATTTTTGCCGCTGCTGCTGATCCAGCTGAAATTCACCCCGAGTCTCTTCAGCAGGGAGCGGGAAATCTCCGACACGCGGACTTCCAGCATCACCTGCTGCACCCCCCCGACCTCCAGGAGGTTGATGATGCCCGGGCACTCGCCGGCCCTGTTTCCCGCTTTTTCAGCGTAGACTTCTCCGGTCTTCCCTGCATCCTCCCTCTCTTTCCTGTCCGTTTTCTCTGCCGCTTCCCTCCCTCTTCCTCCCTTCGGGCAGAAGGCGAAAGGCTCGGCAACAGCCATGACCTGGGAGAGGGCGGAGGCGCTCGAGACAGTCCCGGACAGCATGATGCGGTTGTTCGCCGCCGTCACCCGGACTGCGTTTTCACCGGGGAACAGCTCGTGCAGCTTCTCCTTGAGCCGCGTGAGATCGGGAGATACCTCCACATCATAGACGGCAATGGCCTTGTCGTCCTCCCACAGGGTGAAGCTGGTCAGCCCCGGAGCCTTTCCCACGAGGTAAATCTGCTGCGGGCTGAGCACGACGGCGTCGAAGATGTCGGGGGAGGCAACGGAGACCCTCTTCACCGGGCGGGGGGTATCGATTACCGCGGACTTCCCGGCGGTCAGCCGTATTTTCGGAGCTGACGGCCCCACAAGGTCTGTCTGCGCCGGTCCGGTGACCGGAAACAGCAGAAGCAGCAAGAGTGAAAGAAGGAGCGCTGTGGAGAAAAGTTTGCTCGGATTCATGGTATCACTCATCCCCCTTGAAGTGTAGTTGCCTGACCGAACTGCCCCTGATCAATTCCACGGTCGGCCCCTGCGGGACCGGAGGCGTGGGAGCGCGGGCCGCTACCGTCTTTGCAGGACGCACCACCCTCTTTGCCGGAGCCGCCGCCTTCTTCACCTCGCCGCCCCCAAGGTCGAGCATCGCGGGAACCGTGATGCCGCGGGTGGGGACATTCTCGGTATCCGTGTAATTCCTGAGGGCAAGCTGCAGCAGTTTCCCCTCCGCAGAAGCCAGTGCCAGCTTTTCGGCCTCCTCAGGAGTCACCTCCAGCGTGATTACATCCACCGGGGAGGGTTTCCCCTTCTTTTCCTTGTCCTCTGTTTCAGGCCCGATCGCGAGGACAGGAATGTTCTGGAGGACGATCTTGGTGACGGGGTTGTTGTTGCCCTCCCCTGCCTGCTTCAGAGAGACGAGGACATCCACCCGGTGTCCCGGCTTGATGAAGCCGGACACCCCTTTCACTTTATCGACCTTCACCGCCATGGCGCGCTTATTCGGGGCGATGATCGCGGCCACCCCTCCGCCCTGTATGGTCGTGGGCGCAAGCTTCGACTCCAGGATAGGCTCGTTCGCCCTGACCGCAGCCGTCACTACCCGCCCCGGCAGGGCAGCCTCACTGGTGACCGCGCCGGAGGGAAGAGACTTCCTGAAATAGGGGACCATTTTCACTGCCTCCCCGGTGAGGGGGGTTCCCCACGCGAGGTCCGTTGTCGCCACCGCAACCTGCACGATATCGGGGGAAGATTTTCCCGCTGTCCTTTGCAGCCACCGGTACGCAAGAATGCTGGTCACCAGGGCGACGAGCAGAGTGAGTCCAAGGAAAACGGCCGGTCTGTACTTTCCCATTTCTTCACCTCCCTATCTTCATTTATTAAAAGCTCCTGAGCACAGAGCAGAAGGCTCCCAGTGCAATGGCGACCCCGTAGGAGAGCTGAGGCGCTCCCGTTTCCTTCTCCGTCGCGGGCGGAGCTGCCGAATATCCTTTCACTGCCAGGAGCACTGTCAGGAGCCTCCACGCGAGCTCCTTCAGCCTGCCCTGCAGCAGCAGCAGGACAAAGGCGTAGGCTCCCCCCGCAAGAGCGGTATAGAGAAATGCGAAGAACACTCCCTTTGGCCCCAGGAGCCCCCCCCCCCCCCCCCACCCCCAAAAAAACCCCCCGCCCCCAACCCCCCCACGATAATGGGCCCGCCAACAGGGCCAGCCCCCCGCCCCACCCCCCCCCCCG
>JAXLZK010000005.1:128455-144891 GCA_046350935.1 Thermodesulfovibrionales bacterium
CTTTACATCCCCGGCGCCCATTCCGCCCAGAGTATAAGGGAGCAGCAAGAGGGCCATGCCCGCGGCCACTCCCTCCACGCTGAAAAGGAGGCCCTGCAGACCGCCGGACCATGCGTGGCCGGCTGCTGCCGCCGCCAGAGCGGGAAAGGTGAGCAGGTTCGGGATCTTCCTGAAATGAATGTCGCTCACCAGGGCGATAAACAGCACACCACCCATGAAAAGTAGAGAAGGAGAAGGCATCATCGGTTCATCTCCCTGTGCAGCTAAATTTTTCGACTGTCTGCCGGGCGGGGGCCGGTCCCGCCCTCTCCCGGACGGGACCTTTCTCCCTCTTCGCCGAACAAGCCGGCATCAGTGCACGACACCTCTTCTGCTGTCCGTTACGCCAGCGCCGCGTTCACTTCGTCTGCAATCTTCTGGAAGAGAGCTTCGATAGCAGCCCCGGCGTTCCCAACGGCGATGATGATGGTGACAGCGATGAGGGCGGCAATGAGCGCGTACTCGGGAGCGGTTGCTCCTTCTTCATCCTTCAAAAAGGTTAACAGCTTGTTCATCTCTTTCCTCCTCCATGCAAGGTAGTACAATGGGTAAAACCCATGCCCGAGAGCTCTTTGCGCAAAAAAGCAATTCACGTGCCACCTTAAATACGACTGTATTTTAAAGAAAAAATATAAGAAATCTTCCGGAAAGGAGGGGACTGTAAAGAATACACGACACAACAGGACAGGGAAGTGTAAAAAAAGACGACAAAATTCCTTTTTTTACACTTTTCTGCAGAAAAATCCTTTCCCTGTAAAGAAAAGAAAACACTTCTGCTCCCGAAAGTGTAAAAAAGAGCGACACACTCCTTTTTCAGTGTAAGGAATCCTTTATAGAAGCTGGGGGAAAAGCAAGGGGCGGGTGCCTGACGCGCCCGCCCCCGGAAAGGTGAGAAGGGAAAGCGGCCTGCTACGCCGCTTCGATCTTTACCGCCACCAGGGGCAGTCCGCCATTGGTGGCGGGATGAGTGAGGGCGTTGATCTTCGCATGAGCGAAATGGGTCGGGGCGAAGACCGTCCCTTCCGGGACCTCGTCAGAAACCATCGCCTTCAGGTAGGCCTCCCCGCGCCGCGACGCGATCTTCACGTAGCCCTCGTCCTGAATCCGGTACTTCTCCGCATCCGCCGTGCTGATCTGCAGGTAGGCGTCCGCCACCACGGAGTCGAGGTTCCGGGAGAGGACCGAGAGGGCACCCGAATGCTGCAGGACGTTGGAGGTGACCATGAGGAGCGGATACTCGCCGCCCGCCTGCTCCATCACCTCGTAGGCGACGGGGTTGAACGAAGCCTGCGCCTCGCCCCTCTCTCCGTAGGCAACCGTGTCCGTCAGGCCGCCCCTGATGTCCGCAAGCCCCTTAACGCCCAGGTCTTTGTTCATAAGCCGGGCGAGGTTCCTGAAGATCTTCCAGTCGGGAATGGACTGCCCCGTCTCGGAAATGAGCTTCGAAATCTTCCGGACAGCGCCCGCCGCGCTCATGAAGGTCCCGTCCTTCTCGGCCCAGCTGCTGGAGGGAAGGACCACATCGGCGAGCTTCGCCGTCCCGGTGAGGGTGATGTCCTGCACGATGAGCAGGTCGAGGCCCTTCAGGGTCTTCTCCACGGCGGAGACATCCTGGAACGAGGCGAGGGGATCCTCCCCCATCACGTAGAGCGCCTTCAGGCCCCCCTGCCCGTAGAGCATTTCACGGGCGTCTTTCCCCCCGGAGAGGGGTCGCACCCCTGCCGTCCACATGCCGAGGGTATTCGAAAACTCGGCGGGCACCTGGAGGGTTTCCGGAGCGTCTCCCATGAGGAGCACCAGGTTCGCCGCGGCGAGATAGGTGTTCACGCTCTTCGTGTTCTCCGAAGAGCCCGCTGTCATGGCGATGCATCTCTTTCCGGCGGCGGCGTAGTCCTTCGCCACCTTGACGATCTCCTGCTCGGTCAGGCCGGTGATCTTCGCCACCTCCGCAGGGGTATACCCCTTCAGGCTGCTCAGCAGGGAATCGAAGCGGGGCAGCGAGAGGGCCTTCTCCTTGCTGTAGAGCCCCTCGTCCACGATCACCTTCATGATGCCGTTCAGGAGGGCGATCCCGGTCCCCGGCTTGGTCCTGAGCCACCGGGAGCTGTTCCGCGCCAGCTTCGTCTCCTTGGAATCGGCCACCACGAGGGTCGCCCCCTCGTTCTTCGCGGTGATGAAGTTCAGGCCCCAGACCGGGAGGGTGGAGGTGATATCGGAATCCACCACCAGCAGGAAGTCGGCCTCAAGGGGAGCCTCCCACCTGATGGGCAGACTGTCGAGGCCGAAGGCCGTTTCCACCGCCTTCTGCACCTTCGCATAGCCGAAACGCGCCGCGGAATCGATGTTGTCGGTCCCGATGACGTCCCGCATGAACCGCTGGAGCATATAGTTGTCTTCCAGGAGCACCGCTGCGCGCCGAGGGCGCCGATGGCCCCGGCACCGTGCTGCTCCCTGATCGTATCGAGCTCTGAGCCACAAAGGTAAGGGGCGTCCTCCCAGGTGGCGGGCTCCAGTTTGTCTCCCCTCTTCAGCAGGGGGTGGTGAGCCGGTTCTCCGAATAGATATAGTCGAAGCCGAACCGTCCCCTGCTGCAGAGGTCTCCGTCGTTGACCCCCACGCCCTGCTTCCCTCTGGCCCGGACAATGCGGCCCTCACGGAGGCTCAGGTTGCTGGTGCAGCCGCAGCCGCAATAGGGGCAGGTGATCTCGTGTTCGTCCATGAACCAGACCCGGGAGCGGAAGCGGTAGGGCTTGCTGCCGAGGGCGCCCACCGGGCAGACGTCGATGCACTGCCCGCAGAACTCGCAATCCAGCGTCTCCTCAAAGGCGGGGCTTATCTTCGACTCGAAGCCCCTGCCGATGATGTTGATGGCGCCGACCCCTGGTGCTCATGGCAGACCCGCACGCACTTGCCGCAGAGGATGCAGCGGTTGGGGTTCCGCTCCACGATGGGCGCGTCGATCCGCTCCGCATCGCTCTTCCTCTCCCCACGAACCTGCTCTGTGACGGCCCGTACTTGAAGGCGAGGTCCTGGAGGGAGCACTCGCCCGCCTTGTCGCAGATGGGGCAGTCGAGGGGATGGTGCACCAGCAGGAGCTCGAGGACCATCTTCCGCGCCTTCGCCAGCTTCGGCGTCTCGGTCAGGATCGCCATGCCCTCTTCCGCCGGGGTGGAGCAGGCGGCGAAGAGCCTCTTCTGCCCCTCCACCTCCACTACGCAGAGCCGGCAGCCGCCGTAGGGCCTGAGCCTCTTGTCGTAGCAGAGGTTGGGGATGTAGATGCCGTTCTTCGTGGCCGCCTGGAGGATGGTAGTCCCCGGCTCCACCTTTATGTTCTTTCCGTTTATCGTACATTCGATCATGGCGTATTATTCCTCCTTCCCCGCCAGCGTCCGGATCTGTCTGTCCCGTAGTGCATCCTGGCCGGGAAGCCCCTTCAGGAGCTCCCGCATGCTCCGCGGCCCGATCTTCACCGAATCGAACTTGCAGACCTCGTAGCAGGAGCGGCACTGGATGCAGTGTGCCTGGTCGATGCGGTGGGGCACCTTCTTCTCGCCGGAGACCGCATTCTGCGGGCAGACCCTCTTGCAGGCGCCGCAGGCCTTGCACTTTTCCTCATCGATGTAGAAGGTGCAGAGGTCTTTGCAGACTCCCGTCTTGCACCACCCTTCGTTGATGTGGGATTCGTACTCGTCCCTGAAGTACCGGATAGTAGTGAGGACCGGGTTCGGCGCGGTCTGACCGAGGCCGCAGAGGGAGGTGGAGATGATGTCCTGCGCCATGTCCTGGAGCAGCTCGATGTCCCCCGGCTTGCCCCTGCCCCCGGTGATGTTCGTGAGGATGTCCAGCATGACCGTGGTGCCGATTCTGCACGGGGGGCACTTGCCGCAGGACTCTTCCGCGGTGAACTCGAGGAAGAACTTGGCCACGCTCACCATGCAGTTCAGGTCGTTCATGACGACCATGCCCCCCGACCCGACGATGGCTCCCGTCTGCATGATGTCCTCATACGTCACCGGGGTGTCGAGGAGGTGCTCCGGGATACAGCCGCCGGAGGGCCCGCCGAGCTGCACCGCCTTGAATTTCCTCCCCTTGGGGACGCCGCCCCCGATCTCGTAGATGATCTTCCGGAGCGGGATGCCCATGGGGACCTCGATCAGCCCGATGTTGCTGATCGCGCCGCTCAAGGCGAAGACCTTGGTGCCGCTCGACTTCTCGGTGCCGAGGCTCCGGTACCAGTCGGCCCCGTTCAGGATGATGGGCGGAATGTTCGCGTAGGTCTCGACGTTGTTGAGCACGGTGGGCTTGTCCCACAGGCCCTTCACCGCCGGGAACGGGGGCCTCGGCCGGGGCATGCCCCTCTTGCCCTCCAGTGACCGCATCAGCGCCGTCTCCTCGCCGCAGACAAAGGCGCCCGCGCCCTGGTAGATCTCGATGTCGAGGTCGAAGCCGGTCCCGAGGATGTTCTCTCCCAGGAGGCCGTATTCCTTTGCCTGGTTGATGGCGAGCTGGAGCCGGTGGACCGCCAGGGGATACTCCGCCCTGACGTAAATGTACCCCTTGCTCGCGCCGATGGCCCTGGCGCCGATGATCATCCCTTCGAGGACCACGTGGGGGTCGGCTTCCATGATGCTCCTGTCCATGAAGGCGCCGGGGTCGCCCTCGTCGCCGTTACAGAGGATATATTTCTGGTCGCCCTTCACTTTTGAGCAGAACTCCCACTTGAGGCCGGTGGGGAAGCCCGCGCCGCCCCTTCCGCGGAGGCCCGACCTCTTCATCTCGTCGACGATCTGCGCGGAGGTCATTTCGGTCAGCGCCTTCGCCGCGGCCTGGTACCCGTCGCGGGCGATATACTCATCGATATTCTCGGCGTCGATCATGCCCTTGTTCCGCAAGGCCCTGAGCACCTGCAGGTTGTAGAAGGGAACATCCTTCATCAGCGGGACGGTCTGCTCCTTCACCGGCTCCTTATAGACGAGGCGCTCCACCGGCTTCCCCCTGACGAAATGCTCCTCCACGATGACGGGGATGTCCTCCGCCGTCACCTTCTGGTAGAAAATCTCATCGGGATGGACCGCTATGACGGGGCCCTGCGCACAGAGGCCGTGGCACCCGGTCAGGAGCACGCCGATCTCGCTTTCGAGCCCTTTCCTCCTCAATTCGTCGTCAAGCGCCTTCTTTATCTTCAAGGTGCCGCCGGCAACACACCCGGTGCCGCCGCATACCATTACACTCGCACGAAAAGTATCCATGATTCCTCCTTATGTTCACGTAGGAAGCGAGAAGCAGGAAGCAAGAACCCGTACTCTCTCCCCCTCCCTCTTTTCATTCCTTCCGCCGTCACCCTTCTTCCCTAGTAGGCCGTCTCGCTGCCGACAACAAGGGCGCACTCCCCCACAACCTGCCCTTTCTGCACATGCTCCGCGAAGATCTTCCGCATCTTTTCTTCGTTAAGATACACGTATTTGACCGGCGCAGCATGCAGCAGCTCCACGGTGGCCATGGGCTCCTTGCTGCAGAGGCCGGCGCAGCCCGAGGTGGCGACGATAACGTCCTGCGCCCCGGCCTTCCCGATCTCGTCCAGGAGGGCGTCCATCACCTTCTTCGCACCGGCCGCGATGCCGCAGGTGCCCATATGCACGGTGATCTTCGCCCTGCTGCCCCCCTCTTTCAGGGCATGCTTCTCCCTGTTCTGCTCCTTTATCTTCCTTAAATCATCCACTGTCAGTCTGGGCATGAGTTCCTCCTCTTTGCTCCCCGTGTATTCGGAAAACCCGGCTGCTCCGGCTTCCGGGTCCCTATTCGTAGTCCTTCAGCAGGTCCAGGACCTTTATCGGGTTGATGGAGCCGTAGGTGTCCTTGTCCACCACCACGACCGGCGCAAGGCCGCACGCGCCGAGACACCGCACCGTTTCGAGGGAGAAATTCCTGTTCGTCGTGATCCCCCCCACCTCGATCTGCAGGCCGTCGCTCAGCTTCTTCACGATCTCTTCAGCCCCCTTCACGTAGCAGGCGGTGCCGAGGCACACACGTATGTTGTGCTTCCCCTTGGGCTTCATGGTGAAGAAGGAGTAGAACGACACCACGCCGTGGACCTCGCTCACCGGGACCTTCAGGCCCCGCGCCACATGCCTCTGGACGACGGGAGGCAGATACCCCACCAGATCCTGGGCCTCCTGGAGCACCGGGATGAGGGCCCCCGGCTTGCCCCGGTACCTGCGGATGATTTCATCCAGCTTCGCCGCCGTCTCCCCGGTGTACTCCTCCTCCCGCGCCTCGGACGTGACCCCCTTCTTCTTCAGCTCCACCGCCTTGCCGGTGGCCTCCAGGAGGAGTGCGGGAGAAAAGGGCTTCGGCAGGTAGTCGATGATGCGGAGGCTCAGCGACTCCCTGATGCTCTCCTGGGAGGGGTAGCCCGTTATCACGACGATATTTATGTCGGGGTCTTTCGCCCTCACCTGTTTCATGAAGTCCAGACCGCTCATCTCCGGCATCATCAGGTCGGTGATGACGAGGTCGTACCGGTTCTGCTCCAGCAGGGCGAGCGCCTCCTTCGCGGAGGTCACGGCGCTGACGCCGTAGCCCTCGGGGCCCAGTATCCTTTCGCAACTCTTCAGGACGACCTGCTCGTCGTCCACCACAAGGATATTTCCCTTCATCCTGTATCCTCCTTATCCCTTTATCGGATTGATCCGCGCCAGCCAGAGGAACCAGCCCTCGCAGAGGTGGTCCTTCGCGAGGGAACAGATGGTGTCGTTGGCATGGCTGTTTACCTCTTTCAGCGCGCCGGACATGGGCGCCTTCAGCTCAATGATGTTCCCGTTCCCGGCAAGCAGCTTCGCAAAGGGCTCCCCGGTCACGACGGCCCTGAGGTCCCTCGCGAGGTCCACGTAGAGGAGCTGCCCGCTTACCATGAAGTGCCGTACATCCACGCCCAGCTCCCAGGCCCCGTCCTTCAGCGGCCGCGCCCAGGTCCCGTCCTTGTAATACACCGTGAAATTGTCCATGTCGGAAGCGGGGACGATATACTCCTTGAACTGGTCGATATACGCCTTCTTCAGGATCCAGCCCCTCTTGTCGAACACCCTGCGGGCGACGTTCAGCATGAAGTCGGGGGTAAAGGGCTTCTCCAGATACTCCAGGGCGCCGAGCCGTATCGACTCCTTCGCATCCTCCAGCGAGGGGTACCCGGTGATCACCACCACGTCCGCCCCGGGCTGCACCGTCTTCGCTTCCTGGATAACGGAGAGTCCGTAGACATCGGGAAGCCGTATATCGGTAATGACCAGATCGAACTCTTCCTGCGCAATCTTCTTTGCGGCGCTCTCGCCGTCCTCCACGGTAAAAACCGTGAATCCCTCTCCGCCCAGTATCCTTTTGCAACTGAGCCCGATGACAGGATCGTCGTCCACTACCAATATCTTTTGCGTATCCATGGTGTCCCCCTTCACAACAAAAATGGTTGCGGAGCTTCAGGGAGCCTGCGCTCCGGCAGACGTGAATTAGCAAGAAGAGTGCCAAAGCAAAAAAGGACGCATTCTTACTAGTTTACACATTCCGGGGGAAAAAAGTGTATAGTTGTTTTATACAGATCGCGGAGGGGCGAATCCCTGCCACCCCATTGAATTTCTGGGGAAAGAGAGAGGGAAGGAAGCGTATACTTTTTCCAGACACCCCCCTGCTCCGGCATACCGCCACCTTCACCTCTCCTTTCGGACCTGTTGCATAATTAAAACATTTCGGACACGAGTTGCACAGACAGGCGATATTTGTTAAATTAGCTAGGGTACGTATGCACATTCCAAGGAATTTTCCGCGCTGTAACTACTCACTATACAAGGAGGATCATGATGAAACGTCTCTTTTCGATGGTTGCCCTGCTGCTCGTCACCGGGCTCTTTCTTTTCACCGGATGCGCCAAGAAGGCGGTGAAGAGCGAAGAACAGCCCGTCACCGGAGCTCCGGAGACCAAAGCTCCCGCGGAGCCGGCAAAGCCGCCCCGGCAGAAAGAGTCCGTGGAGGACAGGACCCCTCCTGCAAAGGCGAAGGAAGACACGACGGCGGCCCCGATGCAGGAGGTCCCGGCAAAGATCCAGGACGTCTACTTCGACTACGACAAGTACGATATTAAAGACGAGGCAAAGCCCGTCCTGAAAGAGCTTGCGGCTTTCCTCGCCCGGGAGAAAAACACGAAGGTCGTGGTGGAGGGCCATTGCGACGAGAGAGGCACCAGCGAATACAACCTCGCCCTGGGGGACAAGAGGGCCAACGCCGCGAAGGACTACCTGATCTCCCTCGGCATCCCCTCGAAAAGGACCGAGACCGTCAGCTACGGCGAAGAGAAGCCGGTCTGCAGGGAGAGCACCGAGGAGTGCTGGGCGAAGAACAGAAGGGCCCACTTCGCGCTGGTGGAGGAGCGCCGGTAGTGCGGGCGGCACGCCGCAACGGCAGCCACGGCGGAGAAAAGAACGGACGGAGGACGGCGGCGCAGGGAGTCGTGCTGCCGTGCCTCCTGCTCCTCGCCTCTCTGGCGGCGGGATGCGCCACCTCCTCTGATATCGACCCCCTGAAGAGCACGCTCACCGGCGTGCAGGTGGAGATGCTGAACCAGAAGAAAGAGCTCGAGCAGATGAAAGCGAGTCTCGCGGACATCACCAAGGACCTCTCGGTCCTGCGCGAGCAGGGATTCGGCGCCATCAAGGAGAGCCAGTCCTCGCTCATCACCCAGCTGGCGGACCTTTCGAGGGATATTCAGGTCCTGCGGGGCCGCTTCGACGAGAGCAAATATTTCATGGACAAATCCGTGAAGGACCTCCTTTCGGAGAGGGAGCTCCAGCAGGCGCGCATGGCCGGCCTCGAAGGCGAGCTCAGGGAGATGAAGACAAAGCTGGCGCGGCTCGCCGAACAGGTGGAGGCGGCCGCAGCGGCAAAGGCCCGGGAGGCGGCTCCGGCGCAGGGGCCGGCTCAGGAGCCCGCACAGCAGGACCCGGCCCTCCCGCAGCAGACGCCGAAGAAGGAGGCCGAGGCTGCTCCCAACGATCCGCAGCGGATCTACGACGACGCGCAGGTCGCGATGAAGGAGAAGCACTACCCAGAGGCGCGGCAGAAATTCGAGCGGTTCCTCCGGGACTTTCCGAAGCATCCGCTGGCCCCCAACGCCTCTTTCTGGGTGGGAGAATCCTATTACGGGGAAAAGAAGTTCGAGGACGCCATCCTCGCCTACGAGAGCTTCCTGAAGCGGTATCCCGACCACGAAAAAGCAAAAGGCGCGATGCTGAAGCAGGCCTATTCATTTGTGGAGCTGGGGGACAGAAAGACAGGCAAGGTGATCCTCGAGAGGCTCATCGAGAAGTACCCGCAATCCGCCGAGGCGGAGCTGGCCGAGAGGAAGATCGGCGAGATCCTCGCGAAGAACAGCGGGACCACGAAAAGCAGCGGCAAGAGCAAGACGAAGAAGCGGTAGGAAGGGGGGTGCGGAGTGGCGATACAGGATAAGTACGAACGGGTCATCGATTACCTGCGCATCTCCATCACCGACCGGTGCAATCTCCGGTGCATCTACTGCATGCCGTCGGAGGGCGTCAAGCTCATCCGGCACAAGGACATCCTCCGTTATGAGGAGATCATCAGGATCGTCCGGGTCGCCGCGGACCTGGGGGTCAGGAAAGTCCGGCTCACGGGCGGGGAGCCCCTCACCCGGAAGGACCTCCCCCACCTCGTCGAGGCGGTGAGCACCATCGAGGGGATCGACGACGTGAGCCTCACCACCAACGGCCTTCTCCTGGAGAAGCTCGCCCGCCCGCTCGCCGCAGCCGGCCTGAAGCGGGTCAACGTGAGCCTCGACTCGCTCCGGCCCGAACGGTACCGGGAGATCACCCGGGGCGGAGATATCCGGGATGTCCTCGCCGGGATCGAAGAGGCGGAAAAAGCGGGTCTCCTCCCGGTCAAGCTCAACATGGTCCCGATCCGGGGGTTCAATGACGACGAAATCGAGGATTTCGCCCGCATGACGCTGCAGAAGGCGTACGACGTGCGCTTCATCGAATTCATGCCGATCGGGGCCCGGGAGATCTGGAGCCACGAGAAGTACATTTCGACCGAAGAGATCAGGCAGCGGGTGGAGGCCATCGCCCCCCTCCTCGCCCTGAAGCTCAGGAAGGCGGGCCCTGCCCGCTACTTCCGGTTCGGGGACGCACCGGGCGTCATCGGGTTCATCAGCCCCATCACCCACCACTTCTGCGGGTCCTGCAACCGGCTGCGGATCACCTCGGACGGCAAGCTCCGGCCCTGCCTCTTTTCAGAGACGGAGATCGACCTGAAGCCGGCCCTGCGCGGCGATTCTCCCGACAGCGAAGTCGGGAAGCTTCTGCGCCTCGCGGTGGAGGTGAAGCCGGAGGGCCATTCCATCAAGCACGAGACGAGCTTCACCCATCTGAAGCGCATGTCGAAAATCGGCGGATGAACGAGGAGGGCCTGCCACTCCCCGTCCTTTTTACTTCAGGAGGTATCCGAATCTCCTGACGAACTCTTCGGGCGTTAGGTTCACGACTTCCGCCATCCGCTCCAGGGTCGCCCCCTGGAGGTCGTCCTTCTCGAGGCGGATCATGTACTTCCTGCCCACCAGATACGTTTCCGAAGTGGTATCGACCGTCCTCACCTTCACCCTTCCGGTCGTAAAATCGAACATCTCCACGAAGGGGATGGGGCGGAGCCTCCCCTCGTCATAGACGATCATCGCCCCGGTGCCGCCCCGCAGGAGGTAGCGGATCACGCCGAACCCCAGGTCCCGCGTATATTCCACATCGTAGGGGATGGGGTCCGCCGCGCGCAGCTCATAGCCGATATTCTTGTCCACGATCGTGATCGTAATCCCCATGGACTCGAGGGTCTGCTTCACGAAATTCTTGAGGATCCTCCCCAGTTGGATCTCCGAAAGCCGCACCCGCCCGGTCTCATCCTTTTCCAGCTGCTCGAAGCGGCTGAGCTCGTCCGGGTCGAACTTCTCCGCGATCCCTTCCGCGAGGATCGCCACGCCGAAATCTTTCCCGTAGGCCAGGCGCTTGATAATGGAGCCGGTGAGGATATCCGCCACCTTCTTGAACGAAAGGTTCTCCCCGAACTCCTCGGAGATGAGGGTGAGGGTGGCGCCCGCCGCCTTTCCGATGCCCAGGGCGAGATGGCCCGCATGCCTGCCCATGGTGGTGATGAAATACCACCGGCCCGTGGCCTTCGCGTCCTTGATCACATTGGCGACGATCTTCACTCCCCAGTGGCGGGCCGTCTGGTACCCGAAGGTCGAAGAGCCCCCAGGCAGCGGGATGTCGTTGTCGATCGTCTTGGGGACATGGGCCACATTGATGGACCCCCGCGCTTCCCTCTCGATCCAGTTCGCCATGAAGAGCGTGCCCTCGCCCCCGATGGTAATGAGGTGCTTGATGCCGATCTTCAGAAGGGAGTCCATGAGGGTCCTGAATTTCTGCTTGACCTTGTCGGGGTATTCGCGGGAGGTCCTCAGGAGAGACCCCCCCTGCGCATGGATGGTCGAAACCATTTCGATGGTGAGGGGGACCGCGCTCTCCGTATTCCCTTCAAAGAGGGGCTTGAAGCCGCCCATGATCCCGACCACGCTCTTCCCCTCGTTGATCGCCTCGATGGTGGCGGCACTGATGACGCCGTTGATCCCGGGCGCGGGACCTCCCCCCACGATGATGCCGACGATATCGTTGTCCTTTCTGCCTGCGGGCATCTTCTACAGGTGCCTCTCCACGGGAGCGTGCACTTCCACCAGGTGGTACTCGAATTTCCGCGGCTTCCTGCCGAAACAGGTGCCGAGGCTCTCGAAGAGGGCGATCTCGTTGATGTCCACTTCCTTCCTCTTGATCGCCTCCGAAGTCGGGATGTAGCAGAGCTTATTCCCGTCCACGTTGACCACGGTATTCCCGGTCTTTCCCTCCAGCAGGAGCAGGACCGCGGCGGCGCCCGCCCGGTACCCGAAGTTCACGTCGTAGGCGGAGGTGGTTCCCGAACGCACCAGGTGGCTGGGCATGATCTCCCGCACCTCGGGGATTTCGTATACGCCGGGCGCAAACATGCCGACCCTCTTCATGAACTCCTTCACCTCCGGGTCGGCCTTCAGCCTCTTTTCGATCTGCTGCCGCACATACTTCCCGGCGCCGGCGAGCTTCTTGTGGCCGAAGGCGTCCATCCCGGCCGACTCGTCGTAGAGCATCTCGCCGCTGGCGGTCTTGATCCCTTCCGCCACGACGATGACATAGGTGCCCGCCTTCACGTCGCTCCGCTCTATCCTGCCGAAATAGGTGGCCTTGATATGGTCGTAGACAACGTCAAAATCGACGGGGATTTCGGGAATCAGGATGCAGTCGGCCTCGGCGCCGATGCCGCCCCGCAGGGCCGTATGCCCCACGTACCGGCCGAAGACCTCGACCACCATGATGCGGTTGTGGCTCAGGCCCGTGGTCTTGAGGTCCCGGGTCATCACCGCTATCCTGTTGATCGCGGAGTCGCCCCCCACGCTGTAGGGCTGCAGATCGAGGTCCATGGTCTTGGGAGCGTGGACGCAGGGGATCCCCTGGGAGGCGAGATCGACCACAACGCTCCCGGTATCGTCCCCGCCGCTGATGATCAGGGCGTCGATGCCGAATTTTTTCAGCCCCTGCTTGATGCGGTCGTAGGTCTGGGCGTCCGCGATCTTGCTGATCTTCACCCGCGAATGGCCCGCCTCGGACCCGGCGAGGGATGCCTCGATGCGGCTCACCCTCTCCGCGTTCAGCACCACCACGTTCTCCATGTCCACCAGGTTATACAGCCCCGCATAGCCGTTGGGAATCACCACCGATTCGATGCCGTACGAGTATGCCTCCCGGGCCACGCCCTTGATGACCGCATTCAGCCCCCCCGCATCGCCGCCGCTCGTGATAACGCCGATTCTCTTGATGTCCGCCATAAAAAAGAGCCTCCTTCTGAGAATAAAATAGTCCAGTATGAATTCAGTCTGTTCCCTTTCCGGGCGGGGAAGAGGGGTGCGAAGCAGCCGGGCCGGAAGCGGTCCGACCCGAAATGGTCCTCCCGAAGCGGTCCGGAAAGACCCGGCATTGTTCCGCAGCGGTTATCTCCTGGTAGTCCCATCCCCCGAACTCCTCCCGACGGCCTCGGCGCTTTCCGGAGCCCCCTGCTCCCCTTTCTGCAGCAGGGCCCGGACGGGCGCGAGCCCATAGGGGCTCCCCTGCTCGATAGCGGTCAGCACCGTCCCCCCGCCGGTAAAGAAGTAGTATTGTGTATTATCAAGCACCGAAAGGTAAAGGCCGGGGCAGAGGTTCTTGAACTCCTGCAGGGTGTCGCCTCCCCCGTACATTTTCAGGGCGGTCCTGTTGTGATCGATGGTGCTGTCCAGGGCCGCCGAGCCGGCGGTGAAGTGGGGGGTGAAGCCCATCACCGCGTTCACGAAAATGGTCTTTGCGCCCGCGATGCAGTCCGCGACCTCCCTGTCCCCGAAGGAGGCGGGATCGATGTCGAGGATATACCGGTAGCCCGCTCCCTCCCTGAAATCCCGCAGGGAGAGGGTGCGGTATTTCCCCTCGATCCTGCCTTCGAGGGTGTCGGACTCGACGATATACGGGAGCTCCACGATCTTCCGGTTCGCCCTGTCCTTTTCCACCAGGTCCTTTGCCGCGGCACTATCGGCATCGGAGACCCCCTCGATCCGCACCCCGTACTTTGCGCAGAGGAAGGCGTTGTAGAGCACCCCGCCCAGGATGAGGGAATCCACCTTTTCGTACAGCGCATAGAGGGGCTTTATCTTCGTGTCGTACTTCGCTCCGGCCACCACCGCCACAAAGGGCCTCTCCGGGCTGATGACGGCGTTGAGATTGGCGATCTCCTGCTGCATCAGGAAGCCGGCGTAGGAGGGGAGATGCCGGGTAACGTCGTACGTCGAGGCATGGGGCTGCCACGAGCCGAAAGCGTCGTTGATGAACACCTCGGCAAGGCCTGCGAGCTGCAGGGCGAAGGTGTCCCGCGCCTCCCCCCCGGACTCCTCACCCTGGAACCAGCGGGTGTTGGGGAGGTAGATCCCCCCGATCTTCCTTTCCCGCAGGCTGCGGATAGCCAGGTTGATCGAGGTGTCGATGCCGACGATCCCCTTTTGAGGGTCGATGGGCAGCCTGGGAATGTGAAAGGTGGTATGCAGCTTGTGTTCGAGGTACTCGACGATGGGCTCGACGGACTCCCCCGGACGGCATTCGATCCGCCCGGTCTTCTTGTCGCGGGGGCGGCCGATGTGGGTCATCAGGATGGGACGGCCTCCCCGCTCCACGATATTGTAGAGGGTGCCGAAGGTCCGGTCGATCCGGTAGGGGTCCCTGATCTCGCCGTCCTTTACGACATTATGGTCGAATCTGACGAGGACGACTTTTCCGTCAAGGTCCGCCTGCTGGATCACCTGAAGCTTCGGGTCCGCTCCCTGCTTGCCCATTCCACACCTCCGGAAAAAACAAAACGGACGGCTCCGCTGCCATGCCCGTAGGGTGACTACGTGAAGAAGAGGGCAGGAGAACGCCCCGGCGCAGCGGCCCGCCCCCCTGCCCTCCTCACGGTATATCTCCCGCGATGAGGCCCGCTCTTCCCTTACCGGCCTGTCAGGCCGGGAGGGCGTAGGTAATCTCTTTCTTCACCGCGACCGGCTTCACGGTGCGCCGTACGATCTCCACCGTATTGCCCACCTTCAACTGGTCGAAGAGCAGTCCGAATTTATCCTCTAATTCCTTCATTATAGGGTCTTTTATGGCGGAAGGCAAATCCCACCATTTCTTCTTGAGGGGGCCGAAACCCTTCTTCCGGGTGCTGTAGAGGAACTGTTCCTCGGTCTGGCCCTCCTTTTTCTCCTTAGCATATTCGGTCTTGAGAAAAGTGTATATCTCGTCGCGGAAAGCCGCAGGCAGATGCCTGCTGTCGTAGACGATGTTCTGGAATCCGGTGGCGAGGTGCACCTCCGAGGTGCCGGTCTCGGGGAACATATGAAAGGCATCGTCCGGGAGGGTCGACGCGCCGTGCTGCACGCAGCCGGAGAGGCCGTACTCCCGGCGCGCCATGTCGGACAGCACGCGCAGGGTATCGAAGTCGATCTTTACCTTTGCCAGGGTGCCGTCGGGCATCACCACCCCTCCGTGGCTCGTCCCTGTCTGGACACTGAGCTTGCTCAGCCCCTTCGAGCCCTTGAAGGTCTCCCGGAAGCCGTCGAGGTACGCCTTCAGCTCGTCGGGGTTGCTGTTCTTGCTCCCGATCTCCCCGATCTCCCCTCCGATCGAGATGTCGACGCCGGCGGGCTGCAGGCGCCGGACATGCTCGGCAAGGTCCGCGGTCCTCTCGAAGTTCGGCCTCTGCTGCTCCTTGGTCGTGGGCTTTTCGAGATCGACGAGGGTGGAGGAGTCGATGTCGATATTGTAGAACTCCGCCTCGATCGCCTCGGCGATGAGCCCTTTCACGTAGTTTGTCTCGGGCTCGGGACCGCTCAGGTAATTCTTCCTCACGAGCTGGAAGTGGTCCCCCTGTATGAAAACAGGCCCCTCATACCCCTCCCGGACCGCGGCCGCCACCGCAAGGGTGGAATACTCAAGGGGCCTCTGTTTGGTATACCCGATCTCCGACCGGGCGATCTCGAAGAGCATGGCCCCCACCTGCATCTCCCGCGCCTTCCGGAAGACCGCCTTCATGGTGTCATAGGTGAGCCCCCGTATATTCATGGCGGGCACGGTAAAGCCCGGGTAGCTCCTCCCCATTTCTTCATAAAGACCCTGGATGGAGGCGGGAACGGCGCCGCACGCCTTTGCAATCTCCTTTATGAGAATCAGCATCCTTTTCTTCTTCTCTTCGTCGGCCTCGAAAACGGCAGTATAGACCAGGCTGTCCATCATGTCCCTCACCGCAGCCTTCTCTTTCACAGAAACAGAGCCATCCCGCACTTCGACGCATCTCTTCAACTCCTGGATCGACATACATGCCTCCTGTAGATTTTTTCATAGTATAGCAAATGAAAGAGGAAACAGCAATTACTAACTATTTATTTTCAAGAACTTACGCAATTTTCTCCCGCAGGCCTTCTGGAGGGGTATGCCCCTGCACGGGAGAGGGGGGGCGCGTTCGGGAGAAAAGAGGATGCCGGCAGGGTTGTTGCGTTACTTGACACCGTTTGGGGGCCATATGCCCCCACCATGGAGAGAGGAAAGGAAGAGCCCGGAGGAGCCATGCTTCCACACGGAAAGCAGCGGGGCCCGCCTTTTTTCGCACGGGCGGTCGGGGAGCGGGTGCATGCACGCCCCGGCCCCTTTGCGTGCGAGCACGACACTTGCAAGGAGAGGAAACTGAGGGAAGCAACACGCCGTCTC
>JAXLZK010000006.1:0-66520 GCA_046350935.1 Thermodesulfovibrionales bacterium
CCGAGGTTGATATAGACGCCGCCCTCGAGATCGGCCACCGCAGCGGTGAAGAGCCGGAAATCCCGGAGGCTCCCCTCTCCGATGGAGGCGCCGTCGGCCTCGGGATGCATATGGATGATGTCCGCGCCGACAGCAACATGCACCGTGGCGGGAATGCCGAGCAGGTACGCCTCCCGGAAGAGGCTCTTGTCCCGGTACGGAAAATCGGGGGAGTCGATGAGCATCCCCATGGAATGCCCGATGCCGTGCCCCTGTTTTACCCCCGCGGTGATGGCCTGGTTGACCATCCTCCCCGTCTCCTGCGCCATGCCGAAGGTGCCGGTGCAGAGCTCGCGGGCCACATCCTCGGAGGTCTGCCCCGCATAGGCGATCTCGAAATCGTGGATAATGCAGGCGCCGTTGGCGGCCAGGGCGGTGATCACCCCCCGCCGCATCAGGTCGATAATGAGCGGGGAGAGCCCGACCTTGATGGAATGGGCTCCCATCCCGAGGATGACCGGTCTCCCGTTCCGATGCGCCTCCACCACCGCCTTCACGACCGCTTTTATATCGTGCGCAGCGAGAAAGTCGGGGAGGGAGGCGATAAAATCCCCGAAGGAGCTCCCCTTCCCATGGGGACGGGCGGTTTTTTCCACCGACACCTTGCTGAGCCGGTCCCTGAGGGAATACGTCCTGAGCTTCTGCACATCAAGGGGGAAGTATTTCTTCATATCCCTGAATTGTAGCATAAATATTGCTTTTCCGTTAAGATTTATGCTATTTTTATCTTTACCCCGAGAATGCTTCACAGAGAAGCGCTTCATTGCATATTAACCGAAGTTCGATACCCGAAGGAGGATAATCCGTGCCAGCAAAAGCAGCTCCGAAAAAGAACCTTTCCGCCTTGAAAAAGGTGCGCCAGGACGAAAAGAGAAGGGAACGCAACCAGTCGGTGAAGACCGCCCTGCGGACACATGCGAAGAATGTGGAAGCGGCAGTGGCTTCGAAGAGCAAGGAAGAGGCCGACACCCAGTTGAAAAAGACGATCAGCATGCTCGACAAGGCGGCCACCAAGGGAGTGATTCACCGGAACACCGCCGCCCGGAAGATATCGAGGCTGACAAAGAAGGTAAACAGCGCCTTCACCGGAGAAGCGAAAAGCTAGGACACACCCTAAACAGGCCTGCTTCTTCCCTTGCGCCGGAGCAGCTTCAGCAGGAGATCTTCCAGGACGAACTTGTGGGAGGTCTTCACTGCGGCATCCGCCTCGTGCAGCAGCTTAAAAACCTCGCAGGCCCCGGTACAATTTTCTTCTGAAGAATTTTGCGGGGCCTTTTGCTGTGGGAGAGGACGTGACGGCTGCGGAACCGTTTCCCGTGAGAGCTGGCGGGACAGCTGATAGTTCAGGGCACCCAGGACCATCTGCGGCTCCTGGCTCGTGAGCAGCCCCTGGGCGATCCGGAACACTTCTCGCGCATCCCCTGCGGCGAGGGCGTCCGTCAGATCGAAGGCGCTGTACTCCGCACCCGCATACACAGTCCCCTTCAACTCCTCCACCCCGATACTGCCGGAGGCGCTCCAGCACGATAGCTTCTCGATCTCCGCGGAGAGCATCCCGAGATCGGTCCCGGCAACGGTGATCAGGTAGTCCACCGCCTCGCCGGTAAGGGTGAGTCCTTTCTCCTTTGCATGGGAGGTGATCCAGAGGGGGATCTCCTTCTCCTGCACGGTGAGAGCGATCATTTTCACCCCCTTGAGGGCCGCCGCCTCGAAGAGCTTGGGGGACGCGCCTTCGTGGAGCATGATGAGAAGGGACGCGGGGGAGGGCGCTGCCAGATACGCTTCCAGCTTTTTGGCCTCCTTCTTCGCGAGCTTCTGGAGGTTCTTCAGGACCACCGTCCGCCTCCCGGCGAGGAACGGCAGGGTGTTCAGCGTATCGACGATCTGCTCCATGGGGGCCACGTCGTCGGAAGACTTGCAGTCGTAGACATCGAAATTGAAGACGTCCCCCTTGTCCTGCTGCTCCCTGATGGATGCAAAGGCCTCATACAGCAGAAAATCTTCGGGAGAGTGAAAAAGGTATATAGGAGAGCGGAGCCCCTGGGAGAGCTCTTGCTGGAACTGCCTGATGCTCACGTATCTCCCTCCGTTCCCTGCTATCGGTTCTTTCCGCCGGTATGGTTCTGCTGATACGGCGCAATCTTGTCCGGGTAGGCCTCCTGTAGGAGCAGCCTGTTGAGGAGGACGCGGTCGGAGCTCTTCGGCTCCCGGGCGGCCAGATCCCTCGTTTCCCCGGTCAGCGCCACGGAGGCAAAACGGTCCCGCTCATAGAGCGAGGCTCCCTGCAAGACACTGTTCAGTTCGCCGGTAAGGGAACCCTTGAAGGCGTCGGACAGTCCGGAGCTGTCGTAGTTTTCAATCTCCTGGCGCAGTTCCTCAGAGAAGCGCGTCATGATATACCGGGAGAGGGGGTCCTTTTGCGCCTTCAGTGCGAGGACCAGCCCCTCGGGGTCCCTGATGTCCTGCACGGTAAGGAGCAGGGGGGAGAAGTTGGCGGGGACAGAATAGATGATGGTCATCACGATCGCCTGGGACAGGTTTTTGAGCGCATCCCGGGAGGAGAGCTCCTTCTGGGCCAGGACGCTTTCGAGCTTGCCGACGGAGTTGAAATAGGTGATATACGGACTATCCGCAAGGACGGGGGTCACCCTGCCCGTCTCTCTGTCCACCAGCCGGAAAGATGCCCTGATGATCACCTGGTACTGCGTGGCGACCGATGAGAGCTCCACGGAGGGTTTCAGCAGGAACTGCCTCACCTCTCCTTCCAGTGAGTAGCGCGCCGACCGGGTGACGAGGAAACCGTACTCGGAGAGGGTCTCCGCGAGCAGCCGGTTGAACTGGTCCTGCAGCTTCGGTTCGGTGGTCCTGTTGCCGATCCTCCCGAGGGAGATCGCTTCGAAGGGCAGGTCAGCCTTCGTCTGGAGGGTGTATCCGCAGCCGCCCACGAAAAGGCAGATGGCGACAAACAGCGCGGGAAGGAGAACGGATGCCCTGGTTCCGCGACGCATCACCGGCCCCCCCTCTTCAGCCGACCACGACATTGACGAGCCGCCCCTGCACTACAACCACTTTTTTCACCTGTCTTCCCTCTATGATCTCCGCGATTTTCGGGTCACCGAGCGCCTTTTTCTGCGCCTCCCCGTCCGGCAGCCCGGCAGGCACCATCAGTTTGGCCCTCAGCTTCCCGTTTACCTGCACCACGAGCTCCACCTCTTCCTCCCGGGCCAGGGCCTCGTCCCAGGCGGGCCACCGGCATCCAAAAATAGTGTTCTGCTCCCCGAGCGCCTCCCACAGCTCTTCGCCGAGATGGGGGGCAAAGGGGGCGAGCATCAGAAGGACGCTCTTCAGGGCGATCCGCAGCACCCCGGTATCTCCCGCCCCCTGGGGAGAGTACGCGGACAGCTCGTTCACCAGCTCCATGAGGGAAGCGATGGCAGTATTGAAGTGGTATTCCCGCTCCACATCCTCGGTCACTTTCCGTATGGTCTGGTGGGTCTTCCTGAGGAGCCGCGCCGCAGGGTCGGAGAGCGGGGGGGGATTCCCCTCCTCTTTTCTCCCTGCTGCGCGCACCGCATCGCGGTGGCGGTAGATGATCCCCCAGACCCTGTTCAGGAACCGGTACGCGCCCTCCACTCCTTTGTCCGCCCATTCGAGGTCCCTTTCCGGGGGCGCGGCGAAGAGCGAGAAGAGGCGCAGGGTATCGGCCCCGTACCGCCTGAGGAGAGCATCGGGGTCGACGACATTCTTTTTCGACTTCGACATCTTCTCGACCCGTCCCTTTTCGGCGGCCTTTCCGCAGAGGGAGCACTTCCCGTCCTCCACCTGTTCGGGGAAGAGCCATTCGTGCTCGGGGCATCTCCATGTCTCCTTGCAGACCATCCCCTGGGTGAGCAGGTTCCTGAAGGGCTCCCCGTATCCGATAATGCCGAGGTCCCGCACCACTCGGGTAAAAAAACGCGAGTAGAGCAGATGGAGGACGGCATGCTCGATGCCGCCGATATACTGGTCCACGGGCATCCAGTAGGCGATGTTCCTCCTGTCGAGGGCGTCCTCGTCCTTCCGGGAGCAATATCTGATGAAGTACCAGGAGGAGTCAACGAAGGTATCCATGGTATCGGTCTCCCTCTGCGCCGCGCCTCCGCACGACGGGCAGACGGCCCGGAGGAACTTCTCCGCCTCACGGAGGGGGGAGCCTCCCGTGCCGGTAAAGTGCACCTCCTCGGGCAGCACCACGGGCAGGTCCTTCTCCGGGACCGGAACGATGCCGCAGCGCTCGCAGTAGAGCACGGGGATGGGGGTGCCCCAGTACCGCTGCCGGGAAATGCCCCAGTCGCGCAGCTTGTAGTTGATCACCCGTTTCCCGATGCCGCTGTCCTCGATATGCTGAATGATCCGCCTCTTCGCGTCTCCGCTTTCGAGTCCGCTGAAGGGTCCGGAATGCACCAGGACGCCCTCTTCTTCATACGCGGACCCGAGGGCCTGGCCCTCCGCATCGCCTTCCTCCCGCGGCACAATGACCACCTTGACGGGCAGGTTGTATTTCTTTGCGAACTCGAAGTCCCTCTGGTCGTGAGCCGGGACCGACATGATGGCGCCGGTGCCGTACTCCATCAGGACGAAATTGGCGATGGAGACGGGGACGCGCTCGCCGTTCAGCGGGTTCACGGCATAATGGCCGGTGAGCAGGCCCTCCTTTTCGTCCTCCTTGCCGTACTTCGCCTTGACCCTTTCAAGCTCTTCCTTGTCTGCGGCCAGCTTTTCCGCGAGGGGATGAGTCGGGGCGAGGCACAGGAACGAGACGCCGAACAGGGTATCCGGACGCGTGGTGAAGACCCTGATCTTCTCCCCGGTCCCTTCAAGGGGGAAGTCCACCTCCGCGCCCTCGCTCCTGCCGATCCAGTTCTTCTGCATGGCAACGACCCGCTCGGGCCATCCCGTCAGCTCGTCGCAGCCCCGGAGAAGCTCCTCGGCATACCGGGTGATCCGCAGAAACCACTGCTCCAGCTCCTTCTGGATGACGGGGGTGTCGCACCGCCAGCACCCGCCGTCCACCACCTGCTCGTTGGCGAGGACCGTGGCGCAGGAAGGGCACCAGTTCACGAACGATGACTTCCGGTAGGCGAGGTCCTTTTCGAGGAGCTTCAGAAAGAACCACTGGTTCCAGCGGTAGTATGCGGGGCTGCAGGTGGTCACTTCCCTGTCCCAGTCGTAGCTCAGGCCCATGCGGTCGAGCTGCTTTTTCATGGAATCGATATTCTCGTAGGTCCACTGCGCAGGGTGCAGGCCGTGCTTGATGGCGGCGTTTTCGGCGGGCATGCCGAAGGCGTCCCATCCCATGGGATGCAGCACGTTGAAACCGCGCATCCTCTTGTACCGGGCGATGACGTCGCCGATGGCGTAATTCCGCACGTGCCCCATGTGGATTTTGCCGGAAGGATAGGGGAACATCTCGAGACAATAGAATTTTTCGCGGGAGGCGTCGGCCTCGGTCCTGTTGAGGCCCCGCTCCGTCCAGAACCTCTGCCATTTCAACTCTATCTCATTGAAATCGTATCTCTCTTGCATACACTCCTCAGAATTTGATGCCGAAATCGGGGAACAATCCGGAGAGCTGCCCCGTCTTGTTCGTCAGCAGCATAATGCCGAAAGCGATCAGAACCAGGCCGCTGACAACCATGATGACGCGCATGAACCGCTGTATCCTTCTCATGTGGGAAAGGAGCGCGCTCACGGCCAGGGACGACAGGATGAAGGGGATGGCGAGCCCCAGTGAATAGATGGCTAGGAGCTTCAGCCCGAAGGAGGCGGACGCCTGGGAGCTGGCGTAAATCAGGATCGTCCCGAGGATCGGGCCGATGCAAGGGGTCCAGCCCGCGGCGAAGCTCATCCCGATGAAGAAGGCGCCCACGTATCCGGCAGGCCCCTCGCTGATATGGAACCTCCTCTCGCGCATGAGGAAGTCGAGCTTCACTACCCCTGCGATAAAAAGCCCGAAGAGGATGGTGAGGATGCCGCCCGCGATCCTGACGTATTCCTGATACTTCAGGAGAAAGTTCCCCAGCAGCGAAGAGGAGGCGCCCAGCGAGACGAAGATCGTGGAAAAGCCGAGCACGAAGGCGAGGGTGGCGCCCATGGTCCGCGACAGGCGCGGCGAAGACTGCAGCTCCTCGAGGGACAACCCGGTGATGAAAGAAACGTAGGCGGGGACCAGAGGCAGCACGCAGGGAGACAGGAACGAGAGCACCCCCGCTGCCAGGGCGAGCGGGAAGGAGACGTCCGTCATCGGGCGCACTCCTCGGGGCTGCCTTTGATCTTCTCCACCGCATGGGGGATCACGTCGAGGATGATTTCGAGGTTCTCCTTTACCGCAACGGGGCTGCCGGGGAGATTGATGATGAGGGTCTTGCCGCGCACCCCCGCAACTGCCCGGGAGAGCATGGCACGCCGGGTCTTCTTCAACCCCTCCATTCTCATAGCTTCCGCGATGCCGGGGATCTCGCGTTCGATCACCTCGAGGGTCGCCTCGGGGGTGACGTCCCGCGGAGAGAGACCGGTGCCCCCGGTGGTGAGGATAAGGTCCACCGTGCCGGAATACTCCAGCAGCTTCCCCTTGATCAGCTCCTTCTCATCAGGGAGGATGTCATAATGCTTCACTTCGCCCAGCCCCCGCAGGGTCTCGGCGATGGCGGGTCCGCTCGCGTCCGCCCGCTCTCCCCGGGACCCCTTGTCGCTTAATGTCAGAACGGCAACGGCGATCATAAAGGGCGCGGAAAGCCGCTCCGGACGCAGCGCGCCCCGGCTCTTCCCCTCCTGTCCTGGCTGTCCTGGCCGGTGCTACTCGCCGACACTGACCGGATCTCCCTTTCTGACTCTCCCGCCCTTCAGGATCCTGATAAAAATGCCCTCCTTGGGCATGACGCAATCCCCCGCCTGGTGGTAGATGGCGCAGCGGGAATGGCACTCCTTGCCGATCTGGCTCACCTCGCCCACCACGTCGCTGCCGAGGCTCATCTGGGTCCCGAGGGGGAGTGCAACGAGATCGATCCCCTCGGTGGTAATGTTCTCTGCAAAGTCCCCTTCCTTCACGTCGAGCCCCATTGCCTGCATTTTCCTGATGCTCTCGAGCGCGAGGAGGCTCACCTGGCGGTGCCACGCGGACGAAGCGTGGGCATCGCCCTCGATGCCGCAGTTCTCACCGATGACGGCTTCTTCCACCGGCTTTTTCCTGACACCTTTCTTATCGCTGATATTGATGGATATGATCCGGCCTTTCATTGATTTCTCCAGGGTTTTTATCTTTTACCTTAACACAAATACAGGAGGCAAGTCAGCGACCGTCTGAATCGTCCTCACCGGTTTCTGTCGATGATCCCCCCGCCGAGAACGAGATCCCCCTCGTAGAAAACCGCGCTCTGCCCCGGAGCAGGAGCCCACTGCGGCTCATCGAAAGTCACCCTGACCCGGTCTCCGCCGAGACTCTCGATCACCGCGGGCTCGTCCCTCATGGTGGAGCGAACCTTGACGGAAACCGCTCTCCTCTCCGGCTCCCCTGCGCCCTCCGCCAGCCAATTGACCTCACTCACCTCGAAGGTGCGCATCAGTGCCGCCTCCTTCGGTCCCACATACACGGCGCGGCGGGCGGGATCGATCTCCACCACATACCGCGGCTCTTTCGAGGCAATACCCAGCCTCTTTCTCTGTCCCACCGTATACAGATGGATCCCCTTGTGGCGGCCGAGGACCTTGCCGGTAGCGGAATCGATCATCTCCCCCTCTCCGCCTTCCGTCAACCCCTCCAGGAAGCGTGAGTAGTCGTTGTCCTCCACAAAGCAGATCTCCTGGCTCTCCGGCCTGTTCGCGGCGGGGAGTCCCAGTGACCGCGCGATCTCCCGCACCTCGTCTTTTCTCTTGTCCCCGAGGGGGAGCACCAGCCTTTCCCGCTCCTCACGGCTGAGGACGTAGAGCACGTATGACTGGTCCTTTCGTGCGTCGGCTCCCTTCCTGAGCAGCCCCCCCCCGGCTTTCGCATAATGGCCGGTGGCGATGTGCTCTGCCCCCCTTTCATCGGCGATCCGCAGGAGATGGGGGAATTTTATGTATTTGTTGCAGAGGATGCAGGGATTGGGCGTGCTTCCCCGTGCATAGGCGCCGATAAAGGGTTCGATCACCTTCTCCATAAACTCTTCCCGTAAGTCCACCGCGGAATGGCGCACCCCGATATTCCCCGCGGTCCTCCGGGCATCGTCGATGGACGCCAGGGAGCAGCAGCCGGAAAAGGTGCTCTTCATGCGCGCCTCGTACAGGATGAAGCTCACTCCTTCCACCTCGTACCCCTGCTCTTTCAGAAGGTACGCCGTGACGGAGGAATCCACCCCGCCGCTCATGCCCACAATAACTTTTTTCACAAATAGATCAAAGCCTTCTGCTCAGAGGCCCTTCAGCGGGCTTCACGGCTTTTATATAGAGGGAGAAGACGACCTTTTCCACTCCTGCGCCGAAATTCCAGCTCCGGATGATCTCCTCGCTGTTCTCCTTGCCGATGAACTGTATTTCGGCAAATCCCGCCCTCTCCAGGTATTCTCTCATGGTTTCCACGGAAACCGCTCCCGTAATTCAGCCGCTGTATGCGGCGGGGTTATCCCTGAGGGATTCGGGGATTTCACCCCGTTGCAGGATATCGGAAAGCGCGAGTCTGCCCCCGGGTTTCAGGACGCGGAATGCATCAAAGAGAACCGCCTGCTTGTCCACCGAAAGATTGATGACACAATTGGAGATAATCACGTCCACCGAGGCATCGGCCACCGGGAGATGCTCTATTTCACCAAGCCGGAACTCCACGTTAGCGGCCTGCAGCTTTGCGGCGTTCTGCCGGGCCTTCGTGAGCATCTCCGGGGTCATATCCACGCCGATGACCCTTCCCTTCGGCCCCACTTTCATGCCCGCAAGGAAGGCATCAAAACCCGCTCCGCTCCCGAGGTCGAGGATCACCTCCCCCTCCTTCACTTCGGCGATGGCCTGGGGATTGCCGCATCCCAACCCTAGGTTCGCCTCACCGAGACCGATGCGCAGCTCCTCTTCGCTGTACCCGAGGAGCCTGCCCGCCTCCCGCAGACTGACAGCCCCCTCCCCAGTTCCGCAGCAGCTGGACGCCGGCAGGCTCGTCTGCTGTCCCTGCGCCACCGCCGCATAATCCCTTCGCACCAGATTTATCAGGGAGATCTTCGTCTTTTCCATCCTTGTCTCCTCCTGTTGCCGGTCTTTACTTAGATTAAGAGCCCCGCCTCCTCCCTGTCAACGTCGTACCGGCGGCAAGGAGTACGGATTTTTGCTTTTGTACCGCAAATATGGTAGAGTGAGAGGATTACCGTTTTGAAGGAGAAAAAAAGGATGAAAAAACTTTTCTTACTGATGATAGCCCTTATCTTTGCCGTTTCCTGCACCAAGGGCGGAGGCTCCACAGGCGAATACCTGGTCAAGATAGACGACGCGCAGATTTCCCGTGAAGAGGCGCAGACCGAAATGAACTCCATTCCCGACATGGCCAGACAGTTCTTCTCGGGACCCGAAGGGACCTCGCGGTTTGTGGACGAGCTGGTGAAGAAGGAGATGCTCTACCTCGAAGCGAAGAAGCGGAAGATGGACCAGGACAAGGATTTTCTGAGAAAGCTGGAGGAGTTCAAGAAGATCACGCTCATCAATCAGCTCCTCGGGAAGGAGATCGAAGCCTCCTCCAAGGTCACTGATAAGGACATTCAGGACTTTTACGACTCCCACAAGAGCGACTTCATGATCACCAACGAGGTCAAGATAAGCCAGATCCTCGTGAAAACCGAGGACGACGCGAAAAAAGTCTCTGAGAAGATCAAGGCGGGGGAGGACTTCTCGAAAGTGGCGGCTGAAATGTCCACCGACAAGGGTTCTGCAAAGGCGGGGGGGAGCATCGGGTCGTTTAAAAGGGGAGATCTGGCCCCTGAGCTGGAAGAGGCCGTGTTCAGGCTGAAGCAGGGCGATGTCAGCAGGCCGGTAAGCATGAAGGACGGCATTCATATCATAAAGGTCCTCGACGCAAAAGGCACCACCGTCGAGTTCGACAAGGTGAAAGGGCTGATCGGGCAGAAGCTGACCGCCGACAAGCAAAAGGCGAGCTTCGATACCTTCGTCGAGAACCTTAAGAAAAACTACAAGGTAGAGGTCAACAAGGAGGCCCTTGCCAAACTGACGCCGCCTCCCGCTGCCCCTGCCGCCCCGGCATCGCCCCACGCGCAGCCGCAGCCTCCGGCGCCTGCTCACAAGTAAGCCGCAGAACGAAGATCGACCAGGGACGGGGAGGTTCTCCCCGTCCTTTTTTGTTCCCTGCGCCTTCTCCTGCGCTACTTCCCGATGCAGAACTCGTTGAAGATCCGGTTCAGGATGTCGTCGGTGGTCACCAAGCCGACGATCTCTCCCAGGTGATCGAGGGCCTCCCTCAGGAAGAGGGCGGCGACCTCCAGGGGCATATTGTTGCGCAGGGCATCCGCGGCTTCCCGCAGGGAGGCCGTTGCGCGGTCGAGGGAGTCCCGGTGCCTGACAGTGGTAATGAGCGCGTCCTCCCTTTGAGAGGGGGTTTCCCGTGCAATGCAGAGCGAATACACCGCTTCCTTCAGTGCCTCGATGCCCTCCCCCCTGACCGCCGAAACACGGACGAGAGGAAGGGGAGCCCCCGCATCCCGCCCCTGACCGCCGAGACCCACGTCGTCCAGGGAAAACGCACTGCTCTCGCTGTCCACTTTGTTCACCGCCACCACGACCCTCTTGCCGCGCACCTTCGCCACTACCTCCCTGTCCGCCTCCTCCACCGGCCTGCTCGCGTCGAGGACCGCGACAACGATATCCGCACCTTCGATGGCCCGGAGGCTCCTCCGCACCCCTTCCTTTTCGGCAAGGTTATGGGTCTCCCGTATTCCCGCCGTATCCATGATGCGCAGGGGCAGCCCGTTGATGCTCAGGGAGTCCTCGATGACGTCCCTTGTGGTTCCGGGCATTTCGGTGACGATGGCCCTGTCCTTTTCCAGCAGCGCATTGAGGAGGGAGGACTTTCCTACGTTGGGCTTCCCCACAATGGCCGTGGAAACCCCCTCACGGAAGAGTCTCCCCTCGTCGTACCCCTTTGAAAGGCGCTCCATCTCCGTTCCGATGCCTGTGACGGAACCGACGATCCCGTCCTTCGCCTGCAGCTCGATCTCGTCTTCGGGGAAATCGATGTGCGCTTCCACGAGGGCGCAGAGGCCGGTGAGCGCCTCCCGCATCCCGTGTATCTTCGCGGAAAGCCTTCCCTCAAGCTGCTGAAGGGCGAGGCGCTCCGCCTGTTCCGTTTTCGCGCGGATCACGTCGATCACCGCCTCGGCCTGGGAGAGGTCTATCCGTCCGTTCAGGAAGGCCCGCCGGGTGAACTCCCCCGGATCCGCCGGCCGCGCACCCTGGCGAAGGAGCGCCTGCAGGGTGGTGCGCAGGGGCAGCATCCCGCCGTGGCAGTTGATCTCCACCACGTCCTCCCTCGTGTAGGACCCGGGCGCCCGCATCACTGCCGCAAGGACCTCGTCGATCCTTTCTCCCGTGGTGGGGTCCACGATAAAGCCGTATACAAGGGTGTGGGATTTCACCTCCTGCAGCTTCCTGCCCCGCGGGGAGACAAAAACCCGCTCCGCAACGGCAACCGCATCTCTTCCGCTGAGCCGCACAATGCCGATCCCTCCCTCTCCGGCAGGGGTGGAAATGGCGGCGATGGTATCGTCAAGGCTCTTCATGGCACCTCATCTCTGCTCCTTATTCTTCCTCTCGCCTCATTTGTTTATTATACAGGACCGGCGCCCCTGCGCCGCCTGCGGCATACGGGTCCGAAGGATTGTTCTTGACAACAAGGGCCTTTTTTGTAACACTATGTCTTGTGAGGGAACAAACGCTGCTCCGCTATCTCCTTTCCTTCTGCCTGATCGCCGCGACATGCCTTCCCTTCAGCGGCGCCGCCTCTGCTGCGGGCATCGAGGTCACCTCCTCCACCTACCTGCAAACCCGGGAGAACGCCCGTGATGAGAAATACACTCCGCTCTTCGAGTATCTCACCCTCGGCTTTACCGATGCAGCGGGCGGCAGACTGGATTTCTATGCCGCCGGATGGGTGCGGTACGATCTGCGCACGATCCGGTACGACGAGAGGGAGCGGGACGAGCTCACCTACGCCTACCTTTCGTACCGCCCTTTCCAGGACAGAAGCCTTGTGGTGAACGCAGGCAGACATATGGTCTTCGGGGGCGTTGCCTCGGAGCTTTTCGACGGACTCTCCGCGCGCTGGGAGATCTCCCCCCGCAATGGCATATCCGTATACGGAGGGGTGCCTGTCGAGACCGAAAAGGACGCCCGGCGCTCTGACTCCCTGTACGGGGGAAGGGTGTATCACCGGTTCGGCAGGACCGCGGAGGTGGGCTTTTCCTACCTGAAAGAGGACAACGACGGGCATTCCTACCGGGAAGAGACCGGGATCGACCTATGGGCCTTTCCCGCCCGCTGGATCGAGGTGCAGGGCCAGTCGTTCTACAATATGCTCACCGACGGATGGTTCGACCATTCCTACAGCCTCCGGCTCTTCCCCCTGAAAAACCTGGTGGTGACCGGTCTCTATTCCTACACTAATTTTAACGACGCCTTTTCTTCCACCACCCTGAGCGCCTTTTCTCCCGATTTCTGGGGGAAGGATGAACGGATGACAAAGGTGGGAGGGACCATCGACTACACGATACATCCTTCAGTCGCAGTGTCTGCAGACTTCCGCACCTACGATTATAAGACCATGGGGAATGCCGCGTACTACGGTGCGGGGATTGCCGCAACCCTCTTCGACATCAGGACGGGCCTCTCCCTGCACCGGATGGAGGGGGATGAGGAGAAGCTGAAGTATCTGGAATCCAGGGCGTACGCGATAAAGGTCATCGACAGGCTGAAGCTCGCCTTCGATGTGATCAACATCCACTACGACGAGGCGGTGAGCGGCCTCTCCAACGCCTACTACCTGAGCGGAACGGCCGGGTACAAACTGAAGGACTATGCCACGGTGTGGTTCAATCTCGAATACGGGAAGACCCCTGATTACCGGTATGATCTCAGGGGATTGTTCAGGCTTGCGATCGCCTTTAAAAAATAGCGGGGACGGGACGATGCGACGAAACATTTTCATAGGAACGCTGCTTCTGGCGGCGGCACTTCTTTTCGTGGGCGCAGGGCAGGCGCTGCGGGCTGAGGAGAAGCGCATTCCCAATAACCATCCGGTGGAGCTGACTTCTCCCCCTCTCTGCACCGAATGCCACACCACCGATGCGGGAGTGGCGCTGAAGCCCATGGCGTCCTTCAACCACAGCAACGAATTCGTGAAGAGGCACCGGTTCTATGCAGCGCAGACTGACCAGCTCTGCCGCTCCTGCCATGCCCTCTCCTTCTGCACGGATTGCCATGCCTACAAGGAAGAGCTGCGGCCGAGCGTCAAATACTCCGAGAAGCCCGACCGGTGGATGCCCCATAAAGGCGACTATATCTTCCAGCACCGCATCGACGGCAGAATCGATCCCGCGCCGTGCTTCCGCTGCCACGGCAGGATGAACAACAGGATATGCAGGACATGCCACAAATAATCAAGAGAGCGGTTCTCCTCTTCCTGCTCTTCAGCCTGCTGCTCTGGCTCCCGCTTCTCTCCGGGTGCGGCGGCTCCGGCGGGTCCGATGCGGGGCAGGTCTTCGTGCCGGAGTCCGGGCACCCCGCCAACTGGACGGACCCCGCCGTCATCGGCACGGACAGCTTCCACGGCACTTCCGTGAGCCTTTCCCTCACTGCACCCACGGGCGGCGCGCTCTTCTCCCTGCGCTGCGCCGGCTGCCACGGCAGCGACGCCACCGGTTTCATCGGCCCCGACATCACGGGGCGCTCCTCCTCCGACATTACCACCGCGGTCCACTCGGTCCCCTACATGCTCTGGCTTGGGCAGCTGCTCACCGCCGAAGAGATACAGGCCCTCGCCGATTACCTTGTCGCCCCCGGCACCGCCTTGTCGTATTCGGCGGACGCGAACACCTGCACGCAGTGCCACGGTTCTGACCTGAACGGAGGCATCTCCCTGATCGGGTGCTACGCCTGCCATAACGGGCCGGACGGAAAGGTGGGGCACCCCGACGGCTGGACAACGCAGACGAGCGACTCCGTCCGCTTCCACGGGTACTATGCGCAGAAGTCCACCACCCCCTGTACCGCCTGCCACGGCGCCGACCTGAGGGGCCCCCTGGTGCCCAGCTGCTTCAGTTGCCACGGCACCTGCGAGAAGGGGAATTGCGCACCGGTTGCCCAGGCAGGGCCGAACCGATCGGTGGCCACCGGGACCGTCGTCACCCTCAACGGCACGAGGAGCAGTGATGTGGACGGCACGACGGTGACGTATCTCTGGTCCTTCAGCTCGCAGCCTTCGGGGAGCACGGCAGCCCTCTCCGATCCTGCTTCCGCGCAGCCTTCCTTCACTGCCGATGCGGCGGGGACCTACGTGATAAGCCTGGTGGTGAGCGACGGTACCGCGCAGAGCGAAGCGGACACCGTTACCATCACCGCAACCGCACCGCAGCCCACCTATTCATTTGCACGGGACATACAGCCGATCTTCGACGCCAGCTGCACGGTTTGCCACAGCAGCGGAAGCGTTGCTAGCTTCCTTCCCCTCACTTCCGACTCTGCCTACAGCAGCCTCGTGAATAAGGCTGCAACGAGGACGGGCACTCCGCCCTCGGGAACCCTGGTTGTCCCCAGGAACTCCGCCGCCAGCGTCCTCTATCAGCGGGTCAGCGGAACCGGCCTGCCGGCGGGCGAGAGCACCATGCCCCTGGGCGGCCCCTCGCTCAGCACCGCCGATCAGAACCTGATCAGAAGCTGGATCGACTCCGGCGCAGCGCAGTAAAAAGCCGTTTCAGCAGGGAACCGGTCAGCAGGGAATCGGGAGGAGCCGCAGATCAGCTTTCATCCCGGTCGTCCGGTGCACCGGAGCGCCTTTCCCGGCGGAGCAGCGCCCGCTTCCGTTCAATGCCCCAGCGAAATCCCCCGAGCCCCCCGTCGTTCCGGAGCACCCGGTGGCACGGGATAAGGAGAGCGGTGGGATTGGTTGCACATGCCCGGGCGACCGCCCTGGCGGCGGTCGGCCTGCCGATCGCTTCTGCAATCTCTGAATAGGTGCGCGTGCTTCCATAGGGGATCTCCTGCAAAGCCCGCCATACCCGCTCTTGGAAGGCGGTTGCCCGCACATCGAGCGGCAGCTCCAGGTGCGGCTGTGCGCCGCCGAGATGACGCACGATCTCCCGGACCCAGCCTGCGAGCGGACTCGCTTCCCGCTCATTCCGTGCGCCGGGAAACTCCCGCAGGAATTCCTCCTGCAGCCCGGTCTCGTCGCTCCCGATGCGCACGGCACAGATGCCTTTTTCCGTCGCCGCCACCAATAGATACCCCAGAGGGCACGCTGCCGTTGTGTAGAGAAGCGGGACATCCTTCCCTCCCCGCTTGTACGCTCCCGGGGTCATACCGAGCTGTGCGGACGCCTTGCCGTACAGGCGGCTGCTGGAGCCGTATCCGGCATCGTGAAGGGCCTCCATGATAGCATCCCCCTTTCTGAGCGCTGTTTTGATATGTCGCATGCGGCACGCCTCCGCATACTGCCGGGGGGAGACCGCTGCTACGCTCCTGAAGGTGCGCTGCAGGTGGGAAGGGCTCAGGCCGAAGCGCCTGCCAAGGGTTTCGAGCGTCAGGGGGTCTTCCAGATGGGTTTCGATATGCCGGCAGATCCTCCGGACGAGCTCCACCCGGGGGTTCGCTCCAACCGCCTGATCGGGCTTGCAGCGTCTGCACGGCCGGAATCCCGCCTGTTCAGCCGCTTCCGGCAGGGGAAAGAAAGAGACATTCTCGCTTTTCGGCTTGCGCGATGCGCAGGAAGGGCGGCAGTAGATGCCGGTGGAGCGCACGGCATACACGAATGCGCCGTCGTAGCTGCGGTCCCTCTGCAGCACTGCCTGCCAATACTTTGACTCGTTCATTGCGACATCTCCCTCCGCTTCCCGGTTCCTTTTGCCTATAGTAAGGCGTATCTCTTTTCTATACCTATACTACGGGAAGATGACGAGGGAGTCTATCCGATTCTTGCGCCCGAATTACCTTCCTGCTCCCGGCCCGGAATTCCGGGAGAAGCTTCTCTTGTTCCGGCAGATAAGTACTATGAGATTTTTGTCTGTCGTTCCGGCTTGCCCGGAATCGTTTCTTCGCGATCTCCATGGAACTGCGCTGCCCCTGCTCTCCTTGCAGGAATGCTATTTCCCGGGGAACTGCCCACCTTTCCACCAATCAGCAAATGCAGCGAGACGTATACGATTCCGGCGCCGACAGGCTCGGCCCTTTTCGCGGTTTTCAATAGAAAACCCCTGCAGCTTTTGCGCTGCAGGGGTTTATCCAATGGAACGCTACGGAAACCGGCTGTCAACTGCTACGCGGCCGCTTCCTTCGCCGCCTTTTTGTTCGCGTACATCTGCTGCGCGATGCTCAGCACGTTGTTCACCAGCCAGTAGAGCACCAGCCCCGACGGGAAGCTCAGAAACATGAAGGTGAAGACGACCGGCATGATCATCATCAGCTTCTGCTGGGTCGGGTCCACGGTGGAAGGGGTCATCTTCTGCTGGATCACCATGGTAATGCCCATTACGATAGGCAGGATATAGTAGGGGTCCTTTGCGGAGAGGTCCTGCACCCAGAGCAGGAAGGGGGCGCCCCGGAGCTCGATCGAGACGAGGAGCACCTTGTAGAGGGCGAAGAACACGGGTATCTGAAGGAGCATGGGCAGGCATCCCCCCATGGGGTTCACCTTGTGTTTCTTATAGATCCCCATGAGCTCCTGCTGCATTCTCTGCGGGTCGTTCTTGTATTTTTCCCTGATTTCCGTCATCTTCGGCTGGATGGCCTGGAGCTTTTTCATGGAGGCCTGGCCCTTGTTGATCAGGGGAATAAAGGGTATCCTGACCAACACGGTAAGAATGATAATGGCAACCCCGTAGTTGCGGAAGATGCTGTAGAAAAATTTCAGGACCCAGAACAAAGGCCGGGCGATGATGGAGAAAAACCCGAAATCGACGATGTGTTCGAGACCCACTCCCCACCTCTTCAGGCGGTCATGCTCCTTGGGTCCCGCGTAGACGAGATAGGAAGAGCTGCCGGCGGGCATTCTCATGGCCGCTACCGCTTCGCCGTCCTTGCTCCAGACCTTCACCTCTTCCACCGGCGTCCGGGGGACGAGGGCGGAGAAAAAGTATTTGTCCTCCTCCGCGATCCATTTGATGCCGTCCTTCAGGGACTTCGGCTCCTTCAGGTCCTTCACCTTATACTCGATCCTGTCCGCATCCTTGAGAATCACGGGGCCGAAATGGACGGAATCGTCCTTGTGATATATCCCGAAATCCCTCCCGAGGGTGATCCAGTACGAGGGGGTGCCCTTTACCTCGTCCTTCAGGTCGAAGCCGTAGGCATCGTTATGGAACGTATAGGTCCTGCGGAGTGAATAGCCTTCGGACGCATACTCAAACACCAGGGAGGCCGTTTTTTGCCCGGGAGTAAGCCTGATATCGCCGCCGGATACGGAAAAAGCGACGGCGGAGAACTGGAAGCCGTCATCCACGCCCAGAGAGAGGGGAAGGGCCGCTCCGTCGCCTTTCAACACGATGGGCTTTCCGTCCTTGTCTTTGTAGTGCTTCAGACTGACGCTCTTCAGCGCTCCTCCCCGGGTGGTGAGAACAGCGGTAAAGAGCTCGTTCTCCACTGTTACGTCCTTTGCCTTTTCCGCACTCTCTGCCGGGACCGCCGCCCTCGAAGGAAGGGGAGCCGGGGAAGGAGAGGGAGTGGTCTCCTGCACCGCGCCCTTACCGGGGGCCGGCTGCGGAGGGGCCGCCTGCTTTGCAAAGAAATACTGATAGACGATCAATATTGCGACCGAGATCGTAATGGCAAGTAATGTTCTTTTTTCCATGTAAGGTCCTTTAGTGCTTATCGCACGGGGTCGTACCCGCCCGGATGAAAGGGGTGGCACTTCACAATCCTCTTCAGGGCGAGCCGGCAGCCCTTCACCGCGCCGTATTTTTCCAGCGCCTCGATGGAATATTCCGAGCAGGAGGGAGTGAACCTGCAACTGGAGGGCAACAGAGGGGAAAGCAGGTATCGGTACAGTTTTACAAGAGCGATGAGAACGATTTTCACCGCGTGGGGCGCTCCGTTACCCGGCCAGACGTTTTCTGCCCTTGGCGCGTCTTCTCTTCACTATCTTCCTGCCGGCGCTGCTGCTCATCCGGGTGAGAAAGCCGTGTGTTTTCTTCCTTCTGCTTTTATGCGGATTGTATGTCGTGTACGTACCCATTTTTCAGCCTCCGGGATAAAGTAGTGAAACAAAATTATAAATATTTCCGCCCTTGAAAGTCAATCGAAACCCTTGCCCGGCAAGGGAGGCTCCTGACGCCCGCTTTGTTCCTCTCCACGGCCCCTCAGGGCTTCCAAAACTCCTCGAACCTGCCGTTCCGGGTGACCCACACCACATAGGGCAATTGGGACACATCCCCCCTCTCGGTGAATTTGATTTTCCCAAGGGCTCCGGAAAACTCCATGGAGTGCAGCGTATCGCTCACCGCCTTGCCCTCAGTGGTCCCCGCCTCCCGTATCGCGGTCAGAAGGATGTTGATCGCATCGTAGGCGTAAATGGAATAAGGCCCCAGCTCCCCGTACTTCGCCGTGTATTTCTCGATGAACGCCTTCGCCGAGGGGATGGCGTGGGGGTCAGGGCTGAAGGTAAGATAGGTGCCTTCCGCTGATTTCTCCCCCGCGATTTCAACGAACTTCGGATCGATGCTGCCGTCGCCGCTCAGGAAAGGGGCGGTCAGGTTGATCTCCCTCGCCTGCTTCACGAGGAGTCCCGTCTCTGGGTAGATTCCCCCGAAAAACACCAGGTCGGGGCGCTTCTCCCGCACCGCGGTAAGGACGGGTTTGAAGTCCTTGTCCCCTTTCGTGACGCCTCCGTAGTACACGACCTCCACGCCGGCGCCGAGATTTTTCCTGAACAGGTCGGCAAAGCCCTGGCCGTAGGTTGTCTTGTCATGGAGGACCGCCGCCTTTCTGACATTCAGCCGGGCCCGGGCGAAATCCGACGCCACCTTGCCCTGCTGCTCGTCCGTTCCGCATACCCGGAAAACTCCCCGGTAGCCCCGCCCGGTGAGCAAGGGGTTCGTCGAGGCGGGAGTGATCATGGGGAGGTTCGCCCGGTTATAGACGTCGGAAGCCGGAATGGAGCAGCTGGAGTTGAAATGGCCGATAATGCCCGCCACGCCGTCATTCACCAGTTTATTTGCCACCGACACCGCCTGTTTCGGGTCGGCCTGGTCATCGCCCACAACGATCTCGATCTTCTTCCCGAGGACTCCGCCTTTCGCGTTCCACTCCTCCACCGCAATGTCGATCCCATTTTTGAAGTCGTTCCCCATCTTCGCCTCGGCGCCCGTCATCTGGGCCGCGACCCCTACCTTGATGACTTCCTCTTTTTTCACGCAGCCCGGCGCCAGCAGGGCAAGACCCGACAGGGCCAAAAAAAGGACTGCCCCCGTGAGGGATGCTCCTTTTCGTATGAGACGGATGCTGCGCTCCCGGTTCGTGCTTTTACCTCTCATTTTCCCTCCCCCCCTCTTTCAGGTGTTCATTTCCTGCATAGGCCGCTTTCAGGAGCCTCTCCGCGTTCTCCTTCGGATCGCCGCAGAACAGCCCGGAAGAAACCGCCGCTCCCCAGCATCCCGCAGCAAAAACGGAAGCGGCATTCTCCGCCTTTATGCCGCCGATGGCGATCACGGGTATCTTTACCGCCTCCCGGATCTCCCTCAGCGCCTCCACCCCTTTCGGCTCTCCGACTTCCTTTGTGGTGGTGGAGAAGACGGATCCGAAGCCGATATAATCGGCGCCTCCTCTCTCCGCTTCCACGGCCTCGCGAAGGGAGTGGGTCGATATGCCGATGATCCTGCCTCCCATGATCTTCTTCGCTTCGGCAAGGGGGAGGTCGTCCTGGCCCAGGTGGACGCCGTCGGCATCCACGGCAAGGGCGAGGTCCGCATAGTCATTCACGATGAAACATGCCCCGAAGCGGCGGGTCAGCTCCCGCAGCTCCAGCGCTTCGCCGTACAACTCCCTCTTTGTCTTGCCCTTTTCCCGGTACTGGATCCAGCGGACCCCCGCTTCCAGGAGCGTGCGGACAACGGCGCCGAGGGGCTTTCCGGCCCGCGCATCGGTGATGAAGCAGAGGCGGCCGATCCCTTGCATCCCCGGTCAGCCCAGCGCCTCCACCGGCTTCGCTCCGTTTCCGGACTGCCGGGACATCCTTTCGATGAAATCGGTATTGAAATTGCCTTTGATGAAGTCGGGATGGTTGAAAACCCTCCGGTGGAAGGGGATGGTAGTCTTGATGCCCTCGACGACGAATTCGTCCAGGGCCCTTTTCATCCGGGCGATCGCCTCCTCGCGGGTTTTGCCCTTTACAATCAGCTTTGCGATCATGGAATCGTACTGGGAAGGCACCACCCACCCGCTGTAGGCGGCAGTATCGATCCGCACGCCGGGTCCTCCCGGCTGCATGAAGTGCGTCAGTTTTCCCGGGGAGGGAATGAATTTGTCGGGATCCTCGGCATTGATCCTGCATTCGATGACATGACCCGACGCCCGTATCTGGTTCTGCTTGTATGACAGCGGGAACCCCGCGGCGATCCGTATCTGCTCCTTCACGATATCCACACCGGTCAGCTCTTCGGTGACGGGATGCTCCACCTGGACCCGTGTGTTGATCTCCATGAAATAGATGTTCTGATCCTGGTCGACGATGAACTCGATGGTCCCCACGTTCCGGTACTTCATCGCCTTCGCCGCCCGGACCGCGAGCTCCCCGATCTTCTTACGGAACTTCTCCGTCGCTATGGGAGAAGGGGATTCCTCGATGAGCTTCTGGTGCCTCCTCTGCACGGAGCAGTCGCGCTCCCCGAGATGGATGACGTTCCCCTTCCCGTCCGCGATGATCTGCACTTCGATATGGCGGATCGAGGAAAGGTACTTCTCTACGTAGAGCTCGCTGCTCCCGAAGGCGGTCAGGGACTCCCTCTGCGCCATGTGGAACGACGTGGAGAGCTCCTCCTCCTCGTTGACGATGCGCATCCCCCGTCCGCCCCCTCCTGCGGAGGCCTTGACGATGACGGGAAACCCTATCTTTTTCGCGATCTTCAGCACCAGCTCTTCCGAGGCCACGGGACCGTCGCTCCCCGGCACCACGGGGATGCCCCGCCTCTTCATGATCTGGCGGGCCTTCGCCTTGTCGCCCCCCATGCGCAGGGTTTCGGGACTCGGCCCGATGAAGACGATGCCCGACGTGGCGCAGGCCTCCGCGAGCTGCGGGTTCTCGGACAGGAAGCCGTATCCGGGATGGATGGCCTCGGAGTCGGTAAGCTCTGCGGCGCTCAGGATTGCGGGTATATTGAGGTAGCTCTGCGCCGGGACCGCGGGACCGATGCAGATGGACTCATCAGCCAGTTTTACATGGAGAGACTCCCTCTCGATATCCGAAAAGATAGCGACGGTCCTGATGCCCAGCTCCCTGCAGGCCCGGATCACCCGCACCGCTATCTCTCCGCGGTTCGCAATCAGTATCTTTTTAAAGAGTTCCATTCCTCACCTCAGGCAGGGGAGAGCAGGGAGTCGGCTCCTGCCCCTCCGCTTCCGCTAGTTATTTTCAGACCGGCTCAATGAGGAAGAGCGGCTCGCCGTACTCCACCGGATGACCGTTGTCCACCAGTATCCTGACCACCACTCCGTCCACTTCGTTCTCGATCTCGTTCATGAGCTTCATCGCCTCGATGATGCAGAGCACCTGGCCCTTCCGCACCCGGGAGCCCACGTCCACGAAGGGCTCCGACTCGGGGGAGGGGGAGCGGTAAAAGGTCCCTACGATGGGGGAGGTCACGGTGAAGAGCTTTCCCTCCTCCTCTGCGGCTTCTTCTCGTATCTGTTTCGTTTCCTTTGTATCTTTTTTCTCGGACAGGATGGACTGCTGGACGTCGAGGTGCCCGAAGAACTTCTCCCTCTTGATCTTTACCTTCGTGCCCTCTTTCTCGATCTGCAACTCGGTGATGTCCGTCTCCTTCAATAACTCCATCAACTCCTTCAGGTCCTCAAGTTCCATCGACTCCCCTCCTCGGAAGCGCAGCGTTTCGTGCCGGTGCCGGACTCAGACGGACACCGGCGGCAGCGGCACCAGGCAACAGGTCCTATTTTACCTTCTCGATGTACTCCGACGTCCTCGTGTCGATTTTCAGCGTGTCTCCTATTCCGATATGGAAGGGAACCTTCACCACTGCGCCCGATTCAAGCTTTGCGGGCTTGCTGCTCCCCGAGGCAGTATCCCCGCGGAACGCAGGCTCCGTCTCCACCACCTTCAATTCGACGAACATGGGGGCCTCCACCGTCATCGGCGTTTCTTTATAATAGAGGATCTTCACCGTCATGTTTTCCTTGATGAACTTCTTTACCTCGCCCAGCTGCGCGTCGGTGAGGGGAATCTGTTCGTACGTCTCGGTATCCATGAAGTAGTGCATGCCGTCCTGGACATAGAGGTACTGCATCTCCTTTTCTTCGAGTGCGGGGGGCTCGAACTTCTCTCCGGACCGGAACGTGTCTTCGAGCACGTTGCCCGTCCTGAGGCTCTTCAGCTTCGTCCGTACGACGGCGCCGCCCCTCCCCATCTTCACGTGCTGGAAATCCACGATTTCACAAGGCTCTCCCTTGTATTCTATTTTTGCTCCCTTTCTGAAATCACTCGTTGCGATCACTATCGTCCTCCTTCATATTTTCGTGCAGCTCCAATGACTTCCAGGTCCCTGCCGAGAGTGGTAAGGAGCTCTGCCGTATCTTTTTGTACCGCCACCATATCTTCGATGCGCACTCCCCCCAGGCCCGGCAGATAGATCCCCGGTTCGATGGTGAAAACCATTCCCGGAGCGATCCGCTCGTTTCGCATCGGGGAGACGCGGGGATTCTCATGCACGTCGAGGCCCACCCCGTGCCCTGTGCCGTGGCCGAAGTATTCGCCGTATCCGGCCTTCTGTATGACCGCCCGGGCGGCCCGATCGACGCCCCTCGTCTGCGCTCCCGCCCGGGCGGCGCGCAGCGCCGCCTCCCGCGCCTCGTTCACGACTGCGTAGATTCGGGTCTTCTCGGAGAGGGAGCCGCCTGCCATGAGCAGGGTCCTTGTCATATCGGAGTAATACCCTTCCGCCTCCCCGCCCCAGTCAATTATAACAAAATCACCCTTTTCAATTTTCTTGTCGGTCGGCTGAGCGTGGGGCAGGGCAGCGTTCCCGCCGGAAGCGACTATTATATCAAAAGGGACGGTCCTGCATCCCTCCTTTTTGAGGTGTTCCTCGAGCCGCAGGGCGACCTCCCGCTCCCGGGCGCCGACCCGTATGCGGGGTTTTACGGAGAGAAAGGCCCTTTCCGCCCTCCCGACCGCCTTCCGTATCGCTTCGAGCTCCTGGTCGTCTTTTCTCTTCCGCAGGTCCTCCAGAAGGTCTTTGACGGGCACCGGCTCAACCGGCAGCCTCTTCAGTGTTGAATAGAAGTCGAAGGAGAGGGAGGCCTCGAACCCGAGGCGCTTCACCCCCAGTTTTTTCAGCAGGGAGCGGAGCAGGTCGATTCTTTTGCCCTTCTCGATCCCTGTCTCATAATGGAAGACCTCCCGCGCCGTCTGTTCCTGGTAGCGGAAGTCGGTAAAGAAGAGCCCCGCGTCCCTTGTCAGCAGCACAAAGGCTGAGGAGCCGGTAAACCCCGTCAGGTAGCGGATGTTCTTGAGGGAGCTGATAAAAAAAGCATCGATCCCCTTCGCCTTCAGCGCCTTCTGGACAGCCTTTCTCCTCGCTTCGATCCCGTTCATGGAGAGCACCCCTTTTCCTACCGCCGGTCCTGGAGGGGAAACCGGCCCTTGATGGTATCCAGAAAGACGGAGAGCCGGCTTACCACCGCATCCTTTCTGCCGGCGGCCAGGTAGAGCACGAACCGGTCATGTACGGCGTCCGACAGATGGGAGAGGCGCTGCACCGCCCGCTCCCTCCTGCCGAGGAGCGGATAGCGGGCGAAATGGTCATGGATAGCGCCGGAGAGGCGGTGCAGCCGTTCCACCGCGCGCTCCCTGTCGCCGCCGTCCAGCTTCAGGAGCGCACGCAGCTCTTCCCTCCTCTGCAGGACGAGACGGTCGTCGGGACGGAGCGCGAGGAGGGAGCGGTACCTCTCCATCGCTCTTCCGTAATGCCCCTCCGCAACGGCTTGGTCCGCCTCCCGGAGCGCTTCTCCCCCCGGAGCCTCTCCTGCACCGCTCTGCAGGGGCGGGGCGCTCTCCCCGCCGCCGGTCGCCTCTTCGACGGGAGAGGGGCCAGACAGCTCCGCTTCCCGGACACCTTCCTCCTCAGTCTCCTGCGCTTCTTCCTCTGCGGAAGCGGTTGCGAGGGCGTCCAGGAAGGCGGCTGCTTCAGCGTCGTAGGGGTCGAGCTCCAGGACTCTCCTGTATTCTTCGGCAGCCTCTTTCCCTCTGTTCAGCCTGTGGTACGCTTCGGCGAGCCCTCTGCGCGCGGGGAGGCTCCGGGGAGAGACGCGGAGCGCCTCGAGGAACTCGCCCCTCGCCTCCGGGAGCAGGGCAGCGGAGAGATACCGCTTCCCCAGGGCGACGCGGCCGGGGCCGAAACCGGGGTTCCTCTGCACCCCTTCGCGGAGTATCGAGAGGGACTCCTCCTCCCTCCCTCTTCTCCCGAGCTCCTCAGCAAGGGACAGGAAGAGCCGCGACGAGGGCCTCCTGCGCACCTGCTCCTCCAGCCTTTCCAGATAGGAGCTCCCCTGCATCGCTCCGGCTTCAGAATGCGCCTGTTCCACCTTTGATCTCCCTGACCCTGTCGAGGAGCGCCAGAGCGACCTCCTCCTTAGACATGAGGGGGAGCTTTCTCTCGCTCTCCCTGTCGATGATGATCACCGCATTGGTATCCACATCGAATCCCGCGCCCTTCATGGTCACGTCGTTGAAGACGATCATATCCATGTCCTTGCCCAGGAGCTTTTTCCGTGCTCTTTCGACCCGGTGGCCCGTTTCCGCGGAAAAGCCGACGGTGAAGGGTTTGCTCTTCAGCCTGCCCACCTCCGCGAGGATATCGGTGGTTTTTACCATGTCCAGCGCGAACTTGTCCTTCTTGTCGATCTTTGAGTCCCGCGTCTCCGCAGGTCTGAAGTCGGCCACCGCCGCGGTCATGATGAAGAGGGACGCCATGGGGATCGTGTCCAGTACCGCACGGTACATCTCCTCGGAGGTCTCCACCCTGATGACTTCCACCCCGTCGGGGGGCGGCAGGGATGCCGGACCGCTGATCAGCGTCACCTCGGCGCCCCGCCTCTTCGCCATCTTCGCCACGGCATACCCCATCTTCCCCGAAGACCTGTTCGAGATATACCGAACGGGGTCGAGGTATTCCCGGGTGGGTCCTGCCGTAACAAGGACCTGCTCGCCTGCAAAGTCCTGCCGGGTGAGTGAGGAAGTGATCGCTTCCATGATCGCATCGACAGAGGACATCCTGCCCATTCCCTCCTCGCCGCAGGCAAGGGCGCCCCTTTCAGGGCCCACCGCTTTCACCCCCGCAGCGAGGAGATGGGAGAGGTTTCTCTGGAAAATCCGGTTTTCGTACATCCGCCAGTTCATGGCGGGGGCGATGATCGTCCTGCCCCTGAAGGCCAGGAAAGTCGCGCTGAGCATATCGTCGGCGCTCCCGGCGGTGAATTTCGCGATGGTGTTCGCCGTGGCGGGAGCGACCACAAGGAGGTCGGCTTCCGCAGGGAGGCTTATATGGGACAAGGGAGCGGCGAATAAGTCGTCGTAGGGGGGGGCGCCCGCAGCGAGCTCCACCGAGAGGGGGGTGATAAAACGCTTCGAGGCCTCTGTCATGATGGCGGTGACAGAGGCCCCTTCCTGGCGCAGTCTCTTTATGAGATCGATGGATTTGTAGGCGGCAACGCTTCCGGTGAGACCGACGAGTATGGATGTGCCCTTGAGCATATTCTCATCCTCCAAAGGGTGATGCGTCTGACCCTTTGGGACTCCCCCTTCAGAAAGGATGGACGGCTAGGCTAGGGTGTGCAGGCGGACGGCGTTCGCTGCAGCCGGCCGCGGCAGAAGGAAGCGCGTCCGTACACCCTATTCTTCGCTCTCCTCGGACTCGCTCTCCTCGGACTCGCTGAACAGCTCCTCGAGCGCCTTTTCCGGAGAGCCCTTCTCGTGGAGATACACCTTGAGGTCCTTTTCGAGATCGGAGAGGTCCTCGATGGGCCGCCTCTTTTCCTCGATCAGCTTCTTGTAGTCGATCTTTTCAGCCCTCTCCTTGGCGACCAGGGCGTCGGCGCCGGTAAGGAATTCGATCTGGTTCGAAATGGTCTCGAGCAAAGAGGAGGTTGTGACCTTCTTCGCCTTCGTCGGCATCCGCGAAGCGGCACCCAGGGAGAGCTCCCGGGCCCTCTGGGCCGCGATGACCACCAGCCGGTATCTGCTGTCTATTTCCTTTCTGTCGTATTCGATGGGAAGCGCTATGATGTCCATTCTATTCCCCCTCCGGTAAAAATATTCTGTCTATTTCTTCAAGGTTGGCCTTTGTCATCCTGACCCTCTCGGCAATTACTACGGAAGAAAGCTCTCCCAGGGCAACGGGAAACAGATCATTAATTATAACATAATCATAGCATTTATACTCCCTCATCTCGTCCAGCGCCTTCGCGAGCCTCCTCCCTATCACCTCCTCCGTATCGCTCCCCCGGCCGGTAAGGCGCGCGCGCAGCGCCGGAAGGGAGGGGGGCAGGATGAAAATGAGGAGCCCCCCGGGGAACCGCTCTCTGATCTGTTTCGCACCCTGTACGTCGATATCCAGGATCACATCGGTTCCCTTTTCCATCATTTCTTCGATTCTCCGCCGGGAGGTCCCGTACCAGTTGCCGAACACCTCCGCCCACTCGATGAATTCACCGCGGCCGATCATGGCGCGGAACTCCTCTTCGGGCACGAAGTGGTAATGGAGGCCGTCCACCTCGCCGGGCCGCGGCGCCCGCGTGGTATAGGAAACGGAGTGGCGGATGTCCGGGACCGTCTCGCAGAGCTTCTGGCAGAGGGACGTCTTCCCCGCACCCGAGGGCGCCGACACCACGAAGAGGCTACCCTTTTTCCGTTTCATGCTCCCCCCCGGCGAGCACGGCGCCGTCGATTCTTTGCGCGATGGTCTCCACCTGGATCGCCGAAAGGATGACGTGGTCGCTGTCGGTGACGATGATCGACCGGGTCTTCCTCCCCTCGGTGGCGTCAATGAGCTTGCCGCGCTCCCGCGCCTCCTCCCGCAGCTTTTTGATGGGAGAGGATCCGGGGTTCACGATGGCCACCACACGGGAGACATAGATCACATTTCCGAAACCGATACTGATGAGGGAATTCTTCATTGCCGCTCCTACTGGATGTTTTGCACCTGCTCCCTGAGCTTCTCGATCCCCGTTTTCATCTCGACCGCCAGGGTGACGATCCGCACGTCGTCCACTTTCGATGCGATGGTGTTCGCCTCCCTGTTCAGCTCCTGGATGAGAAAATCGAGCTTTCTCCCGATACTCCCCCCCTTTTCCAGAATGGACGCCACCTGGCCGAGATGGCTCTTCAGCCGGGCTATCTCTTCGGTGATATCGCTCTTCTGTGCAAGAAGGGCTACTTCCTGGGCAAGCCGCGCCTCATCGGGGGGAGCGCCCGCGAGCAGTTCGGCCACACGCCGCGCAAGCGCTTCCCTGTAGACGGGCACCACCTCTCCGGCCAGCCCCTCTACTTTTCGCCGCAGCTCCTCCAGCCTTTCGGCGTGGCATCTCACTTCCCGTACGAGGGCCTCCCCCTCCTGAGTACGCATCTCCCCGACGCGTTCCACGGCGATCCTGAGGGCCTCATAGAGGGCTTCCGCGCCGTATTCGGCGTCCTCGGCGAGGAGGAGGTCCTTGTACGAAGCAAAGAGGTCGACCGAGAGGGTGCCGGAAAGGGAGAGCTCCCTCTGAAGGTCGGCAAAGGCCTCGTAGAGACCCCGGGCAAGCTCCTTGTTGAGGGTGACCTTCATCTTCCGCTTTTCGGTCAGCGAGATGATCACATCGACTTTACCCCGGGCGAACTTCTCCTTGATGAAATTCCTGATGGGGATCTCGTGCTCCAGAAGGGGTGAGGGCATCCTGACTGACACTTCAAGGTAGCGGTGGTTCAGGGAGCGCACCTCGACTTTGAACCCCTCCACCTCCGCCGCCCCGAAACCCGTCATGCTCTGAATCATAGGGCAACTCCCGTCAATTTCACTGTTTTCCTCCGTGACGTTTCGCCTTTTACTATTACTACCTCGCTCTTTTTTATGCCAAATCTCTCCGCGAGAAACGCAATGAGCTGCTCGTTGGCGGCCCCCTCCACCGGGGGGGCGGTAAGCTTCACCTTCACCACCGTTCCGTCCATCACCCCTGCAATCCCGGTATGGGAGGACCGGGGGATCACCTTCACCTCGATGATAATGCCCTCGTGCACCTTGCGGTAGGGGATCTCCATTTTCCTCCTGGTACGCTGCGGAGCCGGAGCCATCCCTTCTCACGCCCGCTTTCACCCGCGGCGGCAGGGAAGGGTATCCTCCTGATCACACTGCTTTTTCTGCCGTAATGTATAATATACTCCACCGGAGACCGCCGTGACAACCGTCAGCAGCACCCCCCCAAGAACATCGACTGCGTAGTGATACCGGCAATACACGGTGGCGACGATCAGGAGCAGCACCGGGACGAGCAGCAGCCTGAAGAGGTCCCGCGCGGAGCGGTAGGAGAGGTAGAGCACCGTCAGGGCGATGCCTGTGTGCCCGCTCGGAAAGGCGTCCCGCTTCACCCCCTCCAGCCGGTTCAAAAAGTCCTGAATGGGCTTCGCCACCAGGAAGCCCTCCAGCTCTCCCGCATGGAGATGCTCGATGGCGTAGCGGGGCCCCAGGGCCGGCACCAGCAGGTATCCCGCATAGGAAAGGTAGAAGCAGAGGAGGATGAGGAACAGCGCGTATTCGAACTCCTCCCGCTGCCCCCGCAGCTTCAGCGTCACCCCAAGGGCCACCGGCAGGAAATAGTAGGTTGAATAGGCGACCTGGAGGATGTCGGTGAGCACGGGGTGCATGAGCCTCTCCAGGAGGACGGTGGGGTACCCGCCGAAGAGGAGATAATCGAGCCGGATGAGAAGGTAGTCCCAATCGTGGGGGTTGATGGTATGGACGATCAGCCCGAGCGCGTCGAAGATGATCAGAACGCAGAGCACCGGGAAAAGAAGGTCCCGCGTCAGGGTGAGGAAGGGATTCCGCCTGCTGATGAATACGAGTACGACCTGAAAGAAGAGCAGCGAGGCGAAGATGAGGAGGAGGTTCCCCGCCAGGGGGATTTTCGCATGAAAAACCGCCGTCAGTCCCAGCAGGAACAGGCTGAAGGCGATCGTCAGCAGATCGCCGGGGCGGAGGGAGAGGAGCCGGGCGGACATCGTCAGAGCTTCCCCAGCGCCTTTCTGACCGCTTTTTCCTTTTTCGAGAGCTGGTGGGGGTTCCCCCTTCGGGCAAGAGGGCTCTCCTCGCCCGCTTCCTCCTCAAGGGAAAAGACGGGGGCCGCATCCCGCTCACCGGGCGATTCGGGATAGTCTCCGCTTTTTTTCACCCGCCGCGTCACGATCTCGTGAAACAGGTGCGAAGAAACCGGGATGGAGCCCACCGACCAGGCATGGTGGGCGATCTCTCTGTCGGAGCTTACCACGAGCCATTCCCTCCGCTCCTTCGAGATGATCCGCTTGATGACGTCGTCAGCACGCTCGCCCAGCCGGGAGTAGATGACCCGCACCCCGCCGCGCACTGCGGTGCGCTCGACGCCTGCCCCGGTCTTATGCCCGTCGAAAACGACGGTGACATGGTGGGGTTTCACCTTGATGTAGTCTATCAGGAGGGCGACAAAGGCCTCCCGCGCCTTTTCGCCGTCCCGGTGGAAAATGCCGATGACATTGTAGCCGTCGATGATGAGGAATGCTGATGCGGGGTGCCTCTGCCCCTGCGTAGTCATTCTCCCCGTTCCTCAGGCCCGGTTGCTGGGCCGGCGCGCTATCTGCTCCCACATCCCGCCGTCGATCTCGTCGAGGTAGTCAGAAAGCCGGTATGCCCTGCCGCATTCCATGCAGCGCAGCAGCACCGTCTTTCATCCGAACACCAGACTGACCTTTCCCTTGCACTCGCGGCACTGCATACGGCACACACCCCTTCATGGTAAAAAATCTATTTTTTACTATACCACACTGCGATAAAGCCGATGCACCCGCCCTTTCCGCTTTTTTGCTACAATTAGAGCAACGGTGGCCTGTACAGAGCCGCTGTCCCGGAGAAGGAGAGCACGCCATGTCGGTGAAAAACCTTGAGTTTATCTTCAATCCGAAGAGGATAGCGGTCATCGGGGCCGGCGAAGCCCCCGACTCCGTGGGATATTCCCTCCTCCGGAACATGATCGGCAAGGGGTTCCGGGGAGTTGTCTACCCGGTGAATCCCTCCCAGGAGTCGGTGCAGGGCATAGAGGCCTACCGGAATCTTTCCGCCATTCCCCATCCGGTGGACCTGGCGGTCCTGGCCACTCCCGCTGAGGAGATCCTCCCGGCCCTCGAAGAGTGCGGGCGGAAGGGGGTGAAGGGAGTGGCCGTCATCTCCCCCGATTTCGAGAACCGCGCCCGCGACTACCGGATCATCGGGGAGCGGATCCGGCAGCTTTCCCTGAAGCATGAGTTCAGGGTGCTGGGCCCGAACACCCTCGGCTTCATACGCCCCGGCATCGGCCTGAATGCCAGCCTGTTCCCCACGATGCCCCAGCAGGGGAGCATCGCCTTCATCTCGCAGAGCGCCACCCTTACCGCCGCCCTCCTCGACAGGGCCGTACGGAAGAATGTCGGCTTGAGCTACGTGGTCTCGTTGGGCGCGAAGCTGGACCTCGGCTTCTCAGACCTCATCGATTTCCTGGGGGTTGACCCCGGGACGAAAGCCATCATTCTTTATCTCGAATACATCAGGAGAGGCAGAAAGTTCATGACCGCCGTCCGGAGCTTCGCGCGGTCGAAGCCCATCGTGGTGGTGAAGTCCGGCAAGTTCGACCTCTCCGCCCGGGTGTCCCTGACCCACTCAGGCTTCCTCGCCGGAGAGGACAAGGTCTACGATGCCGTCATCAAGAGGGCAGGGGCGGTGCGGACAGACGAGATCCTGGACCTCTTCTACCTCACGGAGACCCTCGCGAAGCAGCGGCGGCCCAGGGGGAAGAGGCTGGCTATCATCAGCAATGCGGGCGCCCCGTCCATCCTCGCCATGGACACTCTCCTGAGGCTGGAGGGAGAGCCCGCCCGCCTCAGCGAAGAGACCCTCGAAGCCCTGCGCCGGGGCCTTTCCCCGCTGCAGCAGGTCGACAACCCCCTCAATCTCCTCACCAGCGCGTCTCCCGACGACTACGGGGCCGCGGTCCGGAATTGCCTGAAAGATCCCGGCGTGGAGGGGCTCCTCCTCCTTCACGTGCGCTATTTCGGGGCGAAGACCATGGAGATTGCGGAGGCGGTGGCTGCCGCCGCCCGGGAGAACCCCTTTCTTCCGCTCTTTACCGTCTGGATGGGAGGGGAGCAGTCCCTCGCGGCCATGGACTACCTGAACCAGAGGGGCGTGCCCACGTTCACCACTCCTGAGCAGGCGGTGCGGAGCTTCATTTATCTCTACCGGTACGATTACAACCTCCAGATGCTCCAGGAGACCCCGGAAGCGATCCTGAAGGACTTTGCCCCGGACGGCGCGAGGGCGGGGGGCCTCATCAACGCGGCCGCCCGGAGAGGACGGCGGGTCCTGCACCTCAGCGAGGCGAAGGAAATCCTCCAGGCATACGGGATCCCTACCGTTCTCACCAGGAAGGCGGAGAGCGAGGGGGAGGCGGTGGGCATCGCCGGCGAGATCGGCTATCCGGTCGTCCTCAAGATCGACTCGGAGAAGATCTTCCACAAGCTCGAAAAGGGAGGGGTGTTTCTGAACGTCAGGGACGAAGCCGCTGTCAGGGAGGCGTTCGGGAAGATCCGGGAAATCGCCGCGGCCCACGGAGACCCCGATGCCCGGGTCCTGATCCAGCCCATGATCATCAGACACGGCTTCGAGCTGGTGATCGGGGCGAAGAAAGACCCTACCTTCGGTGCGGTGATCATCTTCGGCACCGGAGGGGAGCTCCTCGACGCCCTCGAAGACTATGCGGTGGGCCTGCCCCCCCTCAACCAGACGTTGGCCCGCCGCTTGATGGAAGAGACGAAGATCTGCCGGTACCTGCAGCGCCGGGAGGCGTACGCCGCCGCCCTCCGGCTGCTTGAGGAGCTGCTGGTGCGGTTCTCCTACCTCATCGTCGATTTCCCCTGCATCAGGGAGATCGACCTCAACCCTCTCCTCATTACCGCAGAGGAGGGCTTCGTCCTGGACGCGGGCATCCTCCTCGAAGAGAACAGTGCTGAGGAGTGCGCCCTTCCCCATGAAGAGCTCTGCCCCCCGCACCTCTCCATCTGTCCGTACCCCTTCAAATACATGCGCGAGGTAACCCTCGACGGAGTCACCGCGCTCATACGCCCCATCAGACCCGAAGACGAGCCCCTCGTCTATGAGCTCTTCAAGAGCCTGTCTGAGGAAACCATCATGTTCCGGTTCTGCCAGCGCCTCACCGAGATGCCCCACGAAAGGCTGGTCCGGTATTGCCAGTTGGACTACGAGCGGGAAATGGCCTTTGTCGCGGTGCTCAGGGACGGCCCCGACAGGGAGAAGGTCATCGCGGATGTGAGAATTCTGAAAATGCCGGACCTCGAGACGGCTGAACTGGCCGTCCTGGTCTCCGACGAGTGGCAGGGGCACGGGATCGGCACCATGCTGGTGGAGTACTGCGTTGAAATCGCACGGGAAATGGGCGTGAAGACCCTCTGGATGGAGATCCTGCGGAATAACGGCAAGATGCTCCACCTTGCCGGGACCACCGGGTTCTCCTCGACCTATGCGGACGAGGACATGGTGAAGATGACCAGAAAGCTCTCGTGACCCGGCACGCTCCTCTCTGTCCGTGATCTTTTTTCAGTTCTCTTCAAGGCGGAGAGCGGGCGAGGGGAACGGAGAGCCTCCGGCAGGGGCGGGGGCTCTCTTTTTGCAGGAGCACTCTCTCCTCCTTTTTGAGAATTCCCCGCTCTTTAGGGTAAAGTGAAAGAGTGCGCCGCGCAGAGGAGTGCGGCGCCGCACCGCAGGCCCCCTGCAGACGTCCGGCAGGCTGCAGGGAGAAAGGTATTGCCGGGCAGGAGAATTCCCCGTGAAAGAGCTTTTTATCATCGGAGGCGGACTGGCGGGATGCGAGGCCGCATGGCAGGCAGCGCGGCAGGGCGTGCGCGTCGTCCTTTTCGAGATGCGTCCCCGGAAAATGACCGAGGCACACAGGACCCCCGATCTGGCGGAGCTCGTCTGCTCAAATTCCCTCCGTTCGAAGGATCCGGGGACAGGTCCCGGGCTTCTGAAGGAAGAGCTGAAGAAGGCAGGGTCCCTCATCATGGAAGCAGCGGAAGCGGCAGAGGTCCCTGCCGGCTCCGCATGCGCCGTGGACCGCTCCCTGTTTTCGGCGTATATTGCCGCCGCCGTCGGGGGGCACCCCTGCATACAGGTGGTCAGGGAGGAGGTCACCGCCCTTCCGGACTCCGTGGCCGTCATCGCGACGGGCCCCCTCACGTCCCTTCCCATGACCGAGGCGCTCCAGGCCCTCGTGGGCGGGGAGCACCTCCACTTCTATGACGCGATCGCTCCCATCATCGATGCGGGAAGCATCGACTCCCCGAAGGTCTATCTTTCCTCCCGGTACGGGAAAGGCGGCGACGATTACGTGAACTGCCCCCTCTCCTCCGAAGAGTACCAGCGCTTCTACGATGCGCTGCGGGAGGCCGACACGGTTGCCGCGCGGGAGTTCGAGGACATAAAGGTCTTCGAGGGATGCATGCCGGTGGAGGTGATGGCGGCGCGCGGAAGAGACACCCTGCGCTTCGGCCCCCTGAAGCCGGTGGGCCTGCCCCACCCTGAAACGGGCAGGATCCCCCATGCCGTGGTGCAGCTGAGACCGGAAAACCGGGAGAAAACCGCGTACAACATGGTGGGGTTCCAGACGCGCTTGCGGCAGCCTGAGCAGAAGAGGGTGTTCAGGATGATCCCGGGGCTGGGGAACGCCGAATTCCTGCGCTTCGGGAGCATCCACCGGAACACCTACCTCAACAGTCCGCGCCATCTCGAAAAGGACCTGTCCCTCCGGGCAAAAAATACGCTGTACCTGGCCGGGCAGATCACCGGGGTCGAAGGCTATATCGAATCCACCGCCATGGGTTTGGTGGTGGGAATCAACGCCGCGCGCCGGCTCATGGGGAAGGACAGCGTTCTTCCCCCGCGCTCCACTGCTCACGGCTCGCTGGTGGCGCACTGTACTGAGTCCGCGCCGGAGGACTTTCAGCCGAGCAACATCAACTTCGGCCTCCTGCCCGCAGGCGGGGACATCATGAAGATACGCGATAAAAGGAAGCGGCGGCAAGGGGTTGCGGAAGTTGCATTAAAGGAGTGGGCGGAGTATATTTATACCATTACCCGGTAAGCGCTGCAGGCCGGGCGTACCGGCTCCGGGGGCGTACGCACCGGGGAACGGGCTCTACAGGCGATGGCACAGGAAACGCTGGACACCTACATACGACAATTCCTCACCTGCCTCGATATCGAGCGGGGGCTCTCTCCCCATACACTGAAGGCATACGGACAGGACCTGAAGGAGTTCTGCGACTACTGCAGGGCAGCCGCCCCCCGGGACATCGAGATGATCGATATCCGGGGGTTCGTGGCGGAAAAGATCATGGCGGGGAAGAGCAAGACCACCGTGGCGAGAAAGCTGGCGACCCTCCGTTCTTTCTTTCGCTACCTTTACCGCGAGGGGTACGTAAAGACCAACCAGGCGAAGCTCGTCCCCACTCCGAAGACGCCGAAGCATCTGCCGAACTTCCTTTCGGTGGACGACGCCTTCACGCTCGTCCAGACGCCTGAAGGGATCGGCCTCCTGCCTGTCCGGGACCGGGCCATCCTCGAACTTTTCTATTCGAGCGGGCTGCGGGTTTCCGAAGTGGCGGGGCTGAACATCGACGACCTGAACCTGAAGGAAGGCCTGGTCAAGGCGAGGGGGAAAGGCAAAAAGGAGAGGATTGTCCCCGTCGGGAACAAGGCCCTCGATGCGCTGAAGTCGTATCTCGTGGAGAGAATGCTCTTCAGGAAGAAGAAGCCGGACGCCGGCAGCGGGCCCGCCTTCTTCCTCAACAGGAACGGCGGGAGACTGACAGACAGGCAGATACGCCGGGTCGTGGTGAAACATGCCCGGCTCATGGGCATCAGCGGCCAGATAGGGCCCCATACCCTGCGCCACACCTTTGCGACGCATCTCCTGCTGGGGGGCGCCGACCTCCGGACAATACAGGAGCTGCTGGGCCATTCCTCCCTATCCACCACCCAGAAGTAGACCCATCTGGATGTGGGGCATCTGAGCGACGTCTACGACAAGGCGCACCCCTTGGCGAATGATACGGACAAGTAAAAATAAGGAGGAGCGGGACTCAATGCCCCCTTCTCCCCACATACAGGAGGATATCATGTTCCATGGCACAACCATTTTATGTGTACGACGCAACGACAGGGTTGCCATAGCCAGCGACGGGCAGGTGACCATGGGCAGCACGGTTTTGAAGCACAATGCCAGAAAAATCAGGAAAATGTATAATGATAAAATCCTCGCCGGCTTTGCGGGTGCGACCGCCGACGCCTTCACCCTTTTCGAGAAGTTCGAGGCGAAGCTCGAAACATACCGGGGGAACATCACCCGGGCTGCGGTGGAGCTCGCGAAGGACTGGAGGACCGACAGGGTCCTGAGGCGGCTGGAGGCGCTGCTGCTCGTGGCGGACAGCGGGCACACGCTGATCCTGTCCGGTACGGGGGACGTCATCGAGCCCGAGCACGGCGTTGCCGCCATCGGCTCCGGCGGCCCCTTCGCCCAGGCGGCCGCACGGGCGCTGTTCGAAAATACGGACCTCCCCGCGGCCGAGATCGTGAAGAAGGCCATGGACATCGCCTCGGACATTTGCATTTACACCAATAAACAGACAGCGATAGAGGAATTGCATGGATAACTTTACCCCGAAAAAGATCGTCGAAGAACTGGACAAGTACATCATCGGCCAGGACAAGGCAAAGCGGGCCGTAGCCATCGCGCTGAGGAACCGGTGGAGACGGCAGAGGCTGTCCCCCGATCTCAAGGACGAGGTGCTGCCGAAGAACATCATCATGATAGGCCCTACCGGCGTCGGCAAGACCGAAATCGCGCGGAGGCTCGCGAAGCTCGCCAATGCCCCTTTCCTCAAAGTGGAGGCCTCGAAATTCACCGAGGTGGGCTACGTGGGCCGCGATGTGGAGTCGATGATACGGGACCTCACCGAGATCTCCCTGAACATGGTCAAGACCGAGCACATGGAGAAGGTCCAGGAGAGGGCGCATAGCCTGGCGGAGGACAGGGTCCTGGACCTGCTGCTGCCGCTGCCGAGGCCGTCCCGGGCAGGGGCGGTCCCCGACACCCAGGAGGAGAAGGACGTCCATGCGGAAACAAGGGAGAGGCTGAGGAGCCAGCTGAGGGAGGGGAAGCTGGATGCCCGCTATGTGGATATCGAGGTAAAGGAAAAGATGATGCCCTTCGGCGTCATCTCCAACGTGGGAATGGAGGAGCTGGAGATCAACCTGAAGGACATGCTGGGGAATTTCCTTCCGGAAAAGTCGAAGCGGAAGAAGGTAAGGATCTCCGAAGCGCTGGCCCTGCTCACCCAGGAGGAGGCCGGCAAGCTCATCGATATGGAGAAGGTGACCCGGGAGGCCATCGGACGGGTGGAGCAGACCGGGATCGTCTTCATCGACGAGATCGACAAGGTCGCGAGCAAGGGGCAGGGGCACGGACCCGATGTCTCGCGGGAAGGAGTGCAGCGGGACCTCCTGCCGATCGTGGAAGGCTCCACCGTCACCACGAAGCATGGACCGGTGCGGACCGAGCATGTCCTCTTCATCGCGGCCGGGGCTTTTCATATCGCCAAGCCTTCCGACCTCATCCCGGAGCTCCAGGGGAGGTTCCCCATCCGCGTCGAGCTTGAATCCCTCGGCAAGGAGGAGTTCATCCGTATCCTGACCGAGCCGTACAACGCGCTGATCAAGCAATACACCGCCCTCCTCGAAACGGAAGAAGTGGTGCTGGATTTCAACGGGTCAGCGGTCGACGAGCTGGCGAACATTGCGGTGACCGTGAACGAGAAGACCGAGAACATCGGCGCCCGGCGGCTCCATACCGTCCTGGAGAGGCTCCTGGAGGAGGTCTCCTTCAACGCTCCCGAAATGCGGGGGGTGAAGGTGGTCATCGACAAGGAGTATGTACGGCAGAAGCTCGCCGACGTGGTAAGGGACCAGGACCTCAGCAGGTACATTCTTTAGGGTATACATACACACTTGGGGGAAAACGGATGGAGGACGGAAAGGAGCGCGCACGGAGAGGCAGGCCGCCGTGCCTCCACTCCATCGGCCATTCCCTGCTGCTGCTCCTGTTTGCTCTCCCCGTCCTTTCCTCGTGCGCGGGGAGATACGTGGTCACTCCGGGCGCCGTCTCCGAAGAGCCCGCAGCAAAAGGCCCTTCTGAGAGGCGGGAAAAGAGCACCCCGGAGAGGACGCAGCAGGAGCCGTCCGGTCCCCCGGAGCGCAAAGGGGACAAAAAGACCATCCTTGCCTCCTGGTACGGGCCCGATTTCCACGGCAAACCCACTGCCTCGGGCGAGGTCTTCGATATGTACGCGCTTACCTGCGCACACCGGGACTACCCGTTCGGCACGCGGCTGCGGGTCGTCAGCGCTCGCGCCGGCAAGGAAGTGGAGTGCATCGTGAACGACAGAGGCCCCTTCGTCCCCGGACGGGACCTCGATCTTTCCTACGCCGCAGCCCGGCAGATCGAGCTCATCGGCCCCGGAACGCAGTGGGTCTCCATCGAACCGGTCGGCAGAGACCTCCGCTATGTGAAATACATCAGGTACGGGGTGCTGGAGGGGCCTCTCACCCTCCAGATCGGGGCCTTCCGCGACGAGTCCAACGCTCAGCGCCTGAAGAGGGCTCTGGAGCTGCGGTACCGGGACGTGTACCTGATGGAAGCGAATGCAGGAGGGGTAAAATACTATCGGGTGCGGGTCGGCAGGTTCGCCTCGAAAGCGGACGCCGCGAACAGGGGCAGGGCGCTCGCGGAGGAAGGATACAGCGTGCTGATAACACACTATGAGCAGCAGATATGAGCAACAGGGCGGGATGCGCACCCCAAAGGAGACGACTATGGAAAAGCTTATCGAAAAAGCGGGCATTCTGATCGAGGCGCTGCCTTTCATCCGCACCTTTTACGGAAAGACCTTCGTCATCAAATACGGCGGCGCCGCCCAGGTGGAAGAGTCCCTGAAGGACTCGTTTGCCCAGGATGTGGTGCTCCTGAACTTCATCGGCATCAAGCCGGTCATCGTACACGGCGGCGGCCCGAAAATAAGCCAGACCATGAAGAGGATGGGCAAGGAGCCCACGTTCATCGAGGGGCAGCGGGTAACGGACCGGGAGACCATGGACATCGTGGAGATGGTGCTGGGCGGCCTGGTGAACAAGGAGATTGTCGCCCTGATCAACAACCACGGGGGAAAGGCGGTGGGGCTGAGCGGTAAGGACGGGGGGCTCATCAGGGCAAAGAAAAAGCTCCTCAGGAAGGCCGTCGAAAAGGGGGAGGAAGAGCTCATCGACATCGGGCTGGTGGGCGAGGTGGAGTCCGTCGATCCCGATATACTGGATTCCATCGAGAGGGGGGGATTCATCCCGGTCATCTCCCCCATCGGTGCGGGCGGCAGGGGAGAGGCGTTCAACATCAACGCCGATTACGTGGCCTCCGCCGTCGCGGGGGCGTTGCAGGCGGAAAAGTTTATCCTCCTCACCGACGTGCAGGGCATCCTGGACAAGAAAGGAGAGGTGATCTCCACGGTCCCGAAAAAGGGGATCAAAAAGCTGATCGACAACGGCACCGTATCGGGAGGGATGCTCCCGAAGGTCCAGGCATGCACCCGCGCCCTCGATGCGGGGGTGAAGAAGACCCACATCGTGGACGGCAGGGTCCCGCACTGCCTGCTCCTCGAAATCTTCACGAAGGAAGGAATCGGGACCGAAATCGTAGGATAGCTCCTGCGCCGCTCTCAGGCTATTCCTGCTGCAAAAGGCGCCGCACCGCCTCGAGGTTTCTCCTGTCGTCGTCCTCGCTCTTCTTCGGCGTCTCGAGCACAAGGGGGGCTGTTCGGAAAGCGGGATGGGAAATGAATCTCCCCAGCCCCGCGCCGCCGATAGTCCCCTCCCCGATGTGCTCGTGTCTGTCCACGCGTGCGTTGAGGCTCCTTTTTGAGTCGTTCAGGTGAATCAGCCTCACCTTTTCCGCACCCAGATTCCTCTCTATTTCCGCCGCAAGCTCCCGTATCCCCGCACTGCCCGCTACGTCGTACCCGGCGGAAAAGGCGTGGCAGGTGTCGATGCAGACCCCGGCTACAAGGGGCACCGCCGCGGCCCCGATGATCTCTGCAAGTTCTCCCACGCTGGAGGAAATGTCTCCCCGCTCCCCCGCGGTGTTTTCGAGGAGCAGGCCCGCCTTCCATGCTCCCTCTCCCGCCGTCCGTTTCAGGGCGTTTACCGCGCGTGCACGGGCCTCCGCCGGGGAGTCCTGCGCGGCGCTCCCCGTATGGAGCACCACGTAATCAGCCCCGAGCGCATCGGCGAGGTCCATCTCCCGCACCAGGAGACGGAGCGACTTTTCGAGGAGCTCGTTGCTGCGCGCGGCAAGATTGATGAGGTAGGAGGTGTGGATAAAGACAGGATCGATCCCGTACAGGCCCCTCAACTCCCTGAAGCGGGACACCTGCTCTTCGGGCAGGGGAGCCGCCTGCCACTGCCGCGGATTATGGGAGAAGATCTGGACCGTGGAGCACTCCAGCTCTTTCGCCCGTTCCAGTGCGAGGGAAACGCCTCCCGCGATGGAGGTATGGACGCCGATTCTCCTTCTCAGTGACACTCCGTTTACCCGCTCCTTTCCTTGACTTGTCAAGCCCCTTAGTGGTACCTTTTATTTATGCCCATGGACTACAAGGATACCCTTAATTTACCACAGACCGACTTCCCCATGAAGGCGAATCTCAGCCAGAGGGAGCCCGAGATGCTCTCCTACTGGGAGGGACGGGGCATTTACCGGAAGCTCCAGGAGAAGAACCGCGGGAACAAAAAATACATCCTCCACGACGGTCCGCCCTACGCCAACGGGAACATCCATATCGGCCACGCCCTGAACAAGATCCTCAAGGACATCATCGTAAAGCACCGCTCCATGCAGGGATACTATTCCCCCTACGTCCCCGGATGGGACTGCCACGGACTTCCTATCGAGCTCCAGGTGGACAAGAACCTCGGGGAGAAGAAGGAACAGGTGGACCTCCTCAGGAGGAGACAGCTCTGCAGGGACTATGCGGGCGCCTTCGTGGAGATACAGCGGGAGGAATTCAAGCGCCTCGGGGTGTTCGGCGACTGGAGCGACCCCTACCTTACCATGTCCTACGGGTATGAGGCGTCCATTGTGCGGGAGTTCTTCCGCTTCGTGGAAAACGGCATGGTCTATAAGGGCAAGAAGCCCGTGCACTGGTGCCCCTCCTGCGTCACCGCCCTTGCGGAGGCGGAAGTGGAGTACGCTGAAAAGGAGTCCCCTTCCATTTTCGTGCGTTTCCGGGCGGCTGACGAGGATGTCGCCCGCTCGCTCCCCGGGCTGGCGGGCAAGGCGGTCTATCTCGTCATCTGGACGACGACCCCGTGGACTCTTCCCGCGAACCTAGCCCTCGCCGTCAATCCTGACCTGGTCTATGCCGCGGTGGAGGAAGGGGGCGAGGTCCATATCGTAGCCGAGGACAACCTCGGCGCGCTGAAGGAAAAGGGCGTGGTCAGGGGCGAGGTCGTCCTGAAAATCCCCGGTGCGGAGCTGGAAGGGATGAGGACGCGCCACCCCTTTATCGACAGGGACTCGAAAGTGATCCTGGGCGACTTCGTCAGCGTCGGGGAGGGCAGCGGCATCGTCCATATCGCTCCCGGCCACGGCGAGGACGACTACAATGCGGGATTGAAGTACGGCCTCGATATCTATGCGCCGGTGGACGACCGGGGCAGGTTCACCAAGGCGGTCCCTCCCTTCGAGGGGCAGTTTGTCTTCAAGGCGAACGAGGGGATCATCGAGATGGTGAAGGAGAAGCACGCCCTCCTGGGCGTCGAAAAGATACGCCACTCCTACCCGCACTGCTGGCGGTGCAAGAAGCCGGTCATTTTCCGGGCAACGGCGCAGTGGTTCATATCGATGGAGAAGGGCGATCTGAGGAAAAAGAGCCTTGAGGAGATAGAGGAGGTGCGCTGGGTGCCCTCATGGGGGCGGGACAGGATCTCCGGGATGGTCTCGAACAGACCCGATTGGTGCATATCGCGGCAGAGGGCGTGGGGGGTCCCCATCACCCTTATCACCTGCGACGACTGCGGCGAATTCGTGAACGATCCCGCCCTGTTCGACCGGATCACCGGCCTCGTCGGCGAGCACGGAGCCGACATCTGGTTTACCCGGGGAGTCGAGGAGCTCCTCGGAGCAGGGTATGCCTGCCGCCGCTGCGGGAGCTCCTCGTTCAGGAAGGAAATGGATATCCTCGATGTCTGGTTCGACTCCGGGGTGAGCTATGCAGCCGTCCTCGAAAAGGATGAACGCCTCTCCTGGCCCGCCGATATGTACCTGGAAGGGAGCGATCAGCACCGGGGATGGTTCCAGAGCTCCCTCCTCGCCTCTGTGGGGACGCGGGGAAGAGCGCCGTACCGGACCGTCCTTACCCACGGGTTTACCGTTGACGGCCAGGGCAAGAAGATGTCCAAGTCCCTCGGGAACGTCATCGCCCCCCAGGAGATCATCAAGGCCAACGGGGCGGAGATTATCAGGCTCTGGGTGTCTGCGGAGGATTACCGTGACGATATCCGCCTGTCCAAGGAGATTATCAACCGGCTCACCGAGGCCTACCGGAAAATCAGGAACACGGGCCGCTTTCTCCTCGGGACCCTCAGCGATTTCGACGGGAGCGACCACAGCGGACACCTCCTCGAAATCGACCGCTGGGCACTGTCCCGGCTGCAGGGACTGATCAGGAGGGTGTCGGCCGCCTACGAGAATTTCGAATTCCACGAGGTGTTTCACTCCCTCTACCACTTCTGCATCGTCGATATGAGCTCCTTCTATCTCGACATTCTGAAAGACCGCCTCTATACATTCAGGAAGGACTCCCCGGAAAGGCGTGCGGCCCAATGGGTCATGTGCAGGGTCCTCGTCGACATGACGCGGCTTATGGCGCCCATCCTTTCCTTCACCGCAGAGGAGATATGGGGCTACCTCTCCCCCGGACAGAAGCCTTCGGGCGAAGGCGCCGAGAGCGTCTTCCTTGCGGGCTTCCCGGAGGCCGACGATCGTTTTCTCGATGAGGGGTTGGAAAAACGCTGGGAAGAGCTGATCAGGATACGGGATGAAGCGAATAAGGCTTTGGAAATAAAGCGGAAAGAAAAGTATATCGGCAATGCCCTCGAGGCGCAGCTCGTCCTCTGCGCCCCGGAAGAGACACTCGCCCTTCTCGAAAACTATCGAGCCTTTCTGCCCGCGCTTTTTATCGTCTCAGGGGTGGAGCTGCAGCCTGCCGGAGAGAGGACTCCCGATGCGTACGAGAGCCCTGAAATAGTGGGGCTCTCCATCAGGGTGGACAGGGCTTCCGGACAGAAATGCGAGAGGTGCTGGAACTGGAGTCTCACCGTCGGGAAGGCCCCTGCACATCCGGGGGTCTGCGAAAGATGCGCCCAAGCCCTTTCATGAGAAAGAAAGCAGCCCTCTTTTTTCTGGTTGCGCTCTGCATCTTTCTCGTGGACCAGGCGACGAAACAGCTCATTACGAGCCATGTCGGCCCCTTCGACGTCCTGCGCGTCTCGCCCTTCTTCAATATCCTCTACGCGGAGAATACCGGCTCCGCTTTCGGAATGCTCAAGGGCCTCGGTAACCCCTTTTTCATTGCTGTCGCTCTGATCGCCCTCGTTGCCGTATCGGTCCTCCTCGTCAGGGACGGGGAGAACAGGTTCCTGTACGCCCTGGTCCTGGGCGGCGCCGCGGGGAATCTTGCGGACAGGATACGCTATGGGTATGTGGTGGATTTCCTCGATATACACATCGGCGGCCGCCACTGGCCCACGTTCAACGTGGCGGACTCCGCGCTCACCGTCGGGATTCTGCTGCTTGCCTACAAGACGTTCAGGGATCACAAGAAGGCCCCATGAGCTTCGGCGCAGGGCAGACGGTTCTGCAGCGGGCTTCGGCCGCATTCCCCCGCATCCGGCTGCGCGCGACGCAATGATGGGCGCCTCTCCCGACATCAGGGAAAACTATCCACTCAAAGAGCTCACCACTTTCAGGATCGGCGGTCCTGCGCGGTTTTTTGCGGCAGTCGCGACTGAGGAACAGGCACAGGAGGCCCTTGCCTTCTCCCGCGAGGCCGGCGTGCCTGTCTTCGTGCTCGGGGGGGGCAGCAACATTCTCGTCAGCGACGCGGGCTTCCCCGGGCTGGTCATCCTGAACAGGATACAGGGGAGGGAGGTCCGGCGCGAAGGGGAGGAAGTATTGGTGCGCGCAGGGGCGGGAGAGGAATGGGATGCCCTTGTACGCCATTGTGTGGAGAATAGCTGGCAGGGGGTGGAATGCCTCTCCGGGATCCCCGGAACGGCAGGGGCCGCCCCGGTGCAGAACATCGGAGCATACGGGCAGAGTGCCGGTGCGGTTGTCGCCGAGGTCCGGACGCTCCGTGTGGAGAGCGGGGAGCGGGTCGTTTTCAACAACCCTGAATGCGGGTTCGGCTATCGCACGAGTTTCTTCAATGCCGCCGGGGCCGGAAAATATCTTATCACCTCCGTCCTGTTCCGTCTCATCAGGGGCGGCGCCCCCGACCTCTCCTACCGCGACCTGCAGAAACACTTCTCCGGACGGGGAGAGGTTTCCCTGGCCCAGGTGCGGGAGGCGGTGCTCGAAATAAGGAATGCCAAGGGGCTGCTCACCCTGGAAGGCTATGATGTCTTCCGAAGCGCCGGTTCTTTTTTCAGGAATCCCCTGATTCCCGGCGGGCAGTTCGAGGAGCTGCGCAGGCAGGTGCAGGATGCAGGGGGATGCACCGCATGGGCCTGGCCTCAGCCGTCCGGAGAGGTGAAAGTCTCTGCAGCGTGTCTTATCCAGTGCGCGGGGTTTCCCCGCGGACATCGGCAGGGAAGGGTGGGGCTCTCTCCCCGGCATGCCCTTATTCTCGTCAATTATCAGGATGCTTCGTCAGGCGAAGTGGTAGCTTTTGCCCGTGAGGTCCAGGAAAGGGTAAAGGAGAGATTCGGCGTGCTTCTCAAGCCCGAAGTGCAGCTGGTGGGCTTTTCACCCCCGCATCCCCTTCTCTGACCCCTCTCTTCCCCGGCGCCGCCTTCGTCCGCTGCATGAAGCGGCCGGAGAGCGAGAAAACATTCCAAAAAGCAATCAAAAATAGTAAAATTGTAATACATGCGCGATCCCGAAGCCTACAAGCTCTTCATTAAAGGCCTCACCGCCTTCAACCAGGGGAAAATGCTCTCCGCCCTTGCCCATTTTGAAAAGGCGGACACTATCGAGCGAAACCCTCTGACCACGTCGTACCTGGCCCTTTGCATCGCAAACCAGCGCGGGCAGATACGGAAGGCTGTCTCGCTCTGCGAGGAAGCGATACAGGAGGACCCCGAAAATCCGGTCCATTACCTCAATCTCGGAAAGGTCCATCTCCTTGCGCACAACAAAGAGAACGCCATACGGGTGTTCAGGGAGGGGCTGAAATACGAGGTTAATCAGATGATTGTCGACGAACTGGTGAAGCTCGAAACCAGGAAGCCCCCGGTGGTCCGCTTTCTGTCGAGGGACAATCCCCTCAACAAATATCTCGGTATTCTGTTGAAAAAAATGGGGCTCCGCTGAGAGCGTTTCTTTTAGGGTGCGCTCTCAGTGTTTTTTCCGGTACTCGACGGTTATTTCGTAGGAGATGTGGGCATGATCGGGGGGGATTTCCCTGCTTTTCCCCTCGCACTCCATTTTCCCTTTTGCCGTCCGTTTCTGCTCCCTGAGCATCTTCCGCACGACAGAAGTCAGGTCGAATCCCCCGTTCAAGCAGCCGCGGATCATACATTCCATTTTGAAATACGCAGGCGAGGAGGGCAGGATATTGACCGTCCGTACCATCAGGACCGGATTTTCTCCTTTCTGAAAGTAGGTCATATGGAGCACCATACGCTCCACCCCGGGGAATTTCTCGGAGACGAGACCGGCGGCCAGCTTGTGCTGCCTGCTCGACTCCATTTCCCCTTCATGCTTCTGTCTGCTCGCCATCTTTCCCCCGAACAGAGGTTCCGCTCCGCTGCAGAGAGGAGAGAGAACCCCTTGGAATTTCAAGGAAACTGTAACAAAAAAGCCACAAAGCTACCGGTCTTTGTGGCCCCGTTTCTGCTAACTCCCTGAAACTTAGATGAAATGATGACACATTCTCTTTCAAATGTCAACATCTTTTCGCGATTACGGCTGCCCAGCCGGGACGAGGCACTTTGTTTTTATCGACTCCGCATACTATAATCCTTTCACCTGTACGGGCGACGGCCTCTCTGCGGGATTCCGCTATCGGGGGAGAAGTGAGAGATTTACGGGGAAACAGACTTTTTCTGACGCTCCTGCTCGCCGCCTTCCTTTTTTTCGTCCTCGTTATTTCCTACGGAGGGCGATTGCTTTACGAAAAGGAGCTGAAAGCGCAGCATGCGAGGGTCGCCTCCGAACTGCAGCACGGAAAAGAGGTTATCGGGTACTTCCTCTACGACCTCTTCCTCGACCTGCAGTTTCTGCAGGACCTGCCCGACATAAAAGGGTTCGGAGAGAGCGGCTTCCGGTCTGCCGCATACCGGGACCGGGCAGAGGGGGTGCTTTACGGCTTCGTGCGCTCCCACTACCATATCTCCCGCCTCAGCATCATCGATTTTTCAGGACGGGAAACTGTCGGGAGAGACGGCCTGCAGTGTCCGGCGCCGGGAGGAGAGCCTGCTCCCACCTTGCGGGAGGACTTTGTACGACAAGCCCTCCGGGTTCTTGTGGGGCAGAAGGAGCAGACCTTTCTCTCCACCGGGATCATCTTCCACGACGGGGCGCCCCCCCGGCCGCTCATCCACATCGCGATGCCCCTCCCGAGCGCGCGGGACGGCGAGGAAGGACTTCTGGTCGCGGATGTCGAGCTGATGCCGCTTCTCGCCCTCCTTCCCAAAGGGTTCGTTATCCACGACAGCAGCGGCCAGGAGACAACGAGGCAGCCGGACGGCAGCTTTGCCTTCAAAAAATCTCCGTACGGCTTCGGGGCTCCCGAAGGCAGGCTGAAGATTTCCGACCGGGAGGAGCTCCACTTCTCCACTCTGCAGCTCCTTGGGGGCGGCACCTGGATCATTGCGCTCAAAGACAGCCATCGTGAGCTGCGGCAGTCCCTCCTCCGCATGGTGCTTGCGGCGCTGTTCCTCTTCCTCCTCTTCTTCTGCATGATGTTCATCATCAGCTTTATCATGAGGCGAAAGCTCCGGGAGCTGGACGCGTCGCAAAAGGCCATCATCTTTTCCCTTGCCAACCTTGCGGAATGGAGGGACCCCGAAACGGGCTATCACCTGGAGAGGACGAGAAACTACGGGGTCATCCTGACGAGGCAGCTGCTCAGGAACCCCCGATACCGGAAGACCATCACCGGCGAATTCATCCAGGACCTCTACGCTGCATCCCCGCTCCACGACATAGGGAAAGTCGGTCTGCCCGACTCCATTCTGCTCAAAGAGGGAAAACTGACCGACAGGGAGTTCGCGGAGATGAAGAACCACGTCAGGATCGGCATGGATATCCTCGACGAGCTCATGAGCACGTTCAAAATAAGCACCTCTTTCCTCGTGATGAGCAGAAACATCACCGGGTACCATCACGAAAAGTTCGATGGTTCGGGATACCCCGAGGGCCTGCACGGCGAGGCGATTCCTCTTGAAGCCCGTATTTACGCCCTGTGCGACGCCTATGACGCCATCAGGGCGAAGAGACCGTACAAGCCTCCGATCCCGCATGATGAAGCGATACGAAGGATCGTCTCCTCCGGCGGCACGCACTTCGACCCCGATATCGTGGAGGCGTTCCTGCGGTGCGAGAAAGAATTCATGGAGGCCTACGAGACCTATGACATGCTCTTGGAGCGCAAGAGCGAGCTTGCGGGTCTGGGCAGCCGTCTGGGCAGCCGCCTGAGCAGCCGGAAAAACCTCGGAATACAGTGGAACGAGAGCCTTTCCGTGGGAGTCGCGGCAATCGACTTCGAGCACCGGGAGCTGATCGACGGAATCGGCGCGCTGCTTAGGGCGATCGTTCAGGGCAAGGGGAAGGAGGAGGTGTCCAGGACCGTCCAGTTCCTTGAGGAATACGTCGTGATGCACTTCGGCAGGGAAGAGAAGTACATGCTTGAGCACGAATATCCCGCATATGCCCTCCACCTGGCCCGGCACAGGGAGTTCATCGAGACGTTTGCCCGGATCAAGCAGGAGTATGCGGCGCGGGGGGCGAGCTCGGAGATGGTGATCGAGCTCAACCGCTATATCGTCGAATGGCTCATCCATCACATAAGCAAAGAGGACAAGGCGCTGGGGGAATTTCTGCTCCCCCGGCTCACTGCGGAAGCGGACGATGTGCAGAAGAGCGCGTAGGGTGTGCAGGCACTCACTGCGCTGCTCTCAGATTTCTGTAACAGCAAAATGATAATGTCCTATATGGGCAAAGTAGAAATGACCGGTGCTAAACTGTCTCTTTTGAGGAGGAGGCAGGATGGCAGCGGAGGACATAATCACCATGACCCAGAAGGAGTTAAAGAGACTGCACGTGATTCGGAAGGTGATGGAAGGGGTATTGATGCAGAAAGAGGCAGCAGAGATGCTGTCTGTGAGCGAACGGCAGATCCGTCGGATTGTGCGGCGCATAGAGGCCCAAGGAGACAAGGGGATAGTGCACGGGGCTCGGGGGAAGGATTCCAATCGGAAAGCGCCGGAGTCGTTGGTGTCGAGGGTTGTGCAGCTGTATCGCGAGAAATACTTGGGATTTGGTCCAACACTCATGGCGGAGAAGCTCCGCGAAGGGGAAGGCACAGAGGTGAGCAAAGAGAGCGTCCGCACCTGGCTTATGGATGCCGGTCTTTGGCAGAAAGGCCGCAAGCGGAAGGTTCACCGGCAGTGGCGGCAGCGCAGGGCATGTTTTGGGGAGATGCTGCAGATGGACGGAAGCCATCACCGGTGGTTTGAGGACCGGGGGCCGGCATGCGTGTTGATGGCGTACATCGATGATGCAACGAATACCATTTATGCCCGATTCTACGAGTACGAGGGCACTCTCCCTGCGATGGACAGCTTCAAGCGGTATATCAGGAAATACGGCATACCCCTGAGCGTCTATCTGGACAAACACACGACGTATAAATCTTCCGCAGAACCATCAATCGAGGATGAGATAAACGGGACAGAACCTTTGAGTCAGTTCGGCAGGGCATTGACGGAACTGCAAGTAAAGATCATTCATGCCAACTCGCCCCAGGCCAAGGGCAGGATAGAGCGGCTGTTCAAGACCCTGCAGGATCGGCTGGTGAAGGAAATGACCGTAAGGGGAATCAGTAGCATCGATGAGGCCAATGGATTTCTGGACGGGTATCTTGCCTTGCATAACAGGAAGTTCAGGGTGCAGGCAAAGGAGAGGAGCAACCTGCACCGGGGGGTCCCAAAGGGAGTGGACCTGGACCGGATACTGTGCATCAGGAATAGCAGAACGCTCAGGAACGATTTCACGGTGGCACATAATAAGAAGCTGTACCAGGTAGGGAAAGCCGTGAATGCAAAGGTGGTGACTGTCGAGGAGAGGGTCAACGGCAGCATGCATATGTTTCATAACAACGTCAGGTTGCCTTTCAGGGAAATAACCGAGCGGCCGGAGAAGCAGCACAACAATCCGGCACCACGCCGGCAAGGGAAGCCGCCGGTGGTACCGCCCGATCATCCATGGAGAAAAGCTAACAACTACCTTTGGCGGCAAATGAAATGGAACGCCAACGCTAAAAAACCAGCAGGGGCCACAGTATGAACCAACCGGTCATTTCTATTTTGCCGAAAAGCGGACATTTCTATTTTGCCTTGACACGCTGCTCTCTCAGATTTCTTGCATTCTCACCGGGAATATGCTATAAAAAGCTAAGAACGGGGAGCGCCTCACCTCGGCCCTCCCCAGGCACGATCCGTCGGATGTCTGGAAATGACATATTTAATGCCAAGCCAGGAAGCGGATAAACTGTTCGTGAAAGGTCTGAATGCCCTCAAACAGGGGCGCAGCCTGCCGGCACTCTCCTGTTTCGAGAAGGCGCTCAATCTGGAGCCCACTCCCCTCACCTCCTCCTATTTCGCCTTTTGTATCGCGAAGGAGCGGGGGCAGTTCAAAAAAGCCGTGTCTCTCTGCGAGGAGGCGATCCGGCAGGACTCCGGGAACTCCGCCCATTACCTGAATCTCGGCAGGATTCTCCTCCTCACCGGCAACAAGGAAGAGGCGCTAAAGGTGTTCCGGGAGGGGTTGGGACACGAGCATGACACCACCATCGTTGCCGAGCTCGACAGGCTCGTCACCCGCAAGCCCCCGGTGCTCTCGTTTCTGGAGAGGGAAAACCCGATCAACAAGTACATGGGATTCGTCCTCACGAAGCTGGGCATCAGATAACCCCTGCCTTCCCGCCCCGGCTGACGCAGGCGGAAGGGGGCGGGAAGGCAGGGACCCGTTCGGCCCACGTGGAACAAGGAAGAGGGAAATGGGGTGGACGACGGGGCTCGAACCCGCAACACCTGGAGCCACAGTCCAGTGCTCTGCCGTTGAGCTACGCCCACCATATCCGGCCGGCCCGCCTGGTGCACCGGCTGAAGCGCGACACTGTCACGGCGCGTTCGGCGGCTCCCTTCATTTTAAGAGAGCGCTCCTGCTGAAGAAGGGTGAAGAAGGGGCCGCGGCCGTCTTCCGCACGGAATTTTTGGTGCGCCTGAAGGGATTCGAACCCCTGGCCCACTGCTTAGAAGGCAGTTGCTCTATCCAACTGAGCTACAGGCGCTTTCTTCACTCTCTCGACCACGGAATCCGATCATGGGACGGCCGCACGACAGCAAGAGGAGCGGGGCCATTATTCCATGAGCTTGTCACCTTTGGGCGTCCAGCGAAGCGTGGTCGGGGCGAGAGGATTCGAACCTCCGACCCCCTGCTCCCAAGGCAGGTGCGCTAGCCAGACTGCGCTACGCCCCGAAACATGCACCCTAAACTTTTAGAGTAATGGAACATTTCCGGAAAAGTCAATGCGGCACGGCGCTCGCTTCATTTCGCTTTTTTCGCATGGTTTTTCCGACGGTCCGGCGCTTTCGTGCCCCTTGTCCTTTCGTGCCCGGCCTCACCCGCCTTCTGCGGAGCTCCCCGGATGTTTTCTGCATGAAAATGTTTTAAAATTGAAGAATAAGGAAAAATGTGGGAGTTCGCCGTCCGCTCTCGTGAACAGCCGGGGGTGCAGGGTTCCCGTCCGCCGTCCGTAAGCCGCCCGTCGGCCGACCCAGCAACTGCCCGCAACCCCCGGCAACCCAATAAACGGGAGGACCGCGCGAAATAAAGTTGAAATTTTTAGTTGACAAGGGTAAAATAATTACCCTATATTATTAAGTTATTGCCACCGTAGCTCAGTTGGTAGAGCAGTTGATTTGTAATCATCAGGTCGGGGGTTCGAATCCCTTCGGTGGCTCTGGAAGCGCCGGCCGGACGTCCGGCAGCGCAGCGGAAGAGTGAGCGGCAGGAAGTGTTGACGGAAGATGAAGGGTGCGCGGTCCCCGCCTGCCTGTTCTCCTCTTCCCGTTCCCCGCTTCCGGCTTTCCAATAGGAGAGGTTCCCGAGTGGCCAAAGGGAGCAGACTGTAATCTGCCAGTCTGCCTTCGGAGGTCAGAATCCTCCCTCTCCACCAGAAACGCCGCAGGACAGGGAAAGGGCATTTTCGGACGTACGGTTCCGTAAAATGGTATACTAAACATTCCGTTTCGGCCTTGTGGCTTGTTTGTCGTGTGCGGGAGTAGCTCAGTGGTAGAGCGTCAGCCTTTCCAGCTGGTCGCGGGTCTGAATCTGCTTTCCGCTCCAAAAAAAGCGCCGTTCGGGCCACGGCTACGCGGCCTGAATGGGTACATGCCCATGTAGCTCAGTCGGCAGAGCACTTCCTTAAGGAAGAGGTCACCGGTTCGATTCCGGTCATGGGCTTTCCATAACGCCGGTGTTTATGGTGTTTGGTTGTTTGTTTTTCGATTTTTACCGTAAGCATGCTTGAAAGTCCTGCATTGATGAGTCGGCAATTATAGAGCGGTACGTTTTGCAAGCAAGGAGGAGAAATGGGAAAGGCAAAATTTGAGAGGGTAAAGCCGCATGTAAATGTGGGGACGATCGGGCATGTAGACCATGGGAAGACGACGCTGACGGCGGCGATAACGAAGGTGCTGGCGATGAAGGGGCTGGCGCAATACAAGGCATACGATCAGATAGACAACGCACCGGAGGAGAAGGCGCGTGGGATCACGATAGCGACGGCGCATGTGGAGTATGAGACGGACAAGAGGCACTATGCTCATGTAGACTGTCCTGGACATGCGGATTATGTGAAGAACATGATCACGGGAGCGGCGCAGATGGACGGGGCGATCCTGGTGGTGAGTGCGGCGGACGGGCCGATGCCGCAGACGCGGGAGCACATCTTGCTGGCGCGGCAGGTGGGGGTGCCCTACATAGTGGTGTATATGAACAAGGTGGACATGGTGGATGACCCGGAGCTTTTGGACCTGGTGGAGCTTGAGGTGCGGGAGCTGTTGAGCAAGTATGGGTTTCCGGGCAATGATATACCGGTGGTGCGGGGCAGTGCGCTGAAGGCGGTGGAGAGCACGAGCACGGACCCGAATGCGGGGGAGTACAAGAGCATTTTGGAGCTGGGGGATGCGATTGACAGCTATATACCGACGCCGGAGAGGCCGATAGACAAGCCGTTCATCATGCCGATCGAGGATGTATTTTCGATATCGGGGCGTGGGACGGTGGTGACGGGGAGAGTGGAGCGGGGGATAGTCAAGGTAGGGGAGGAAATGGAGATAGTGGGGTTGCGAGAGACCCGGAAGACAGTGGTGACGGGAGTGGAGATGTTCCGGAAGCTGCTGGATGAGGGGCGTGCCGGGGATAACATCGGGGCGCTTTTACGGGGGACGGGGAAGGACGAAGTGGAGCGGGGGATGGTGCTGGCGAAGCCGGGGAGCATCACGCCGCACACGAAGTTCAAGGCAGAGGCGTATGTATTGACGAAGGAAGAGGGGGGAAGGCACACGCCGTTCTTCAACGGATACCGTCCGCAGTTTTATTTCAGGACGACGGACGTGACGGGAGTGGCAAAGCTTCCGGAGGGAGTGGAGATGGTGATGCCCGGAGATAACGTAACCATAACGGTCGAGCTGATAGCACCCATTGCCATGGAGAAAGAGCTGAGATTCGCCATCCGAGAGGGAGGCAGAACCGTGGGTGCAGGTGTCGTTACTGAGATCCTGGAGTAGAAAATGAGAGATATCATACTGTTTCAGTGCACGGAGTGCAAAAACAAGAACTACTCAAGCATGAAGAATAAAAAGAACACCACGGACAAATTGCAGTTGAAGAAGTATTGCAGGCATTGCAGGAAGCATACTCCGCACAAGGAGACGAAGTCGTAACGAGAAGGGGCGGATTCCCGGAGCACGCCCCGGATGCCGTACTCCGCAGGATGCGGTTTTCGGGGAGGGAATGCGCCGCTGAGGCTAGGCCAGTAGCTCTAACGGCTAGAGCATCGGACTCCAAATCCGAGGGCTGGGGGTTCGAATCCCTCCTGGCCTGCCATTTTTTTTCTCGTGGCCGGCAGCGGACGGCGCGGCGTGCAGAGGAAGCGGGCAGCAATGAGCCGGGAACCATGAACCGATGAACGGAGCGAAGGAGTGGGGATGATCGAAAGGCTGAAGGTGTTCTTTCATGATGTGAAAATTGAGGCAAAGAAGGTCAACTATCCTTCACGGGACGAGCTTATCGGCTCCACCTGGGTGGTGATTACCACGGTGGTAATCTCTTCGATCTTCCTGGGCGTCGTTGATCTGAGCCTCGCGAAGATAATAAAACTACTGGTAAGGTAAGGGGATGGGTAAAAGCTGGTTTGTCGTCCATACATACTCCGGATACGAGGAAAAGGTCAAGGTCTCAATCGAGGAGAAGGTGAAGCTGAAGGGGCTTGAGGAGAAGGTCACGCGGATCCTCATTCCCACCGAAAAGGTGGTGGAGCTCAAGGGGAAAAAGAAAAAGGAAACCGACAGGAAGTTCTATCCAGGCTATATCCTGGTCGAGATGGAGCTGGACGACGAGACGTGGCACCTCATCAAGAACACCCTCCGTGTTACCGGCTTTGTCGGAGGGAGCAAGCCCGTGCCCCTGCCGGACGAGGAGGTGGACGTCATACTGCAGCAGATGGAGAAAGGCCCCGTCCCCCAGGTGAAGAGCCAGTTCGAAAAGGGAGAAAACGTGCGGATAACGGACGGGCCGTTCAGCAACTTCGTCGGGTACGTGGACGAGGTCGATATGGACCACGGCAGGCTGCGCGTCATGGTGAGCATCTTCGGCAGACAGACGCCGGTGGAGCTCGCCTTCGCGCAGGTGGAAAAAGCTTAATTAGCTCATAGCTCATGGCTCATGGTTTCGGCTGTGACACTGAGCTATCAGCTATGGACTAAATTAGGAGGAAATACATGGCCAAGAAAGAGGTTGTCGCACAGGTTAAACTTCTGATCCCTGCAGGGAAAGCCAATCCGGCGCCCCCCGTGGGACCCGCTCTCGGTCCCCACGGCATCAACATCATGGGCTTCTGCAAGGAGTTCAACGCGCAGACGCAGAGCATGGGGGAAACCCTCGTCCCTGTGGTCCTGAGCGTGTACAATGACAGATCGTTTACCTTTATCCTGAAGACCCCCCCCGCATCCGAGCTGATCAAGAAGGCGGTGGGAATCGTGAAGGGGTCCAGTGTTCCCAATAAAGATAAAGTCGGCGCGCTGAGCGGTGCACAGGTCGAGGAGATTGCGAAGATGAAGCTCCCGGACCTGAATACCACCTCTCTCGAGGCAGCCAAGAACATCATCAAGGGAACGGCGCGGAGCATGGGCGTGGATATACGGGAGTAAGGAGGAAGAACCATGGGCAAGAAACTCAGCAGTGTGGAAGCAAAAGTCGATACCGGCAAGGAATACTCGGTAGAAGAAGCCCTCGCCCTTGTAAAGGAGAGCACCTTCGTCAAGTTCGACGAGACGGTGGACCTTGCGATAAATCTCGGCGTCGATCCGAAGAAGTCGGACCAGATGGTCAGGGGAACGGTGGTGCTGCCGTTCGGAACGGGAAAGCCGGTGCGCGTCCTTGTTTTCGCCAAGGGGGAGAAGGAGAAGGAAGCGAGGGATGCGGGCGCCGATTACGTGGGCGCCGAGGACCTCGTCGAAAAAATCCAGCAGGGATGGCTCGAATTCGACAAGGCGGTTGCGACCCCCGACCTGATGGGCCTGGTGGGGAAGCTCGGCAAGGTCCTCGGACCGAGGGGGCTGATGCCCAACCCCAAGCTGGGGACGGTTACCTTCGATGTCGCGAAATCGGTCAAGGAAATCAAGGCGGGCAAGGTCGAGTATAAAGTGGAAAAGGCCGGCATTGTCCATGTTCCGGTGGGGAAGGTGTCCTTCGAGAGGGAGAAGCTCCTGGAAAATGCCATGGCGGTCCTCAAGTCGGTGGCGAAGGCGAAGCCGTCCACCTCGAAAGGCAGATACCTCAAGAAGATTACCGTGTCTTCGACCATGGGACCCGGCATCAAGGTAGACGTCGCGCGCCTGAAGATTTCGTAGAGAACACCGGACCGCGGCATGCGGCCTCCCCTGAAAGAGGCGGCGCGCCGTGCTCCGCGTGCCATGCTGCAAACAGGCATTGCCTGTATTCATTAATGTCAGAGACAGCAGGCAGGACGAGAGAGTCGTCCTTTAATCGAGCCGAAGCAAGGCGGCCTGCCGAGACAGAGGCAAGAAGAAGGAGCGGTGCGCACGGCGCGGCGCATCCGTCCCGGTCAACGCTTGCTCCCTGCTTTACGACAGTCTCTGGGAAAGGAGAAAGGTTCTGATTACCAAAGAGAAGAAATCCCAACAGATAACCGAGCTTGCCGAGAAGTTCTCTCAATCGAAAGCCGTTGTCTTTACCGAGTACAAGGGATTGACCGTTGCGGAAATCGCTGCACTGCGGGGCCTCCTGCGGGAAGTGGGTGCGGAGTACAAGGTGGCGAAGAACACCCTGATCTCCATCGCCGCAAAGGGGACCCCGGTCGAAGCGGCGCAGGACCACTTCGTCGGACCCACCGGCATCGCCTTCGGGTTCGACGATCCCGTAGCGGCCGCCAAGAAGATCCTCGAGTACTCCGCCAAGAACGACAAGTTCAAGGTGAAGAGCGGCATCATCGAGGGGAGCTTCTTTACGGCCGCCGAGCTCAAGGAAGTGGCGAAGCTCCCGCCGAAGAAGGTGCTCCTCAGCATGATGGCGGGCGCATTCCAGGCCCCTGCGGCAAAACTCGCCGGTGCGCTGCACGCAACGGTCGCACAGCTCGCCTATGCCCTGGAAGCGGTGCGGAACAAGAAGAGTGCCTGAGAAGGCTGTGCGTTCACAGAAAACGATATCCGGAAAGATAAACGGTAAATAAGGAGGAAGTTCCCATGGCTGTTACAAAAGATGAGGTGTTCGGTTTTATCGACAATATGACCATTCTCGAAATGTCCCAGTTCATCAAGGAGTTCGAGGAGAGATACGGCGTTACCGCAGCAGCGCCGGTGGCGGTGGCCGCCGCCCCTGCCGCAGCGGGAGCCGCTGCTCCTGCCGCAGAGGAGAAGACGAGCTTCGACGTGGTCCTTGCGTCTGCCGGCGACAAGAAGATCCAGGTCATCAAGGTGGTGCGAGAGCTGACGGGCCTGGGCCTCAAGGAGGCGAAGGACCTGGTGGACGGGGCTCCCAAACCGGTGAAGACCGGCGTCACCAAGGAAGAGGCTGATGCGATGAAGGCGAAGCTCGAGGCGGAAGGAGCAGGAGTAGAAATTAAGTAGAGACAGGTATAGGTGTACGGTATGGGTGGCAGGGTCTCCCGCACGGCCCTGCCACCCCTATTGCTTTTTACGAACCTGTAACCTGACAAAAGGAGAGCTATGGCTAAGCTTTTGAGAGAGAGGGTAAATTTCGGTAAAGTTCCTTTGGTCCTGGAGGTCCCCTACCTGGTGGAGTTCCAGAAGAGGTCTTTCGACAGATTTCTGCAAAAGGATGTGGAAGCGGCCAGGAGGGCGGACGAGGGGTTGCATTCCGCTTTTCACAGCGTGTTTCCCATAACCGATTACAATGATACCTCTTCCATAGAGTTCATTTCGTACACGCTCGGCGAGTCGAAGGTAACCCCCCGGGAGTGCATCCTGAAGGGACTCACCTATGCAGCACCTCTCAAGATAAAAGTGAAGCTCAATATCTGGGAAAAGGACGAGAGGGGGAAGCGGGTCTTAAAAGAATCGCGGGAGCAGGAAGTCTATATCGGCGACATGCCCGTCATGACCGAAACGGGCAGCTTTATCATAAACGGAACGGAAAGAGTCATCGTCAGCCAGCTGCATCGCTCCCCCGGAGTGTATTTCGCCCCGGACAAGGGGAAGACGCATGCAAGCGGCAGGCTTTTATATACGGCGCGCGCAATCCCCGCAAGGGGCTCCTGGCTCGACTTCGAGTTCGACTCGAAGGACATCCTGTACGTGAGGATCGACCGGCGCAGGAAGCTGCCCGCCACCATTGTCCTCAAGGCTCTCGGCTACTCAAACGAGGACCTGCTGAAGACCTTCTACCCGGTGGAGGAGATAAAGCTGCAGGGCAGGGAGGAGTACACGCGGGTGGTGAGCGAGGTGCTCGCGGGGGTCAGGACGAAGCAGAGCATCGTCGCTCCGAAGTCCAGCGAGCTTATCGTCAAGGAGGGGAGCAAGATCACCAAGGCCTCCCTGAAGAAAATGGAGGCCGCCGGCATCCGGGAGGTCCCCATTCCCCGGAGCGAGATCATCGGAAGGGTGACCCTTACCGATATCGTCGACCCCTCGACCGGGGAGATCATTCTCGACGGAAACAAGGAGATCACCGAGGAGATATTCCAGAAGATCGTCTCCCTGAAGATACAGACGCTGCACCTGCTGTTCATCGACAACGTCAACTACCTCCCCTCTTTCCGGGAGACCCTCCTTACGGACAGGGTGACAAAACAGGAAGAGGCGCTGAAAGAGATCTACCGGAAGCTGAGGCCCGGAGAGCCGGCGACGGAGGATGCCGCCCGGGAGCTCTTCAACGGGCTGTTCTTCGACCCGAAGCGGTACGACCTCTCCCCGGTGGGAAGGCTGAAGGTCAATGAGAAGCTCGGCCTCGACGTCCCTCTGGAGAAGCGGGTCCTGACCGACAAGGACATCGTGGAGATCGTCCGGTATCTCCTGAATCTCAGGACCGGCAAAGGCGAGGTGGACGATATCGACCATCTCGGCAACCGGCGCATCCGGGGGATCGGCGAACTCCTTGAAAACCACTTCAGGATCGGCCTCGTACGCATGGAGAGGGCGATCAAGGAAAAAATGACCCTCACCGAGCTGGATACGGCGATGCCCCACGACCTTATCAATGCGAAGCCGGTCATGGCGGCGGTGAAGGAGTTCTTCGGCTCCAGCCAGTTGAGCCAGTTCATGGACCAGACCAACCCGTTGTCGGAGATCACCCATAAAAGGAGGCTTTCCGCGCTCGGGCCGGGCGGTCTCACCCGGGAGAGGGCGGGCTTCGAGGTAAGGGACGTCCATCCGACGCACTACGGCAGGATATGCCCCATCGAGACTCCGGAAGGGCCGAACATCGGTCTCATCACCTCCCTCGCGTCCTACGCGAAAATCAACGACTTCGGGTTCATCGAGGCCCCCTACCGCAAGGTGGAGAACGGCCGCGTGACCAGCGAGATCGTCTATCTGTCCGCCATCGAGGGCGAAAACTACATCATCGCAGAGGCGACGTCGCCCATGGACAAGAAGGGCAACCTTCTCGGCGAGGCGGTTTCCGCCCGGGTGGGCGGCGACTTCAAGATCGTCTCCCCGACGGAGGTCCAGTTCATGGACGTCTCTCCGAAGCAGATCGTGAGCGTCTCGGCCTCCCTAATCCCCTTCCTCGAGAACGACGACGCGAACAGGGCCCTGATGGGGTCCAACATGCAGAGACAGGCGGTCCCCCTGCTCGAGTCCGCCGCCCCCGTCGTCGGAACGGGAATGGAGCATGCCGCTGCAAAGGACTCGGGATGGCTTGTCCTTGCCAAAAGGGCGGGCATCGTGGAGAGCGTCGATTCCGCCCGCATCGTGGTGCGGGCCACCGAGGAAGGTGGCGTCGATATCTATAACCTCGTCAAGTTCCACCGCTCCAACCAGGGCACCTGCATGAACCAAAAGCCCATCGTGAATGTGGGGGATGTGGTCGCAAAGGGGGACATCCTCGGAGACGGTCCTTCCACCGACCTGGGTGAGCTCGCGATGGGCAAGAACGCCATCGTCGCCTTCATGCCGTGGGGAGGGTACAACTTCGAGGACGCCATCCTGCTCAACGAAAAGATGGTTAAGGACGATGTCTATACGTCCATCCACATCGAGGAGTTCGAGGTGGAGGCGCGGGACACGAAGCTCGGCCCCGAAGATATCACCCGCGATATCCCGAATGTGGGAGAGGAGGCGCTGAAGGACCTCGACGAGAGCGGGATCATCAGGATCGGGGCGGAAGTGAAGCCCGGAGACATCCTGGTGGGCAAAGTGACCCCGAAGGGGGAGACGATGCTGACCCCCGAGGAAAAGCTCCTGCGGGCCATCTTCGGCGAAAAGGCCGAGGAGGTGAAGGAGAGCTGCCTCTACGTCCCGCCCGGCATCGAGGGAGTGATCGTCGATGTCAGGGTCCTTTCCCGAAAGGGCGTCGAAAAGGACGAGAGGACGAAGAGCATCGAGGAAGAGGACATCAACCGGCTCCAGCGGGACCTCGAAGAGGAGATCAAGATCCTCAAGGAGGAGAGGGCGGCCAAGATCAGGAAGCTCCTCGTCGGCCAGAAGGTCGCCGACGATATAAAGGACCCCAAAACAAAGGAAACCCTCTGCGCGCGGGGCAAGAAGCTCACCGATGTCCAGGTGAACAAGATCCGTGACGACTATCTGCTCCGGGTGAAGATTGAGGACACCGATGTCAGGACGAAAATCGAGGAGCTGAGCGGCGAGATCACCCATTATATCCGCTACCTGGAGTCCCGCTACCAGGAGAGGATCGAGCGGGTCAGGAAGGGCGACGAGCTGCCTCCCGGAGTGAACAAGGTGGTCAAGGCCTTCATCGCGATGAAGCGGAAGATCCAGGTGGGGGACAAGATGGCGGGGCGCCACGGGAACAAGGGCGTCGTCTCCATGATCGTCCCCGAAGAGGACATGCCGTACCTGCCCGACGGCACCCCCGTCGATATCGTGCTGAACCCCCTGGGCGTCCCCTCCCGTATGAACGTGGGGCAGATACTCGAAATCCATCTCGGGTGGGCTGCGAAGGCGTTGGGGCTGCATGTGTCGACCCCTGTCTTCGAAGGGGCAAAGGAGAACGAGATCAAGGAATTGCTGAAAAAAGCCGGGCTGCCTTCATCGGGACAGATAACCCTGTACGACGGCAGGACGGGCGACCCGTTCAAGCGGCCCGTTACGGTGGGCTGCATGTATATGCTGAAACTGCATCACCTCGTTGCCGATAAGATCCACGCACGCTCCATCGGCCCTTACTCCCTCGTCACCCAGCAGCCCCTGGGCGGAAAGGCCCAGTTCGGAGGCCAGAGGCTGGGAGAGATGGAAGTCTGGGCATTGGAAGCCTACGGCGCCGCCCATACCCTGCAGGAATTCCTGACGGTGAAGAGCGACGACATCAGTGGAAGGTCGCGCATGTACGAGGCGATTGTGAAGGGCGACCCGGTCCTCGAGCCGGGCGTGCCCGAGTCCTTCCACGTATTAATAAAAGAGCTCCAGAGTCTCGGGCTTGACGTAGAGCTTCTGGAGAAAAAGAAGAAGAGGGAGGAATAGTGGTAGAAGACATTTATGCCCTTTTTCAAAAACCGAAGAATCCCAAGGACTTCGACGCGATACGCATAAAGCTCGCTTCCCCCGAGAAGATCCGGGAGTGGTCCTACGGCGAGGTGAAGAAGCCGGAGACCATCAACTATCGCACCTTCAAGCCGGAGCGCGACGGCCTCTTCTGCGCCAAGATCTTCGGACCGGTGCGGGACTGGGAATGCCTCTGCGGGAAGTACAAGAGGATGAAGCACCGCGGGGTCATCTGCGATAAATGCGGTGTCGAGGTCATCCAATCGAAGGTCAGAAGGGAGAGGATGGGGCACATCGAGCTTGCCACCCCCGTGGCCCATGTCTGGCTGCTGCGGGGCGTGCCGAGCAGGATAGGCACTCTCCTCGACATGACCATCAGACAGTTGGAAAAAGTGTTGTACTTTGAAGAATACATCGTCATCGATGCCGGGGATACCTCCCTGAAGGAGAAGGAACTTCTTCCCGAAGACGAGTACAAGAAGAAGCTTGCGGAATTCGGCAGCAGGTTCAAGGCCGGAATGGGTGCCGACGCCATCAGGGAACTCCTGCGGAAAGTCAATCTCGACGCTCTCGCAAAGGAGCTGAAGGAGAAGATCGATGCGGTGGCATCCCTTGGAGTGAAGAGGAGGCTCACCAAGAGGCTCAAGATCGTCGAGGCCTTCATCAGGTCCGAGAACAAGCCCGACTGGATGATCCTCGACATCGTGCCGGTGCTGCCCCCCGACCTGCGGCCCCTCGTTCCCCTGGATGGCGGGCGCTTTGCGACCTCAGACCTCAACGACCTCTACCGCCGCGTCATCAACAGGAACAACAGGCTCAAGAGGCTGATGGAGCTGAAGGCCCCCAGCGTCATCATCAAGAACGAGAAAAGGATGCTCCAGGAGGCGGTGGACGCGCTTTTCGATAACAGCAAGCGGTCGAAGGTGCTGAAGGCGGGAGGCAAACGCGCCCTGAAATCCCTGAGCGACATGATCAAGGGCAAACAGGGGCGCTTCCGCCAGAACCTCCTCGGAAAGCGGGTCGACTATTCAGGCCGTTCCGTTATCGTCGTCGGCCCCGAGCTGAAGATGAACCAGTGCGGGCTCCCCAAGCGCATGGCCCTCGAGCTCTTCAAGCCCTTTGTCTTCAACAAGCTCGAAGAGAAGGGGCATGCCACCACCATCAAGCAGGCGAAGAGGCTCGTGGAGAAGGAGCGGCCCGAGGTGTGGGACGCGCTCGAGGATGTGATCAGCGAGCATCCGGTGCTCCTGAACCGCGCACCGACCCTCCACCGGCTCGGCATCCAGGCCTTCGATCCGGTGCTGGTCGAGGGGAAGGCGATCAAGCTGCATCCCCTGGTCTGCACCGCCTTCAACGCGGACTTCGACGGCGACCAGATGGCGGTGCATGTACCCCTGTCCGTCGAGGCGCAGATCGAGGCGCGGGTGCTGATGCTCTCCATCAACAACCTCCTCTCCCCGGCCAACGGGAAGCCGATCACCGTCCCGACGCAGGACATGGTCCTCGGCATCTACTACCTCACCAAGCAGAAGAAGGGCGCCGCGGGGGAAGGGAAGACCTTCGCGGATACGGAAGATGTCCGCATCGCCTACGACTCGGGCGTGGTGGACGAGCATGCCCTGGTCAAGGTGAGGATGGACGGCGGCTTCGTGGAGACGACCGTGGGGCGCATCCTCTTCAGCGATATCCTCCCGAAGGATATCCCCTTCTCGATGGTCAACAAGGAAATGACCAAGAAGGAGCTGGGCAAGCTGATCGAATACATCCATAAGGTATCCGGGAAGCGGGAGACGGTGGTCTTCCTCAACGAGCTCGAAAGACTGGGCTTCAAGTACGCCACCAATTCCGGGATCTCCATCTGCATCGACGACATGCATGTTCCGTCGAAGAAGGCGGAGCTGATCCACGACGCCGAGCAGGAGGTCATCGAGGTCCAGAGGCAGTACGCCGACGGTCTCATCACCCAGGGGGAGCGCTACAACAAGGTCATCGACATCTGGGCGAACGTGACCGAGAAGGTGGCGGACGAGATGATGAAGGAGCTGGGCGCCGAGGAGGGCAAGGAGCTCTCCGAAGAGGAGATCAAGGAGAGGCGGTCGTTCAACAGCATCTTCATGATGGCGGACTCGGGCGCACGAGGCAGCGCCGCGCAGATCAGGCAGTTGGCGGGTATGAGAGGCCTGATGGCGAAGCCGTCCGGCGAGATCATCGAGACCCCCATCACCGCGAACTTCAGGGAGGGCCTCACCCCGCTCCAGTACTTCATTTCGACCCACGGCGCCCGTAAGGGTCTGGCCGATACGGCACTGAAGACGGCGAACGCCGGGTACCTCACGCGGCGGCTCGTGGACGTGGCGCAGGACGTGATCCTGACCGAAGAGGACTGCGGAACGAGGGAAGGCATCACCGTGGTGCCCCTCATCGAGGGCGGCGAGATTATCCAGGCCCTCGAAGAGAGGATCTTCGGAAGGACCCTTGCGGAGACCCTCAAGGACCCGGTCAACCACGAGGTGATCGCTCCCCGGAACACGGAGATCGACGACGAGCTCGCCCGGAAGATCGTGGAAGCGGGCATCGACCGCGTCAAGATCCGCTCGGTGCTCACCTGCAACTCCCGGGTCGGCGTCTGCGGCAAATGCTACGGCCGCGACCTGGCCCGCGGCGGCAAGATCGAGATCGGCGAGGCGATCGGCATCATCGCCGCACAGTCCATCGGAGAGCCCGGAACGCAGCTCACCATGCGGACCTTCCATATCGGAGGCGCGGCGACCAAGATCATCGAGCAGGCGACCCTGGCTCCCAAGAATACCGGGTATGTGAAGTTCATCGATGTGAGCGCGGTCAAGAACAAGGAGGGCGTCCTCATCGTCCTGAACCGGAACGCCATGGTCGCCATTGCGGATAAATCGGGCAGGGAGAAGGAAAAATACAACCTCGTCTACGGAGCGCGTATCTTCGTCGAGGACGGGCAGCGGGTCGAGGCGAACCAGAAGCTCGTGGAATGGGACCCTTATTCCACTCCCATCCTCACCGAAATCGGCGGGCGGATCGCGCTCGGCGACATCCTCGAAGGCGTCACCTTCAAGGAGGAGGTGGACGAGACCACCGGTCTGGCCCACAAGGTCGTCATCGACTATCCGGCGAACATGCGGCCGCGCATCTCCATCAAGGACGAGCACGGCAGGACCGTGAAGATACCGGGGACAAACAACCCGGCGCGCTACCTGCTTCCTGCCGGCGCGCACATCCTGGTGGAGAAGGGAGACACCATCGCGCCGGGAGACATCCTGGCGAAGATCCCGCGGGAAACCACGAAGACCAAGGACATTACCGGAGGTCTGCCGCGGGTCGCGGAGCTCTTCGAGGCGCGGAAGCCCAAGGAGCAGACCATCGTCAGCGAGATCGACGGGATTGTCGAGTTCCGGGGCGCCCACAAGGGGATGCGCGTCGTGGTGGTGAAGGGCGGAAGCGAGTCCCGGGAATACCTCATTCCCAAGGGTAAGCACGTCACCGTCCATGAGGGAGACTGGGTGCGCGCCGGAGAGCCCCTTATGGACGGCGCGGTGAACCCCCACAGCATCCTCGACATCCTCGGCCCCAAGGAGCTGCAGGGCTACCTGGTGGACGAGGTGCAGAAGGTGTACCGGCTGCAGGGCGTCTCCATCAACGACAAGCACATCGAAGTGATCGTGCGCCAGATGATGCGGAAGATCCGCATCGAAGACCCGGGCGACACCGTGTTCCTCATGGGAGACGAAGTGGACAGGCTGGTTTTTGTGGACGAGAACGAAAGGGTGCGGGTCGAGGGCAAGAGGCCTGCGCAGGGCAAGCCGCTGCTTCTCGGCATCACCAAGGCGTCCCTCTCCACCGAGAGCTGGGTGTCCGCCGCGTCGTTCCAGGAGACCACGAGGGTCCTCACCGAGGCTGCGCTGAGCGGTCTGGTGGACGAGCTGCGGGGCCTGAAAGAAAACGTGATCATGGGAAGGGTCATCCCTGCGGGTTCCGGAATGCAGTCCTACCGGGAGACCTTCATCAAGGGAGACTTCTACACCATGCAGATCGAGCAGGAGCACGAAGAGGCGGGCGCCGGAGCTGCCGAAATGACGGAATAGGCCGGCCCTCTGCAGATAAACACGAAGAAAAAGGCCGTGGGGTGAACGCCCCACGGCCTTTTTCTTCGTGAGAGGGGACAAATGAGCGCCTATCGGCCGCCTCTCTGAAACGCTCCGATTTGACAATGCGGAGGCGGTATCACTCCCTCCTGCGCTTCCACTGCTTCTCCCCTGCAGGGAAGAGACTGACGCCGGACGTGAATCTCAACACCCGTATCAGGGGTTTTTCTCCATCGGGACCCGCTACGCAGTAGCGCGAACCGTTCTTCCGCCGCACGACGGAGAAGGTGCCGAAGCCGGGCAGCATTACCTTGCGGCCCCGCGCCAGGGCGAAGGAGATGGCATCCAGCATCGCTCCGAGTGCGCGGGACGCATCCTCGGGAGTAAGTTTTGCAGAGGACGCTATCGCTTTGATGAGCTCAGTACGGTTCATAGGTAAAATAATTTGCAGGAGGAGCAATAAATATGCCACGAATTCAGGAGAAATTTCTCATTTAAAACAAGCGCATAGCAGACAGCACGCTGCCGGCGTCCGCATGCATGGTAAACTGTGGTTGACAGAAAGGAGGCTTTTAGAAAAAAATGCTTAAAAAATAAGCATATTTTGGATCATCAGAAGAGCAAATTTTGTCGCTCTCGTAAAAATATGTCGCTCTTTGTATGCCAGGGTGTGTATGCGCACTGTCCCTAGAGTCTGTTCTTTTTCAGCCGCTTGTTCAGCGCCTGCCGGGTCAGCCCCAGGAGGGATGCTGCCTTGCTCTGGTTGTCCTGAGAGAGGGAGAGGGCCTTGGCGACCAGGAACTCCTCCATTTCGTCCAGGGTGGGAAAGTGTCCGAAAAGACTCTGGAGCACTTCGCTCCCCTTTTCGTCGCGGGGAAGACGCCCCGGGTCTGCAGTGGGGAGAGGACCCATTACCTCGATGAAATCCCCCGCGGTCAACATTCCCGATCTGTTCCGTATGACGGCGTCGAATACTGCTTCCTGGATCTCCCGTACGTTGCCGGGGAAATCGTGCTGCAGGAGGTGGGTGAGCAGCCCGGGCTCCAGGGAAGGGCAGTCCTTGTTGAGGGTCTTTGCGGCCTCCTCGAGAAAGTGCGCCACCAGCAGGGGGATATCCTCGACCCTTTCCCTGAGGGGAGGAACATGAATCCGGTGGGCGCACAAGCGATAGTAGAGGTCCCTGCGGAAGGTCCCCTCGATAATGGAATGCTGGATATCCTTATTGGTGGCGACGATAATGCGTGCGTCGCTTTTCCGGGGGACGTCGGAGCCGAGAGGGTAATACATGCGCTCCTGCAGCAGGCGCAGGAGCTTTACCTGGGATGCACCGCTGAGGTCTCCGATTTCGTCCAGGAAGAGCGTGCCGCCGGACGCCTTTGCAATCAGACCCTCCCTCACGTCGTCAGCCCCGGTGAACGCCCCCTTCCGGTGGCCGAAAAGGGTATCGGAGAAGATGGTGTCTTCCAGACCAGCGGCATTGACCGGGATGAAATTACCTCTCCTTCTGCTCAATGCATGGATCGCCCGCGCAATCAGCTCCTTGCCGACGCCTGTTTCCCCGCAGATCAAAGCGGGCCGGGGAGAGGGGGCGATCGCTTCGACGTATTGAAAGATGGCGCGCATTTTTTTGCT
>JAXLZK010000006.1:66530-89346 GCA_046350935.1 Thermodesulfovibrionales bacterium
TGTCTTCGCTGCGGAGGAAGTCGGTGAGGAGGTACTGCTTGAGGGAGCTCACCTCGTCGAGGAGGGTCCTGATTTCGAGGTTTTTTCTGACTACCGATATGAAGTGGCTGTTCTCCACCGGTTTTACCAGGTAGTCCGACGCCCCCCCCTTCACGCTCTGCACCGCGGTTTCGATATCGTTTGCTCCCGTCATGACAACCACCGGGATATGGGGGTAATTCATGGTGAGAGCGGTGAGGATCTCTTTTCCCGTGATGTGGGGCATATACAGATCGAGCACGATAAGGGCGATGTCGTTCGCCCGTTCGGAGAGGAGCGGAAGCACCTGTCTGCTGTCCTGCAGGGTCAGCACGTCCCTGAAGCCCTCGGACAGGAGCACCATCCGGCTGCTGGTAAGGATGCCCGGCTCGTCGTCCACCAGGAGGATGAAAGAGCCGGGGGTATCAAAGGATGTCATTATTCCCTTCCTTTCCGGCGCTCCCGGTCTGCACCGGGAAGCGTACCTGTACGATGGTGCCCTCACCGGGCTCCGATTCGAAAAGCATCGTACCGTTATGCTCTCTGACAATTGCATAGGCGATGGAGAGACCCAGGCCTGTCCCTCCTACGCTGCCCTTTGTCGTAAAGAACGGCTCGACGATCCTGCTCCTGATCTCAGGGGATATTCCGAGGCCCTCGTCCCTGACTTCTATCACGACGTGCTTCGTCCTCTCGTCGAAAAAGGTGCTGATCCATATGCCCTTGTCCTCAGCCGGGAGCGCCTCCAGCGCATTCAGGACAAGGTTGATGATCACCTGCTCGATCTTTGAAGCGATCCCCTGCACCGGCGGAAGATGCTCGCCGAGGTGCACGGTAAAATTCCTGGTCGCCTTTCTGACGCGTGCGCTGAGCATCCGCAGGGAATTTTCCACGCTCCTGTTGACGGCGAAGAGCTCGAAGGCGCTCCGTTCCTGCCGCGAGAAGTCTTTCAGATCGTCCACGATGTTCTTTATCCGGTGGGAGCCGGTCACGATGCTCCTGATCATGCCGGGCACGTGGTCGCGGGTCTCCGGGAAGGAGAGGCCCGCCAGGGAAAAGTCCCCGTATTCGCGGTGGTATTCAGCCAGGACCCGTGCGGCATCGCGCCATATGCCCTCCAGGAGCTCGGCATTGGAGAGGATGAAGTTGTTGGGGTTGTTGATCTCGTGCGCCATCCCGGCGGAGAGCTGCCCCAGGAGGCGGAGGTTCCCCGCCCGCATCGCCTCCTCCAGGATCGCCTGCTTCTCCTGCTCTCTCTTCTGGAGGGCCTCGACCATGGCATTGAAGGAGGCGGCGAGCTTGCCGATCTCGTCGTCCGTTTCGCAGATGATCTTCTCCACGTTCTCTCCTCTGCCGTATGCCCGGACCCTCTCCTCAAGGAGCAGGAGCGGACGGGTGATAATCCTCAGGTTGAAGGCGGAGATGGCCGCCCCGAAGAGGAGAAAAAGGAGCGCCAGGAACGCGCCTTTCGAGATGATCATCGTGGTCTTCTCCTTCAGCGGCGTCGTGTCCATGAGAATACGGACAAAGCCGACGATATGTTTTGTGCGGGCCTGAGGACCCTTATCGAAAAACATCTCTTCCTCCACGGCAAAGGACTCGGTGATGACGGGCATCCAGAACTCGAATCCCTGGTCGACTTTCACCCATTCCAGCGACATGCTTTTCCGCACTTCCGCCATGACGTCCTTCTCCCGTGCGCTCGTCCCGGTCGGGGTCGCACTCTCAGGGGAGCGGCTCTGGGAGTGCATCACTTTCCCTTCGGCATCGAACACGGAGGCGGCAAAGACATGCTCCTGTTTCATCACCCCAAGGAGGGCCTCCTTCACCAGCTCCCTGCTTTCGAGATAGATCCCTCTGAAAGCGCTTTCCGCAAGGACGGCGGCGAGGACCTTCCCCTTGCCGATCAGGTTGTTCCTGAGCTCCTGCGACTGGTAGTAGACGGAGAGCCCGGTAAAGACGGCTGAAGTGGCGATGACCAGAGACATGAAGGAGCCGAAGAGCTTGGCCCGAAAGCTCGCGCGCAGCGGGGCGAGCAAGCCTCCTTTTTTAGTATGTTCGTTTCTATTCAATGATCCTGTCAATGATACTGGCCTCCTCAGCTATCTTCCCACTGAAAGTAATACATAACTTGTTCGCTATTTTCAAGCTGAGGGTCGGTCGGCCCTTTCGGGCCTCCTCCCTGATGTGCGGGGTGCTCTTGGCGGAAAGGAGCCGTTGGGCGATATCGCCTGCCTGCGCTCCCATGTCGAAGGGATCGATGTCGAGGGCCATGAGAGCCCCCAGGTCCATGTGGCGGGACGTAAAGCTGACGACGGGAACGGCGTGCTGGAGTGAATAGTGCATCAGCAATTTCAGGGTGTCGGGCGAGATGACGGTGGTGTCCGGAAGGAGCAGGAGCAGGTCGATCTTGCCCCGGAGCGCGGTGAAGAGGGGCATGACGTCCGCCGGGGTCTCCGCCTTCCGCGCGACGATCTCGAGGTCCCTGGCCTGAGCGGCGTGCCGGACCTTTTCGACGAAAGCGGACGATTTCGCTTCGTCGTAGATCACCCCGATCCGCTTCTTCTCGGGGACGGCCCGCGCCAGCGCGGTCAGGCAGGTTTCCGGGGAGAGATAGAGACTGACGCCGGACAGATTCTCCTTTTTCGCAAGAGAGGGGGAAAGGTTGAGCACCATGAGGTAGACAAGGGGGATATCTTCGATCGCGCCGAGGCTCTCGATGGCGCTCTGCCCGATGGCGAGGACCAGGTCGGGTTTCATTCTCCGGATCCTCCGCACAATGTCGGCGTCTCCCGGCTTCACCAGCGGGACCTCGCGCACCGTGAAGGGAACGGCGCTCCTGAACCCCTCCAGCGCCTCCTCATAGGGTGCGAGGGAGCTGCCCTTCACCGCGACGACGTCGAGAGCGCCGGCGGCAGAGGGAGCTGCAAGCAGGAACAGAAGCAGGAGCATTTTCCCGAAACGCAGTAAAGTATGGGGAAGAAGGGGGGGCATCCTTTCACGGTAGCGGAGCTAGAACCGGTACCGTATTCCTCCTTCCACCCATCTCCCGGGGTTTCGGTACACGCTGTAGAGATATTGGGATGCGTTGAATAGATTGTGCGCGGTCAGGAAGGTCTCCATCCGGGCGTCCCCTTTCCTGAGCAGGACCTTGTTCAGGGTGACATCGAACAGAAAGCCGTTGTATTGTCCGGGGATCACGCTCGTCACGCCTCTCCACCAGATATAATGCCCCTGGGCCAGGGCGGTGAAGGAGCGTCCGTCGTCGTACCGGAGGGAGGCGTCGTACGTGTACTGCGGAAGCTGGCGGATCGGCACTCCTGTCTGCAGGTCTTTCGCCTGCATGAAGACGGCTCCGGCAGAGAGGGTGATGTGGTGAAACGGCGCTGTCCTGACTTCCAGCTCTATTCCCTGGTGCCGTTGTTTTTCCTTGTTTACAAGGGTGAAGGAGGTCGGCGTTACGGGCTGGGAGGCGAGCGCATCCCTGATTTCGTGCCTGAATGCGGAAAGCTTCAGCCAGAGGAATCCGGGGGCTGAGGACTCGACGCCCGCCTGGTACGAGGTCACCTTTTCCACTTCGAGATCGGTATTCGGCTGATAAAAGCGGGTAGAGGCGTAGGCGGCGTCGAGGGCCGGGGTGCTGAATCCCCTTGCAACGGTGGCGCGCAGCAGGGTCGTCTTTGTGAGGGAGTAGGTGATTCCGAGGCTCGGGCTGAGGAAGCCGCCGTTCGTGCCGGTGCTGTCGAACCGGAGGCCGGGGATGAGGGAGAGCCTCTCGGTGGGAGTAAAGGTATCGTTGGCGAAGAGGGCCCATCTCCTAGTGTCTTTCTTGTCGCTGGGAATCCCCCTGGCTTTGAATCTCCGGTCGTCGAAGTCGACTCCCGCCACCACGGCATGCGCCCCCTGCTCCCAGGTGGCCTGTGCGCTTCCCCCGTAGCCGTTGTCCCAGTACGAAATCCTCTCCTGTGTCGTCTCGGAGCCCGTCTGTTCAATCACCTGCACGCTCGAGAGCTGCGACAGGCGCAGGGAGAATTCCAGGTCGATCCCCTTCCCGGGAGAGGCGGCGAAGGAGAGGGAGAAGAAGCGCACCTTCGCCATTTCGTCCTGGGAGAGGTTGTTCTCGCGCCATTCGAAGACGCCGCGCGAGGCCGCGCTGTACCCGAAGGAAAAGGTGAGTGCGGAGTTTTCGGTGCTTGCATAGGAGAGCTTGGCATAAAGATTTTCCCCCGAGAAGTCGTCTTTCTCCCTGAACCCGGCGGTTTGCAGCCTCCCTGCGCTGAGATAGTACCCGAACCTCCCCTTTCCCCCGTACGCTTCTCCTCTGAAATCGCCGGTGCTTCCCTGCCCATAGGATGCGGAAAGGGTGCCGCCCGGCTCCCTTCCGCTCCTGCCTGATTTCGTGATGATATTGATGACCCCGCCGAGGGAGGATCCCCATGCCGAGGAGGCGGGTCCTTTGATGATTTCGATCCTTTCGATGTTCTGGACGGGGAGGATCCCCAGCTCGGCGATATTTTCCCCGACCGAGCTCATGGTGACTCCGTCGAGGAGGACGGTCACATGCCTGTTCTCCGAACTCTGGATATGGACGGTGGAAATGCTGCCGGGGCCGCCCTGTCTGTGCACCTGGACTCCGGGGGTAAAATAGAGCGCATCCGCGAGGGTATGGGCGTTCATCATCCCGATCTGCTCTGCGGTCACGACGGAGATGTTCTCTGCGGTCTGCGAGGCGGGTTTCAGGTCGCGCGTTGGGGTGACGACCAGCTCGTTCTGCCCGAAGAAAAGGGCGAGGACCTCTTCCTCTTCCGTCTGGGCGCGGACAGTGCAGCAGGAAAAAAGCAGGAGAATGCCTGCAAGGCACGGTACGAGCAGATTGAAAGGCGCCTTATCCATCCATCACTCCACAGAAACCAAAATGTCTGAAATTATAGCAAACCGTGAGGTCTTTTGCTCGATCACCGCCCCGTTTCCGCACCATGCGCCCCTGCCGGTGCGCCGGCCGGCATGCGGGCGTGATGCCCCTCCCCGTTTTTTTCGGCTGCGCCGCGCCCTGCCGCACGCCATTTTTTGTTTGACAATTTAAAAGGCCGGTTCGTATTCTTTTAGTAGAGACGCGAAGCTCCCCGGTGAAGACGGAACAAATCAATGAGAATGTCAGGAATGCCCGCCCTTTTTCAAGAGAGGACCCGATGAAGACGCGCCTGGCAGACAAGAGGGTAAGTCTCTCCGCCAAATTTATTCTCCTGACGAGCGTGCTGGTCCTGTCCACCTCCTCGATCATCACGCTTTTCATCGTACGGAACGAGTTCACCCGCTCCTGCCGCGACATGCTGAACCACGGGCGGTCCCTTGCCGCCATGATAGCGCAGAACAGCGAGTACGGCATTTATACGGACGACAAGCGGGCGCTGCAGCAGGTGGTGGACAGTGTGGATGCCGATCCCGATATCGTTTATCTCTTCATCTATAACAAGGACAAGCATATCCTCGTGCAGCGGGCCCGGTCGAAAGCGGCGCCGGAGCTCTCCGTGCGTCCTCTCTTCTCGGTGCTCGACAGGAATAGGCAGATCCTGTCCCGCGAGGTTTCCGCCTCGGAGGACGGGCGGCGTTCTTTCGACATTACGGCGCCGGTGATGAGCCAAAGATGGCAGTATATTGAGGAGCTTATCCTGAATGAGAGCAGCGGCGCCGCGCCCGAGGTCATCGGGTATGTGCAGGTCGGGATGAACAAGGAGAGGGTGTATGCGCGCATCCGGGAACTCCTGTACTCCACCCTGCTTTTTACTGCCCTGCTCGTGCTGCTGGGTATCTCCCTGAGCGTCTACCTGACCCGGCGGATCGTTTCTCCCGTGCAAAGACTGAACCTGGCTGCCCGGAGCATTGCGAGAGGGAGGCTGGATCAGCACATCGAGATAGGGTCCCGCGACGAAATCGCCGATTTGGCGCATGCCTTCAACCAGATGCTGGAGAGCCTGCGTACGTACCGGGACCAGGCGGAGGAGCGCACCGAAGAGCTGTCTGCCGCCAACCGGCTGATGCTGCAGGAGATCGGCGAGCGCAAGAGGGTCGAGGAGCAGATCAAGCATCAGGCATCCCACGACTTTCTTACCGGCCTGCCCAACAGGATGTTTTTCATGGAGCATCTCGCCGCGGCGCTGGCCAGGGCGCGCCGCGACCGCACCCTTCTGGCGGTCATGTTCATCGATCTCGACCGCTTCAAGAATATAAACGACTCCCTCGGGCATTCCGCCGGGGACCAGTTGCTGAAGGAGGTGGCGGTGCATCTCAGGGAATGCCTGCGGGAGGAGGATACGGTGGCGCGCATCGGGGGGGACGAGTTCACGGTCCTGCTTTCGGGCATCGGCCGCTCCGTGGACATTGCGGGAGTCGCGCGGAAGGTCCTCTCGCTTTTCGAGAAGCCGTACGTGGTCGAAGAGCACGCCTTCCATATAAGCGCCAGCATCGGCATCAGCACGTATCCCGGCGACAGCGAATACGCGGAAACCCTGCTGAAAAACGCCGATATCGCCATGTACTATGCAAAGGAGCAGGGGAGAAACAATTTCCAGTTCTACAATCCCTCCATGAACGTGAGGACCCTGGAGCGCATGATCCTGGAGAACAGGCTGCGCCAGACCCTGGACCGCGGCGAGCTCGTCGTATACTATCAGCCCCAGGTGTCGGTCGAGACGCGGCAGATCACCGGTGCGGAGGCCCTGGTGCGCTGGGAGCACCCGGAGCTGGGGCTGCTCAACCCCATGCATTTCATTCCCCTCGCAGAGGAGACGGGGTTCATTATCCCCCTCGACGAATGGGTGCTGCGGACAGCCTGCGCCCAGAACAAGGCGTGGCAGGACGCGGGATACCCCTCCCTCCGCGTTACGGTCAACCTTTCCGCCCGGCAGCTGCAGCAGTCGAACCTCGAGGAGCTGATCGTGCAGGTGCTCCAGGAGACGGGATTGCCGCCCGGGTCCCTCGAGCTCGAGATCACCGAGAGCACCGCAATGCAGAACATCGATCTCGCCGTCCCCAATCTGGCCCGTCTGACCGAGAGGGGGGTGCGCTTTTCCATCGACGATTTCGGGACCGGGTATTCCTCCCTGAGCTATCTGAAAAAGCTGCCTGTCCAGAAGCTCAAGATCGACAAGTCTTTTGTCAGGCGCCTCCCGAAGGACCCCGACAACAAGGCCATCGTCACTGCGGTCATCGCCATGGCGCACAGCCTGAAGCTGGAGGTGGTGGCCGAGGGGGTTGAGAAAAAAGGGCAGTTCCTGTTCCTGGAGGAGAACAAGTGCGATGCGGTGCAGGGATACTACTTCAGCGCCCCCCTCCCTGCCGAGGAGTTCGAGGTGCTGATCGCGTCGGAACGGCAGAGAGGAGGGGTCCCGGAGAACCGGCCCCTCTTCACCTGAGGTGTCCCTCGCGACGGCCCTGCCGACGGTATGAGGGACGAAAAGCGGGACCCCCTTTCCTCCCCTGCGGCGGACCTGCCTGAACAGCCCCGTTTCATCGCGGACGCAATGCTCGGAAGTCTGGCGAAATGGCTCCGCCTCCTCGGCTTCGATACGCTCTATTTCAGGGAAGGCGAGGACAGGGAGTTGGTGCGCATCGCCCGGCAGGAGGGGAGGGTCCTCCTAACCAGGGACACGGGCATCGCCCGGCGGAAAGGGAGGGGCGCTCTCCTTCTGGTGCGCGCGAACACCACCGGGGAGCAGGTGCGGGAGGTGATGAGGGCGCTCGGCGCAGGCTCTCCTCAGGTCGTGCCGCCGGGGGCGCCTCCCCGCTGTGCCCGGTGCAACGGGGTGCTTTCGGGAGCGGGGAGGGAGGAGGCGGCGGATGCCGTCCCCGCGCATATCCTCCTCATCCATACGTCTTTTTTAAAGTGCGGGAGTTGTGGTAAAGTTTACTGGGGCGGCTCGCACAAAAAGCGGATCGATGCGCGCATGCGGGAGCTCAGGGGAGAGACAGCCGGTCATTGGAAGACCTCAGAAAAAAACTGATACTTGCCGGAGTTTTCATCCTCCTTATCATGTCCCTTGGCACCGCCGGATTCATGGGAATCGAAGGGTGGCCCCTCCTCGACGCCCTGTACATGACCATCATTACCCTCACCACGGTAGGATACAAGGAGGTGCACGAGCTCTCCCGCATGGGCATCATCTTCAACATCGCCCTTATTGTCGGAGGGGTCGGCACGGTGCTCTATGCCCTCAGCACCGGCGCTAAAATCGTCATCGAAGGGGAGCTGCAGACAGTCTACGGGAGGCGGAGGTTGGAGAAGAGGATAAAGGAACTGAACGGCCATTACGTCATCTGCGGGTACGGCAGGATGGGAAGAATCATTTGCCGCGAGCTGCGGGGCAGGGGAGTGAAGTATGTGGTCATCGAAAAAAATCCGCTGAAGCTCCAGGGCAGGGATGAAAATCTCCTCCTGGAGGGGGATGCCACGCAGGACGAGGTGCTCTGCGATGCGGGCATAGAAAGGGCGCGGGGTCTGATCTCCGTGCTTCCCACCGATGCGGAGAACCTCTTCGTGGTGTTGAGCGCGCGGGGCCTGAACCAGAAGCTCCAGATTGTTGCGCGGGCCGGGGAAGAGGGGTCCGAACAGAAGCTGCTCAGAGCAGGCGCCGACCGGGTGATCTCCCCGTACCATATCGGCGGGCTCCGCATCGCCCATACCGTCCTGAAGCCGGCAGTGGTGGATTTTATCGAGTTCGCCACAAAAAGCGGCAACCTCGACCTCCAGATGGAGGAGATCACCATCCGGGAGGGCTCACGCCTTGTGGGCCTCACGCTGGATGAGTGCGGCATCGGCAGGGAGCTGGGAATCATCGTCGTGGCGATTCGCAGGGGCACCGGCGAAATGAAGTTCAATCCGACCTTCCGCAGCACCATCCAATCGGAGGACACCCTGATCGCCCTCGGCGAAATCTCGAAGCTGAAAGTCCTGGAGGAGATGGCGGCAGCCGGGCGGAGGGCATGAAAGGACGCAGGGACAGGCGGTGGACCGGGCGCTTCGAGGGGCTTATCGAACATATAAAGGGTTTTGTCCTTGCCGCTTTCGTTCTTGTCGCGGTGCTTGGAGCCCTGGTCGGGTACCGCTATCATCGCTATACGCAGGAGGACCCCGAATTTTGCGCTTCCTGCCATTTGATGTCCGACGCCTTCAGGGAGTGGCAGAAGGGGAGGCACCGGGACGTGGTCTGCCAGAAATGCCACAAGCTCAGCATCTTCGAGAAAAACCAGCTCCTCGTCGCTTTTGTGGTAAAGGGGAAAGAGCCTCTCGCTCCGACCCATGGCCGCGAAAAGCCGTGGAAGGCATGCAGGGAGTGCCATATGGACAATATTGCGCAGGGCTCCCTCACCATGAAAAAGTCGTACGGACACGCGCGGCATGTCTTTATGCAGGGCATGGAGTGCAAGTCCTGTCATAAGGGCACCCTGCACCATTTCCGCCCCAATGAGGACTCCTGCCGCGCGTGCCATCAGGAGAGGGGGGTACACGGCATCGGGGCGGAGGCCTTCTCCTGCCTGAAGTGCCATTCCTTCTCGGAGAAGGCCCCCGCGATGGTTCCCAAGGACGTGTGCATCCGGTGCCATACGCAGGTCCCCCGGAAAGGCCCCATGGCGGCGCTCCTCTGTCATCAGTGCCACAAACCCCATGGAAAGATCAATCCGACCTCCGCTTCCTGCGTCGCCTCCTGCCACAGCAATGAGACGGCGGTAGGGCAGCACGGGGTCCATATGAACAAAGGCCTCGACTGCATGGAGTGCCATAAGCCCCACCTGTGGGTGGTGGGGCAGGAAAGGGCGAAAACTCTCTGCAGCCGCTGCCATCCCGCCAAAGATCCGAAGCTCTTTATTTATTGATTCATTTATTGGTTCATTCTCCCCCAGGGCAATCGCATCAAAATATCTACTCAGTTGCTATCCCCTTGAGATTGCTTCGCTCCGCTCGCAATGACAGCAAGGAAGGGGAAGACAATGACAGAGGGAGAGGGGGGCTTGAAATGAGTTCCAGGAGAGAGGGGCGCAATGACGGACAGTGCGAAGGGTCGTACCCTGAAGCAATCTTGTTGTTTTCCTTTACATTGCTCTTAAGATGCGTTTGCCCTGCATTCCCCCCTGCCTTTGCACTTTTGCAAACAGAAGTGGGAATTTTGCATCCCTGCAAAGGGAGCGTCCGTAATTCCTGTTAAAAAACAGCCGCTCTGTTCCTGGCATGGGAGATGCATGGCTTTTGTTGTCGGGAAAAGCCGCACCATGGAGGTGGAGCCATGAAAACGGGAAGGGCAACGAGAAAGGGTGTATACATAGGAGCCGGCATCGGCCTGGTTTTCTTTGCCCTCGCAGGGCTGCTCCCGGGCTCGTTCATCGGCGGAGTGGTCGGAATCACTCTCGCCGGGAAGGTGTGGGGCGCTCCCCTGCCGCCTGCAGTGCTGCCGCGAGTGATCGTGGGCATCTCCATGGTGCTGGGCGTGCTGACCTCCGGAGTGGTGTTTGTGACGGGAGGGTCGCTTTTGGGCTGGTGTGCCGGAGTGGTGCTCGACACCGTGAGGGAGAGGAGGACCGCGGCAGCCGCCGCAATGGAAAAGTGAGGGGAGAACAAGTAGGATTAATCGGGACGAAAGCATCTGCAGGAAGGGGCGCCCGCCGTGCCGGGAGTGCCGCTCCTGCGGGTGCTTATTCATGGATACACGAGGAGGTCCGATGAAACGGTTTTTCGCACTGCCATTTTTTCTGCTCGCTCTGGCGTGGTGTGCCGGTTCTGCGAGCGCCGAACCCTTTGCCTGCCTGGCGTGCCACAGCGCCATGCAGGGGAAGGTGCGTACGGAGGGAGGGGCGCTTATCGAGGTGAATGTTGACGGGGAAAGGTATGCCCGGTCCGTTCACGGCGGGTTCGACTGTATTATGTGCCACAAGCAGTTCCGGTCGAACCCCCATGAAGCCGTCAAAGAGGGCGCGGTGTCTCCGGAGATCGCTTTGCTGGCGGCCACGCTGGCCCCCAAGGCGAAGGCGGACCCGGTGGCCCTTGCCTCCTGTGCTGAATGCCATGGAGGGCCGTACAAGGAATGGCAGGACAGCGTGCACGGCAGGAACGTCATCGAGAAGAAGCAGCCCGACGGCGCCTCCTGCATCGATTGCCACGGCTCGCCTCACTATATCGTGCCGAAGAGCGCGAAGGACTCTCCTGTCGGCAGGAAAAACATTGTAAAGACCTGCGGCGAATGCCACGAAAACGAAAAGATAGCGGGAAAGTACCACCGGGAGACCCATGTGGTCGAGAGATACACAGAGAGCTTCCACGGGAAGAAATATGCTCTGGGACACCCCGGCGCCCCTACCTGCGTGAGCTGCCACAACTCCCATCGCATCACACAGTGGGAGGACCCGAGGTCGCCGGTGGCGTGGGACAACAGGACAAAAACCTGCGGCACCTGCCATGAGGGCGCCACCAGGAAGTTCGTTTCGGCGATCACGCACCGGCCCTACGGCAAGGACAACCCCATCCCCTACTATTTCGAGAAGGGGTTGATCGTCCTCCTGCTGGGCGTTTTCGCTTTCGTCGTCGGACACGTAGTCCTCGAGGCATTCTCGGATATCAGGGACAAGGTGCTGCGGAAGGGAAAGGAGGAACATCATGAATAAGGAGCTTCCCGCGGAGTATCTCCGCTTCAATGTCACGGAAAGGATACAGCACGTGATCATGTTCGTCACGTTCCTGCTGCTCACTTTCACCGGCTGGGCGCTGAAGTACCCGGAGGTCGAGCACTCGCAATGGTGGGTGAGCATGTGGGGCGGCGCGAAAACGGCGGGAGTCATCCACCGCGTCGCAGGGATCACCATGCTCCTGGATTTTGTCTGGCACGTCCTCTATCTCGCCTATATGCTGGGGACCGGCAAGATGAAGGTGCGCAAGGACACCACGATCATCCCCCTCCCGAAGGACGTCGCGGACGCCGTCAGGAATATCCTCTACTTCCTTGGCCTGAGCAAGAGCAAGCCCCGGTTCGGCAGGTTCAGCTATATCCATAAGTTCGACTACTGGGCGGTCTTTTGGGGAATGGGCATCATCGGGCTCTCAGGGCTCTTCCTCGCGTTCCCGGTGGGCGCCTCCCGTTTCTTCCCCTCCTGGAGCGTAAACTGGATCTGGGAGGTCGTGTCGGTCATGCACAGCGATGAAGCGCTTCTGGCGATTGTCTTCATCCTCTTCTGGCATTTCTATAACGAACATCTGCGGTACGACAAGTTCCCCATGAGCATGACCTGGATTACGGGCAGGATCCCCCTTGAGCAGATGAAGCACGAGCATCCCCTCGAATATACGCTTGAGTTCGGCGACCCGAAGAAGGAGAAGTAGATGAGAGGGACGACCGCTCTTGTCATCGGAATCTTCCTGGTGAGCGGGGCTCTCGCCTTTGCGGGGGTTCAGAAGGAGCAAAAGGCTCCGGAGAGGGTGATTTCCCGGGATGAGGCCCTCGGCAGTCTTCCCTGTTTCAAATGCCACTCCTACCGGAAATTTGCCGCGCAGCCGAAGCCGGGGATATTTTCCCACCGGATCCACGCCGCTACGGGGTACCATTGCAACCAGTGCCATGACTTCAAGGGACACCGGCATATCAGGGTGAACAGGGACCTCTGCGGGAGCTGCCACGGGCTCAAAACCCTCGCCCTCAGGAGGACGGTCCTCCCCTCGCGGTTCAACCACGAGGGACATGCGAAGAGGAGCGGCTGCAGGGAATGCCATCCGAAGCTCTTTCTCATGAAGACAGGGTCCTCCCGCATGACGATGGCCGAAATGAGCAAGGGCGCTTTCTGCGGCGCGTGCCACAATGGGACCCGGGCGTTTCCTGCAGAGGAGTGCGCGAAGTGCCACGATATGAAGAAGTTTGAAAGGGAGATTGTCTATAAAGAGAAGCGTGCGGGGACCGTGGTGTTCAGTCATGCGTTCCATACCGCGGCGTTCTCGTGCGGCGACTGCCACCCGAAGCTGTTCCGTATGCGGGAGACCGGGGGGAAAATGACTATGGAGAAGATGGAAAAGGGTGCTTTCTGCGGCGCCTGCCATAACGGAAATGGTGCGTCGCCGCTGACCGATTGTACCAAATGCCATAAGAGTTAGGGGGAGGCTCCCGCCGCTCCGGCGGAAAGCCCTTACTTCTCACGGGTGAGAAGGGAGAAGAGGCGGGCGATCATCACACTGAAGATGCCCCCGATAAAGGCTCCGAACGCGGCAATGATCGCGATGACGAGAAACACGCCCGCCAGGACGATAGGGCTGTCCGGCGCCAGGGTGGCGTTGAAGAGCCGGTTCAGGTCGTGGGCGACCGACTCGCTCCACCCTCCGCCGAGGGTCTTCCCGAGGAGCAGGTCCATACTCACTGCGACGACGATGCCGAGCATCCCTCCGGCGATCATTCCGATAACGAGGGCTTTTTTCATGCGTCCTCGATCCCGTACTTCTTGAACTTCCTGTACAGAGTCGCCAGGTCGATGCCGAGCGCACGGGCTGTTTCCTCTTTATGCCCGCCGTGGGAGTGGAAGACCTTGAGCAGAAGGTTTTTCTCGTAGTCGTTGAGGTGGTTCTTCAGGGATGAGGTCTCCTTTTCCTGTTCCTGGCCGTCCTTTCTCAGTTTTGCGGGCAGCACCCCGGGGGTGATCCTGCCCTCCTCGGAGAGCACCACCGCCCTCTCGATGATATTGCTCAGTTCCCGCACGTTGCCCGGCCACGGGTAGTCCAACAGGGCGGCAAGGGCCTGCCCCTCGATTCCCGAGACATTCTTCTTGTGCTCGGCCGCGAATTTCCTGATGAAGTGCTTTGCGAGAAGCTCGATATCCTCCTTCCTCTGCCGCAGGGACGGGAGGCGTATCTCGATGACGTTGAGCCTCCAGTAAAGGTCCTCCCTGAACCTCCCCTCCCTGATTCTCTTTTCTATGTCGGCATTGGTGGCGGAGACGACCCGCACATCCACCGTTTTCGGTTTCGTGTCCCCCAGAGGGTGCACCTCCCCCGATTCAAGGACTTTCAGGAGCTTTGCCTGGAGGCTTACCGGCATGTCGCCTATTTCGTCGAGGAAGAGGGTGCCTTGGTGGGCTAGGGGGATGAGCCCCAGTTTGTCCGCAACGGCTCCGGTGAAGGCCCCCTTGCGGTATCCGAAGAGCTCCGATTCAAGGAGGCCTTCGGGAATGGCCGAACAGTTGATGGAGATGAAGGGTTTGTCCCTGCGCGGGCTGTTGCAGTGGACGAGCTCGGCGATGAGGCCTTTCCCCGTACCGCTTTCCCCCAGGATGATGATGTTGCTTTTGGTGGGAGTGACCTTCTCGAGAGTATCGAAGATGTCGAGCATGGCGTCGGATATCGTTACGATATCCTTGCAGCCTGTCCTCCTCTGGCTTATCTGCTGCTTCAGGGCGAGGTTTTCCCGCAGGAGGCGCTTCTGCTCCAGCGCTTTCCTCAGGGTAAGCTTGATCTCTTCGTTGAGAAAGGGCTTTACGATGTAGTCGGAGGCCCCTTTTTTCATCGCCTCCACCGCGGACTCCACGGACGCGAAGGCGGTCATCATGATGACCGCGGTGTCCGGGTCAGTTTCCCGCGCTTTTTCCAGTACCTGCATCCCATCGACCTTCGCCATCTTGAGATCGGTCACGACGGCGTCAAAGCTCTCGCCCCTGAGCTTTGCGATCGCCTCCTCGCCGCTGTTCACCGAGGCCACCTCGTAGTCCTCCCTCTTGAGCAGGAACTCCAGCGCCTTGCAAATGTCCTTCTCGTCATCGACAATCAGTATTTTCGGCTTCATCACTCTCTCCGGTTGCCTGAACGATCCGGCCTCCCGCGCCTCTCCGCCCGGAAAGCCGCATGCCGCCGCCGCGCGTACGCTATGCGCTCTGCGGCGGCCTTAGCACCAGGGTGAAAAGGGTCCCCTTGCCCGGTTCGCTCTCGACGGACAGGGTCCCGTTCATTTTCTTCACTATATTATAACTTACCGCAAGCCCCAGGCCGGTCCCCTTCTCCTTTGTGGTGAAGAAAGGGTCGAAGATCTTCGAGAGGTCCTCCGGGGGGATGCCCGTGCCCGTATCCTCGAACTGGACGGCAATGTCTCCGTCCCGCTCCATGCTGCGTACGGTGAGGGTCCCCCTGTCAGGCATCGCGTCCATGGCGTTCAGAATAAGGTTGACGAAGACCTGGGACAGTTGATTGCCGTCGGCGGTGACTTCGGGCAGGGAGGGGTCCAGCTCCTTCCTGATGACGACGTTCTTCGCTTTTCTGTCGTACTGGATCAGGTTGAGGGAGGCCTCGATGATCTCGTTGATCCGGCAGCTCGCCTCCTCTCCCACAGGCATTTTCGAGAAGCCGGAGAGCTGCTTCAGGATCTTCGAAATCCGGTTGATGTGGAAATAGACGGTCTCGAGGCTCTCCTTCTTGAAGGCGTCCTCCTCCATCTCCCGCAGGATCTGCACGAAGGAGAAGATGGAGGTCATGGGGTTTCCTATTTCGTGGGCGATGCCGGCGGCGAGCCGCCCAATAGAGGCGAGCTTCTCGGAGTTGATGATCTGCTCCTCCATCTTCTTCATTTCCGTCACATCCTGTATCAGCCTGATATACCCGTGCGGCTCGCCCTCCGCTCTCCTGATCGGGGCGGTGGTCACCTGGTAGTACTTATCCTTCTTTCCGAAGAGGTTGCTGATGAGCGCCGTCTCGATGTTGTTCTCGACGAAAGCACCCGAAACGCTGCATTCGGCGCAGACCTCCTCGCAGGACTTTCCGATGAGGTCCGTCCCCGCCATCTCATTCAGCGCCCGGTTGGTCCACTGAATGACCCCGTCGCGGTCGAAGAGCACGATGCCGATGGAGACGGCGCTGACGATCGTGTCGAGCTTTTCTTTTTCGGACGCCAGCTCCGTGGTCCGCTCGGCGACCTTGTTCTCCAGCTCTGAAGCGTACTGTTCGAGCTCCTGTTTCCGGCGCGCCCCCTCTTCGGCCTTCAGCCTCTTTCTGTTGAACACGATGAGCAGGGCGGAGACGAGGCTGGTGGTCAGGAAGATGGACAGGATCAGCAGCGAGTAGAGCTTCATGCTCTGCTTTGTCGCGCGGGTCACTTCGGAAAAAGGCGCGGACACGGCGATGATCCAGGAGAGGCCGCCTATCCCGACCGTCGAGAAGGCGACGATCTTGTCTTCGCCGGAAGGAGCGATATGACGGCCGAAATTATTCGTCTTCCCCTCGATAATCCTCTTTTCGAGGTCGAAGCTGAGGTGGCACTTGAAACAGGTGGGGTCCGTCCTGTAGAGGTTCCTCCCCACCATTCCGGGCTGAGTGGGGTGGTAGAGCAGGTTGCCGTGCTTGTCCATCATCCAGCTGTACCCTCTGTTCCCCGTTTTGATGGTGTGGAGAAATGAACGGGCGATGGCGTGTATCTCAAGGGAGAGAAAGGCGATCCTGGCAGGGTCCTCCCGCAGGGGGGAGGGAGCAACGACATAGAGCATCGAGGAGGTTTCGAGCATTCCCGCCTTCCCGCTGCCCGCTTTCTCCGCTGCGCGGAGCAGGTCCTGGAGCACCGTATGCGAGAGCTCTGTGGCCCCCCGATAAAAGAGGATGTCTCCCCGGGACGAGAGGACGCCCACATTCGCTTTCAGGGTGTTCTGGTGCGTCAGCACCCGGTCGGCGAGCCACCGGAAGTCCCCGCTGCTCTGCAGGTCCAGTTTCGCGAGAACTGAAGAGAGGGAGACCACCTCCTCCTCCATGAAGGCGATATGCGCCCGGATATTTTCGGCAATGGACTGCGAAAGCAGCAGCTGCTGGTTGTTGAACTGCTCGGCCATGTCCATCTGGAGGGACTGCTGAAAAAAGATGTTCAGAGTGATCAGGCCCGATATGACGGCGACAAGAGTGCCTATTATGAGGAAATAGCCCCTCATGGAACGGGCAGGAGCTTGGCGGTCGCCTCTGCAAGAACGGCGCCGCTGCGGCGGTGTCTCATCCGTGCGCGGGACTCAAGGAGCCGGGGACCCTTCCGGGTGATCTCCGCTTCGATCTCCGCCTCCTCTCCGATCAGCAGCGGCTTCCTGAAACGTACTCTGATTTCCGCGGTCACCGAAGTGACTCCCTCTGCTGCAGCCGCCTGTATCATCGCCTCGTCGAGGACCGACGCGATGATGCCGCCATGGACCTTGTCTTTATACCCCTGGTACGGGGGGGAGGGGATGAATGCGGAAACGACTTTCCCTTCGGCCCGGGAGAAAACCAGCTTCAGCCCGAAGGGGTTCTCCGTGCCGCATACGAAACAGTGCCTGTCCGCTTCCCAATCGCTGTTCATTCTCTGGTACGGGCTCTCGTAGGGGCTCCGGTACGGGCCATCTCCCCGGGCCGGCTGTGCACCGCGGACCCGGACAGCAGGGCGTACAGCGGGAGGGCAGCGGCGTCCCTCGCCGCCGCTGCACGGCGGACGGAGCGCCGCGTTACTTGTTCATCATCTCCAGGAACTCCCGGTTGTTCTTCGCCCCTTTCAGCTTGCTGAGGAGGAACTCCATGCTTTCGACCGTGCTCAGCGGGTTCAGCACCTTTCTCAGAATCCACATCTTGTTCAGCACGTCCTTGTCGACGAGGAGCTCTTCCTTCCGCGTCCCTGAGGCGTTGATGTCGATGCTCGGGAATATCCTCTTGTCCACCAGCTTGCGGTCGAGGTGGATTTCCATGTTGCCGGTGCCTTTGAACTCCTCGAAAATGACGTCGTCCATTCTGCTCCCGGTGTCGATGAGGGCTGTTGCAAGGATGGTGAGGCTGCCTCCCTCCTCGATCTTCCGGGCGGTTCCGAAGAACCTCTTGGGCTTCTGAAGGGCGTTCGCATCGAGACCTCCGGACAGCACCTTTCCGCTGGTGGGGGTGATGGTATTGTATGCCCTCGCCAGTCTCGTGACACTGTCCAGGAGGATGACGACGTCTTTTTTGGCTTCTATCTGCCGCTTCGCCCTCTCGATGACCATCTCCGAAACCTGGCAGTGGCGCTGGGGGGGCTCATCAAAGGTGGAGCTGATGATCTCCGCGGTGCTCACCTGCCTCTTCCAGTCGGTGACTTCCTCAGGCCTCTCATCGATCAGGAGGATGATCAGATGGATCTCTTTGTGGTTCTTCTTAATGGCGCGGGCGATAGACTGGAGGAGCATGGTTTTCCCCGTCCGCGGCGCCGCCACGACGAGCCCGCGCTGCCCCTTGCCGATAGGGGTGATCAGGTCCATGACCCGCATGTTGAAGTCGTTTGCATCCGACTCGAGCTGGATCTTTTCCGTAGGATAGTAAGGGGTAAGGTTGTCGAAGAAGGGGCGGTTTACGTTGGTCTCGGGAGACTCGTTGTTGATGTTCTCGACCTTCAGGAGGGCGAAATACCTCTCGTTCTCCTTGGGGGGCCTTATCTGGCCCGACACGTAATCCCCGGTCCGCAGGGTGAAGCGCCGTATCTGGGAGGGGGAGACGTAGATATCGTCGGGGCTCGGAAGATAGCTGTAGTCCGGAGAGCGGAGGAACCCGAACCCGTCGGGCAGGATCTCCAGGACCCCAGACCCGTACACGTTCCCGGCTTTTTCCGCCTGGGCCTGCAGGATGGCGAAAATGACATCCTGCTTCCTCATTCCCGTTGCACCCTCCACGTTGAGCTCCTTGGCGAACTGGGTGAGCTCATCGATGCTCTTCTCTTTCAATTCCGAGATTGAGATATAATTTTCCATATTCTTTTTACCTCTCTGGGTTCTCGTGGTCGACAATCCACGATCACGGCGTTATGGTGCAGGTGGATTCTCGCTTTGAAGTTGTTTTGGTTTATTTATTTGTATTCTTATGGCTTATCCCTGGAAAGGAGAGATAAGGTAGATTACTTTCTGAGGACCCTTCCTCGTCAGACGTAGCTCTCGGATTTGGAAGAAACGAGTCGAGGAGCCCGAAACGAAAGGGGCGAAATCCCTTTATTAGAATACAAGATGTTAAATGCTTTGTCAATACGCTTTCTTGTCCGGCGTATGGACTATTTCCCGCCCGGAATTATACACTACGGTGTGTAGACACCCCGGGGAATTCCCCTGTCAGGAAGGAGAATGCATGTACCCGTACCCGGTAAAACAGAGGACTTCTCTCAAGGCCGCGTCCTTTACCGAATCCGTGATCAGGCAGATGACCCGCGAGGCGCTGGCCCACGGTGCGATCAATCTTGCCCAGGGCTTCCCGGACTTTCCCGCTCCCGACTTCATTAAGAGGGCCGCGGTGGAGGCCATCGAGCAGGACCACAACCAATACGCCATCACCTGGGGCGCTCCCTCGCTGCGCAGCGCCCTTGCCCGCAAAATGGAGGACCTCTACCATCTCGCTGTCGACCCGGACAGGGAAATTACGGTCTGCTGCGGTTCCACCGAGGGAATGATCTCCTCGCTCCTCGCCGTGGTGGACCCCGGAGAGGAAGTGATCGTATTCGAGCCTTTCTACGAGAATTACGGTCCCGACGCGGTCCTCTGCGGCGCGGTCCCCCGCTCCGTCAGACTCCATCCACCCGACTTCGCGCTCGATGAGGAGGAGCTGAGAGCGGCCTTCAGCAGCAGGACGAAAGCCATCATCATCAATACCCCGAACAACCCGTCCGGGAAGGTCTTCAGCGCGGAAGAGCTTGCGATCATCGCGAAATACTGCGAGGAATACAACGTGATCGCCATCACCGACGAGATTTATGAGCATATCGTCTACGACGGATTCCGGCACGTACCCATGGCGACCCTGGAAGGGATGCGCGACAGGACGATCACCGTCAGCGGCATCTCGAAGACCTTCAGCGTCACGGGGTGGCGCGTGGGGTACGTCATCGCTCCTCCCGACATCACCGGAGCAATACGCAAGGTGCATGACTTCCTGACTGTAGGCACCGCGGCCCCCCTCCAAGAGGCGGCTGCCCGGGCAATCGCCGCAGGGGGAGAGTATTACCGCGAACTGGCCGCTTTCTACGCGAGCCGCAGGGATTACTTGCTCGATGTCCTGCGGAGCACGGGCTTCTCCTGCCACTCGCCGGCGGGCGCCTATTACATCATGGCGGACATCAGCCCCTGGAGATGCGGCGACGACGTCGCCTTTGCGCAGTACCTCACGAGGGAAATAGGAGTGGCCGTGGTCCCGGGCAGCAGCTTCTACAGCGAAAAGGATTCCCCCGGTGCGAAGATGGTACGCTTTACTTTCTGCAAGAAGAGGGAGACCCTGGAGGCTGCTGCGGAACGACTTCGGAAGCTGAGCACACCCTAGGGCCGCAGAGGCGGACAGACTCCCGGGCGAATGCGTCAACAGAGCGATGTAAAGGAAAACAACAGGATTGCTTCAGGGTACGACCCTTCGCACTGACAAAGACTCTCTGACAAAGATTCTCTCTCATTGAGAGTCTTTTCCCTCTCTCATTGCGCCCCTCTCTCCTAACCATTGCGTTCCCTTCCTTCTGTCATTGCGAGCGGAGCGAAGCAATCTCAATAGTAACCTCCTCATCGGATTCTCTCAATTTTGATTCGATCATGGTTCTGAGTTCGGAGAGCGAGATGAGGCAGTTCATCTTCTCTTTCACCTGGGTCTGGACATTCACCAGGAAGTCGTGCTCCACATCCATGCACAAGGGCTGCCCGGGCTCTCCCACGAGCTTCACCGCGCACTGAAACTCCTGGACCTTCTCCTTCATTCTGAGAGTAACCTTTCTCGCGGCATAGGCAACGCGGTAGAAGATATGGGTGGTATCCACCCGGTGGTACCCTGTCACCTTGAGCTCCTGTATCAGGAACGCGGCAATGGCCTCCTCCTTTGCCGCCGTCGTATCGATGAGAAGGAGGTGGCCGGGCCGGTTCTTCTTGGTAATGGTGGGGATGAGCTGGACATTGTGTGCGCCCAATCCCATGATCCTCTCCACGGCGAAGCCGAGGACCTCTCCCGACGCATGATCGACCTGTGCAAGCAGCAGATGCGCTTTCTTTTCCATAAAGAGTGTGGCCGGTGCTTTGCCTAGAAGTCGAGGCCCTTCATGATGTCGTAAGCGAGCTGCGTCGCTTTTTTAAGACTGGGAGAGGGCAGGGCCATAATGACGTTGGCCGTCTCGGTCGCCTTGTCCGCCGCCTCTTTGGGGTCCATGCCCAAGGCGGCTGCCATGCAGGCGCAGACCACCACGTCCATGGAGCAGGCCCCCGCGCAGAGCAGGTCGATGATGGCCGGGGAGATACAGGAGATGGCATCGATGGTCTCTCTGTCCTGTTTCAGCAGGGCCTCGGGCGCGGCCTTGGCAAGCACGTTTTCCAGTTCATAGACCCTGCCGTCGATCTTCACCTCTGCGTCGATATAGGCGTCAAAGGCGAAGTGCTTCTGGGCAAACTTGTGGCAGCGTCTTCCCGAGCCGGGTTTTACCGTGGTGAACTTGATGTACTCGATGTTTTTGTTCAGCCGCTTGCTCATGGCCTTTGCCGCCGCTTCGGCAATAGCGTCGATGTGCTTTTTTTGCACCTCTCCCATCAGCTCTTCGAGCGATGCCCCTTCTTTCAGACGCTTGTGGGCATAGAGGGCTCTTTTTGTCAGGGCATTGGTGAGCCCCGGCTCCGTGGCCTTGATGAGGGCGTCGGTGAGCGGTCCGCGCTCCACTGCCTCGGCCCTGCGGGCAAGGAGGTTAGTCGCCACCGTGGCGTCCTCCCGCTGAAAGTGCATGTCCATGGTCTTTTTGATGACGGCAATGATCTCCTCGGGGGCCGCTCCCTTCCCCAGCAGGTAGAGCGCAAGCACCGGAGAGGTGACCCAGTGGTGCAGGGGGATGACCAGGGGGCCTCCGGACCTTCCCGCGCCGATGGCGGCCCCCTCCTGGATAACGGAGCACATCTCACAGAACATGATCATGCCCACCACGGTGGGCGTGCCGGAGTCCTTCAGGATGATCGCCAGGTCCCCCACCACCTGGGCGGTCCTGAGCTCATCCCCTGTGCCCCTGATGTGGAGCACCTCGGGCAGCTCCGCCTCTTTGACCGCTGCCTGGGCAACGGTCTCGGGGGTGCGCGTGACCATGAACTGTCCGAACTCTTCGCCCACGTAGGCGTCCGGGTGAATGATCTCCAGGGCCGCCGCCGCACCAAAGAGCGCGGCCAGCCATTTGTTGGGCTTCATCCCCGCAGAGAGGTACGCCCGCATCATGGCGCTCGTGCCGATGGTGGCAAGCTTCCGGCCCAGCTTCGGAAAGAGGTGGTCCTCTCCGATGGCGGAATGGCCGACGATGGGCCCCCCTGCCCCAAGGGGCAGGTAGCGGGAGTCGTAGGGGGCGAGGTGCTCTTTGTCCAGGGCCTGGTAGATGGCCAGGGTAGCGGCAAAGCCGGAGATCTTGTTGTTTTGTTTCTCGGTGGGCATGCAGGAGATGCGCCCCGAGGGAATGCCCGCGGCCATGCGGGTGACGGCCCCCAGCTTCCGGTTGGGGCAGGGCATGCCGCACTGCACGTTCACCCCCGCCCAGTAAAGGAGCGTTGCCGCCGCAAGGGCCGCGTTGGCGGGGTCCGCCCCGCACTCCATGAGCTTCTTTACCGCTTTCTTTGCAATGTCGTCGATGTCGGTATGGGGCTCATCAGAGAGGTCCAGTTTCAGTTTCCTGCCTTTCTGGAGCTCCTTGGCAATCACGTCCGCTGCCGCCCAGACCCCGATGTTGAAGGCTCCCCAGCCCCCCAGCCCCGCATCAAGCTTGTCCACGGTAAGGTATTCGGGCCGCGCCGTAGCGGCCCGGAAGGTGGCCATGATCTCTCTGTGCATATCTGCTCTCCTTTATCGATA
>JAXLZK010000006.1:89446-138600 GCA_046350935.1 Thermodesulfovibrionales bacterium
TCCGTCATTCCGGCAGATCCGTTGAGCCGGAATCCAGAGTTTTCAAAAACTTCTGGACTCCGGTTTTCACCGGAGTGACGAAATATGCGTACCTCGTTTTAATAAATCAGCCTTGCCACTGCCGGGCAACCTGCATGAACCGCTGCAGGTTTTCATAGGGGATGGTGGGAGGGATGTCGCAGCCAGGCATGAGGATGAACCCCCCCTCGGTCCCCACTGCCCCGATGACTCGCCTTGAGGCCTCCTCCACTTCCTGCACCGTGCCCTGCAGCAGTACCTTGACCGGATCGATGTTGCCCGCTATGCACATTTTACCGTGCAGTACTTCTTTGGCTTTTACCATGTCGGTCTTGTGGTCGAGGCTTGCGCAGCTTGCCCCGGTGGAGGGAAAGAGGTCGAGCCGGTCGGTGGTGTTCCCGCAGATATGAACGATGGTGTGGACCTCATACGACCGCGCCCAGTCGGTGAGCCTCTTTAAGTACGGCACCACGAACTGCTCAAACTGCTTCCGGGAGATGAGGTCCCCCGAGGCGGTGGGGTCCCCGACAAGAATGACCTCCAGTATCCGCTCCCGGACCAAAGGCTCAAAAAAACGGAGGAGCAGCCGGGTGGCAAAATCAAGCACCCGATGCACCCAGGCTGGCTGCTTGAAGACCGCCTTCATCATCACTTCCTCCCCGATGAGCCGCGCCGCAAGGGTGAAGGGTCCCCACGCGGTCATGGTCACCACATACTCCTCCCCGATCCGGGAATGGGTCTGCCGGAAGGCCTCCCTGATGGTGGTCATCACCGGGTCTTGGTCGAGGCGCTCCATGTCGAGGCCTGCCAGGTCCTTTTCCGAAAAAACAATAGGGTCCTCCAGGTCGGGAGCCCCGATCTCCCGGTACTTGATCCTGCCCCCAAGGGCCGCCACCGGAAAGTTGGGGTACCCCGAGCCCACATACACGATGTCGCTCCGCAGTCTGCCGGCCATCTCCACCAGCATCCCGGCCATCTTTACGGCGTCCCCGGCCATCTCCTCAAAGGTAATGCCGTAGTGATGGACGCTCCACATCCCCCCGCCCACCAACGCCGCCGGTATCCTCTCCGCTCGCCCTCCGCTCAGTGCCCTCAGTATTACTTCTCTCGGTGTCATGCCTCAACGCCTCCTTAATGGCCGGGATAAACCCCCATTCCCTGCCGGGGGTGTCTACCGCAAAACCGGCTGCCGCCTATAGCCCCTGGAAACCGGCATCCGAGAAATGAGAATAGACCGCCTGTATTTCCTCTTGCTGCTCGATAAGAGTCCCGACAACCTTCGGATCGAAATGGCTGCCTTTGCATTCCTGAACGAGCCGCACCGCATCGTCCAGGCTCCATGGCTCCTTGTACGGCCTCTTCGAGGTGAGCACATCGAAAACGTCCGCCACCGCGCTGATTCTCCCCTCGACGGGGATCGCTTCTCCGGCGAGACCGGAGGGGTAGCCCGTTCCGTCATACTTCTCATGATGGGTCGCGGCGATGACCGAGGCGGCTTCGAGATAGGGGCTCGAACTGCCTCTCAGGATATTGTACCCGATTGTAGTATGGGTCTTCAAAATCTCGAACTCGGCGCACGTCAGCTTCCCGGGTTTCAGCAGGATGGAATCGGAAATCCCTATTTTCCCGACGTCATGGAGCGGAGCGGCATGGAATATCATGTTCTGTATCCCTTCGGCCAGACCCATTCCCCGGGCCAGCACCCTCGCATAGTGCCCCATCCGCACCGTGTGGTTGCCAGTCTCGTGGTCCCTGAACTCCGCGGCCTTCCCGAGGACCAGGAGAGTTTCGTGCTCCCTTTTCACAATCTCCCCGGTAGCCTTCGCCACTTCGCGTTCGAGGAGGTCTCCCCTGGCCTTCTGCATTACCTGGAAAGAGCGCAGGGAAGCGAGGTTCATCGCCCTGGCCGTGAACTCGGGGGCGTTGAACGGCTTCGTCAGAAAATCGGTTGCTCCGCTCTCGAGCGCCCTGATCCGGAGAGAGACATCGTCATCGACGGCGGTGATCATGACGATGGGGATATCGGAATGTATTCTGCGTATCTCCCTGGTCAGCGCCACCCCGTCCATCCCGGGCATGACAAAATCGGTAAATACCAGGTCGACCGGGTTTTTTCTTATATAGTCCAATGCTTCCAGCGGGTTCAGGAACAGAGCCGCCTTCAGCCCGATTCGCAGCGCCATCCCGCCGATAAGGTCGAGGCTCAGCTGGGAATCGTCGATCACGACCGCCCTCATATCGTCCAGGTTCATCACTTTCTCCCCATATTATGGAACGTTTACAATAATACAATCCCGTACTCCATAAAGCAATATAGGGAAAACTGAAAACCCGGATCCCCTCTCCCCCACCTGAGGAGACCCATTCAGCTCCGGAACGAAGCAGCCGGTTTCCTGGTATAATTGAGAATGAAGCGGTTTTTCCCCCTTCTCCTGTGCATTCTTATCGGAGGTCTTGTCGCGATGGCTGATGCGGAGAAAAAACAGAACGAGACCGGCATCCCCGTCAGGAGGACCGAGAAAGCCACCTTTGCCGGCGGCTGCTTCTGGTGCATGGAGTCCCCCTTCGACTCGCTGAAGGGAGTGATTTCCTCGACGGTGGGGTATACCGGGGGCCATACGAAGAACCCCACGTATGAGGAGGTCTCCTCCGGAAAAACAGGGCACGCCGAAGCCATCGAGATCGTATACGACCCCTCTGTCGTCTCCTACGCGGAACTGCTGGATGTGTTCTGGAAGCAGATCGATCCGACCACGCGAAACCGGCAGTTCGCCGATGCGGGGACCCAGTACCGGACGGCTATCTTCTATCATAACGAGGAGCAGAAGAGGCGCGCCGAGGAATCGAAGAGAAAGCTGGAGAAATCGGGGAAGTTCCCTGTCCCCCTGGTCACCGAGATCGTGCCCGCCGCGGCTTTCTACCCTGCCGAAGAGTACCACCAGAACTACTACAAGAAAAACCCTCTCCATTACAAACTTTACTTCAGCGGATCGGGACGGGAGGACTTCCTGAAGAAGATGTGGAGTCCGGGGTCAGGGAGATAGGCGGGAGGCGAGCTCCCGCGCTTTTCCGTTGCAAAGGGCCGCAGGCCGCCCGAAGGGGTCGAGGGGGATTTCCCTGCCGAGGAGAAGCTGGACCACGGTCCAGGCAACCGACTCCTCCTTTGCGGGACATCCGCCGATATTGATGGTGGTCTTTCCGGTCACTTCTCCCACCCCTTTCAACAGCGTCGGATTCGCCGGGGCCGGCTGCAGGGAGGGAACGCCTCCCCACGCAGCGCAGGTCCCCACGCATACGACGGCGCTCGCATGTCCGGAGAGATCCTCCACCGCCTCCCGGAACGCCACGTACGGCCCCTTCGCATCGTAGTCCCACGCCCAGATGGCGTCTCCGCCGCGCCCGACGGGAATTCCCCCTTCCACCAGGAGGATATACCCTCTGCCTGCATACGCCTTTCGCACCGCCTCCCTCTCGGCGCCCCCCGCAAGGGCCAGGAAAGTGGGATGGACGTCCGCATTGAGCGAGGCGACAAGCACCTCGTCGGCGCTTTCGGGCGCGGGCGAAGCGATGCGGTTCAGGAGCGACCCGGAGCATCCCGCGCACATGCTTCCCCTCAACCGGATACCCACCGGTGTCGCATGCCGGACGAGGGCGTCCCTGAGCTCCGAAAGATCGCCGGCATCAAGGGAAACGGCGTCTGTCGAGGCTTCGCAGAAGCGGAGAAAATCGCGGCGGGTAATCATGGCACTCCTCCCCGGGAGCGCGCACTGCCCGGAATGCGCCCCCTTTTTTGGGTGTGGAGGCAGCTGTCATCTGCTGCGGCAGCGTCTTGTCATATATCCGGCCCGGTTCTCCCGGCTCCGCTCCCAACACAGTCTGCCTCTACGCTATGCTACATGCAAAATACGTGCCTCCTTCTGCACGCTGTAACTTCAGGCAGTTGCTCTCTCCCCTTCCGTTTTCTGTATGGTTTGCCCTGCAATCCGGAACGGCAATTTTTTCCGGGGACTACGGGTTTCGCGCGGAAGCCGGCCTGATCAGGCCGGCCTGCCGGCACGAGGTATGCCCCCTCTTTTTTTCTTTATTTCAGAAAAATCATAAAGGGGTTATAATGTTTATATTGTGAGCAGAAAACATCGCTATGGAGGACAGCATGACAGCACGAGTCGGTATCACGGGAATTCTGGCAGTGTCCCTTTTGGCCTCTTCCCTCGCCTTTGCAGAGGTGAACATGAACGAGGGGAAATGGGAGATCACGGTGAAAACCGAAATGCCGGGCATGCCCGCTCAAATCCCGCCCATGAAGCACACCCAGTGCATTACGAAGAAAGAGGCGGTCCCCCACCCGTCTGAACAGAGCAAGGACTGCAAGATAACCGATGTGAAGATCAGCGGGAACACCGTGACCTGGGCCATCCAGTGCCAGGGAAAAGAGAACTCGATGAGCGGCTCCGGCAGGGTCACCTACAAAAACGACTCCTTCGACGGGGTGGTCGACATGGCGGCGAATGTACCCGGGCAGGGCTCGATGAAGATGCACCAGGTAATGAGCGGGAAGCGCCTCGGAGAGTGCAAATAGGAGCCCGTCTCCTCAGCCGGTATCCGGGGAAATATTTTTCTTGCCCTCCCCCCTCCGGTGTGCTATGAAATAGGTATGATATCATCCGGCGTCTTCCATCGCGCTGCTGCCGTTCTCCCGCGGAGGACCACAGGGGGCTCTGTTCCCCTGTTCGCCCTTGTTTTTTATTTCTTTTTTTTCCTTTTCCTCCCTCTCCTTCCCGCGCATGCGGGGGAGCCGACGGACAAGGTGCGGCAGACGATCGAGGAGATACGCAGCGTCTTCAAGGATACGGAGCTCAAGAAGCCGGAGAACAGGGAGAAAAGGAACGCCCGGCTGCGCGCCCTCGTCGATGAACGGTTCGACTTCGAAGAGATGTCGAAGCGCACCCTTGCACGCTACTGGAGGGAGAGGACCCCGGAGGAGAGAAAGGAGTTCGTTGCACTCTACTCCGACCTGCTCAAGGACATCTACCTGAAAAAGATCAAGCAACATGAGGGCGAGCTCCAAAAGCATGAGGAAGACAAGGTACTGTACCAGGACGAGAAAGTTGAAGACCCCTATGCCTCGGTCCGGACCCTGATCATCACCTATGAGGGAAAAGAGATACCCGTGGAATACAGGCTGTTGAAAAAGGACGGGGACTGGAAGGCGTACGATGTGCTGATAGAAGGGGTAAGCCTGCTGAACAACTACCGGACGCAGTTCGGGCAGATCATACGCTCCAGTTCCTACGAAGAGCTGGTGAAGCGCATCAAGGCAAAAAAGATCGTCGCTCCCCCCGAAGGCAAAAAAGAAGACAGGGAAGACAAGAAAGAAGAGAGGTGAGGCCCCGTTCAGAAGGGGGAAGTTTTATTTCTTTCCCGCCTTCTGGAGCTTCGCCCATTCGTCCTTCAGGGTGACCGTCCGGTTGAATACCGGTTTCCCGGGCGCCGAATCCGCCGTATCCACGCAGAAGTACCCCAACCGCTCGAACTGGAACCTGTCGCCCGGCTTCGCCTCTCCGAGGCAGGGTTCGAGGCGGCAGGAAGAAAGGACGTGCAGCGACGCCGGGTTCAGGGAGTCGGTGAATTCCTTCCCCTCCTCGACATCATCGGGGTCTTCCTTCCGGAAAAGCGTATCGTAAAGGCGCACCTCCGCAGCGACGGCATGCGGGGAGGAGACCCAGTGCAGCGTCGCCTTGACCTTCCGGCCGTCCGGAGCATCGCCTCCCCGCGTCGCAGGGTCGTAGGTGCAGTGCAGCTCCGCGATCCCGCCCTTTTCATCCCTCACCACATCGACGCACGTGATGAAGTAGGCATAGCGCAGGCGCACCTCGCGGCCCGGGGCCAGACGGAAAAACTGCTTCGGCGGGTCCTCCATGAAGTCGTCCCGTTCGAGGTACAGCTCACGGCTGAAGGGCACCTTCCGCGTCCCTGCCGAGGGGTCCTCGGGGTTGTTGACCGCGTCGAGGTACTCCACCCGGTCGTGCGGGTAGTTGTCGATCACCACCTTGAGGGGATGCAGCACCGCCATCGCCCGCGGAGCGCGCCTGTTCAGGTCCTCCCGCACGCAGTATTCGAGGAGGGCGAGGTCGACGAGGCTCTCCCGCTTCCCCACGCCGATCCGCTCGCTGAAATTCCGTATGGCTTCGGGCGTATACCCGCGCCTCCGCATTCCCGCGAGGGTGGGCATGCGTGGGTCGTCCCAGCCGTTGACGTGGCCCTCGTTCACCAGCTTCAAGAGCTTCCTCTTGCTCAGGACGGTGTAACTGAGGTTCAGCCGGGCAAACTCTATCTGCTGCGGATGGTAGATGCCCAGCTCGTCGAGGAACCAGTCATAGAGGGGGCGGTGGTCCTCATACTCCATGGTGCAGAGGGAGTGGGTGATCCCCTCGATCGAGTCGGAGATGCCGTGCGCGTAGTCGTACATGGGGTAAATGCACCACGCGTCCCCTGTTCTGTGGTGGTGCACCTTCTTGATACGGTACATCACCGGGTCGCGCATGTTGATGTTCCCTGACGCCATGTCGATTTTCGCCCGGAGCACCCGTGAGCCGTCCTCGAACTCCCCCTTCCGCATCCGCCCGAACAGGTCGAGGTTCTCCTCCACGGAGCGGGTGCGATAGGGGCTTTCCTTTCCCGGTGCGGTCAGGGTGCCGCGGTACTCCCTGATCTGCTCGGAGGTCAGGTCGCAGACATACGCCTTCCCCGCCTTGATAAGCACGACAGCGTACCCGTAGAGCCGCTCGAAATAGTCGGAGGCGTAGTAGAGCCGGTCGTCCCAGTCGAATCCGAGCCAGCGGACGTCCTGCTGAATGGCCTCCACATACTCCACCTCTTCCTTGCTCGGGTTCGTATCGTCGAAGCGGAAATTGCAGACCCCTCCGAACTCCCCGGCAAGGCCGAAATTGAGGCAGACGGATTTGGCGTGCCCGATATGCAGGTAGCCGTTGGGCTCCGGAGGGAAGCGCGTCATAAGCCTGCCGCCGTATTTGCCGGTCCTCATATCCTCCGCGATGAGGGCGCGGATGAAATGGGGCGGCGCAGCGGAGCCGGCCTCGCCCGCCCCCCCGGCCCCCTTCTCCTGTCTGCTCCTGTCCGTTTCCGGTGTGTCCATGCTTGTTCCTCGCACTCCTTCGATGGTAGGGAATTCCCCGGCTCAAACAATATTGTACCACATCGCGCCTGCCGGTGAAGCCCGCCGCAGCACACCGCACTCGGCAGCAAGCCGGAGGAAAGAGCGTTGTCGCGCGCTGTCGGACGCGGCAGGACCGCACGGGCGCCTTTCGGGTGTTTTCTTTACCTCCCTCGGGGTGTGGCGTAGTATAATAGTGCATGGTGTATAAACTGACTGAAAAGGTGAAGGCCGCCGGCTGAGCTGCCAAAATGGGTCCGGCGGACCTGGAAGAGATTATTGGCGCCCTCCGGTTCGACGGTAATCCCACGGTGCTTGTAGGCCCCGGCGACGATGCGGGGGTGTACCTGCTCGGCGGAACGGCGGTGGTGGAGACGGTGGATGTCATCACTCCGGTGGTCAACGATCCCTTTCTCTTCGGCGCCATAAGCGCGAACAATTCGATGAGCGACGTCTATGCCATGGGGGGCAGGCCCGTCGCCGCCCTCGCCGTCGCGGGCTTCCCCTCCTGCGATTACGGGCCCGCCGTGTTCCGGGAGATCGTGAAGGGGGCACTGCATTCCCTTCAGCGGGCGGGGGCGGTCCTTATCGGCGGGCACAGCTTTGATGATCCCGAGCTGAAATTCGGGCTTTCCGTTACCGGCGTCGTCAACAGGGACAGGATCCTCAAAGTCTCCGGAGCGAGGGAAGACGAGGTGATCGTCATAACGAAGCCCATCGGGATCGGCATTCTGACCACCGCGCTCAAGGGCGGCAGGCTCACGGACGAGGAGATGCAGCCCGCCGTGGAATGGATGCTGACGCTGAACGACGCGGCGTCCTCGCTGGCCCTGCGGGCCGGAGCCACCGCCTGCACGGACGTCACCGGCTTCGGGCTGCTGGGACATGCCTTCACCATGGTAAGGGGGTCGGAGATCGATTTCATTATCGAATATACCGCCGTTCCTGTCCTCGAAAAGGTGCGTGGAATGATCGATGCGGGGATGGTCCCCGGCGGCGCCCACCAGAATCTCTCTTTTCTTGCAGGAAAGGCGGACTTTTCTCCTGAACTGCGTGAAGAGGAAAAGCTGCTGCTTTCCGACCCTCAAACCTCGGGAGGTCTCCTTTTCACCATGAAGGAGGAGGGACTTGCCCTTCTCAGGGGATCCTCTCTCTTCTTCTCCGTCATCGGCAGGGTCGTGAAAGGGACCGGCAAGATCGTCGTGCGGTGAACGGCTCCCTCATCCTCTTCCTCCACGCGCACCTGCCCTATGTAAAACACCCCGAATACGAATATTCGCTTGAGGAGAACTGGCTGTTCGAGGCCATGCGGGAGACATACCTGCCTTTGCTCGACATCCTCGAAAGAATGGTAAACGAGGGGGCGAGCCCCCGTCTCACCCTGTCGTTCAGCCCCCCGTTGATGGAAATGCTGAACGATGCTCTGCTGCGGAAACGTTTTGTCCGCTCCCTGGAGCATCTCATCGAACTGGCTGAGCAGGAGGTGAAGCGGACCGCCCGCACCCCCTTCGCACCCCTGGCGCTCTTCTATCGCTCCGCCTTCAGGAAAACCCTGCGCCTCTACACCGAACGCTACCGGCAGGACCTCCTCTCCGCTTTCCGGCAGCTTCAGGCCGAGGGGCATATCGAGGTGGCAGCCACCGCCGCAACCCACGCCTTTCTGCCCGCCTTTGCACCCTTTCCCGGGGCGGTGAAGAGCCAGATAGCGCTCGGGGTGAAGAGCTACCAGCGGGTCTTCGGGAGACCGCCCCGGGGGTTCTGGCTCCCCGAGTGCGGCTATTATCACGGACTCGATTCTTTTTTAAAGGATGCGGGAATCCGCTACTTCTTCGTGGAGACGCACGGCCTGGTCCGGGGAAGGCCGAGGCCCCGCCACAGCGTCTATCGCCCCGCGCTCTCTCCGGCAGGGCTTTCGGTCTTCGGGAGGGATTCCGCCTCTGCGCGACAGGTATGGTGCGCTTCACGGGGGTACCCGGGAGACCCCTGGTACCGGGACTTCTACCGGGACATCGGGTTCGACCTCCCTCTGGAGTATACGGGCGGATTCACCCGTTTCCGCGGGATAAAGACCTTTACCGGGATGAAATATTACCGGGTGACCGGAGGGGAGGCAGACAAGGCGCCCTATGACAGGGCGGCCGCGCTGCAGAGGGCTGCGGGCCATGCGGCCCACTTCACCGCGGAGAGGGAAGCCGACTTCCGGAAGCTCCTGCCCTACGGTTTCCCGCCGGTCATCCTCTCCGCTTTCGATGCCGAGCTCTTCGGGCATTGGTGGTTCGAGGGGGTGGAGTGGCTGGACATGGTGCTGCGGGGCAGGGAGAAAAGGGGACTATCCTATCGGATTGCTACTCCTTCCTCCTATCTCCTCAGTCATCCCGCCGGGCAGGAGCACTGCACGAGAATCGAGCCGTCCAGCTGGGGAGAGGGGGGGTACAGCGAGGTCTGGATCGGCGGGCGAAACCACTTCCTCTACCGGCACCTGCACGCGATGGCGGACAGGATGAAGGAAATGGCGGTGCGGATGCTGCAGGGAAAGGAGATGCGGAAAAAGACGGTGCAAAGGGTCCTGCATCAGGCGATGCGGGAAACGCTGCTGGCGCAGGCCAGCGACTGGGCCTTCCTGATGGAGAAGGACAGGGCGTCTGAATACGCGGAAAGAAGGGTAAAGACGCACCTGGAGCGCTTCACTCTCCTCCATTCCATGCTCATGGAGGGAAGGGCGGACGAAAGGACGGTCGGGGAGCTGGAAGAACGGGACGGAATTTTCCCGTGGCTGTCCTGGCCCGGGGATTACAGCGCCTTGCTTTCCGCCAGCAGCGTATCGTAGTGGTATGTCTTGAGATACGAAAGGAATTCGTCCACCGCGTGGGAAACGACGGCGTTTCTGGGCATGATCAGGGAGAAATCCCGGAGGATCTTCTCTTCCTTCGGGGTGATCATCTTCAGGGTGCCGTACCGGAGCTCTTTCCGCGCGGCCCAGCGCGAGACGATCGAGACCCCCATACCGCCTTCCACCGCTTCCTTTATGGATTCCGTACCGCCGAGCACCATGGAGATGCGCATGTCGCTTATCCTGATGCTGTGGGACGCAAGGTACTTTTCGATGATCTGGCGCGTCCCCGAACCTTCCTCGCGGATGATGAAAGGCTCCTTCGTTAGCTCGAGGATGGAGACGACCTTTTTCCTGGCCCAGGGGTGATGGGGAGGCACCACGAGGGCGAGCTCATCCACGATCAGCCTCTCCGTCTTTATCTTGTGGCGCGAGGTCTCTCCCTCCACCAGCCCGAGATCGATGCCCCCCGCGTTCAGGAAATCGAGAATCCTCTTTGTATTCCCGATGAGCACGTTTATTTTGATCTTCGGATGGGTCTTTTTGAAATCGACGATGACACCGGGGAGTACGTAGTTTCCTATGGTGGTGCTTGCGCCGACGGTGATGCTCCCTTTTATCAGTCCGGTGAGCCTCCCGATCTCTTTCTCGAGTTCGGCGTACAGCGCCAGGATGTCTTTGGCGTAGCGGTACAGGACTTCTCCTGCGGAGGTGAGATTGATGGAACTGCCGGAGCGGTCGAAAAGCTTCGTTTCGTACAGTTCTTCGAGCGCCTGGATCTGCAGGCTGACGGCGGGTTGCGTCAAATGGATGATTTCGGAGGTCTTGGAGAAGCTCTTCGTTTCGGCAACCGTGCAGAATACCTTGAGTTTGTGGTCTTCCATAGGATTTATTTTTTTATGGTAGCATAAGTTTTAATTATAAGTAAACACGAAAAACGGGGTAACTACTTGGCAGAAGGGGAAAAATAGAAACAATGCCGGGGAAGGGGGCAGGGGAGGTCGTACGCTATTCTCCGCCGGAGCCGGCGGTATTCGGGGCCTCCTCTTCCGGCCTCGTGTAGTACAGTATCCTCCTGCATTGGGGGCACTCGATAATTTCGGCGTTCACTCGTATCTCAACGAACATCTGCGGGGGGATGTGAAGGTTGCACCCCTGGCATATCTCATTCTTTGCCTCGACGACGGCAAGGCCCCGGGATGCCTTCATGATATTCGTATATACGGTGTACAGGTCACCCTCTATCCGGGAGACGAGCTTCTTTCTCTGCTCCTTGAGCTCTTTCACTTCGCGCTCCCGCTGCCGTACTTCCCCCTCGAGCTCTTTTCTCACCCCTTCCACCCTCGCCTTCTCCCCGGCGACGCGGGAGGTTTCCTCTTTGAGACGCCGGGACGCTTCCTCCAGGGACTCCATGAGGCCGAGGAGCGTATCTTCCGCGCCCTTCAGGTCTTTTTCGACTTTTTCGATCTCCTTGAGGTGCGCCTGGTACTCCTTGTTGTTCTTGATGTCGGAGGAGCGCTGCTTCAGCTTTTTCGTCCTCTCGCGCAGCTCTTCGATCTCGCCTTCCTTGTCTTTCTTTTTCTTCTCCAGGGCCGCGTAGAGCTGGCGCTGCGCTTCACAGGCCGCCTCCGCGTTCTTCAGGGGAACCTCATGGGAGGAGAGGGTTGCCGGAATTGCGTCGATCCTCATCCGCGAAGAGAGGATGAGGGTGTCAAGTTTCTGCAGGTCTATAAGAAGCTGTAGCTGTTCGTTCACCGGTCCCTCGTTGCATGAAAGCGAGAGGGGAAAGTGAGCAATCAGAAGAAGGGGATTCACCCCGGGGCGGGAACCAGCCGCCGGAGGCGCCCCTGTTTCCCTCTCCTTCCTGCTCCGCTCTTCGCTTTTGTTTGGTGGGCCCACCAGGACTCGAACCTGGGACCAACCGGTTATGAGCCGGTAGCTCTACCAACTGAGCTATGGGCCCGCAAAGGTGTGCGGCAGGAAGATCCCGCCTCAGCGCTTTTCAGCTCCGGACGCGTCTTCCTGCAGGGGGCAGACCTTTGGTCTCAAGCTTTCTACTATATAACCCTAAGTGCCTGCGAGTCAAGGGTTTCCTAAAAAGTCCCGGAGCCATTTGCTCCGCGAAGGGTGCTTCAATTTGCGGATGGCTTTCACCTGGATCTGCCGGATGCGCTCCCGGGTCACGTCGAAGGCCTGTCCCACCTCTTCAAGGGTGTGCGGGTTCTCCTCCCCGATGCCGAAACGCTTGCGGATCACCATTTCCTCCTTGGGGGAGAGGGTGCAGAGGATCTTGTCGATGTGCGTCTTCAGGTCCTCCTGGATCACCACATCCAGAGGAGAGAGGTTCGATTTGTCCTCGATGAAGTCCTTGAGCATCGTATCGTCCTCCTCTCCGATGGGGGTCTCGATGGATATCGGCTCTTTCGAGATCTTCAGGATGTTTTTGACCTTGTCGACCGGTATCTTCGAGCGCTTGGCGATCTCCTCGGGGCTGGGCTCCACGCCGTACTCCTGCACCAGCTCCTTCGTGACCTTGTTGATCTTGTTGATGTTCTCTATCATGTGGACGGGGATGCGGATGATACGGGACTGGTCAGCGATGGCCCGGCTGATCGCCTGCCGTATCCACCAGGTTGCGTACGTGCTGAACTTGTACCCCCTCCGGTATTCGAACTTGTCCACCGCCCGCATCAGGCCGATGTTCCCCTCCTGAATGAGGTCCCCGAGGCTCAGCCCCTTGCCGATATACCTCTTCGCAATGCTGATGACCAGCCGGAGGTTCGATTCCACCAACTGCCCCTTTGCGCCGCTCACCTCGATCTCCGCCTTGTCCAGCGCGCGGGCCGTCTTCTTTACCTCGGTAGTGCGCAGGCCGATGGCGGCTTCCAGTTTTCTGATCTCGGCGATGAGCTGCCTGCATTCGGCAGCCTTGCCCTTCGCTTTCCTCGTCTTCAGGAGGTCCCCGTTCAGGGCTTCGAGCTGGTCGCTCAGCTTCTTCAGCTCCTCTGAGAAGGCGTTGATGACGTCCTCCTTCAGGTTCAGCTCCTTTACCCGCAGGAGTATCTGGTCGCGGTTGCACGAGAGCGACTTTACGATGCGGGCGTTTTTCTGCGCCGCGGGCGCCTTGCCCTCCGAGCAGAGACCTCCCTCTTTCAGGAGCCTTTTCCTCCGGGTGAACAGGGTGTGTATCTCCTCGGTAAGCTTTGAGAAACGCTCCGTCTCCGAGAAGATTTCCTCTTCAGCCAGCTCCTCGTCGTCCTGGATGAGATCGGTCAGGGGAGCCTCGCCCCTTTCCACCAGCCTGCCCAGGGTCACCAGTTTGTTGATGACGAAGGGAATGGTAAAAAGGGCCCCCGAGATCTTCAGCTTGCACTCCTCGATCTGCTTCGCGATCTCGATCTCCCCCTCCTTGGTGAGAAGGGGGATCAGGCTGATTCCCTTCAAATAGGCTTTTAGCGGATCGTATTCCTGCTCGATGGACTTCTTAATGCCTTCGGTATCGACAGGCTCCGTGTTTTCGAGCACCGCTATGTCGTCGATGGCATTGTCGGGGAAATCGGCGTCCTGCTTGCCGAAACCCTCGTCGTATACATGAAACGGCTCTCTCAAGACCCCCTCCTTTCGTGATCCGCAACGCCTTTTCCGTGAAAGGCTTCCGGAGTTTTCTGATAGTTTTCCTTTTTTTGGAGAAGCAGGGACTGCAGGCGCTCCACATCGCCCGCTTCCCCCGCCGACCGTATCTGTTTTTCGAGATCCTTCACCGCGATATTCCTGAGACACTCCTCTATGACTACCTCCACGTTTTCCTCGTCGATTTCAGGGCTGACGGAAAGGTGGGTGACGAGCCTCTTTTCCTCGTCGTCGCAAAGGGCGAGGATTCTTTCCGTCGAACGACCATCTGCTGTTCCGGGGGCGAAGGCGGTTTTGACCTTTTCGAAAATTCCCCGCACCAGCCCGCTTCCCCGGTTGTCCGCGGGAAAGCTTTCAAGAAGCGGGATCGCCCGTTCAGGAGCCGAGAGAAGGGCGAGGAGAAGCATGCGCTCCTCCCTGCTGAGCGCAGCAGTGCCCGGACCTTCCGCTCTCGCGTGCAGACCGGAAGCCTCCCCGGCAGGGTATCTGCCCGGCCGGGACGGACCCCGTTGCATGTTTTTGAATTCCTCTCTGAGCGCCGCTTCCTGCATCCCCGACCTGTCGGCCAGCTCGCGAAGGGCCTCGTCCCTCATGAGGGAATCGGGGCAGGGGGAGAGAAAGCGCAGCAGGACCCTCACGCCGTCGATCCTGTTTTTCCCGGAGGCCTTCAGCAGAAATTCCACCGGTGTCAGCGCAGCACCCATCCGTTTTCTGAACTGCTCCGGGCCGTATTTTCTGAGGAAGCTGTCGGGGTCTTCGCCCTCCGGGAGGACGAGCACCTTCGCCGCCATGCCCTCCGCGTACACGAGTTCGAGAGCCCTCTTCGTGGCGGAGGTCCCCGCCGCGTCTCCGTCGAATACGAGGAGGAGCTTGTCGGAGAACCTTTTGAGCTTTTTCAGGTGTCCCGCGGTGAGAGCGGTCCCCAGGGGGGCTACGGCGTTCTCGAACCCGTATTGATGGCAGAGGAGGGTATCCATATACCCTTCCACGACGAGGGAGTACCCCTTCCTGCCGATGGCGCCCTTCGCGCGGTTCAGTCCGTAGCACGCCTCTCCCTTCCTGAAGATCGCGCTTTCGGGGGAGTTGAGGTATTTGGGAGAGCTCTTTGAAGGGGTCATGATCCTCCCGCCGAAGGCGATGACCCTGTCCTGCAGGTCGAACAGCGGGAACATCAGCCGGTCCCTGAAAAAATCGAAGGGTTTCTGCTCTCCGAAATAGACGAGCCCGGAAGCCTTGATATGCTCCGGGGGAAACTGCAGCTTGACGAGATGGGTAAAAAGGGCATCGCGCTCCTGCCTGCTGCAGCCGAGGGAGAAGGCCCCGGCTGTTTCGTCCGCCAGGCCTCTCTCCTTCAGGTACGCTCCTGTCTGGCGGGAGGGGTGGACATTGCTTCGGAAGAAGGCGAGCGCCTCCCTGTTGATGGCGTACAGGTCCTCTTTCAGGCTTCTGCCCGCCTTTGTCTCGCGCCGGTAGTCCTCGATCGCTATGCCTGCCTTGCCGGCGAGATAGGTGACTGCCTCCGGGAAGCTCATGCTCTCGCATTCCATGATGAACGAGAGAGCGTCTCCGCCTTTGCCGCAGCCGAAGCAATGGAAGATCTGTTTTGAGGGATTGACCATGAAAGAGGGGGTTTTTTCCGAGTGGAAGGGACAGAGGCCTTTGTAGTTCTGTCCTGCACGCTTCAGATCGACATGCTCGGCGATCAGGCTGACGATATCGATTTTCGATTTTATTTCTTCAACAACACTATCAGGCTTCATGGCTGCCACCGTTTTCTCCGTCTGCCGCAGCGTCGGAAAACGCCGGTCTATTTCCTCTTTACTCTCCTGAAACCCGAGCACTCGATTACTTCCGGCTGCCCTTCCTCCTGCAAGGCGTCGAAAAGAAGGTTTACCCCTACGTTGTCGCTGGCGATGTGCCCTGCCAGCACCACGTTGACATGGTTTTTTTCCGCCTCTTTCCGGTGGTCCTCGGTGAGATGCATGGCGACGACGGTATTGATGCCCCCGAGGGAAAGGCTCTGGAAGATCTCTTTCGAGCCCTCCGTGCCGCCCGTCATATCGACGAAAATCTTTCCCGCCTTTCTGCTCTTCGCTCCCAGCAGGATCTTCGGTCCGGAACTGTTTTTTTCAGCCTCAAGGTATTCCGGAATCTTCCGCAGCAGGTCGACAACGTCCTCAAGGGTGTAGGGCATTTCACTGTCGAACATCTGCTGCAGATAGGCGGCCACCATGTTGTCCGCCGGGGTATGCAGGCACAGGAAGGGGATGTCGAGCAGCCGGGCGGCATCGACCGCCCGGGTATGATTCACCGGCATCAGCCTCCGCTCTATTTCCTTTATCCTCCCCTCCATCGTTCCTTCCGCGATATTGATGGGCACGCCGAACCTGCTCAGGATATCGGACTGCATGTACATGACCGAATGGAGAGCGGCGAATGCCCTGCCTTCGGGATGGTGAGAGACGATGAGGTCGACCGGCTTGTTGCGGGAGCGCAGGGTATCGGCAAGGAGGACCTCCCCCACTTCGATATCGATGCCCACCAGCACCCTTTTCACAGGTTCTTCTCCGGTGCCGTGGAGGACCCGCGAGTCAGCGTACGGGTTCTCGAGGTTTTCCCTGTCGAAGGTCTCTTTCTGTTTGGGAGAGAGATTCTCGAACTCCTTCTTCTTTCTCTCCAACTCCCTCATGACGGTCTCTTTTCCCCGGGGGTCGTTCTCTATCCCTGCTGAAATCGCTTTTTTGTAGAAGTCGGAAAGATTCAACGCATATCACCTCGTATCGTATCGTCGCTGCCGTCACGAAGCAGCAGGGAAGAGGCGCTCCTTGCTCTTCAGCCGGACTCCCTTCCCGCCGAAAGGGGGGAAGGGGCCGAAAGAAAACGATGCAACGGAGGAGCGCTGCTTACGGGTGCATCGGGTTCGCCATGCAAAAAGGCCTTGAGAATCATACCTACTGATCGAATCAGTTAATCGTTTGATTTCAAGGCCTTTTGAGTTTGCTTGTGTCTACGTCTCGGGAATATCTCCCTCAAACTTCAGCGGACGAAAGGAATTTGTTACCGCGCGGAGAAGGACCTCGTCCGCTTCGCCGCCTTCTTACGAGCAGCCAAGACTTTTTTCTTCTTTTTGACGCTGGGTTTTTCGTAATGCTCTCTTTTCCTTATGTCTGAAAGTACGCCATCACGCTCGCATTGTTTCTTGAACTGTTTGAGAGCGGATTCTAAAGACTCGATGTCTTTTACTTTAACAGAGGGCACCCATATCCCTCCTCTCTATAATGAAATAATAAGGCTTTTTCGGTTATTTCCTACTTTAGCAGGTGACCGGGCTTCCTGTCAAGAAAATCGCCCTCGGACAGGCTGAAGAGATTGACAATGATACCAGGTACTTTTATTATAAACGGATGGCGAAAAGATTGGATTTTTCAAAACTATCCCGGAAAAATATCCGCTCCCTGCGCCCGTACGAGGCGAAGGAGACACCCTGCAGGGTGAAGCTGGATGCCAATGAGAGCCCGTACGCGCCTTTTCCCCTCGAGGAGTGGAAGGAGAGGGCGCTCTCCCTCAACCGGTACCCCGACCCGAATGCCGGAGAACTGAAAAGAAGGATCTCCCGGGCCTTTTCCGTTCGTCCGGAGGAGGTCCTCCTGGGGAACGGCTCCGACGAGCTGATCTACTGCCTGATTACCGCCTTCGGGGGGCCTGTTTTCTATCCTGTCCCGACCTTTTCCATGTACGGAATCATCGCCCAGGCCTTGGGGGCAGAGCACAGAGGGATCCCCCTTGACGGGGAATTCGATCTCGACAGGGAAAAAATGCTCGCTGCCGTGAAGGAAGGGCGTCCTTCCCTTCTCTTTCTCAGCTCCCCGAATAACCCCACGGGAAACTGCTTCTCCACCGACAAGATCCTCAGGATCGTCGAGGCGTCAAAGGGGATCGTGGTGGTGGATGAGGCGTATCAGCCCTTTTCGAGCGAAAGGGGTTTTCTCCCTTTCCTGAAGGACTACCCGAACCTCGTCGTGCTCAGGACGCTGAGCAAGATCGGGTTTGCCTCCCTGAGGGTAGGGTTCATGATGGCGGACAGGGGGCTGATTGCCGAGGTGAACAAGGTGAGGCTTCCTTTTAATATCAACGGCATTTCCCAAGCGGTGGCGGCGGAGGCCTTCAAGAGGAGGAGGGCTGTCCAAGCAGCGGTGAGGAGCGTTATTGCGGAAAGAGAAAGGCTCTCGGCTGCGCTGCGCACTTTCGAGGGCGTCACCCCGTATCCCTCAGAGGCAAACTTCGTCCTGATGACGGTGAAAGACGCTGAAGCCGTGCACCGGAAGCTGCAGAAGGCGGGGGTGCTGGTGAGGAACCTGAGCGGCGCCATCAAGGGGGCTTTGCGGGTCACCGTCGGCACTCCCGAGGAGAATACCCTTTTCCTTGAGGCGTTGAAAAAAGCGGTGGGGAGGAAAAAGAGATGAAGAGACGCGCCACTTTTGAACGGGCAACGAAAGAGACGGACATTTCGGTTGTCATAGACCTTGACGGGAAGGGGGAGTGCGAGGTGAACACTTCCATTCCCTTCCTCGATCACATGCTCACCCTGTTTTCCTTTCACGGCCTCATGGACCTTACGGTCAGGGCGAAGGGGGATATCGAGATCGACTACCACCACCTGATGGAAGACCTCGGGATCACCCTCGGCGAAGCGATCAGGAAGGCGGCGGGGGAGAAGAAGGGGATACGAAGGTACGGGAACGCTCTGATCCCCATGGATGAGAGTCTTGCGCAGGTGGTCCTCGATCTGAGCGGGAGGCCTTACCTGGTGTACAAGGTCTCCCCCTCCGCGGGAACGCTCAGGGACTTGGAGGTGTCCCTTTTCGAGGACTTTTTCCGGGCGCTTTCGAACCATGCCATGATGAATCTCCACATCATCGTCCACTACGGCAGGGACCTCCACCACATCTTCGAGGCTATTTTCAAGGCCTTCGGGCGGTCGCTGCGGGAGGCGGTTTCCCTCGATCAGCGGATCAGGGGGGTCCCCACCACCAAGGGAAAGCTGTAGGGCGCATCCCGGCACGCTTTTTTGTCGGAAAGCGTGCGGGATCAGTGGTATACTTTCAGTAAGGGCTGTAGATCACCAGGCAGTGCAGGCAGCCGGCCGTGCTACCGGCCGGTGCGCCTCCGCTCCCTGATACGAGGTGCGGCGATGAGCACTCCCCTGCAGGCAGGCTCCGTAAAAATAGCTTCGGTCATGGGAATTCCCATCCGGGTCCACTTTTCCTGGCTTATTATCTTCGGCCTTATCACCTGGTCTCTCTCCACCTTCTACTTCCCCCACGCCGCCCCCGACCTTCCTGCCCGGCACTATTGGCTGGGGGGGGTCGCCGCGGCCCTTCTGCTCTTTTTTTCCGTGGCGTTCCATGAGCTCCTCCACTCGTTTGTCGCCCTGAAATATAAACTCCCCATCTCCGACATCACGCTGTTCATCTTCGGGGGGGTAAGCCAGATGAAGGGAGAGCCGCCGAACCCGCAGGCGGAGTTCAGGATCGCGATTGCCGGACCGCTTTCGAGCTTTTTCCTTGCGGGCGTCTTCTATGCGGCATACTATCTGGTTTCCGCCGGGGTGGCGCGGGCACTGCTCTGGTATCTCACGCAGCTGAACTTCGTCCTCGGGGTTTTCAACCTGATCCCCGGCTTTCCCATGGACGGGGGAAGGGTGGTGAGGGCCTATCTCTGGAACAGATCCAGGGACTTTTTATACGCGACGCGGAAGGCTTCGGGATACGGGCAGATCATCGCGCTGCTCTTCATCCTTTTCGGGGTGTTCACGCTCTTTACCGGATATTCCGGGGGCCTCTGGCTGATGCTGATCGGGTGGTTTCTCTATTCAGCCGCGCAGTCGAGCTACCAGCAGGCGAATCTTCACGAAATGCTCCGGGGTATCAAGGTGCGGAATATCATGGTGAAAGACATGGTCGGCATACCTTCCGAAACGCCCGTAGAGGCGGCGGTCAACGATTACTTCCTGCGCTATGGATTCGGGGGGTTTCCGGTGATGGAGGGGGGGCGCTTTCTGGGCTTCGTCTCGATGAAGGAAGTGAAGGACGTCCCCCGCGAGGAGTGGCGGAGCAGACGGGTCGGCGAGATCGTCGTGCCTCACGACCGGAAAGGGGAGATCGAAGAGGACAGCGACGCGATGAAAGCGCTGGAGAAGATGATCGGCGAGGACCGGGGCAGGCTTGCCGTGATGGGCAACGGCGGAATCGTCGGTCTGATAACGCGGAATGGGATTGCAAAATACCTCCAGATAATGGGCAGATAAGGAGCAGCCTCCGGACGCTCCGCTTCCCTTGCTTTCGCTCTGTTTGAATCAGTATAATCCTTCATGTCCGAAGCAAAACTGAAGGTACTGCTTCTCCGCTGTACGCCCGATCCTGAAGAGGCGGTCGCGCTGGCGGCAAAGCTGTGCTACAGCCCCTCCTCCATCGAATCTCTCCGTGGAAAAATCAAGTCCGGGGACCAGAAGGCCTTTGTGGAGAGGCTGATGAAAATGGGGCATCTGAGCCCCCTGGAGCACGCCTCGTTCACTTTTGCGGTCGAGGGCATATCGAGAGCCTGCTCCCATCAACTGGTGCGCCACCGCATCGCTTCCTATTCCCAGCAGTCGCAGCGCTATGTCGGCGAGGCGGACGGCTTCGACTACCTCATCCCTCCTGCGATCCGGGAAGACAAGGAGCTGAGGAGGTACTTCGCCGCTTGTATGGCGGAGGCGCAGAGAGCCTACAACCACCTGGTCGAAAAACTGAACGAAAAAGGCATCCGCGGGGAGGCGGCGAACCAGGACGCCCGCTTCGTCCTGCCCAACGCGGCGGAGACGAAGATCATCGTCACCATGAATGCGCGCGAGCTGCTGCACTTTTTCGGGCAGAGGTGCTGCAACCGGGCCCAGTGGGAGATACGGCGCATGGCGGAAAGGATGCTCCACCTCGCCAAAAAGGCCGCTCCGGTCATCTTTGCGCAGGCGGGCCCCGGCTGTCTCCGCGCCCCCTGCCCCGAGGGGGAGTATACCTGCGGAAAAGCAAGGGAAGTGCGCAAAAAATACAGGGCCGCATAGCGGACAGCCCCGTGTCGTGTCCGGGAGGGAGGAAGGATGCTCGATGAAAAGCAGAAACTGACCCATATCATCGATCTCGGACACGAAATCGCCCGTGTGCATGATGTCGACCTCCTCCTGGAGAGAATCCTGACGGTGGCCCGCCGGTTTGTCAACGCCGATGCAGGCTCCATCTATATCAAGGAGGGGAACCGCCTGAAGTTCAGCTATACGCAGAACGAGACCATGCAGAAGAAGCTCCCTGAGGGGCAGAAGCTCCTTTATTCCACCTTCTCCATTCCCATCGACAACGAGTCCATCGCGGGGTATGTCGCCGGCACCGGGAGGATGCTGAACATCCCGGATGTCTACGAGCTGCCGGAGGGAGTGCCCTACTCCTTCAACAAGGGCTATGACGAGCTCTCCCGGTATCGCACCAAGTCGGTCCTCACTTTTCCCCTTACCAACAACAGGGGAGAGGTCATCGGCGTGCTGCAGTTGATCAACGCCATGGACGGGGAGGGGAACATCCTGCCCTTCGCCGGGGAGGACGAGCCGTTTATCCTGCATTTCGCCAACAGTGCGGCCATCGCGATCGAACGGGCGCAGATGACGAGGGCCATTATCCTGAGGATGATCAGGATGGCGGAATTGCGCGATCCGAAGGAGACGGGGGCGCATGTGAACCGCGTTGCGGCGTTTGCGGTGGAAATCTACGAGCGGTGGGCCTCCGCGCGGGGGGTCCCTTCAAAGGAGATAGAGAAGAACAGGGATATCCTGAGGATGGCTGCAATGCTCCACGACGTCGGGAAAGTGGCCATTTCCGACACGATTCTCAAGAAGCCCGCCCGGCTCGACCCCGAGGAGTTCGAAGCGATGAAGCAGCACACCTACCTCGGGGCCCGCCTCTTTTCCGATACGTATTCGGAATTCGACGAGGCATCGTCCCTCGTGTCGCTGAACCATCACGAACGTTGGGACGGGAGCGGCTACCCCGGACACATCAATGCCCTGAGCGGCCAGCCGATGCTGGGCTACGAGGGGCAGAGCGGAAAGGCGCTGGGCAAGAAAGCCGAGGAAATTCCCCCCTTCGGCAGGGTGGTGGCTATTGCGGACGTGTACGACGCCCTCTGCTCCCGAAGGGCCTACAAAGACCCCTGGGACGAGGAGCAGGTGCTCGAGACGATGCGGAGCGAGAGCGGAAAGCACTTCGACCCGGAAATGATCGAAGCCTTCTTTTCCATCCTCGACATCATCCGCTCTATCGGGCAGCGGTATCCGAATGCCTGAGGAGCAGCTTCGCGTCCAGGATCATGGCCCCCTCCGGGTAGAGGGCGACCGGGTTCAGGTCCACCTCCTCCACCATTCCGGTTGCCATGATGTCCGATACGGCAAGGAGAATGCGTAGGAGCGCCTCCCTGTCCACCGGGGGGGTTCCCCGGTATCCTTCGAGGAGGGGGCGCCCCCGGCTCTGCCGTATGAGCCATAGGGCATCCGCGCGGGAGAGGGGAGCGAGGGCAAAGGAGCTGTCCCTGAGCAGCTCCACAAGGACGCCTCCCATGCCGAACATCACGACCGGACCGAACTGAATATCGTTGATGCCCCCCGCTATTACTTCGACGCCGGACGGAGCCGTCTCCTCTACAAGGACCCCCTCCGCCCCGCTGATCGCCATGAGGTCCGCCGCTGCGGCGCGCAGCTCCTCCTCGTCCTTCAGCCCGGTCCGCACCCCCCGGAGTTCGCTTTTTGAGGAGATGCCGGCAGCCGAGACCTTCGCCACGAGGGGATAGGGGACGCCGGGAGGCGGCGCGACCGGCTCTCCCCTGCCGATGAAGATGCCCCGGGGGACGGGCAGCCCCGTCTGCCGCACGATTTCCTTCGCCTCATGTTCGAGCAGGGCATGTCTGCCTGCATACCGCTCCAGGAATCTTCTCCCGAAAGGCGGGGCGATGCTGCCCGGTGCGACCGGAGCGGTATCCATGGTATCCTCCCGTACAGCGCCGCTGCGCCGCTGCAGTGCGCTCAAAAGCAGGTGCTCCCTGAATCATAAAGCATCCATGAAAAATCCGCAACGGACCTCCGGCAGGCTGCTTCTCCGGCTGCGGAGGAGGACGGGGGCGTCAGGAGCGCCGGGAGGCGTGCCGGAAGATGCTGACGCTGTTGCGCTTCTTCTTCGCCCGGTAGAGGGCGTTGTCGGCTGCCTGGTACAGAGATTGGTATTTGTCGAACTGGTAGTTCTGCGTGCAGACGATGCCGATGCTGATGGTCGTCCGCATGCTCACCCCCCTTAAGCTCAGGGACGCGAACTCCTCCTGCAGACGAAGGGCGAAGGAATGGGAGACGGTCTCATCGGCGTTGAGGAGGATATAGGCGAACTCGTCTCCCCCGATCCGCCCGATGGTGTCTCCCTTTCTGCCTGCCCTGCCGAGGAAGCGCCCCAGACCTTTTATTACCCTGTCTCCCGTGATGTGGCCGTAGGTATCGTTGATGGGCTTGAGGTTGTCGAGGTCGATGACGAGAAGCGCGAAGTGCTCCTCGTACCGGAGCGCCCGCGAGAACTCCTGTTCGAGGCGCATGAAAAAGAAGCGCCTGTTGTACAACCCGGTCAGGGAATCGGTCACCGCAATTTTATGGAGCTTTCTGTTGTTCTTGACGAGCTCTTTCGTCTTCTCCGCCACTTCGCGGCGCAGCGCTTCGTTCCACCCTCTCGTCCTGTTGTAGAGGGTGGCGAGCGTGATCATCTGTCCGACATAGCCGGAAAGGAGTATCATGAGCTGCACCCTGGCCGGGTCAAAGGTGTCCGGTGCGGAATGGCTGAGATTGATGACGCCGATGACGCCCTCGTTGTTCCGGAGCGGTATCGAGAGCAGGGAGCCGACCTCCACTCCCATCGAAAGGGGCTTGAAGCGCTTGTCCTGTGCTACGTCGGGCACGAAGAGGTGCTCGCCGCTCTCCGCGACCGTGCCGGCTATCCCCTCCCCTAACCGTATCAGGCGGGCTTTCCCCCCCTTTTTCTTCGGTGCGACCGCGTACTTGTCGCCCTTGCCCTTTCCCGCCGCGATGCGGAGGTGTTCTCCTTCCGGCTCTTTCAGCATGATGGAGCAGTTCTCGAATTCAAGGTCTTGGGAGAGGACATCGACGATCTCCCTGCAGAGGCTGTCGATGTCCTGCGGTCCTTCTCCGATCCGGTCGATCCGGATCAGGGCGGAAAGAACGCGGAGCGTCATTTCGCAGAGCATTTCGGTACTGTTCAGCGCCTGGAGGGAAAGCTTCGAGTAGCGCTGGAGGGTGGCGGCCTGCTCGCATCTCTTCCTGATCTCCTCCGCAAGCGCCTGCTCGCGGGACGAAATCTTCCCGGTGGGGAGGGCGGTGCGCCCTTCTTCTGCGAGGACCCTCTCCAGCCATTCCAGGAAGGGCCGGCTGCTCACGCGAAAAATACTCCGCCCGAAAAGATGCTCGCGTCGATTCCTTCCGCAATTTCTTCGACCCTGGCCCGGGAGAGGGCGAGAGCTTCCAGCGCAGAGAGGTCCAGGGGGTATCCCCGGCTCTTCTCGTTCGGGGCGTGGAATTTCCGGATGGCGAGGTAGTCCGCGAGATGGACCACCGCAGACATGGCGACGTGCTCTTTCGCCAGGGACGGGGTATGGTGATGGAGGATGGCTTCCCAGATGCTCAGGGGGAGACGCCAGTGGTCCGCCAGCCACGCCCCCACTTCGGCATGGGTAGAGCCGAGGGCCTTCTTTTCCGCCTCCATTGGCCATTCACCCTCTCCCCTCTCATCGAACGTCTTCCGGTAGATGTCGGGGGAAAAACGGTTCAGGAGGAGAAAGCCGAGATCATGCAGCATTCCGCTGAGGAAATACTCCTCGGTCTTCTTCAGTCCCGCTCGTTCGGCGATGTGCTTCGCCAGAATTCCCACTGCCAGGGAGTGGTGATACAGCTTCCGGTACCCGTAGGCGAGCTCCTGGCTGCCGCTGTCGAAAAGGGTCGTCAGGGAGATCCCCAACGCGATATTCCGGACGTTGTTGACCCCGATCCTCTGGATAGCGCAGGCGATGGTGGGGCAGGAGGAGGTGCGCCCGAAGAGCGCCGAATTGGAAAAGCTCACGATTCTCGCTGCGATGGCAGGGTCCTGCTGTATGATGCTTTCCAGCTTCCCGAGAGTGGCTTTCTCATCTTCGGCGAGGGTCAGGATCTGATGGGCGATAACCGGAATGGTAGGAAGCTTAGTAGTTTTTTGTATAAGAAGCCGCAATGAATCGATCAAAATACTGTTTCCTTTTCCTTGTGGTTCAGCCCCTTTGCGGCAGAACGAGGTTTTTCCCCCCTCGTTTTTCCCTGTACCACCCGTACAAATTTACCAGAGCGGTTGCAATTATTTCAACACAATAACGCTTTCAGTCCCTGCACCGCGCGTTCGGGGGAGGGGTAGGCGGGGACCCCCGCCTTCTCCATGAGCCGGGCAAGAGGCCGGCCGCCGCCGTCATTCGACGTGTAGAGCACCATCGGTTTGCCCGTCTTCTCCTTGAAAGCACGGACCAGCTCCGCAAGGCGGAGGGAGATGCCGATGACCCCTGTCAGGGCGATGATCAGAAAGCCGTCGTACGCCTCCTGCACCTCCTCGAGTGCGGCCAGGTAATCCTCATCCCGTACCTGTGCGGTAAGGTCGACGGGGTTTGTAACACTGAAAAAGGAGGGGAATATCCCTTTGAGCTTTCGTATTTTTTCTTCCGGCACGCGCGTGACGTCCAGGCCCTGCCGCATGCACTCGTCTGCTGCGAGGACCCCCGCGCCCCCGCCGTTGGTGACAATGCAGACCCGCTTCCCCGTCTTCCGGCCGGACAGGGCCGGCCCCTGATGCGAGAGGGCCTTGGCCGAATCGATGAGCCCGTCGAGGTCGCCCGCCTCGCGTATCCCGAACTGCCGGAGAAGGGAGGCGAAGACCTCGTATTTCCCGGCAAGCCGCCCGGTATGGGAGTATGCCGCGGTCCGGCCGCCTTCCCCTTTCCCGGCTTTCAGGACGATAAGGGGCTTCTTCTCCCCGAGCAGGCGCGCTTTTTCGAGGAACTTCCTCCCCTCCCCCAGGGATTCGATATAGGAGACGACGACCTGCGTCGCATCGTCCTCCCTGAGGTGCTCGTACAGGTCCCCTTCATCGATATCGACGGCATTCCCGTACCCCACTGCCGAGGACACCCCGGCGTTTGCCGCCCGTAGCGCCTCGAAGAGAATGGTCATGACCGCTCCGCTCTGGGAAAGGATTGCGATATTCCCCCTTTTCGGCCTCTTCAGCCTTTCGTACGGGATGAAGAAGGTGTCGAGCCTCCGGCGCGGATGATAAATTCCCATGCAGTTCGGACCGAGCAGCCGTATCCCGCTTGCCCGCCCGATCTCCCTGATTTCGTCCTGCAGGTCCTTCCGCCCCGCCTCCGCAAAGCCGGAGCTGACGATGACGGCGCAGCGCACTCTGCCCCGGAGGTCGCGCAGGATGTCCGCCACTTCTGAGGCGGGCCGCATGATCACCGCGAGATCGAGGGGCCGGTCCGCGGGATACGGCACCTCCCGGGGCGAGGGGTAGGCCGTGTATCCCATGAGCTCCCGGTATTTCGGGTTCACTGGGTAGACTTTCCCCGGAAATTTTTTGAGGTTCCTGAGGACAATGCCGCCCAGCTTCGCTTCGGTGTGGGCGGCGCCGATGAGGACGACGGACTCGGGCGCGAAGAGGGCGTTCAGGGAGCTCATGCGCTCTCGATAAACAGCAGGGCAGGGTCTTCGAGGTAGGCGATGACGCGCGCCAGGAAGCGCGAGGCGTCCACCCCGTCCGTTACCCGATGGTCGAAGGTGAGGGAGAGGGGGAGTATCCTTCTGATCGCGATCCGGCCCTCCTTCACCCAGGGCTTTTCGGAGATCCTCCCCGTCCCGAGGATGGCTGATTCGGGGTAGTTGATGATGGGCGTCGCAAAGGTCCCCCCGAAATGGCCGTAGTTGGTGACGGTAAAGGTCCCGCCCTGCATCTCTTCCAGCTTGATTTTCCGATCCCGGGCCTTCTCGCTCAGGTCCTGGATCGTCGCGGCAAGTTCGATAATGGTCTTCTTGTCGGCATCCCTGATGACGGGGACCATGAGGCCGTCAGGGGTGTCCGTGGCGATACCGATGTTGAAATATTTTCTCACGACGATCTCTTCCCGCTCCTCGTCAATGGAGGAATTGAGCTTTGGGTGCTCCGCAAGCGCGTGCTGCACCGCCTTGATGAAGAAGGGCAGGAAAGTGAGGTGCACTCCCTTTTTGAGCAGGGCCTTCTTTTCCCTCTCCCTGAGCTCCCACAATTCGGTGATGTCCGCCTCGTCCATGCCGGTGACGAAGGCGGTGGCATGCTGGGAGGCGAGCAGGTTCTTCGCTATGGTCCTCCGCAGCCCCCGGAGGGGGACCCGCTCTTCGGGACCGGACGGCGCCTTTCTCTCCTTCGTCTGTTCAGCGGCATCCTCCACGTCCTGTTTCGTTATGCTGCCGCCGGGGCCGGAACCGCGCACCGTTTCGAGGCGCACCCCCCTTTCCTTTGCGAGCGCCCGTACTGCCGGAGCGGCGAGGACCTCGTCCTCCTCTTCAGGGAGGACCCCTACCACGGAAACGGAGCGGGATTTCGGCTCCTCTTTCGGCTCCTCTGAAACGGCCGCCCCCTCCTCTGCGATGGTCATGAGCGCCTCTCCCACCCTGACCATATCGCCTTCATTTTTGTTGAGGCGCACCACCCTCCCGGTCCGCGGGGAGGGCACCTCCACGACGGCCTTGTCGGTCTCGATTTCGAGGACATTCTGGTGCTCTTCGACTCTGTCCCCTTCCCGTATCATCCATTTCCGCAGCTCGCCTTCGGTGATCCCCTCTCCGAGGTCCGGCAGTAGAAAAGCAAAAGGCATCGCATTCCTCCTTTTCAGCGGGGGATCGCTCCTCCCCGGGTTGACGCAGAAAGCAGCGTCCAGGGTGTGTATGCAGAACCTAATATTTCATGATTTCGTCGAAGGCGCGCCTCATCCTTTCCACCGAGGGCATATAGGCGTCCTCCAGCCGTGCGAGGGGAAGCACCGCATCGCATCCGGCGACCCGCAGGATGGGGCCTTTCAGGTGCAGCATCGCGTCCTCTGCAACGGTGGCCGCCAACTCCGCACCGAATCCGCCCGTTTTCGGCGCCTCGTGGATGATGACGACCCTTCCCGTTTTTCTCACCGAGGCGAGGATCGTCTCTTCATCGAAGGGGCGGAGGGTCATCAGATCGATCACGTCGGCGTCGTACCCGTCCGCTGCCCGGAGGGCCTTGTGGAGCATACTCCCCCATGCAAGGACGGTGATCCCCCTCCCTTCCCGTATGGTCCGGGCCTTGCCCAGGGGCAGCGTATAGCCTCCTTCCGGTACCTCCTCCCTGATAAGCCGGTAGAGGCGCGTGGACTCGAGGAAGAGCACCGGGTCGGGGTCCCTGAGGGCGGAGGCGAGCAGGCCCTTAGCAGTAAAGGGAGAGGAGGGCACCACGACCTTGATGCCCGGCATGTGGCAGAAGAGGGCCTCCGCGCTCTCGGAGTGCAGCTCGGGCGACCTGATCCCCACGCCGTAGGGGGTCCGTATGACCAGGGGGCAGGTGAACCGTCCCCGGGAGCGCGAGCGGATGCGGGCAGCGTGGGAGAAGATCTGGTCGAGGGCCGGATAGATGAACCCCATGAACTGGATCTCCGCCACCGGCTTCAGGCCGTACACCGCCATGCCGACTGCGGCGCCGACAATGCCCGACTCCGCAAGGGGGGTGTCCATGACCCGTGCAGGGCCGAAGAGCGACTGCAGACCCTCGGTGACCCGGAAAACGCCGCCGTTCTTCCCTACGTCCTCGCCAAGCAGGACGATGGCGGGGTCCCGCTCCATCTCCTCCTGCAGGGCGAGATTGATCGCCTGCACCATATTCATCTCCGGCATGTCAGAAGTCCCTCATCTCTTTCGCCTGCCGCGGAGTGGGCTCCGCGTAGGTGAAAAGGAGCATGTCCTTCGGATCCGGAGGGGGCGCCGCCTCCGCGGTCCGTACGGCCTCGTCGACCGTCCTCCTTGCCCCCTCTTCCGTCTCCTGCCGGTATTGCTCGGTCCAGATGCCCTGCCTCTCCATGTACCGTCTCAGGCGCAGAAGGGGGTCCTTTGCCCGCCATTCCTCGACCTCTCTTTCCTGCCGGTAGCGGGTGGCATCGTCGGCGGTGGTGTGGTGGGACATGCGGTACGTAACGCATTCGATGAAGGTCGGGCCTCCGCCGGCCCTCGCCTTCGCGAGCGCCTCCCGGGAGGCCTTGTACACGGCAAAAATGTCGTTGCCGTCCACCTGTATGCCCTCAAACCCGTAGGCAAAGGCTTTTTGCGCCAGGGTCTTCGAGGCGGTCTGCCTCTCCCGGGGCACCGAGATTGCCCATTGGTTGTTCTGGCAGAGGAAGACGACCGGCGCTTTGAATACGCCCGCCATGGTAAGCCCCTCATGAAAATCTCCCTTGGAGGTGGCGCCGTCGCCGAAATAGGCGACTACGGCGATGGGGTCTTTCCTGTACTGCGCCGCCATTGCGGCGCCCACCGCATGGGGGACCTGCGTGCCGACCGAGATGGAGATCGGGAAGATGTTGAGCTCCCGGGGGGTGATCATCCCCCTCTCGTCCCCTCCCCAGTAGTGAAAAATCCGGTGGGGGGGATACCCCAGCGCGAGGAAGACGCCTGTCTCGCGGAAGGCAGGGAAGACCCAGTCGGATTTTTCGAGGGCGAAGGCGCTGCCCACCTGTACTGCCTCCTGCCCGAGGATAGAGGCATAGGTGCCGATCCTGCCCTCCCGCTGGAGGCTCAGCGCGCGCTGGTCAAAGGTCCTGGAGAGGACGAGCAGTGCGTACATTTTCTTTATTTCTTCGGCGGAAAGGGGAGGCAGCAGCGCGGTGTCGGCATTCCCCTGTTCATCAAGGATCTCAAGGCGGCGTACCGAGATGGATTCTATCGTTATTTCCGACATCATTAACAGGATATCATGACGGGTGGGGGGAGTCAATGTTCCCGCCTCTCCGCCGTTTCTTCGCCGTTTCTTCGGAAGTACGGCTGCACGAGACGGCGCGGCGCGCCGCGCAGCGGGTCCCGCCGGGCGCTTTTTCCCGCCGGAACGGCTTCTTTCCGCGGCCCGTTTTGACCTCTGCCAGGCCCGAGCAAACCCATTGAGTTTTTCATCGATTTCTATTAGGATAATAGATGTCTCTTCGGCTGATCATCTTCGACCTGGACGGAACACTCATCGATTCGAGCCCGGATATTGCCGATGCAATCAACTATGCAGTCGGTGTGTACGGGCTTCCCCCTGTCTCCGTAAAGGAAACGATCGGTCTGGTGGGCGAGGGGATTTCCCGCCTCATGGAGAAGCTGATCGAAAAGGAAGGGATCCCCGCCGACAGGGACCTCCTGGTCGGCAGGTTCCTTGAGCACTATTCGGCGCACCTGGTCGACAAAACAACGGTGTATCCCGGAGTGCGGGAGACCCTGGAAAGACTGGCCGCCTACAAGAAGGCGGTCATCTCGAACAAGCGGGAGGGTCTTTCCGGGACGATTCTGCAGAAGCTGGGCCTTGCTCCGTACCTGGATATCGTGGTGGGAAGCGATACCACGCAGGAGCGCAAGCCCTCTCCCGTTCCGGTCCGCCATGTGCTCTCGCGCCTCGGGATACGTCCGGACGAGGCGGTGATGGTGGGAGACAGCACCTATGACATAGAAGCGGGCAGGGCCGCGGGTCTCAGAACGGTTGCCGTCACCTACGGCTACCGTTCTGAGGATGTTTTACAAGACGCCGACTTCATCATTGATTCCCTCTCCGCATTGCCGGATATTGCAGGGAAACTGTCTGCGGCCTGAAGGCGGGCGCCTTTCAGGGGCGGCAGCGGGATTCTTATCCTTTTTTGCCGTTTGGTCTACGCGGCGCCCCGCCCGGTTTTTACCAGGGTGTGCATACATACCCTGATTAGGGAGGATGTGCATGGCATTTACCATCGCTTTTGCGGGAAAAGGCGGCACCGGCAAGACGAGTCTTGCGGGCCTGACCATAAAATACCTGATCGGCAGGAGGAAGGGGCCTGTTCTCGCCGTCGACGCGGACAGCAACTCATGCCTCAACGAAGCCCTCGGCCTCGAAATACATGCGACCATCGGGAAGCTCAGGGAGGAATCCCTCCAGGCCGTCCGGAGCGGCGGCGAGAGGCCCGGCGGAATGTCCATGGAGCAGTTGTTCGACTATCAGGTGCAGCAGTCCCTTATCGAAGCAGAGGGGTTTGACCTAATGGTGATGGGGAGGCCCGAGGGCGCCGGCTGCTATTGCGCGGCAAACAACATCATCAGGAAGTATACGGACCTGCTGTCCGACAAATACCCCTATGTCGTGATCGACAATGAGGCCGGCATGGAGCACCTGAGCAGGAGGACCACCCATCAGGTCGACCTGCTGATCATCGTCAGCGATCCGACGGTGAAGGGCGTGCTTACGGCGAAGAGGATCAACGAGTTGGTGGACGAGCTGCAGCTAGCGGTGGAGAAGCGCGTCCTCGTCATCAACAGAGTGACCGGCGTCGAGGGCGATGAGCTCAGGAAGAGGGCTGAGCAGTCGAACATCAGCATTGCAGGGCTGGTGCCGCAGGACGAACTGGTAGCCAAATTCGACCTGGAAGGCAGGCCCGTTTTCGATCTTCCTGATGACGCACGCTCCGTCCGGGCGTTCTTCGGCATCCTCGACGCCCTGCGGGTGCCGTGAAGGGCTGTCCTGCAACAAAACGATGGTGCGGGAATCTGCAGCCGGAAAATGAGCTGCGTTGTCGGTAATAAAGATAACCTCGTGAAATATAAAGATTTTACTTTACGTGATTAAAAAGTTATGTTACTGTTGGTAACATGGAATTTTCTTATAGCCACTTTGTGAAAGGAGACGGGTATGCTGATTATCGGTGAGAAGTTGAGCATTATTGCCAAGCGGGTGCGGGAAGCGATGATGGCCAAGGACAAGGGCCCCATCCAGGAGATCGCGACCAACCAGTGGAAACAGGGGGCGGGCATGATCGACGCCAATATCGGTCCTGCTGAAGACGGAGGAGAAGAACTGATGCAATGGATGGTGACCACCATCCAAGAGGTGGTCCCCCTTCCGATCTGCCTCGACACCACGAATTTCAAGGCGGTGGAGGCAGGGCTGCAGGTGCATAACAACGAGTGGGGGAGGCCCCTCATCAACTCCACCTCCAACGATCCCGAGCGCTTCCCGATGATGGAGATCGCGGCAAAATATAACGCTCAGATCATCGGCCTCACCGTGGGGAAGGGCGGACTGCCCGCCGACGCCGAGGAGCGTGCCGCCATCGCGGCCGAGATCATGGCGCGGGCGATGGAATACGGCATCCCCCTCGAGGACCTCTATCTCGATCCCCTCGTTCTGCAGATAGCCACTTCGCAGGACCATGCGCTCCATGTGATAAAGGCGGTGAAGATGTTCCAGGAGCTGAACGACCCCGCGATGAAGACGGTGGTCGGCCTGAGCAACATCTCCAACGGCTGCCCCAAGGCGCTGCGGCCCATTCTCAACAAATACTACCTCACTCTCCTGACCTATGAGGGCCTCACCGCGGCGATCGCAGACCCCCACGAAGTGGCGGAAACAGTAAAAACGGTTGATGTGATAATGGGCAAGACCCTTTACGCACATTCCTATCTTGAAATGTAGGAGGAGAATACCATGGCTTTTGTTGCTCCAAAAGAGACCTATTCGGGTAGAGTTTTCGAAGTCGCCATAGGAACGGACAAGCAAGTCGCTTTCGGAGGCGAGAACGTCCTCCCGTTCCATTCTTTCGAAGGGAATGTACCTGCCAGGCCTGTTATCGCTTTCGAGATCCAGGACACGCCCCCTGATGACTGGCCGGAAACGGTAAGAAAGGCATACGAAGGGGTATCGGGCGACCCTGTGACCTGGGCGAAGCACTGCCAGGACGCCCTCGGAGCGAAGGCGATCGCGCTCAGGCTGGTCAGCACCCACCCCGACAGGGAGAACCGCTCGCCTGAAGAGGCGGCTAAAACCGTGCGGGACGTCCTCGCCGCCGTCACTGTCCCCCTGATCATCCTGGGCAGCAATAATGTGGAGAAGGACTCCTCGGTGCTGGTCGCCGTCGCCGAAGCGGCCAAGGACAAGAACTGCATCATCGGCAAGGCCCAGGAGGCCAACTACAAGACCATCGCCGCCGCCGCCATGGCGAACAACCACAAGCTGATCGCCATGTCCGAGCTGGACATCAACCTCTCGAAGCAGCTCAACATCCTCATCACCCAGATGGGGTTTGATAAAGAGAAGCTGATCACCGACCCCATGTGCTCCGCGCTGGGCTACGGCCTCGAGTATACCTATTCGGTCATGGAGAGGATACGCCTTGCGGCGCTGACCCAGAACGACGCCACCATGCAGCAGCCCATGCTGGGCGACGTGGGAATGTACGTCTGGAAGGTGAAGGAGACCCAGGCCCCCGAGGCGGACCTCCCGCAGTGGGGCTCCCTCGTGGAGAGGGGCATCGCGTGGGAAACGGCCACCGCGGGCAGTCTGGTGCTCGCGGGTGCGGAGCTCCTCATTATGCGGCATCCGGAAGCGATCAAGGCAGTCGAAAAATTCATTGGCGAGTTACTATAAGGGAGGAACAGCTATGGCTCTGACAGGCGTTGAAATATTCAAATTACTTCCGAAGACGAATTGCAAGAAGTGCGGGCACCCCACCTGCCTGGCCTTCGCGATGAAGCTTGCCCAGAGGCAGGCGTCCCTCGACTCGTGCCCCGATGTCTCCGACGAGGCGAAAAGGGTCCTGGGCGAGGCGTCGGCCCCTCCCATACGGCCCATCACCCTCGGCGCCGGCGACAAGGCGGTGAAGATGGGCGAGGAGACCGTCCTCTTCCGGCACGAAAAGAAGTTTGTGAATCCCTGCGCTCTCGCGGTGGAGGTAAAAGACACCCTCTCCGACGACGAGATCGGCAGGATCGTGGAGGGAGTGCTCTCCTCGGAGATCGACAGGGTCGGCCAGAAGCTGCGGGTCGACGTCCTCTTCCTGAGCAACGCGTCCGGGGATGCGGGGAAGTTCGAAAGCGTGGTGAAGGCCGTGGCCGCGAAGGCGCCCTCCGTTCCCCTGGTCCTTTCCACCTCCAATGCAGCGGCTGCGGAGGCGGCGCTGAAGGTCGTCGCCGACAGGAAACCCCTCCTCTACGGAGCGGACGAATCCAATGCGGACGCAATGGCGGCGCTCGCGAAGAATTACAAGGTCTCCCTCGGTGTGGCCGGGAAGGGGCTTGACGCGCTCTCTTCCCTGACCGAAAAGATAAAGGGGCTCGGCGTGGAGGACATGGTGATCGATTCCGGCGCCAGGACGGCAAAGGAGATCATCGAGAACAACACTCTCATCAGGCGGGCCGCGATCAAGAAGAATTTCAAGGCCCTGGGATACCCGGTGATCACCCTTGCCCAGCGGGATGACGCGATGCTCGAAATGCTCGTTGCCTCTCTGGGCGTTGCCAAATACTCCTCACTGATCGTCATGAGCAGCATCGAGAAGTGGAAGGACCTCGCCCTTTTTACCCTGAGGCAGAACATCTACACCGATCCTCAGGTGCCGATGCAGGTGGAGCAGAAGATCTACACCATCGGGGAGACCACCGCCGAATCCCCCCTGCTGATCACCTCGAATTTCTCTCTCACCTATTTCATCCTTTCGGGTGAAGTCGAAAACAGCAAGGTGCCGACCCGGCTTGCGGTCCTCGACTGCGAGGGCCTGTCGGTATTGACGGCATGGGCGGCCGGCAAGTTCACCGCCTCCAAGATAGCCGCCTTCATCCAGGAGAGCGGCATCGGGGACGAGCTCAAGAACAAGGAGCTGATCATTCCCGGGTATGTCGCCATCCTCAGCGGCGCCATCGAGGAGAAGCTGCCCGGCTGGAAGATCACCGTCGGACCCAGGGAGGCAAACGGCGTGCCCGCTTTCCTCAAATCGCGGTAGGTAGGTTGCGTACACGAGAGAAAATCAGGAATAATGATAGTGAGCCGATAATGTGGCACAGGAGGTCAGTTTATGTCTAAGTTGATAGCCACTGCAGCTATAAGGGGGGCGAACAAGCTTGTAGCGCAGGCCGAAGAGATGCTGGAAAAGGCGATAGCCGAAAAGGGGAAGGACTTCGCCTTCGAGTTTCCGGATACTGCATTCAACCTTCCCATGATCTACGCAATGACCGGCTTTGCGGTGAAGACCCTCGGCGATATGAAGGTCGCCCTCGGGTTCGCCAGGGAGCTGCAGCATCCGGAGCCGGACGAGTCCATATGGAAGCCCTATCTCGGCGAGGCCCTCGATTCGGGGATGGCGACGCTCTTTGCCGAGGAGATCATCCTCGCCGTCCGGTATATCAACGGCCTCGAACCCTGCAAGGACCCCGAGACAGGGTATGTGTACAACGGGTTCATCACCGACACCATCCAGAGGAACCTCGGCATCCAGCTCGTGGACGGCACCATGCCGGGCTTCGCGGCCATCATCGGCGCGGCGCCCACCGACGACATCGCGGTGCATATCGTCAGGGAGCTCCAAGAGAAGAACATCCTCACCTTCCTCTCCGGCCAGAGCAACGGCGACAGCGTCACCAGGCAGCTCCTGCGGAAGGGGGTCGAACTGGGGTGGGACTCCCGTATCGTCCCTCTCGGGCCCGATACGGAACATACGCTCTACGCCCTCGACTGGGCCATTCGCGCCTCCCTCATCTTCGGCGGCAAAAAGCCGGGCGATTTCAGGGAGCACCTGAAGTACCAGAAGGACAGGGTGTTCGCCTTCGCGGTCGTTCTCGGCGAGCTGGACGACATAAAGTGGTCCACCGGGGCGGGCGCCATCAACATGGGCTTCCCCGCCGTCGCGGATACGAACGTCCCCGTCATCCATCCCACCGGCGTGTGTACGTACGAAGAGGTGGACAGGGAGCTCGACCATTCCAAGATCGTCCAGAAGGCCATCGAGATGAGGGGCCTCAAGATCATCGTGGAGAAGCCGCCCATCCCCGTCGCCTACGGCCCCGCCTTCGAAGGGGAACGGATCAGGAAGGAGGACACCTTCATCGAGTTCGGAGGCCAGAGGACTCCCTCGTTCGAGTGGGTGAAAATGGTCGAGCTCGATCAGATAGAGGACAACAAGGTCATCATCAAGGGGGAGAACTGGCAGGAGCTGTACGAGAAAGGCGGCAAGCTGCCCCTCGGCATGGTGATCGAGGTGGCCGGCCGCAAGATGCAGAAGGACTTCGAGTCGGTCATCGAAAGGAAGATCCATCACAACATCAACGAGGCCCAGGGCGTCTGGCACATGGGGCAGCGCGATATCAACTGGATCAGGATCAGCGTCAATGCCAAAAAGGACGGCTTCACCCTCGAACATCTCGGCATTATCCAGGCGACCCTCACCCACAGCCGCTTCCGCTCCATCGTCGACAAGGTGCAGGTCACCCTTTATATCGGCGAAGAGGAGGTAAAGAAGGTGCAGGAGGAGGCGAGGGCCGCCTACAAGGAGCGCGACCACCGGCTCGGGAGCCTTACGGACGAGGCGGTCGACACGTTCTACTCCTGTCTGCTCTGCCAGTCCTTTGCGCCGTCCCACGTCTGCGTCATCACTCCCGAGCGGCTTGGCCTCTGCGGCGCTTACAACTGGCTCGACGGCAAGGCCGCCTTCGAGATCGACCCCACCGGCGGAAACCAGCCCATAACCAAGGGGGAGCTCCTCGATGCCAAGTACGGCAGGTACACGGGCGTGGACGAGTACCTCAAGAAGGCGTCGGGCGGCGCGGTCGAGACGCTGAACCTTTACACGATAATGGAAAACCCCATGACCTCCTGCGGATGCTTCGAGTGTATCGTCGCGATCATCCCCGAGGCCAACGGGGTCATGATCGTAAACAGGGGCGCCACCGGGATGACCCCCATCGGCATGAAGTTCTCCACGCTTGCCGGTACGGTGGGCGGCGGGGCGCAGACCCCCGGGTTCATGGGCATCGGGGTGAACTTCATCTCCAGCAAGAAGTTCCTCTTCGGCGACGGGGGGATCAAAAGGATCGTCTGGATGCCCAAGGGGTTGAAGGAGAGGATCAAGGACGACTTCAACAGGATGGCGGCAGCCGTGGGCGTGCCCGATCTTCTCGACAAGATTGCGGATGAAACCATTTGCGAGGATTCCGAGAAGCTGGTGGAGTATCTCACCCAGGTGGGCCACCCTGCCCTGGAAATGGAATCCATCATTTAGGAGGCAAAGATGGCGAAGCAGAAAAGAAGCGGCGATGAGGTTGCGGATAGGATACTGGAGTGGGGCATCTCTGAAAAACTCGAAACCTGTTTCGACAGGGCGGAAAAGATGAAGCCCTGCCCCATCGGGGAGTCGGGCGCCTGCTGCAAGATGTGCCATATGGGGCCCTGCAGGCTGGTGGGAAAGAATGCTGAGGAGTCGGTGGTCGGCGTGTGCGGGGCCTCCCTGGCCACGGTGGCGGCGAGAAACTTCGCCCGGATGATCGCCGGCGGCACCGCTGCTCACTCTGACCACGCCCGCGACATGGCCTTCACCCTCCTTGCGGTCGCCAACGGAGAGACCAAGGACTTCCAGATCACCGACGTGCGGAAGCTGTACCGGGTCGCCGGGTACCTGGATGTCGAATTCGAGGGAAGACCGGTAAATGATGTGGCCAGGGACGTGGCCACCATTCTTACCCAGGATTTCGGAAGGCAGAAGGGCGAGATCAGCTTTGCCCTGAGGGCGCCCCGGAAGACCCAGGAGAGGTGGAGAAAGTGGGGCATCGTTCCGCGCGGAATCGACAGGGAGGTGGTCGAGACCATGCACCGGACCACGATGGGTGTCGACCACGATCCCGACCATATCCTCCTCCACGGCCTGCGCACGGCCCTGGCGGACGGGTGGGGCGGCAGCATGATCTCCACTGACGTCACCGACATCCTCTTCGGCACCCCCATGCCGGTGAAGGCGGAGGCGAGCCTCGGCATCTTCAAGGAGGACGAGGTGAACATCGTCGTCCACGGGCACGAGCCCACCCTTTCCGAGAAGATCGTGGATGTGGTGTCGGAGCCCGAAATGATCGAGTACGCCAAATCCAAAGGCGCGAAGGGCATCAACCTGGGCGGCATGTGCTGCACGGCGAATGAAGTGCTCATGCGCCACGGGATTCCGACTGCCGGAGGGTTCACCAACCAGGAGCTGGGGGTGATGACGGGCCTCATCGATGCGCTCACCGTCGACGTCCAGTGCATCATGCCCGCGATTGCGGAGCTCTCGAAGAAGTTCCATACCAAGATCATCACCACCTCTGAGAAGGCGAAGATACCGGGGGCCCTCCATATCGAGTACGACGAACACCGGGCGAAGGAAGTGGCGCGGGAGGTCGTGAGGACCGCCTGCGACAACTTCCCCAACAGGAAGGCCAAGGGGAGCCATATTACCGACAAGTTCCCCATGATTGCGGGTTTCTCCCATGAGTACATCGAATACATGCAGGGGGGGCGCTGGAGGGGCTCTTTCCGTCCGCTCAACGACGCCATCATGGCGGGCAGGATCCGCGGGGTGGTCGGCCTTGCAGGGTGCGACAACCCCCGGGTCACCTCAACCGGCATTCACCGGTATCTGGCTTCGAGCTGATCAAAAACGATGTACTGATCGTCTCGACAGGCTGCGGCTCTGCGGCGTGCGGTACGGCAGGGTGGCTGACGCCCGAGATGGCCCTGGAGAATGCGGGGCCTGGCTTGCGGGAGGTGTGCGAGGGGCGATCGGGATCCCGCCCATCCTGCATCTGGGGGCCTGTGTGGACAACTCCCGCATTCTGACCATTGCGAGCGCGATGGCGGCGGAGGGGGCCTGTCTGACGAGATCGGGGGAATGCCTGCGGTGGGGATAGCGCCCGAGTGGATGTCGGAGAAGGCCATTGCGATCGGATGCTACTTTGCGGGATCGGGGTGCCGGTGATCTTCGGAGGAGTCTCCGGTGGGAGCGAGCCGTGAGGTGACCCGCATTCTGACCGAAGTATGGTTCGCGAGTTCAGGGGCGATGCACTTTGAGCCTGACCCCGAGAAGATGCTCTCCATGGCACTGACGTATATCGACAAGGCACGGGAAGCCCTGAAGCTGAAGAAGTACGAGCCGGGCAAGTTCGGGACCGAGAAGGTCCTCATGGATATGGCTGCCCGCCGCGACATCGAAAAAGCGGCAAGGCCTCATGTCGGTCTTTAATCGTCCCGGACAAGGAGTCCGGAAGGGGGACGGCGTAGCGACGAGTTCGCTACGCCGTTTTTTTGACGGGGAATAAAGGTAATGTATTGATTTAAAAAACTTATACCCTTATTTTCGGGTTGAATTCGGCTCTTGCCCTATGGTAAAGTTTAGTACCCGTACCCGCTTTTCAGCAGCAAGGACCGGCAACTGTGTGGAGGTAGTATGAAGATAGACGAGCTTAACGCCGACGAGCATTACGGCGAAATCGGCGAAGTGGTATCCGATGAGCAGAAGAGGAGGGGCGTGCTTATCCATGCCTTTCAGAAAATCCAGAAGGAGCACAATTATCTCCCCGAAGACCAATTGAAGGAGCTGTCGGAGAAGCTGGGCATCCCCCTCTCCGAAGTGTACGGTACGGCTTCCTTCTACAAGCATTTCTATTTCAAGCCGAGGGGAAAGAATATTGTCTGTGTTTGTATGGGGACCGCCTGCCATGTCCGCGGCGCTTCGAAAGTCCTCGAAAAGCTCGAAGAGGAGTTCGGCGTGCAAGAGGGAGAAACGACCCCCGACATGTCCATGACGCTGGAGACGGTCGGGTGCGTCGGCTGCTGCGGTCTCGCCCCGGTCGTGACGGTGAACGAGGAGGTCGTGGGAGAGCTCACTCCCCGTAAGATGAAGGAGATCATCGAACAAATCAAAGAATAAGCGGGGTGGCGGTATGGGAAAGCTGACACGTATCGAGGGGCTGAAGCAGCTCAGGGAGAGGCTGAGGCAGGATACCTTTCTGCCGGAGAGGCCGAGGGCGCGGGTATGCTGTGGAACCGCGTGCACCGCGTCCGGAGCGCATAAAGTCATTGATGCCCTGCAGGGGGAGGCGAGGGGCAGTGGCCTCGAGCTCGAGATTGTCAAGACCGGGTGCCAGGGGATGTGCCAGAAGGGCCCCAACATCAAAGTGGAACCTTTCGAGTATTACTACCAGAGGATAAAGCCCGAGCAGGTCCCCTCCCTTTTCACCTATACCTTCGCGCACCATATGCCCTACCGGCAGGGTTTGTACCGTGAGGACATCACGAGCGATCCCGCATTCGAGATGACCGACCTGCCCTTTTACCGGAGACAGGTGCGGATTGCCCTCCGGAACAACGACAAAATAGACCCTACCGATATCACTCAGTACATCGCCGTGGGCGGGTATGCCGCCCTCGAAAAGGCCCTCTCCTCCATGACCCCGGACGACGTGCTGCACGAGGTGGACAAGGCGAATCTCAGGGGGAGGGGCGGCGCGGGCTTCCCGGCAGGACAGAAATGGAAGCATACGAAGGGGGCCTATGGCGATGTCAAATTCGTCATCGCGAACGGCGATGAGGGAGACCCCGGCGCCTTTATGGACAGGGCAATCATGGAGGGAGACCCGCACAGTCTCTTCGAGGGCATGCTCCTGTGCGCCTACGCCATCGGCGCCCGCTACGGCTTCGTGTACGTACGGCATGAATATCCCCTCGCCGTAAAGAACCTGAAGCACGCCATCCGTCAGGCCGAGGAGCTCGGCCTTCTCGGAAAGAATATACTCGGCACCGGTTTCAGCTTCTTCCTGGATGTTCGGGAAGGGGCGGGCGCTTTCGTCTGCGGGGAGTCCACGGCATTGGTGGCTTCCATAGAGGGGGAGCGGGGGTTTCCGAGGCCCCGTCCGCCGAGGCTGTCGGAGCAGGGAGGCGGCGTGTGGGGATATCCGAGCAATCTCAACAACATCGAAACCTATGTCTGCGTTCCCCCTCTCATCGAGAAGGGGGCGGAATGGTTCAGAAGCATCGGCACGCCCACCTCACCCGGAACGAAGGTTTTCGCCCTCACCGGCAAGGTGAAGAACACCGGGCTGGTGGAAGTCCCGATGGGGATCACCCTGCGGGAGATCATCTTCGAGCTGGGAGGGGGCATCATGGGGGGGAAGCAGTTCAAGGCCGTCCAGACCGGCGGACCCTCCGGCGGCTGCCTGCCCGAGAGGCACCTCGACCTGAAAGTGGACTTCGACAGTCTCTCAAGTGCCGGCTCTATGATGGGGTCGGGGGGGATGGTGGTGATGGACGAGGACACCTGCATGGTGGATGTGGCGAAATACTTCCTCTCCTTCACCCAGTCCGAGTCCTGCGGAAAGTGCCCTCCCTGCAGGATCGGCACCTATCAGATGCTCCAGGTCCTGGAGAACATCACCTCCGGCAAGGGCAAGCCGGGCGATGTCGAGAAACTCCTCGAAATGGGAAAGTACATCCAGAAGGGCTCCCTCTGCGGCCTGGGAAAAACCGCTCCCAACCCGGTGCTCAGCACCATCAAGTATTTCAGGGAGGAGTACGAGGAGCATATCTACGATAATTATTGCCGGGCGGGGGTCTGCAAGGGCACCGGGGTCTTTTCGATCAACCAGGCACTATGCTTCCGGTGCGGGCTCTGCAAGGAGGCGTGCGCCTTCGACGCGGTCAAGGAGACCCGGGACCGCTACTTCATCGACCGGGACTACTGCACCCAGTGCAAGGCCTGTGTCCAGGCCTGCCCCGTGGGAGCGGTGAAGGTGCGGAAGCGGAGCGTGGTGAAGCTGGAAGAGCAGTTCAGAGTACCTTCTGATAAAATAGAAGTCCTTGAAAGGAGGGCAAGAATGACACTAAAAGACATGCTGCACGCGAAACCGTCTGCAGTGGAGACCTGCAGCACCACCTGCATTGTCGCGGATGCGGTCACCATCATGGACGGAAAGAATATCGGCTCGCTGCTGGTGCTGGACGAAGAGAAGAAGCTCGTGGGCATCTTCACGGAGAGGGACATCATGCATTGCTTCGCCAAGGGCGTCTCGTTCAAGACCGAGGTAATGAAGAACGTGATGACGAAGAACCCGCTGACCCTGGACGCTTCCACGGACATCAGCGTGGCGGTCATCCTGATGTCCGAGAAGAGGATCCGGCATCTGCCGGTGATAGACGAAGAGAAGGTCATCGGGATGGTTTCCTACCGCGACCTCGTCTCGTACCTGCTGCCTGAGGTGATCTACATGGCAGAGGATATCTATTAGAGGTGGGTATGGCAGAGGCGAAAGAAGTAAAAGTGGAAGAAATAAAGAAGAACGCAGAGGAGAAGAGCTGCCCGGTGCAGCGGTCCCTCTATTACATCACGGAGTTCCTTTCCGGCCCCATGTGCGGGAGGTGCTTTCCCTGCGCCATGGGGAGCTATGAGGCGCGGGTCCGCCTGCAGTCCCTCATCGAGGGCAAGGGGAACAGGGCCGATATCCGTGCGCTGAAGAGGATCACCGCCGAGATGGCGGAGGCCTCTATGTGCAAGAAGGGCAAGGACACCGCCTCCTTCGTTTCCGGGTGGCTGAACGAGGGGGCCTTAGATGAGCATCTGTCGGGAGCCTGCTCCTCAGGCGAGTGCCGTGCGCTCGTCGAATACAGGGTGGTCTCCGGAAGCTGTACGGCGTGCGGCCGCTGCAAGGAAGCATGTGCGTTTAACGCAGTCATCGGGGAGAAGGCGAAGCCGTACCGGAGCGGCGTCCCCTTCGAGGTGCGGCAGAAGAGATGCACCCGGTGCGGCGAGTGCATCAAGGTCTGCCCGGAAGGGGCGATCATCCTGGTTGGAGTCAGAGACAGTACGCCGGTAGGCGTATAGAAAATAAGTGCGGCGCATTACGCGTACCGAGCAACTGAATTGAGGAGGCATTGATGGCGAACATGGTGAATTTTACGATAGATGGAAAGAAGGCGAAGGCCCCCGAGGGCGTGAACCTTATCGAGGCGGCGGAGATGAACGGCATCCACATCCCGAATCTCTGCTTCCTCAAGGGGCAGAAGGGCATCGGCGCATGCCGGCTCTGTCTCGTGGAGGTGGAGGGGATGAAGGCCCCCATGATCGCCTGCACCTCGAAGATCAAGGAGGGGATGGCGATCAGCACGAAGACCGAGAAGGTGCTTGAGGTGAGGAAGTTCGTGGTGGACCTTATCCTCTCCATGCACCCCCTCGATTGCATGACCTGCACCAAGGCGGGGGGATGCAACCTCCAGCAATACGCCTACGACTTCGAGATAAAGGAGTCCTCCTTCACGCGGAAGAAGTTCGGCTTCTCCGTGGACGAGGCGAACCCTTTCATCAAGCGGGACCCCGACTACTGTGTCCTGTGCGGGAGGTGCGTACGGGTCTGCAAGGACCAGGGGACCAACGTCCTCGAATTCATGGGAAGGGGGGTGGGCTCGAAGGTCGCCACCGCCAACGACAAGCACCTCCAGGACTCGGGCTGCACCTTCTGCGGAAGCTGCGTGGACGTCTGCCCGGTCAACGCCCTCCTCGAGGCCGACCGGTGGCGCAAGGGCAGGGAATGGGAATACGACAAGACGAAGTCGGTCTGCCTCCTCTGTGGAAACGGGTGCGACATCACGGTGAGCTCGAAGGACGGCTCCGTGAGGAAGGTGAATGCGGGCGCTGCGGACGGCTCCCCCGAGAAGTACCTGTGCGCCTACGGCCGGTTCGGATTCGACTGCATCGAGTCCGATACGCGGGTGACCGTCCCGATGAAGCGGGTGGGCGATGAGCTGAAGGAGACCACCTGGGAGGATGCCCTCGCCCTCGTCGCTGCGGAGCTGAAGAAGGCGGGAGAGAATGCGGGGATCGTCGCCTCTGCAGGGATGCTGAACGAGGATGCCCTTACCCTGAAGAATTTTGCCTCCGGTGCGGTGAAGACGAAGAACGTGGATACCACGGCCAGCCTGTACGGGAGCGCCGCTACTCTCCTCCCCGGGAGCGCGGACCTCAATGCCGCAGACCTGTTCATCCTGGTCGATCTGAACCCCAGCCAGAAGACAAGGGTGCTGCCCGCCCTCGACGCGCTGCTCAGAAGAAAGGTGAACGGCGGCGCCAAGCTGATCACGGTGAATGCGGCCGAGCCTGCCATCGGCTCCCTTGCGGCGGTCAGGCTTGCCGGAGACGAGGCGGAGGCGCTGAAGGCGCTCGTAAAGGCCCTGGCGGACAAGGGGACCGCGATGGAGAAGGGCCTCGCCGATGCCATGTCGGGCGCGAAAGTGACCGAGGCCGTCGAACAGGCCGCCTCCCTCTTTGCCGCTGCGCACCGCCCGGTGGTGATTTCCTCTTCCGCGCTGTACAGCGCCGCCGCGAACCTCAGCCTGGTGAAGGGGTCCGCCATTGCGATGCCCCTTGAGAGCAATGCGAAGGGCGTCATGATGATGGGGCTTGTCCCCACGGGCAGGTCCTACACGGAGATGGTGCAGGGCGGCACGGGGCTCCTCTACGCAGTCGGCGAGGTGCCCCTTTCCGAAAGGCCGCTGGTGGGCTTTCTGGTGGTGCAGAACTCGCATCTCACGCCCCTGGCCATGAAGGCGGACGTGGTGCTGCCCTCCGCAGCCTTCATGGAAGCAGAGGGAACCATGGTCGACTATGCGGGAAGGGTGAAGTATGTGGCCGGAGTGGTCGCCCCTGCAGGGGAGGCCAGGACGCACCGTGATATCTTTGTCGCCCTTGCCGATGCCCTTGGGACAAAGATGTCCGCGGCAACGGAGAACGAAGCCCGCAGCCTGGCGCAGCCGAAAGCCGGAGGAACGGTCGGCGCCTTCGCTCGCACGAACGGCTTCGCGGTGACGGCTGAAGAGATGATGGAATCGGTCAATGCTTCGGTGATCAACGGCTCCCGTCTGCTGTGGTTGAAGGAGGCGAAGGTTCGGCCTGCCGCCGCTTCCCAGGCTGCTTAGGGTCTGACAGCCGCATACCTCAGAAAGCGAAAAAAACCCCGTCCTGAGCTCAGGACGGGGTTTTTGTTTGGCGCGGCAAAGTGCCGTATCCGGGTGTTTACCAGGACGCCTGCCCTTTCAGGAAGACGTTGATGTCGGCCGCCGCACGCTTGCCGGCTCCCATGGCGCTGACGACCGTGGCCGCCCCGGTAACCACATCTCCTCCCGCCCAGACGCGCTGTTTCTTTGTCCGCCCGGTATCGGGGTCCGCCACTGCGGTCCCGTACTTCGTCCTTTCCAGGCCGTCGGCATCCACGAAAACGAGCGGGTTCGGGCTCGTGCCGAGCGCCATGATGACGGTATCGACCTTCATCTCGAACTCGGAGTCCGGAATGACGACGGGCTTCCGTCTGCCGGAAGCATCGGGCTCCCCCAGCTCCATGCGGACGCAGCGCATGCCCACGACCTTGCCCTCGCTGTCGCCCAGGATCTCGACCGGATTGGTGAGGAGGTCGAAAATCACTCCCTCCTCCTCTGCGTGGTGCACCTCCTCGGCGCGTGCGGGGATCTCGTCCTTGGACCTGCGGTAGACGATGTGCACCGCGCCCGGCTCGGTACCCGTCTTCTCAGCATGGAGAGCCTGGATGCGGGCGCTGCAGCGCGCGGCATCCATGGCGACATTCCCCGCTCCGACGACCGCCACATTCTTCCCCGCCTTGACCGGGGTATCGTACTGCGGGAAGAGGTATCCCTTCATCAGGTTCACCCGGGTGAGGAACTCGTTGGCGGACATGACGCCGTTGAGATTGATGCCCGGAATGCGCATAAAGGAGGGCAGCCCCGCTCCGGTGCCGAGGAACACGGCATCGTAGTCAGCCAGCAGCTCGTCCAGGGTTATCGAGCGGCCGATGACGTGGTCGGAAAGGATCTCGATGCCCAGGCAGTTTGCCGCGTAGTCGATCTCCCCATGCACAACGCCCTTGGGAAGGCGGAATTCAGGGATGCCGTAGATCAGCACGCCTCCCGGTCCGTGGAGGGACTCGAACATGGTGACCGTGTGCCCCTCCCGGGCCACGTCCACCGCGCAGGTGAGGCCGGCCGGCCCCGTTCCCACCACCGCCACCTTCTTGCCGGTTGCGGGGGCGCTCACCAGGGGGCAGGTGCGGTGGGTCAGCTCATAATCGCCCACGAAGCGCTCCAGACGCCCGATGGCGACAGGCTCCCCCTTCTTTCCCAGAATGCATTTCCCCTCGCACTGGCTCTCCTGGGGGCATACCCTGCCGCAGATCGCGGGAAGGTTGTTTTTCACCTTCATCGCTTCGACCGCGCCCGTCATATCGCCCTCGCGCAGGGCCCTGATGAACTGGGGAATGAGGACGCCCACCGGGCACCCCTCGCGGCAGAGCGGCTTCTTGCACTGCAGGCAGCGCTCCGCTTCCTTCCGGGCGGTCTCCTCATCGTACCCTAACGCTACTTCGTCGAAATTCCCCCTCCGCACCTCCCCGTCCTGGTTCGGCATGGGCTGCCGGGGGATCTTCATCCTTTCCGCTGTGGTGAGCTCAGCCATCTATTTCCCTCCCTCCGCGACTGCTTTATCGAGATTGCAGGTGTGCTCAAAATGCTCCACCGCCGCCTTCTCCTCCTCCCGGTAAAAGGAAAGACGGGACAGGAGATTGCCCCAGTCCACCTTGTGGCCGTCGAATTCGGGTCCGTCCACGCAGACGAACTGCGCCCCGTCTTCGAGGAGGACCCTGCAGCCCCCGCACATGCCGGTGCCGTCGATCATGACGGTGTTGAGGCTGACGACGGTGGGCACGTCAAAAGGCTTCGTGGCGAGCGACACGAACTTCATCATGACGGCGGGGCCGATGGCCCACACCTTCGATACTTTTCGCCCCGCGTCTTCGAGGACCTCTTTCAGGGGTTCCGTCACCAGCGCCTTGCGGCCGTGGGAGCCGTCGTCGGTGCAGACATGCAGCTCGTCGGAAACCGCCCTCATCTTTTCTTCCCAGAACAGAAGGTCTTTGGAGCGCGCCCCGATAATGGAGATGACGGTGTTGCCCGCCTCCTTGAGGGCGCGGGCGATCGGATAGATGGGCGCGATCCCGACGCCGCCTCCCATACAGACGACCGTTCCGAAATTCTCGACTTCCGTGGGGTGGCCGAGGGGTCCGACAAAGGTGGAAACGCCGTCCCCCACGTTCAGCTTTCCGAGCTGCAGGGTGGACTTCCCCACCTCCTGAAAGATAATGGTGATCGTGCCGGCAGCGCGGTCGAAGTCGGCTATGGTCAGGGGCACCCTCTCGCCGTTTTCATCGATGCGGATGATGATGAATTGTCCGGCTTTCGCCTTTCTGGCTACATGGGGCGCCTCGATGACCATGAGCTTGGTGACGCTGCTCAGCACCTGTTTTTCCAGAATTTTATACATTGTATGCCTCCTTGTGAGGATTGAGTTCGTTCCTGGCCGGGAAACCGAAGAGAGAAGGGTGGGACGCCTGCACCTTCAGGGGGAAGAAACCATGCGGAAACTCATTGTTCGCTCTTGCTCGTTTCTCTTTCTTTTTCACGTACACACCGCCGCTAAAGTACGTATTCTTTACCATACCATAGAAGACGGAGCAGAGTCTATTGATATGCTGGGCAAAACAGGAGCGGCGGAGGCGCGGAGCCGCCTCTGCCGGTTGACACCGCCTTTTTCAAAGCCGTAAGATAATAGTCTTCTATACAGGACGGAATGCATGCCGGCGAAAAAGAGAGGAAAACGAATCATGGTTACGAATCAAGATGCCCTCACGCTCGGGCTTCCCAAGGGGAGCCTCCAGGAATCCACCCTGAAGCTTTTCAGGAAAGCGGGGTACCACATTACCGTTTCTTCGCGCTCCTACTACCCCGTCTTCGACGACCCTGAAATCGGCTCCATGCTCATCAGGGCGCAGGAAATGGCGCGGTACGTGGAGGACGGGCACCTCGACTGCGGCCTGACAGGGCATGACTGGGTGCTGGAGCAGAATGCGGATGTGGTGGAGATAGCGGAGCTGCGGTATGCGAAAGAAGGGTTCAGGCCCGTGCGCTGGGTCATCGCCGTCCCCGGCGATTCTGAAATAAAGTCGGTGCAGGACCTCAACGGGAAGCGGATCGCCACCGAGCTGGTGGGATATACCAAAAGATACCTGAAGTCCAAAGGGGTGAAGGCGGAGGTGGATTTCTCCTGGGGCGCGACCGAGGTGAAACCCCCGCAGCTTGCGGACGCTATCGTGGAGCTCACCGAGACCGGCACCTCTCTCCGGGCGAACAACCTCAGGATCGTGGAGACCGTCACCGAGTCCACCACCCGGTTCATCGCGAACAAAAAAGCGTGGCAGGACAAATGGAAGCGCCGGAAGATGGAGAACATTGCCCTTCTTCTGAAAGGGGCGCTGGCCGCCGAGGAGAAGGTGGGGCTCAAGATGAACGTCCCTGAAAATGTCTTCAAGAAGGTGCTGACGCTGCTTTCCGCCATGCATTCCCCCACGATATCGTCCCTTTCCGATGAGGGCTGGTACGCCATCGATGTGGTGATCGACGAGAAGATCGTCCGGGACATCATCCCCAAATTGAAGAGCGCCGGGGCTTCGGGCATCGTCGAATATCCGCTGAACAAGGTCATTCCCTGAAAAGCAGGTGAGAGGCAAGAAAGGGGAAGCGAGAAAGAAGAGATGAGCGATACTTCCCCCGGATACAGTGTTAAGCTTCCCGCCTTTGAGGGGCCCCTCGACCTCCTGCTCCATCTCATCAGGCAGAACAAGGTGGATATCTACGACATCCCCATCGCGCAGATCACCGGACAGTACCTCGAATACATCGAGATCATGAAGGAGCTGAACCTGGAAATCGCGTCGGAGTTCCTGGTGATGGCCGCCACTCTCATCTACATCAAATCCCGCATGCTCCTCCCTCCCGACGAAACCATAGAAGCGGAGGCTCAGGAGGACCCCCGGGCGGGCCTCGTCCAGCGCCTCCTGGAGTACCAGGCTTTCAAGGAGGCCTCCGGCACGCTGCGGGAGAGGGAGGAGGTGTGGGCGAACAACGTCTTCTGGCGCGAGCCCATGAAGGAGGAGGATATCGTAAAGGAGCCCGAGCCCTACCTCTTCGAGGTGAATATCTTCGACCTGATGGGCGCCTTGAAGAAGATCATCGAAAAGGCCCCCCCCGAGGCGATCAGGATTACGCGGGAGGTCCTGACGGTGAAGGAGAAGATCTCCCTGCTCATCGAGAGGATGGAAACCGAGCCGACCCTCCGGTTTGACGACCTCTTTGCAGAGGACAGGACCCGGGTCCAGGTGATCGTCACCTTTCTGGCGCTCCTCGAAATACTGCGGCTCGGGATTGCCCGCGCTTACCAGGACAAGGAGTTCGGTACGGTGTGGGTCATGCGGCA
>JAXLZK010000007.1:0-4890 GCA_046350935.1 Thermodesulfovibrionales bacterium
GCCAGCCCTTTTTCTTTTGTCATTGCGAGCGCAGCGAAGCAATCTCAAAGGAATATCCCTCACCGGGCAGTGCCGCGTCTCACCGATTCCCCCCGAGGTGCCGCTCCATCTCCGAATAGACGCAGCCGCAGTATTTCTGGCGGTAGAGGCCCATTTCCCCGGCCAGCTTCCGGCCCTCCCGGAATCCCCCCCTGAAATCCTCGGCAAAGAACTCCACGGAGTACCTTTCCTGCATTGTTTTCCCCGCCTGTACGATGGTGTCGAACTTCTGGTACGGACTCACCAGTAGGGAGGTGGTGAAGGCATCCGCGCCCAGCTCCCTCGCCGTCCGCGCGGTCTCTTCAAGCCGGACGGTATAACAATAGACGCAGCGGTTCTCCTCGTCGCCCGCCACGGCGCGCAGATACTCTTTCAGCCCGTATTCGTCGCGGTACGCGATATCGAGATTCCAGAGGGCCTGGAGCTTCTTCAGGGAGTCGAGCCTGCTCCTGTATTCAGTGACAGGGTGGATATTGGGATTGAACCAGAACCCCGTCACCCCGATCCCCCTCTCCCGGACCGTCCGGAGAGGATGCACGGCGCAGGGAGCGCAGCAGAGGTGCATCAGGAGCTTCATCTCAGAACAGACCGGGGGGAAGGCTCTTTCCCAGGTGTTCGTAGGCCCTTCTCGTAGCGAGCCGCCCCCGGGACGTCCTCTCCAGGAGGCCCTCCTGCAGCAGGAAAGGCTCGTACACGTCTTCGATGGTCTCCCGGTCCTCCCTCATGGTGGCGGCCAGGGTTTCGACCCCTGCCGGACCGCCGTTGAATTTCTCGATCAGCGTGCGAAGCAGCTTTCTGTCCGCCTCATCGAGGCCGAGAGCGTCCACGTCAAGGGCGGTCAGCGCGTCTTGCGTAATAGGCATGTCGATGGTCCCGTCCCCCTTCACCTGGGCAAAGTCTCTGATCCGTTTCAGGAGGCGGTTCGCGATCCGCGGGGTGCCTCTCGATCTGCGCGCGATCTCGATCGCGGCGTCCTCTTTTATCGCGATCTCGAGCAGATGGGCGGAGCGGCTCACGATTTCCTTCAATTCTTCGGCATGGTAGAACTCGAGCCTGCAGATGACCCCGAACCTGTCCCGCAGGGGAGAAGTCAGCAGCCCGGTCCGGGTAGTGGCGCCGATGAGGGTGAACCGCGGCAGGTTGAGCTTGAGGGTCCGCGCGTTGGGCCCCTGACCGATGATAATGTCGAGATTGTAATCCTCCATGGCGGGGTACAGGACCTCCTCCACGATCCTCGGCAGCCGGTGTATTTCATCGATGAAGAGGATATCCCGGTCGGAGAGGTTGGTCAGAATCGCGGCGAGGTCGCCCGGTCTTTCGAGCACGGGACCCGAAGTCGTCTTTATATTGACCCCCAGCTCATTGGAGATAATGGCGGCGAGGGTCGTCTTCCCGAGGCCCGGAGGACCGAAGAACAGGGCATGGTCCAGGGCCTCCTTGCGCAGCCCCGCCGCCTCGATGAAAACCTTCAGGTTTTCCTTTATCTTCTGCTGCCCGATGAATTCATTGAGCGAGCGGGGCCTGAGGCTCAACTCGTAGGGAAGCTCTCCCGTATCCGCCTCGGGAGACAGGGGACCGATTTCTCTGTCTTCTATTCTCATCTTTCTTTTACTTCTCTTTTGTCAGGTATTTTAATGACTCCCTGAGCAAACTTTCAATATCGCTCAGGCCGCCCGCGCCGGCCTTATCGAGGGCGTCCTGCGCAATGCTCCTCTTATACCCGAGGTTCACCAGGGCGGAGAGGGTATCGTCGTAGACGGGGTTCCTCTTTTCCTGAAGGGACGGGATCTTCTCGCGCAGTTCGAGGATCAGCCGGTGGGCGGTCTTCTTTCCGAGACCCGGCACCCTGCACAACGCATCCACATTCTCGGAATCGATGGCGTGGTAGAACTGGTCGGGAGGGATGGAGGAAAGGAGGTTCAGGGCGGTCTTCGGCCCGACGCCCGATATTCCGATAAGCGTGGTGAAGATGCGCTTTTCATCCTCTGTCCGGAAGCCGAAGAGCTGGAGGGTATCCTCGCGCACATGCGTATGGATGAAGAGGAAAACCTCCCTGCTCTCCTCGGGAAGGGAGGAAAGAAGGGTCAGAGGCACCTGGACACTGTACCCGACTCCCTGCACCTCGATGATCACGGTGTCGGGCTTCTTCGAAAGGAGCTTTCCCCGCAGCGACGCTATCATAGTTCTTGTTCCCCGGCAGAGGACAGGAAGATATGCCCTGTCCGCCTCCTGCCTCTATTTTACCGCGAACCGGACGGTATGCGCGTGGCAGAGCGCCAGCGCCAGCGCGTCCGCGCTGTCGGGCGAGAGGGTATGGCCGATCAGCAGAATCTCCCGCACCATCTTCTCCACCTGCCCCTTATCAGCCCTCCCGTATCCCACCACCGCCTTCTTCACTTCCAGTGGGCTGTATTCATGGATCGGCAGCCCGGCAAGGGAGGCAGCCAGAAGCACCACTCCCCGGGTATGCCCGAGGCTTAGGGCCGTCTTTACTCCCTTTGCGAAGAAGATCTTCTCGACCACGACCTCATCGGGCCTGTACTCGGCGATCACCTCGACAAGGGAGGTATACAGCTCGTTGAGCCGTGCATGGAGGGGCTTCCGGGCGGGCAGGACAATCCTGCCCGACGAGAGATAGACAGACTGCCGCGCTCCGCTTCTTCCCCGTCTCGGTGCGGGGGAGGGTTCCGTATGGCGAATCAGCCCGTATCCGCAGTAAATGCTTCCGGGATCGATTCCCAGGACCCTCATCGCAGGCGCCACAACGGCCCGAAAGCACCGCTCACTGCCGCCCCGCTCCCTTCACCCGGCGCTTTCCTTCTTTCTCGGCGCCTCGAAGAGGATCTCCTCCACAATCTGGCAGATAACGTGTCCGAGGGTGATATGCGTCTCCTGAATGCGGGGAGTGTCGTCCGTGGGCACGAGGAAAGAATAATCGCTCTTCAATGCAAACTTTTCTCCCTTCATTCCCGTAAAGGCGATGACCTTTAATCCTTTTTTCTTCGCTACGTCAACGGCCTTGAGGATATTTCTCGAATTTCCGCTCGTGCTGATGGCGATCACCACGTCGCCCGCATCCGCCAGCGTCTTCACCTGCCGTGCAAAGATCTCTGAGTAGTCGTAGTCGTTGGCGATGGAGGTCAGGATAGCAGTGTCCGTGTTGAGGGAAAGAGCAGGCAGTCCGGGTCTGTCCCGCTTGAACCGGTTGACGAATTCCGCCGCGATATGGGAGGCGTCGCAGGCGCTTCCGCCGTTCCCGTAGATGATCAGATTCTTTCCGTCGTTGAAAGCGTCGGAGATCAGCTTCGAGCCTTCGGCGATCCGGGCGGCGTTTTCTTTCGCGAATTTCTCCTTTACCCGTATACTTTCCTCAAACACCTTCAGTATCTTCTTTTCCATGCCTGTAGTCTAACGGAGGCCAAAAAAAACAGTCAAGGAAGATCAGGGAGTAAAGACGGGGAAGAGCCTGTCGTACGTCGCCAGGATATGTTCGGGCAGAACCCGCACCTCGCCCACCACGGTCATGAAATTGGAGTCCCCCGCCCAGCGCGGCACAATGTGGAGATGGAGGTGCTCTTCGATCCCCGCACCGGCCGCCTCCCCGATATTGATCCCGATATTGAAGCCCTCGGGGCGGAAGGCCTTTCGCAGGCACTCCACCGCGTACTTCGTCGTTCTGCCCAGGTCGGCAACGACATCGTCGGGAAGGTCCGCCAGAGTGGAAACGTGGAGATACGGGACCACCAGGAGGTGGCCGTTCGTATAAGGATACTTGTTCATGATGACAAAGGTCCTCTCCCCCCGATGGAGAATCAGGGCATCCCTGTCCTTTCCCTCGTCCGGTTTCACACAGAAAACGCACTCCGTGCCCTTCTCAGAAAGGATATATTCCATCCTCCAGGGCGCCCAAAGGGTCCTCACGGGGTCATTCCTCCCTGCCGCGTACTGTTTCGAGCTTCCGCAGTACCGCCTGGGCATCCTCCCACGTCAGCCACTTGTCGCGGGGGTTCCTGAGCAGGTACGCGGGATGAAAAGTGGGCATGAGGGGGATGCCTTTGTATTCGTGGAACTTTCCCCTGGTCCTCATAATCGAAAACTTCGCAAGGGGGCCTTCGATTCCGAGGAGGGTGTAGGAGGCGATCTTTCCCAGGGAGACAATGACCTCGGGGGAGATGATTTCGATCTGCCGTTCGAGGAAGGGGGAGCAGGAGGCCATCTCGTCTTCCTGCGGGTCGCGGTTCTGGGGAGGCCGGCACTTGACGATGTTGGCGATATAGACGTCCTCCCGCCGGAATTCCATTTTTTCGATGAGGCGCGTCAGCAGCTCTCCCGCGTCGCCCACAAAGGGCCTCCCCTGCAGGTCCTCCTCCCTCCCGGGGGCCTCTCCGATAAACATGATGCGGGCATTCGGATTCCCCTCGCCGAACACGAGCTTCGTCCGCCCTTTGGCAAGCTTGCACCGAAGGCAGTCCCCCATCTCTTCGCGGAGGGAAAGGAGGCGCGCCCCCTTGTCCCGTGAATCGGGGGCGGGAAAAGGACGGGACTGCTGGGCAGGCGCACCGCTCTCCCGCCCTTCGCTCTCTCCTGAAAGGGGCTGCGGGGTGCCGGACAAAAGCTGCAGGGGCAGCCTCTCGAAGCCCAGCTCCCGGTAAAATTCCAGCAGGGTCCTTATGCTCTCCCTCAACTCAGTATGCATACCGCAGTATCCCCCAAGCAAACGCATCAAAATGCCCGGCCAATGTGTATCCCCTTGAGATTGCTTCGTCACTCCGTTTCTCGCAATGACAGAGGGAAAAAAGCTCGCAATGACAAAAGGGAAGAACGCACTGACAGGGGAGTGATCCCTCTCTT
>JAXLZK010000007.1:4990-19955 GCA_046350935.1 Thermodesulfovibrionales bacterium
CTGCCTTACTCTGTCTCTCCTCCTGTCTTTGTCATTGCGAAGGGTCGTATCCTGAAGCAATCCTTTTCTCAACTTACCGCTCTCCCCATTTCAGCTTCGTCCTCAGGGTCTTGAAATAGTCGCGGTCCGGGGCAACCAGAAGCTTCGTCGTGAATGCCGCCTTCCTGACTTCGATCACATCCTCTTTCCGCAGGGGAAACCCCTTCTGTCCGTCCAGAGTAAGGAAGACATCCTCGCTGTCGGACTTCAGGATGACCTCGATCACCACGGTGTCGGGCAGGACGATGGGCCTGTTGGTCAGCGTATGGGGGCAGATGGGGGTCAGGATAATGCTGTTCAACGTCGGGTAGAGGATCGGCCCCCCGGCGGCAAGTGAGTAGGCGGTGGAGCCCGTGGGGGAGGAGATGATCAGTCCGTCCGCCTTGAAGGTGGTGACATAGGCCCCGTTGACGAAGGTTTCGAGGTCCGTCATCCTCGCGAGCGCACCCTTATTGATGACCACGTCGTTGAGCACGGCGAAATCGGGAAAAGCCTCCCCGCTGCGGGATACCCGTGCGGAGAGCATGATCCTCTCCTCCACCCGGTAGTCTCCGGACAGGGCCTTCTCCACGGCGGAGAAGATCTCGTCCCGGTTCACCTCGGTAATGAAGCCGAGGCCTCCCAGATTGATGCCCAGGATCGGTATGTCCCTCCCTGCCACGAGCCGCGCCACTCCGAGCATCGTCCCGTCTCCCCCGAGGACGATAATCATGTCCGCCCTCCCGGGGATCTCCGTCCCCGGATATCCGGCGAGGGAAAGGGCATCGGCCGTTTCGGAATCGAGGAGCACCTCGCACCCCTTCTGCGTAAGCCAGGGAAGCAGCTCTTTCAGGAGAGCCACCGGCTCCGTCTTCGGTCTCTTGCAGATGACGCCCACTCTTTTCATCTCTGTTCAGCCACCGCGATTACCCCTTTTTCGGCTCTTCACTAAAGACGGAATCAGGGACGCCCTCGACGATGATCTCCCGCGCATGCTCATGGTGATAGCGCAGGGCAACCCTGATAGAGTCTCCGGGAAGGGAGGAGAGCCTTTCCGACCACTCCACCACCGCGACGCCTCCCGATTCGATATACTCCCAGATCCCCAGCGCCTCGGCGTCCTCCTCTCCCTCCATCCGGTAGAGGTCGATATGGTAAAAGGGAGGAGAGGTTTCGTATTCGGCGACGATGACGAAACTGGCGCTCCCGATGTCCCGTTCGGGGATTCCGAAGGCCGAGGCGACCCCCTTGATAAAGGTGGTCTTCCCGGCTCCGAGGTCCCCGAAGAGGAAAACTGCGCCCGGCTTCCGCTTTTCCCTCAGGTATCTGCCCAGGGCGCGGCCTGCCTCCTCAGTCTCCTCAGGAGACCCGGCAATGATTCTCATAGAGGCGTGCCGGGCACTGCCTTATTTCGCCATTCCTTTGACGACATCGATCTTGCCGATGATCCCGCGAAGCGAAGCGCCCTCGACGACAGGAAGGAGATAGACCCGTTTCTCCGCCATGATGGTGGCGATCTCTTCAACCGTCGTGTCCTCGGCAACGGTCAGCACCTCTTTTGTATAGATGTCGCGCACCGCGGTTGCGGCCATCCTGTTGATCTCTTTCTCGATAGTGCCGGGGCTCTCGAGCATGATGTAGGCATCAAAAAGCCTCATGATCGTAGGGATATGCAGCCTCTTGTTCCGGCTGATGAGGTCGTGTTCCGTGACAATGCCGATCAGGTCCCCCCGGTCGTTCACCACGGGGGCCCCGCTGATTCTGTGTTCCGTGAGGAGCCGGGCAAGCTCTTCCACCGTAGTGGAGAGCTGCACAGTGATCACCTCGCGCGTCATGATATCCTTCGCTCGCAGCATGGACTCTCCTTTGCACCCCAGGTACCGTTTACTCGGGTGCTTCTATTATAAACCACCGCTCCGTTTCAGACAATTCCGATGAACCCGCACTGCCGCCCCGTCGCTCCCTTGCCGAAACGGTAGGAGTAGTACTTGTGCGGCAGGCAGAAGGTGCATTCACCGGATACCCCTATGTTCTCCGGCGGAATGCCCAGGGAGAGCGCCTGCAGCCTGTTGGCCGCGGGCAGGTCGATATGGTGCTTTTCTCCCTTTTTCCAGTAATATTCCCCCTCGCCGGAAGCCCTGCGCACCGCTTCGACCACCTCATGCCCCACTTCGTAGCAGCACCCCTTGATGCTCGGCCCCACCGCCACCAGGATATCGGAAGGATCTGAACGGAACCGCTCCGCCATGACGGCGACGGTATTCTTCAGGATTCCCGCACCGGTGCCCCGCCAGCCCGCATGGACCGCGCCCACCGCGTGCCTCTTCCTGTCGTACAGGAGAAGAGGGACGCAGTCCGCCACCTGGACCCCGACGAGTATCCCGGCCCTGTTCGTCACCACCGCATCGGCAACCCGCGGCTCCAGATCGTGATCCACCACGATGACCCGGTCCGTATGTTTCTGAACGGGCAGAAAGATGTGCGAGGAGGGCAGGGAGAGTATCCGGGCGACGGCCTTCAGATCGCCGTTCAGGGCCTTCGTCGTAAAGAAGCCCCGCACAGGCTGCCCCGCAAGGAGGGAAGGTATCACAAGGCCCGATGTATCAGCCATCAGCTCTTACTCCACCGCCGCTCCCCCCTCCCGGAAGGCACGCAGCGAATGCAGCGGGCAGCGAACGGATAAGGTCAGAGGCGATGAGGGAGCGCTCCCCCTTTTCCGCAGCCGCGCAGTCCCCTGCAAGCCCGTGCAGATAGACCCCGAGCACCGCTGCCTGCAGCGGGCTCATTTTCTGCCCCATAAGGGAGGCGATCACCCCTGTCAGTACATCCCCGGAGCCCCCGGTAGCCATTCCGGGATTGCCTGACGTGTTCAGAAACGCAGCGCCCTCCGGAGTCGCGGTTACCGTGGGGACCCCCTTCAGGACAAGATACGCGCCTGTTTTCTTTGCAAAAGACAGCGCGGTGCCGATCCTGTCCTGCTCCACCTCTCTGCTGCCGCACCCCGTGCCGGGAAGGAGCCGCGCCATCTCGCCGGGATGAGGGGTGAGGACGATAGGGGATTTTGCGCTCGCCAGAAGGCCCCTGATCCCTTTTTCGCTTCCCGCGGCTCTTCCCAGGGCAGTGAGGCCGTCCGCGTCGATCACCAACGGAGCCGCAGACCTCTTCACCAGTTCTGCGATCACTCTCATCGTCCCCTCGGAAACCCCGATCCCCGGACCGGCGGCAATCACGTCTATCCTCTGCGCGGAAAAACCGAGGATCTCCTCCACCGCTTCCGCGGCCGGCATGCCGTTGCCGTCATCAGGCAGGGGAAGGCACATCTCCTCGGTCACTCTCTCCTGAAAAACGTCCAGCAGCGTCCCGGGTATTCCCAGGGTGACCAGCCCTGCACCGCTCCGCAGGCAGGCCTGCGCCGTCATCAGGGCAGCACCCGTCTTGCCCCGGGAGCCCGCGACGACGAGGACATGGCCGTAATCCCCTTTATAGGAATTCCGCCGGCGCGGCGCGATCATGCCCGCCACCGATTCCCTGTCGACCCTTTCCACCGAAAGCGCGTCCGCGGCGAGGAGAGAGGAGGGAAACCCGATGTCCTCGACAAACAGCGTACCCGTATATCCGGCGCCTGGATACAGGAGATGCCCCCTCTTCGGGAGGCCGAAGGTGACCGTGTAATCGGCCGCTATCGCCTCACCCACTACCTCGCCGGTATCGGAGGAAATGCCCGAAGGGATATCCACCGAAACCACCGGAACGTCCGTAGTGTTCACCAGGGAGAAAAGGCGCGCAAGCTCCCCCTGTACCGGCCTGCCGAGCCCGGTGCCGAAAAGGGCGTCGATCACCACCGCATCCCGAAGCTCCTCCGTTTCTACCGTTCTGCAAAAAGCCACGGGCAGGTCCATTTTCTTCGCGATCCGGTATTGCGCCGCGCAGTCGGGGCTCAGGGAATCTTTTTTCGCCAGCAGGAAAACCTGCACCGCGGCTCCCCTGTTGAAGAGCTCCCGGGCCGCCGCCAGCCCATCGCCGCCGTTATTGCCGCTTCCGCAGAGGACTACCGTCTTTTTCCGGGGAAAGAGCTCCCGCACTTTTCGCGCGACGGCGAGCCCCGCCCTCTCCATAAGAACAGGACCGGGGATGCCGTACTCTTCGATGGCAATCCTGTCGATCTCCCTCATCTCCTGTGCGGTGGCTACCTTCATCGGACTCTCCTCTGCCGGAATACCCGGAATACGGTGAATAGTGCGGAAATGCTGGATTATTATAGCACTAACAACAGCCCTCCTCAATCGTTCCTCCGGATAGTATGGCGATTGCCAGGGCGATCGCATCACAATGGGTGGCCAGTACGTATCACCCTGAGATTGCTTCGCTTCGCTCGCAATGACAGCAAGGAAGGGGAAGACAATGACAGAGGGAGAGAGGGGCGCAATGAGAGAGGAAAAGACTCGCAATGAGAGAGAGTCTTTGTCAGTGCGAAGGATCGTATCCTAAAACAATCTTAATTGTTTTCCCCAGAATCGCTCTTTTCATGCGATTGCCCTGAGGGCCAGATGCAGTTCGGTAGGTATCGCCCCATAATTTATGCTAAGATGTGAATAAAAATGATAGTACCATCACGGCAAAGGAGCTCTCCATGGTCATCGGCGTTCCGAAAGAGATAAAGAAGGAGGAGTACAGGGTCGGTATGACGCCCTCCGGCATTGCGGAACTGAAGCGGGACGGCCACACTCTCCTGGTCGAAACCGGTGCGGGAGCGGGGAGCGGGTTCAGCGACGAGGAGTATCGGGCCGCCGGGGCGGAAGTAGCGGACAGAGATCCCCTGTTCCGGAAGGCCGAGCTCATCGTAAAGGTCAAGGAGCCGGTCGCCGCCGAATACGCGCTTCTCCGCGAAGGCCAGATCCTCTTTACCTATCTCCATCTCGCCCCCAACCGCGAGCTCACCGGGGTCCTCCTCGGCAGAAAGGTCGCCGGGTTCGCCTACGAGACGCTTGAGAAGAACGGCGGGCTCCCGCTTCTCCTTCCCATGAGCGAGATCGCGGGCAGAATGGCCCCCCTGATGGGAGCCGTCTACCTCCAGAAAATACACGGGGGAGAGGGAGTGCTCCCCACCGGGACAGTGGGAGTGAAGCCTGCAAAAGCGGTCGTCCTGGGAGCGGGCGTCGTAGGGACTAATGCCGCCCGCATCAGTACGGGGATCGGTATGGAAACGGTGGTCGTCGACAAGAGCACCGAACGGCTCCAGAGGATCGACGAGCTGTTCCTCGGCCGGGTAAAGACAGTGCCCGTCACCGCACATGCCGTCCGGGAGGAGGTCCGGGATGCCGACATCGTCATCGGCGCCATCCTCGTACCCGGGGGCAGGACCCCCCTGCTCATCACGAGGGAAATGCTCCCGACCATGAGGAGGGGAGCGGTGATCATCGATGTAGCCGTGGACCAGGGCGGCTGCGTCGAGACCTCCCGGCCCACCACCCACGACAACCCTGTCTACATGGTGGAGGGAGTGCTCCACTATGCGGTGGCGAATATGCCGGGCGCGTATCCCCGGACCTCCACCTTCGCCCTCACCAATTCAACGCTCCCCTATATTCGAATGCTGGCCGACTGCGGGGTCGAGGGGGCGGTACGGGAGGATGCCCCGCTGCGCAGCGCATTGAATACCTATCAGGGGGAAATCATGAACGAGGCGCTCGCCGAATCCATCGGACAGGGCGGGGTATAGACTGCTACGCTCCCCCTCTACCGTTCTTTTGCTCTCATTGACAGGGCCTCCGCAAAGCTGTTATGCTTGATGATCTCAACTGCTGTACCCGGACAACACTATATTCTAGTACCCCGGAATACACCGGGGTTTTTTTATTCCCGAATGCAGAAAAAAAGGAGCTCAATGGAATTCCAAGCATTTAATCTTCACCCTCATGTCGCTGCCGGGGTCGCGGCTGCAGGCTTCAGCGCCCCGACGCCGATCCAGGCGGAGGCAATCCCTCCGGTCATGGCGGGACGCGACCTCATGGGCCTCGCGCAGACCGGCACCGGCAAGACCGCCGCTTTCGCACTGCCCATTCTGCACCGCCTCATGCACGGCGGCCGCCGGCATGTTCGGGCGCTCGTCATCGCCCCCACCCGCGAGCTGGCGGAGCAGATCAACCAGGCGGTCCGCGGTCTGGGGCAGAAAACGGGCCTCAGGAGCGTCACGGTCTACGGAGGCGTGGGGATGAGCCCCCAGGTGGATGCGCTGAAGCGCGGCGTTGAAATAGTGGTAGCCTGCCCCGGGCGCCTTCTCGACCACATCGGCCAGGGGACGATCGACCTCTCCCGGCTGGAGGTGCTGGTCCTCGACGAGGCCGACCATATGTTCGACATGGGCTTTCTGCCCGACATCCGGAGGATACTCAAGCATCTCCCTCAGCAGAGGCAGACGCTGCTCTTTTCGGCCACCATGCCCGATGCGATACGGCATCTGGCCCACGACGTCCTGAACGAGCCGGTCACGATCCAGGTGAGCACCGTTGCACCCGCGGAAACCGTCAGCCATGCCCTCTACCCGGTGCCCCAGCACCTGAAGACGCCCCTGCTCATCAAGCTGCTGCGTCATTCCGACACCGAGTCGGTCCTGATCTTCACCCGCACCAAGCACCGGGCAAAACGCCTGGCTGAGCAGCTCGAAAAGATCGGCCACCGGACCGCCTCTCTGCAGGGGAACCTCTCGCAGTCGCGCCGGCAGGCCGCCATGAACGGCTTCCGCAACGGCACGTTCCAGATCCTGGTGGCGACCGACATCGCCGCCCGCGGGATCGACGTCACCCAAATCTCCCACGTCATCAACTATGACATCCCCGATACCACCGAGGCGTATATCCACCGCATCGGCAGGACCGGCCGGGCCGCCCGGAGCGGAGACGCGTACACGCTGGTGACGAAGGAGGATGCGGAGATGGTGCGCGCCATCGAGCGGGTCCTCGGCGCCCCTATCGAGCGGCGCACGGTGGAGGGTTTCGATTACAGCACACCCGCGCCGCAGAAAGACAACGAGTTTTCCCGCCCTCCGCGCCAGCCTGTCCCGGCGCGCAAGCCCGCCGGAGGGAAGGGAGCAGGCAGACAGGGGGGAAGCGGCCTTCCCCCGAAAACCTCCCCGGAGAGAAGGACAGCGGGCAGATACCGGTAAGGGGACCGGCCCCGCTCACCCGGCCGGGGCGATCCTCTTCCGGGCGGGCTTCAGGAAAAAGAGGTCGTAGACAATGATGAGGACCCCGATCAACAGGAATATCCCGAGGAAAAAGGTCACTCCCATCCAAGTCCGCAGATATGCCTGCGCGGTCATGTAGCCGAGGCCGATGACGCGCTCGATATACGACTGGACGACACCCGAGATCCCGAAGGTGATCCCCATCATGAACATGGAACTGCACGCTATCCAGAAGCCTATCTTGCCCCGCGTCGCGTCGTACACCTCGATGCCCTTCAGTTTGGGGATGGCGAAATAGAACACGGTGATGTTCAGGAGCGCATAGGCCCCGAAAAAGGCGAGGTGGCCGTGCGAAACCGTCACCTGCGAGCCGTGCGTGTAGTAGTTTATCTGGGGCAGGGTATGCATGAAGCCCCACACCCCTGCACCCAAGAAATGCAGGGCCGCGCCCCCGATCACGAGCGTCCAGGTGAAGGGGTTGCGTATCGGCTCCTTCCGTTCCCGTATGTGGACCATGGTATCGATGACCATCAGTAGGATCGGAAGCGGTTCGAGCGCCGAGAAGACGCCCCCGAACCAGAGCCAGTAGCGGGGGGCGCCGATCCAGTAGTAGTGGTGCCCGGTCCCGGTGATGCCGGTAAAAAGGAAAAGGCCTAATTCCACATAAAGCCATTTCTCGATGACATGACGGTCCACCCCGGTGATCCTGATGAGGATGAAAGCGAGGATCGACGCGGTAACCAGCTCCCACGCGCCTTCCACCCAGAGGTGGATGACCCACCACCAGTAATACCAGTCGATCACCTCGTTCTTATAAAAGGGGATTCCGAAAAGATAGAGGATCGCCAGAAAGACCAGGCCCCCCAGGAGGTTGCCCTGCACCGCGGTCCAGCGCTTTGCCCTGAAAATGGTCGCGCCGATGTTGAAGAGAAAGATAAGGGCCCCGATCACCACGATGATGTCGAGGGGGCGGGGTATCTCGAGCAGCGGTCTTCCCTGCGTCCAGCCGAAGAGGAACCCCACCAGCGCCACCACCCCAGTGCCGACCAGGGCAATCAGCTGAATCCAGGCGAGCTTCGGGGAGAAGATTTCCGTTCCCGTCTCTTCAGGGATTATGTAGTAGGTGCCGCCCATGAACCCGAGCAGCATCCAGAGGACAAGAAGGTTGGTATGCATGGCCCGGGCGGTGGAAAAAGGAAACACGTCCACAACCGACTGGGGAACGGTAAAGGTGTAGTTGAAGGCAAGCCAGAGCCCCAGGATGAGCTGCAGCACGAAAAGCAGCAAGGCAATCTTGAAATACCAATGCGCAATATGCTGGGAGCGGAATGCCATCGCAAACCTCCTATTTCAGCCCGGCAAGGAACTTCGCCACTTCTTCCAGCTCCTTTTCCGAGAGGTCTTTCTGGGGGGGCATGAGAGCCCTGGGATTCACGCTTTTCGGGTCCTTGATATAATGTTCGATCTGTTCGAGCGTGAGCCGCCGGCCGACAGTATCGAGAGGCGGGCCGAATTTTCCTCCCTTCCCGTGCAGCGAGTGGCAGTGCATGCACCCCCTGTTCTGGAAGACCGCCGCGCCGGGCGACAACCCGCCCGCTGCCACCGCGATCTCCTCTCCCCTCGTCATCCGCTTCTTGCTGTCCTGGGGGGGCCAGTCGTTGTTATCCACCGCGCCGATCCAGGTGAAAAACGCGATAAGGCTCTCAATCTCCGCATCGGAGACATGCTGCTGGGGCATCTTCCGCCACGAATTCGCAAAGGCGGTTTCAGGGCTCTTTACGCGGAAACGTATGCCGTCCTCCCCCGTACGCTGCACCACCTTTGTCAGATCGGGCGCATAATAGCCGCCGAACCCGAGTATCGTGTGGCAGTCGTTGCAGTTGTACTTCTCGAAGACGCGCTTGCCCTCGATGACCTGCGGCGAAAGCTTGTCCACATTGGAGAGGACCTTAACCTGCCGGTGGGTGTCCCACGTAAGGATGAGGAAAAGTACAGCGGAGGAGAGAGTACCCAGGATAAAAATCCAGAAGGCAGTCTTCTTTGTCATTCCGCCCCCTTCTTTCGGTGCGTCCTTCGCGTTTACAGAACACAAGGCGACAAAAAGTCCCGTACTCTTTAAGAAAAGTCTAGTGCCTTTCTGGAGTGAAGTCAACAGGGGAAAGTCACTGCCTCCGGCACGGCTCCCGTTCGTGCATTTTCGCACTGCGCTTCCCTCCCGTCCGTGACATCTGGACGGGGGCGGAAGGGCTTGGTATAGTATAGACGGGGAAAGCAGCAGGGCACTGCCGGAGAGATCCGGGAGCGCGAGGAGGGAGGAAAGACCCATGGACGAAAAGAGCCGGTGCGAGGACACGCCCGGAAGCCCCGGAGAGACAAAAAACCGCTTCAAAGACCTCCTTGCCCTGCGTGACCGGTTCATCTATACGGTAGAGCTGGTCCCGGGCAGGGGGTCCCGGGGGAAAACGCAGGACGAGTTGCTCCGTCTTGCGGAGCACGCTGCACAGGGGGGGCTCGTCCATGCGCTGTCGGTGACGGACAACCCGGGCGGACACCCCACCCTGGCCCCCGAGGTGATCGGTATCGAGGTCCGCCGGATGGGTATCGATCCGATCGTCCACTTCACCTGCAAGGACAAGAACAGGAACCAGATAGAGTCCACCCTGCACGCCTTCGACCGGATCGGCATTTACAATCTCCTGGTGATGACGGGAGACTTTCCGCTCTACGGCTTCCAAGGCAAGGCGAAACCTGTCTACGATATCGATTCGGTGCAGCTCCTCCGCCTCATCGGGAGAATGAACCACGGGCTCGACATAGACGACAGGGCGCCGGGCGGGGGCACGAGGGTGCCGCCGACCCATACGGTCAGAGGGTGCGCCGTGTCGCCCTTCAAACAGCGCGAATCGGAGACGATGGCGCAGTATTTCAAGCTCGGGAAAAAGGTGCGCGAAGGAGCCGACTTCATCGTCACCCAGGTCGGCTTCGATGCGCGCAAGTTCGACGAGCTGCTGCGCCACACGCGGCTGCAGGGCATGACCGCGCCCGTCCTCGGGAACGTCTATATCCTCAACCTGCCCGTGGCGCGGGTCATGAACCGGGGGGGAGTGCCCGGATGCGTCGTAACGGACAGGCTGTTCAGCTCGTACGAGGCAGAGTCGCGGGCCCCCGACAGGGGGAGAGCGGCCAGCCTCGCGAGGGCCGCGAAGCTTATCGCCGTGCTGCGGGGCATCGGGTATGCCGGGGTCCATATCGGCGGGCCGAACCTGCGGTACGAGGAGATCGAATGGGTCATCGGGAAGTCGCTGGAGCTGTCGGGCAGATGGGAGGCGCTCGTCCCGGAATTCGACTACCCCCAGCCAGGGGGGTTCTATCTCTTCGAGAGGGACCCGCTCACCGGCCTCAACCGCGAAAACCTCTCCCGCACCGCGAGCCTCCCTCCGAAGAGGCCCGGACATGCGCTGATGCGGTCCCTCCACCGGGCCGCTTTTGCGCCCGGAGCGCCTCTCTACGGGGCTGCCTGCTCCTTTTTTCGCCTGATCGACGGCACCCGGCTCGAGCGTCCGGTGACGGGGCTGGAGTACTGGATAAAGTTCCTCAGCTCCCGCTGCCGCAAGTGCGGGGACTGCACGCTCCCCGAGGTGGCGTTCCTCTGCCCGCAATCGCAGTGTCCGAAATACCTTTTCAACGGCCAGTGCGGCGGCTCCTCCCACGGATGGTGCGAGGTCTTCCCCGGCATCCGGCAGTGCATCTTTGTGAGGGCCTACGAGCGGCTCAAGGCATACCGGGAGGAAGAATCGCTGCAAGGGGAGTATATCCGTCCCCGGGACTGGGCGCTCAGCGAGACCTCCTCCTGGGCCAACTATTTCCTGGGCCGCGACCACCGGGCGGAGACATGCGAGCGCCCACCGCATGCCGGTTGATGCGGAGACGCTCCGGAACGGAAATGGCGCGGAAAAGCTCCACTGCATCCCGCAGGTCTTCCGATTCCCGGACCCTCGAAAGCGCGAGCGACATTCTGGGCGGCACGCGGCGGAAGAACCCGTTGGCGCGCCTCACGCCCTTTCTGGGACCGGCCTTCATCGCCAGTGTCGCGTATATCGATCCGGGGAATTTCGCGACGAACATCCAGGGCGGGGCGCAATTCGGATATATGCTGCTCTGGGTCGTTGTTGCCGGCAACCTCATGGCGATGCTCATCCAGACGCTGTCAGCCAAGCTGGGAATCGCAACGGGCATGAACCTGGCGGAGCACTGCCGGGCCCATTTCCCGAAGCCGGTCTCCCTCGGCATGTGGGCCCTGATGGAACTGGTCGCCATGGCGACGGACCTCGCGGAGTTTTTGGGCGCCGCCCTCGGGTTTTACCTGCTGCTGGGAGTCCCGCTCCTGATCGGCGCCCTCCTCGCCGCCGTCGCGACGCTCCTGATCCTCGGTCTCGAACGCTACGGCTTCCGGCCGCTGGAGGCGGTCATCTCGTCGATGGCGGGAGCGGTCGCCCTTTGCTACCTGCTGGAGCTGCTCCTCGCAAAGCCTGCATGGAGCGACCTCGCGCACCATGCGGTCGTCCCGCAGTTTGCCGGAGCGGAAAGCGTGCTGCTCGCCTCGGGAATTCTGGGCGCCACCGTCATGCCCCACGCTATTTTCCTGCACTCCGCCCTGCTGCAGGGGCGCATCGTGGTCCGGGACACGGAGAGGGTGCGGAGACTCTACCGTTTCGAGATCGCCGATGTGGGCATCGCCATGGGGATCGCCGGCTTTGTCAACGCCGCGATGCTGATCATGGCGGCCGCGACTTTCCACGAGGCGGGGCTTTCCTCTGTTGCTTCCCTCGAAGAGGCGCACCGGACCCTGGGGCCTCTCCTGGGAAAAGCCGCGGGGTGGGTCTTCGCCCTCTCGCTGCTCGTCTCGGGACTGTCGTCGTCGACAGTGGGAACCAGTGCGGGCCAGGTCATCATGCAGGGATTCCTCCAGCGCCACATTCCGGTCTGGATACGGCGGCTGGTGACCATGCTCCCGGCTCTTATCGTGATCGGGGCGGGTTTGGACCCGACCCGGACGCTCGTCATCAGCCAGGTGGTGCTGAGCTTCGGACTCCCCTTCGCCATTGTCCCCCTGGTGCTGTTCACGGGCCGCAGGGACATCATGGGAGAACTGGTTAACAGGAAGACCACGACTCTGCTCGCCGGCCTGGCTGCGGCGCTCATTATTGCGCTGAACATCTACCTTCTGTACGACACCCTGTTCTGAGGTGAGACCATGTTCAAGAATATTTTAGTCCCGCTGGACGGCTCCGCCATGGCCGAGGCGGCGCTCCCGGCAGCCGCCTTTCTCTCGAAGAAGTTCAATGCGAAGGTTACCCTTTTTCACGTCGTCGAGAAGAACGCTCCGCGTGAAGTCCACGGCCAGCCCCATCTGAAAAATGCCGAAGAGGCGGAAGCCTATTTGAGGGATACCGCGCGGCAGGCTTTTGAGGAGGGGCTGCCTGTCGCTGCCCACGTGCACACAACAGAGGTGGACAATGTGGCCGAAAGCATTGTCGAACACGCTGACGAGCTGGACCATGACGTGATCGTTATGTGCTCGCACGGCCGCGGAAAAGCGCTTCACCTGCTGCTCGGAAGCATCGCCCAGAAGATCGTCGCAAAGGGGTCCCTTCCCGTGCTTCTCATTCACCCCGGCAAGGACGGCGCTCTCCCGGCATTTTCCTGTACTGCTCTGCTCCTGCCGCTGGACGGCAATCCGGATCACGCGCAGGCCCTGCCGCTCGCAAAGGAACTGGCGAAAGTGTGCGGCTCATTCCTCCATTTGGCTGTCGTGATTCCCCATCGCGGCGCCCTTTCCGGCAACAGCGCGGTAACAAGCCGCCTTCTGCCCGGCACGATGACGGAGCTCCTCGAAATGGCCATCCAGGACGCCGACGACTATCTGCGGCAGCAAGTGGAAGAGCTTGTGCGTGAAGGGTTCACGGCGAGCGCTCATGTGCTGAGGGGCGATCCGGCCACGGTCATCGGGGATGCCGCCCGCCAGTTGGAGGTCGACCTCGTCGTCATGGCCACCCACGGGAAGTCAGGGATGGAAGCCCTCTGGTCGGGCAGTGTAACCCACAAGGTGTCCAGCCTGAGCAGGGTGCCGTTATTGCTGATCCCGGTAGGGAAAAAGTGAGGTCCGACAAAAGTCGTCTTTTACGTGTTAATCTGCCAGATCAGGTTGGCATGGTCGTGGTGGTTGGACATGAATAGATTCACTATCAGGGTACTGAAAAGCTCTCGGCATGTCATTGCGAGGAGCTTTTTTGCGACGAAGCAATCTCTGAGTCAGTGAATTCTCCAAAGATGAGAGTGCTTCGCTTCGCTCGCAATGACAGCGAAAAGACTTCTTCAGCATCCTGCTGTAATTTTTTTACTGCTGGTTGTGTAGCAGAAATATAGCATAATTCTGACAAACTTTGAAATAACATTTTTCAAAAGAGATACAAATCAAAGCTGTTGATTTATTGTTGTTTTTCAACTAGGTCGCCCATCCGCAGCTGTCCTCCCAAGGCTATTGCGGCAAGCCCGATCTGCATGTCGGATCCCTGTTCGACAATAGCCCTACGGATTCCAGAGATACATGAACTGAACACCTGAAAAAGGTGAGAGATCTTCCGCGTTGATGGAGATGAGATTGATGGTTTCCGGGGCCGTCAGCGGCATGTCTGAATAGATGTTCGACTTGAAGGTCCCGGGCCGGGTATAGGTTACCACCCTGGCCTTTGCGAGGGCCATGTCTTTTTTCAGGCTCTCGATAGTCTCGTCCAGGTACGCCACTCGATCGATAAGCCCCGCGTCGAGGGCTGCCTGCGCCGTGAGTATCCGTCCGTCTGCGAGAGTACGCACTTCCTCCGTGGTGAGCACCTTCCGCCTGTTCTCCGCAACCACCCCGACGAAACGCCCGAAGAGCCCGTCGATGATATCCTGGAGCATCTTTTTCTCTTCGGGGGTGCTCGGGCGGAAGGGCGACCAGAAGTCCTTCTTGGGGCCCGATTTGTAGATTTCATCGGAGACGCCCACCTTTGAAAGCAGGCCTTCAATAGTGAGCTTCATGGCGATGACCCCGATGCTGCCCGTAATCGCGGTGGGGCCGGCGACGATGCGGTCGGCGGCGCAGGCGACGTAGTACCCTCCCGAGGCGCCGACTTCCGTGATATGGGCATAGACGGGTATCTTCCTCTTCTCCTTGAAGCGCACGACTTCATGGTAGAGCGTATCGCTCGCCGCGACGCTGCCGCCGGGGGAGTTGATCCTCACGATCACTCCCGCGACTGAGGAGTCCGCCTCAGCCTTGCGGAGCGCCTCCCGGAAGAACGCCACCGGGGAGGGCTTCGCCTTCAGCTTCAGCCCGCCCGATTTCTCTTTGAAGCTGATCACCCCGTCGAGGTCGAGGAGGAGGATTTTCCGGGCACCCTCGCCTTCGAGCAGCTCCTCCTCAAGGGGCTTTGTCGCTGGGGCAAGGGAGACGTTCACAAAAGCGCACCCCGGCAGTACGAGCAGCAAAAGAAGCGGCGCAAGAAAAAAGGATTTCACCATAGGCTCCTTGTCATGCGGTACGGGTGCAGGAGGCGCGAAAGGCGCAGGGCCGTACGCAGCAACTGGCCCCACCCTCGCCGAAGCCGCCGTCTGTCGTATCACCAGCCGTATCACCGGCTTATTACCGGCATCTCATCGGCACGCCACCGGCGCATCATAGATAAATAATAGCACAAGGACGGAAGGGGGACGACAACGGGA
>JAXLZK010000007.1:20055-30563 GCA_046350935.1 Thermodesulfovibrionales bacterium
CGGGAGCGGGCGGGAAAGGGAGTGCTTATTGAAGCCCCGTTTTCATATACCACGGGACTTCCGCGGGCTTCTCGAATGAGCAAAGCTTATAGATGTTGTCGCTGACCTGCTCTGCGGTGAAAGGCCTGATCAGGACCCCGCTGACCACCTTCGACTGGATGATCTTGACGATCTCCTCCTTGGAGGTCCCGGCAGAGACGATGAGCAGGATCTTGAGAAAAGGCTTCTCCGCCTTCACGGAGGCGGCAAAAGGGAGAGTGGATTCCTCAGCCATGATGGAATCCAGAATAACCACAACCCCCTCTTCCGTGTCGGACAGGGCGACTCCCAGCAGCTTCGTGGTGTCGAAATACCGCACCGCGATTTTGCCTTCGAATTCCCGCAGCGCCCAACTGATGGGATGGGTAAGGTCCCTTTTTACACACACATACACACTCTTTTTCGCCATGCTGACCTCCCGGACAGCGCCCGCACACAGCACGCGCCCTCTTCTACAGCCTGTTTCAGGAGAAGGCCTTCGCCAAAAAGATCCCCTGTCAAAACGAATGTTCGCTGCCGGGGAAGATCCCCTGCTCCACCTCTTCCTTATAAAGCCGGAGCGCCTTCGACGCCTCCTCTTTGAGAGCAGCGTACTTCTTCACGAATTTCGGCACAAAACGGTCAAAAAGTCCGAGCATGTCATGGAGCACCAGCACCTGACCGTCGCAGTGGGGCCCGGCGCCGATCCCGATGGTGGGGATGGAAAGCCCCTCCGTTATCAGGCGGGCAAGCTCCGCAGGAATGGCTTCGAGGAAGAGGGCAACGGCCCCGGCGTCCTCAAGGATCCCGGCGTCCTCTTTGAGTCTCTCCGCCTCTCTCTCGGTCTTTCCTTGCACCTTGTAGCCGCCCATCCGGTGAATCGCCTGGGGAGTGAGGCCGATATGGGCCATGACCGGGATCCCGGACCGCGTCAGTGCCGCCACCGTTTCCGCCACCTCACGCCCCCCCTCCAGCTTCACCGCGTGTGCGCCGCCCTCCTTGAGAAACCTGCCCCCGTTCCGTATCGCCTCGGAAACGGCGACCTGGTAGGAGAGATAGGGCATGTCGCCGATGACCAATGCCCGCTGTGCGGCCCGGGCAACCATCCTCGAGTGATAGATCATCTCGTCCATGGTGACGGGAAGCGTATTCTCCAGACCCTGAACGACATTCGCCAGGGAGTCGCCCACCAGGAGAACGTCCATGCCGGCCTCGTCGGCGATCTGGGCAAAGGGGAAGTCGTAGGCGGTGATAACGGCGATCTTCTGCCCTTCTTTTTTCTTTTTAAGGAGGTCCTGCATCGTCACTTTCATGGGCACCCTTCCCGCTCTTTCCATCGGCACGTACCCGTATTATGGAGAAAACGGGCTGCCGAATTCAATAAAATATTTATTTCTCAGGGGTTTCAGAAAAAAAAGCGCCACCGGAGGGCCGGCTATGCACCCTGCTGCCCGTCAGCCCTCGCGGGACGGATGGCCCTCAGGTTCAGTTGAAGGTACCTCCCCCCGTCCCATTCGTTGATCACCGGCAGGAAGGCTGCGTCGATGAAGCGGTTCTCTTCGAGGTGCTGCAGGAGCCCGCCGAAAGTAAAGCCGATGCTGTCCACCCTGCGCCCGTTCTGGCGCACATGCATTTTGAGGTGATTGTTGCCCACGATCCTCGGCTGCAGCACCTCGAGGTTCCTCGCCCCCAGCACGGGCTCCTCGTTGCCGTACCCGAAGGGCTCCAGCCGGGCCAGCTCATCAATCAGCGCAATGCTCACCTCGGACATCATCACCGCGGCGTCGATGTTCAGGACGGGGATCAGGTCGTCGGCGTTCAGCTCCTGCAGCATGAGGGAGGAGAGCCTCCTTCTGAGCTCGGGAATGTTCTCTGCGGTCAGCCCCACGCCCGCCGCCTGCTTGTGCCCCCCGAACCGCTGCAGGACATCCCTGCAGCAGGAAAGACCGGAATGCATGTCGAAGGGAGGGATGCTCCTGCCGGACCCTTTGGCGACCCCTTCCTGCACGGAAAGGACGATGGCGGGGCGATAATACTTCTCCGCGATCTTCGAGGCCACGATCCCGACAACTCCCAGGTGCCAGCCTTCGGAGGCAAGGACAATGGCGCCGTCGCCGATCTCCATCTTCCCGAGCATCCCGAGGGCTTCATTGTGGACGGTCTCCTCGATCTCCTGCCGCTTCATGTTCAACCCGTTCAGCCACTCCGCCAGGGCCTCCGCCTCGCTGTCGGACTGCGTCGTCAGGAGCCGCACTACGTCCGTCGCGTCGGCGATGCGCCCGGCTGCGTTGATCCGGGGGATCAGCAGATAATAGAGGAGCGACGTCTTGAAAGAATCGGAACGGATCCCCGCCGCACTCTTCAGCGCCCGTATGCCGGCCCGCTGACCCGACTGGATCAGCTTGATCCCCTCTTTGAGGATGATCCTGTTGTCGCCCACCGCAGGCACCACATCGGCCGCAGTCCCCAGGGCCGCCAGGTCCAGAAACCGGTGGACCAAAGCGGGATCGTCCCCGGACAATCCCTGCATGATCTTGAACGCCACCCCGGCGCCGGACAGTCCCGAGAGGTGGGCGGCTTCGGGAAAAGCCTTCGGATTGACGACCGCCGCCGCATCCGGCAGCAGGAAGCGAGCTGCGTCCGCCCCTCCCTCCTGTCCTGCGGACAAGGCACCCTCCCCGCTCCGCACCGGCTCGTGGTGGTCGGTCACGATCACGTCGATGCCGAGGAAGCGGGCTGAGGAGACGGCGTCGAACGAGGTGATCCCGCAATCTACGGTGATAAGGAGCCCTGCTCCAACGGCTTTCGCCCGTTCGATGCCCGCCGCGCCGAAGCCGTAGCCGTGGGCGAGCCTGTCGGGAATGAAATAGTGGACGTCTCCTCCCCTTTCCCGCAGGCCCTCGACCATGATCGCCGTAGCGGTGACGCCGTCCGCATCGTAGTCCCCGTGAATGAGGATCCTCTCGCCGTTCTTCAGCGCACGGCGTATCCGTTCCAGGGCGGTCGAGAGGGAAGGCAGGTCAAAGGGGTCGGAAAGCCGCGCAAGGGAGGGATTGAGGAAGGCATCGAGCTGTCCGGGGCTCTTGATGCCCCTGTTGATCAAAATCTGGGCAAAAACAGGGGAGAGGGAAGCGGTCCGCGCGATGTACTCGACATAGTCGGTATTCGTTCTGTTGACGAGCCACTTGCGTGCCGTACCGCCGTACACCTTTTCCCTCTCCCTCTATCCGGACTCCGGTAGTGCGGAGCCTCTGCTATGCTCTCGCTTTCGATTGCTGGGCGACCCCCGTCCTCTTCGCCTTGCCGATGGCGATGACGATAGGGCTGGCGACGAAGACCGAGGAGTAGACGCCGATAATCACTCCCAGCAGCATGGCAAAGGCGAAATCGTGCAGCACCTCTCCCCCGAACAGATAGAGGGCGAGGGAGGAGAGAAAGACGGTCAGCGACGTCACGATCGTCCGGGAGAGGACCTCGTTGATGCTCCGGTTGATGACGCTGTCCACCGGCTCCTTTCCATACTTCTTCATATTCTCCCTGATCCTGTCGAATATCACCACCGTGTCGGTCAGGGAATACCCCGCGATGGTCAGCAGCGCACTGAGGACGACGAGGTTGAATTCCTTTCCCATGAGGTAGAAAATGCCCATCACCGCGAGGACGTCGTGGAAAGTGGCGAGGGTCGCCCCCACTCCGAAGCGGAACTGGAACCTCCAGGCGACATAGAAAAGGATGCCTGCAATGGCGACAAGGGTGGCCCAGAGGGCGTCCTGGCGCAGCTTCGAGCCGACTTTAGGCCCGATTTCGGTCGTGGATTCGACGACCGGCTTCTTATCGGCGAATTTCTGGTTCAGTATCTGGGTGATCCTTTCGGAAGCGCCTCCGAGCTTCTCCTCCTCCTTTTTCACCCTGATAAGGATCTTGTTCTCGGTGGGAAGGTCCTGCAGGTCGAAATCCTTCAGACCTCCCTCTTCGAGGGCGACCCGCACCGTGTGGAGGGGCACAGACTGGGCGAACTTGATCTGCACCGCCGTCCCCCCCGCGAAATCGACGCCGAGGTTCGCATTGCCCAGGGCGATCTGAACGGCCGCAATAATGCCGAGGAGGGAGAGAATGCCGGAAACAATAAAGGCATACTTCCGCAGGCCCATGAAATCTATCTTCGTGTTCTTTATCAGTTCGATCATATGCTCAACCCCTTCACTTCCCCTTTGGAATGCATGATGTCAAAGACAGTCTTTGTCCCGATGAGCGCGGTGAAGAGATTGATGGCGACACCGAGGCTCAGGGTAACGGCAAAACCCTTGATGGGGCCGGTGCCGAACTGAAACAGGACCGCGGCCGTGATCAGGGTCGTCACATGGGAATCGAAGATGGTCCAGAAGGCCTTCTTGTACCCACCCTCCACCGCGGCGCGCGGGCCTTTGCCGCTCCGCAATTCCTCCCGCATCCTCTCGAACATGAGGACATTGGAATCCACCGCCATCCCGATGGCGAGGATGATGCCGGCGATGCCCGGCATGGTCAGGGTGGCGTTCAGCGACGCCATCGCCCCCATCAGGAGCACGATATTCAGGACAAGGGCAAAGTCTGCAATGACCCCGGAGAGCCGGTAGTAGAAGATCATGAAAGCAGCCACCAGGAGGGTCCCGACCAGTCCGGCAAGGGTGCCCGCCTCGATGGAGTCCCTGCCGAGGGAGGGGCCGACGGTGACATTCTGAAGGGTCTTCACGGGCGCCGGGAGGGCTCCCGCCCTCAGGACGATGGCGAGGTCCTTCGCCTCTTCCATGCTGAAGCTCCCTGTTATCTGGGCATTTCCGCCGCTTATCCTCTCCTGGATGACCGGGGCTGAATAGACATTCCCGTCAAGGATGATCGCGAGCCTTTTCTTCACGTTCTGCGCGGTGATCTCCTCGAAAATCTTCGCGCCCGCGCCGTTGAACGTGATGGAAACGTACGGCTCGTTGAACCTCTGGTCGATGTTCACCTTCGCCTCGGTCAGGAGGTCCCCGGTGAGCAACACCTGCTTTTTAAGGAGAATGGGCCTTTTGGTCACCACGCCCGTCTCCTTGTTTACCACCCGCGTAAACAGGATCTCGTCCGTCTCGGGGACCCTGCCCTTGAACTTCTCGATCAGGGCCGCCTCCTCGCCGGGGAGGACGGAGGTCGAGAGCTCGGAGGCGAGCGGGGACTCGTCGTCGACGAGCTTGAACTCGAGTTGCGCCGTCTTCCCGATGATCTCGACCGCCCTCTTGGGATCCTTCACGCCGGGCAGCTGCACGACGATTTCATTCTCCGCCTGGCGGTGGATGATGGGCTCCGCGACGCCGAACTGGTCGATCCTGTTCCTGATGATCTCGAGCACCTGGTCGGTCGCGCGGTCCTTGATGCTCTGCATCTCCCTGGCGGACATCTTGTAGCGCAGGACGCTTCCGCTCTCCGCAAGGTTCAGCGCGGAGAAGGTGTCCTCCACCGCCTTCCGCACCTCCATGGAGGCAGGCGTCACCACGACGAATGCCCCCTCCCGCTTTGCGGAGGCCTGCAGCTTTTTCCTCTCGAAGACCCCGTTCAGGGTGGCGGCTGTCCTCTCCATGGCGATCTCCACCGCCTTGTCTCCCTCCACCTCGAAGACGAGATGCAGGCCGCCCTGGAGATCAAGCCCCAGGACGATGCCCTTGTCGGGCATGTTCTTCTTCCACCAGTCGGGCATGTTCTTGAAAAACGGCGTATTGGGGAGAAAAAAGACCGCCGCGACAAGCAGAGTTGCTGTAATGATGGCTACCCGCCATAAAACACCCTTTTTCATCTATGGTACATCCTCCGTTCCCGAATCCTACTCTTCCAAAGCCGACATCCCGGGTACGGCATACGGCGTCCCCTACGCTGGTTCGGAGAATTAGGATTGTATGTATTCAGAATTCGCCTTGCCTGAGAAGCTGTTTTAAAACCCTCTCTTTCACCCTCACCCTTTCCCTCTCCCCTCAAGGGAGAGGGCAGCCGAAGGCATTCACTCTTTTCCTCTCCCCTCCGGGGGAGAGGGGGTTCTAGTCTTCGTCGGACCCTGCCCGTATCGATGCGATATACCCCTTCCCGAACTTTACCTTTACGTTCTCCGCTATTTTCAGTATGACAGTGTTCGACCCTACGCTTTCCACCACCCCGTAGACACCGCCGGTCGTGACCACCTTGTCGCCCTTTTTGACATTGTCGAGCATCTGGCGGTGCTCTTTCGCTTTCTTCTGCTGGGGCCTGATAAGGAGGAAATAGAAAACAACGAAGATGAGCACCAGGGGAAGGAGACTCGTAAGCATTCCCTGTGCGCCTCCCGACTGCGCTCCCCCCTGCGGGGCAGGTCCCATAGCGTAGACGTCGGTAATCAAACCAAGTAGATTCAACATGGCACACCTCCTGAATTTTTTATAAAATGACTGCTTTTTTCGTGCCGGGGAAGAAGTAAAGAGCAACTCCTATACTAACAATCTTAGGCAAAAATCTCAAGGTTTGCACGCCCTTTCATCGCTCCCGGCAGCAGCGGGACACGGGGAGAGCTCCCGCCGGTACCGGTCGAAGAGGGCGAGGCCCTTCCGGTGCTCTCCGTCCAGCTCATAGTCGAGCCTCTTCCAGTAGGCCAGGATCTCCTCCCGAGACAGAAACCCCCACAGTGGAGAGTGCCGTGCAATGTCGGGCAGACGCTCCAATGCTCTTTTCTTCGCCGTATCAAGGTCTTTAACAAAGCGGGCAAACAGCTCCCCCTTTTCCCCGGCGTCTCCCTCCCCCCGGACCTGCCTCCGTACGATCCATAAGGCGAAGACGAAGGGCAGCCCCGTCCTCTCGTACCATATTTCCCCCAGGTCGTACTGCAGAAGGCCGCCCGGCCCCCCTCCTCTCCTCCTGTTTTCCGCGCTGTACCGCAGCGCCTCGTCGCCGATCAGCAGAAAAGCGTCCTCTCCCGAGCGGGCAGGGAGAGCAGCGAGGCGGAGCGGGCAGCGTATCCCGTGGAACTTCGTCAGGATAATCTCGAGCAGGACAACGGACGTTTCGGACTGGGAGGTGACGGCGATCCCGGAGCCGTCCAGTTCCCCAAGGGGCTTCCGGGAAAAGAGAAAGATGCTCCCCACCGCCCCCTTCGAGCTCACCGAGTGGTTATCGATAAAGAAGTAGCGATCGGGGTTCCTCAGATATTCGACCGAGGAAGAGGGGCTCAGATCCACCTCTCCAGTCCGGAGCATCCGGTTCAGTACGGACGGGACCCCCTCCACGAATTCATAGGAGGGGCTGTCGAGCTCCCTTTCCAGCACGTAAAAGAGAGGAAAGAGGTTCGCATACGGTATTCTCCCTATTCTGAGCTTTGTATCCATCGTCCTTCAGCTATTATATACGCACAGGCTGGGGAATGGGTGAGGGCGGAATCGCCGGCTGTGCAGGAGAGGGTCAGATATCGAGGACCACCGTGGCTTTCCATCCGTTGTCCGTCCGCTCAACGCTGAAGCGGTGGAGCGTCACCGCCTTCACATCCACATTGAGCCGGTGCCTTTCCGGGTCGAGCCGTTCACCGGACGCCGTCGCGCGCAGGAAGATCTTCCCGTTCCCCGTCCGGAGGGAGATCTGCCGGATGCGCAGAAGGAGGCGGCGGGCATCCTTATAGTACACGAGTTCGTTGAGGAGAGCGAAAAGCAGCAGGTCGAGCTCCGTGTGCTCAAGCTCCAACGATACCTCCTCACTCATCCTGATGCTCTCCAGGTGCTCCACCATGACATTCATCATCGCGTCCGCAGAGGCGGTGAAGAGCTCCTCGGGGTCGCGCCCCCACGCCTCGAAAGCCACGTCTGCCGTGGCAATGTCTTCCAGGTAACGGTAGGGCACCTTCTATCCTTTGATATTCCCGATGGGTACGAGGCGCACCACCCGCTTGCTCAACCCGGCCAGCTCGGTGGCTTCCACGACTTCATCGATTTTCTTGTATGCCACTCCGGCCTCCTCCGCCAGCCCCCCCCAGGAGGCCGTGCGGACATAGATCCCCCTTTCTTCCATTTCCCGCTGCAGCTTCTGCCCCTTTACCATCTTCTTCGCCTGGTGCCGGCTCATCGTCCTGCCGCTGCCGTGGGCCGTTGTGGAGAAGGTCTCTGCAGAACCCGGCAGTCCCGCGAGGAGATAGGACCCTGTTTCCATGCTCCCGCCGATGATCACCGGCTGCCCGGTGTCCCGGTACCGCACGGGCAGCCCTTCCCGGCCCGGTCCGAGCGCCCGCGTCGCGCCCTTCCGATGGACCAGCACCTCCCTTTTGCGGGAATCGACCACATGCGTCTCCAGCTTGGCAGTATTGTGAGCGACGTCGTACACCATATGCATGCCGAGGTCGCGGGGGTCCTTCCCGAATACGGAGGAAAAGACCTCGCGGAGGCGGTGCAGGATGACCTGCCTGTTGGCGAATGCCATATTGATGGCGCAGGTCATGGCCGCAAAATAATCCCTCCCCTCGGGGGAGCGGAACGGGGCGCACGAAAGCTCCCTGTCGTTGACATGGATCCCGTACTTCTTCTCCATTACGCTGAGGAACAGCTGCAGGTAATCCGTGGCGACCTGGTGCCCAAACCCGCGGCTCCCGCAATGGAACATGATCACCACCTGATCCGGCACGATGAATCCGAACGCGCGGGCGATCTCCGGCTCAAAGATGTTCTCCGGCTTTGCCACCTGTATTTCGCAGTAGTGATTCCCGCTGCCGAGGGTACCCACCTGGTTGAAGCCCCGCTCCACCGCCTTCACGCTGACCTTCGCGGGATCGGCGCCGGGGAAACAGCCCCCCTCTTCGGTCAGTTCGAGGTCCTCGGGCCACGCATAGCCGTTGCGCAGGCACCACCGGGAACCCTGGACAAGGATGTTCTCGAATTCGGCGCGGGAAAGTTCGACAAAGCCGGTGCTGCCCACGCCCGAAGGCACCTGGTAGAAGAGGGCGTCGACAAGCGCGCGCAGGTGAGGCTTCACCTCGTCGTAGGTCAGGTTGGTAAGGACAAGCCTCATGCCGCAATTGATATCGAAACCGATACCCCCCGGTGAAATGACGCCGGTCTCGGGGTCCATGGCAGCCGCCCCGCCGATGGGGAACCCGTATCCCCAATGGCCGTCGGGCATACAGTAAGCATACTTTATGATCCCCGGCAGGCACGCCACATTGGACACCTGATCGAACACGCCCTCGTCCATCTCCCGGAGGAGCTTTGCGGTGGCGTAGATCCGCGCCGGCACCAGCATCCCGGTTTTATAGGAGGGGGGCAGCTCCCAAACCGTATCCGACACCCTGATCAAAGCCCCGGGCACTCCCATGACCACCTCCCGCCTTCCTGCCTCTTCTTTTTGTTTTTCTAAATTGTATCACAAAAGAAAGCATGTAGCTGACGGCTTGACGGTTAGGCGATTATCTGGTATACCCGTCTTAAAGAGAGGTGTCCGGTGCGGGATGGCGCACTCCCGTACCGGTCCGACCTCAGGAGGTGTCTGTTGGCAAAGGTGGCGATCAATGGATTCGGAAGAATAGGAAGGGCGGCATTCAAGATCGTTCTGGATACGCCCGAACTGGACATGGTAGCGGTCAACGACCTTATCCCTCTCGATAATCTCGCCTACCTGCTCCGGTACGACAGCGTCTACGGGCGGTACGAGAGGGAAGTCGCCCGTGAAGGGGATGCCCTCGTCGTCGGGGGCACGAGATACCGGACAACAAGTGAAAAGGACCCTGCGCGCCTCCCCTGGGGGGAGCTCGGGATCGATATCGTATTCGAATGCACCGGCAGGTTCACCGACAAAGAGGGCCTTCAGAAACACCTGCAGGCAGGGGCGAAGAGAGTCATCCTCTCCGCGCCCTCGAAAGACGAGGACATCGGCACCGTCGTCTACGGGGTAAATCGCGCAGGAAAGGACTGGAACCTGATCTCCTGCGCAAGCTGCACTACCAACTGCATCACCCCGGTAGTAGAAATCATGGGGAGGAGGATCGGGATCCGGAAAGCCGTCATGACCACCGTTCATGCCTACACCGCGTCACAGGCGCTGGTGGACGGACCGAGCAAAAAATTCAGGCGGGGAAGAGCGGCCGCCGTTAACCTCGTGCCCACCTCCACAGGGGCTGCAAAGGCGACTATAAAGGCGCTTCCGCAGTATAAAGGCAAATTCGACGGGATCGCCGTACGGGCCCCGGTGCCGGCAGGGTCTGTTGCCGATATCACTTTCGTTACCGAAAGGACGACTTCCGTTGAAGAACTCAATGCGCTGTTCAGGGAGGAAGCGCAGAGCGAACGCTACCGGGGAATCCTTGGCGTCACGGAGGAGTCTCTTGTCTCCTCGGACATCGTAAAGGACCCGCACGCTTCCCTCATAGACCTCGAAATGACGCAGGTGGTCGACGGGGACCTGGTAAAAGTGATGGCCTGGTACGATAACGAATGGGGCTACTCAACCCAGATGGTACGGGAAGCGGTCAGCATCGCCAAAGC
>JAXLZK010000007.1:30663-33011 GCA_046350935.1 Thermodesulfovibrionales bacterium
GAAAGCCCCCGGAAAAGGCCCGTTTCCGCACCGTACGGGAGAAGGATGCGAAAGATGAAGAAGCTCGTTTTGCTCAGACATGGAGAGAGCATTTGGAACAGCCTGAACCTTTTTACCGGCTGGACCGACGTGGACCTGTCCGAAAAAGGCATCGGGGAGGCGCACGGGGCCGGAAGGCTCCTCAAAGAAAAGGGGTATACGTTCGACCTTGCCTTCACCTCCGTCCTGAAACGCGCCATCAGGACCCTCTGGATCGTCCTGGACGAGACGGACCGTATGTGGATCCCCCACCATCCCGACTGGCGGCTGAACGAACGGCATTACGGAGCACTGCAGGGGCTCAACAAGGAGGAGATGGCCGAAAAGTTCGGAAAAGAGCAGGTGCGGGCCTGGCGCAGGAGCTATGCGGTGCGCCCCCCTGCGCTGGAGGAAGACAACCCGCGGGCCCCGGAGAATGATCCCCGCTACCGGGAGGTGCCCCGTGAGCAGCTGCCCCGCACGGAATCCCTTCTGGATACGGTGGAGCGCTTTCTCCCCTGCTGGCACGAGCGCATCGCCCCCGCGGTCCGCTCCGGCAAAAAGGTGATCGTTGCAGCGCACAACAACAGCCTCCGGGCGGCGATCAAGTATCTCGACGGGATCTCCGACGATGCGATCGTCGGGCTGAGCCTCCCCACCGGGATTCCGCTCGTGTACGAGCTCGACGACGACCTGAGACCGGTGCGGCATTATTATCTCGACGGCAGAGAGGAGTAGAAGCGCCCTTCGTACGGCCCCTCATACGAAAGGGACCGCCATCACCCCGCAGCACAAGGAGGAGACAGGATGCTCGCTCGAATCGACCCCACGACCACGAAGGCATGGAAGAAGCTGGAAGAGCACTACGGGAGCATGAGCCGGACGCATATGGCGGCCCTCTTCAGGGAGGACCCGGAAAGATTCTCCCGCTTCTCCCTCAGGCTCGGGGAGATGGTGGTCGACTATTCGAAAAATATCATCAGTGAAGAGACCCTCCGCCTGCTTTTCGAGCTCGCCGAAGAGTGCAGGGTGAAGGATGCCGTCGAGAAGATGTTCACCGGCGATCTCGTCAACGAGACCGAGCACCGGGCCGTCCTCCATGTGGCATTGAGGAACCGCTCCGGCGCCCCCCTCTATGTAAACGGCAGCGACGTCATGCCCGGGGTGGAGGCGGTGCTGGCGCAGATGGAGCAGTTCTCCCGCCGCCTCCTTTCGGGGGAATGGAAAGGCTATACGGGAAAGGCGATCACCGATATCGTCAACATCGGGATCGGGGGCTCGGACCTGGGTCCCTTCATGGCGACCGAGGCGCTGAAACCCTACTGGAAGCCGGGCATGAGGGCGCATTTCGTCTCCAACGTGGACGCGACGCACCTCGTCGAAGTATTGAAGAACGTATCGCCTGAAACCACCCTCTTCATGATCGCCTCGAAGACCTTCACCACCCAGGAAACAATGATGAACGCGCATACCGCCCGCTCCTGGTTCCTCGACGCCGCAGGGGACGAGGGCTTTGTCAGGCGGCATTTCGTAGCGATATCCACCAACAGGCGGGAGGTGGAAAAGTTCGGCATCGACCCGGAAAACATGTTCCGGTTCTGGGACTGGGTGGGGGGCCGGTATTCCCTCTGGTCCGCCATAGGCCTTTCCATCGCCTGCACCATCGGCTTCGAGCACTTCACCGGGCTCCTCGACGGGGCGTTCGAGATGGATGCCCATTTCCGGGGGAGCCCCTTCGAGAGGAATATCCCCGTCATCCTTGCGCTGATCGGGATCTGGTACAACAACTTCTTCGGGGCCGCAACCGAAGCGATCCTTCCCTACGACCAGTACCTGCACCGGTTTCCCGCCTATTTTCAGCAGGGGAACATGGAAAGCAACGGGAAGTCCGTGGACAGGAGCGGGCATACCGTGAGCTACCCGACCGGGCCGGTCATCTGGGGCGAGCCGGGGACGAACGGGCAGCACGCCTTTTATCAGCTCATCCACCAGGGGACACGGCTCGTTCCCTGTGATTTCATCGCTCCCGCCGTAAGCCATAATCCCCTTGGAGAGCACCACCTGGCGCTCCTCTCCAATTTCTTCGCGCAGACGGAGGCGCTGATGAAGGGGAAGACAGGGGAGGAAGCGTGCGAGGAGATGAGCAAGTCCGGCGTCGGCGAGGAGGAGAGGGAGAGGCTCGCCCCCTTCAAGACCTTCACCGGGAACAGGCCGACCAACTCGATCCTCCTCCGGAAGCTCACCCCGCGGGCTCTCGGCACGCTCATCGCCCTGTATGAGCACAAAATCTTCGTGCAGGGGGTGATCTGGAACATCTTCAGCTTCGATCA
>JAXLZK010000007.1:33111-35310 GCA_046350935.1 Thermodesulfovibrionales bacterium
GGGGTAAGGGGATTGGCCGTACGGGGATTAACCCTTCAGTGCTGCTTCCTCGAGTCCCATAAACTGGTCTATCTGCTCCTTCATAGCGGCGGCAAGGTCTGCAAGGGAGATGATCCCTACCAGCTTGCCGTTTTCCATGAGAGGAAGCCGCATCACCTTCGCCCGGTTCATGATCCTCATGGCGGAATCGATGTCCACGTCGGCGTCGGCGGTGATGATGTCCTGCGACATCACGTCGCAGACGCAGGTCAGCCTGGGGTCCTTGTTCGAGGCGACCACCTCGACCGCTATATCTCTATCGGTGAGCATTCCTTTCAGTTTTGCACCGTCCTCGAGGACAAGAACGGACCCGACATTGTGCTCCTTCATCTTCGATGCAGCTTCCTGGACAGAAGACTTGAACGGAATCGTTACCAGGTTCTTTTGCATGATCTGTCTTGCCAGCATATCTCTCTTTCCCTCCTTTGCCAATCCCCTGCTTAAAGGCTAGCAAAAGAGGTACATACAGTCAAACACGGGGCTGCCCCTCCCCCCTTCATGCTATAATTTCATCCACAGGAGGGGAGTACCTATGCTCGTCTTTGCGGTCAGCGAAGAGAAAAACCGGTGGCTTGCGCAAAAAATGAGGGAACTGGGCATCAGCGAGGGGGACCTCGAAGAGAAATTCATCCGCTCCGCGGGAAAAGGCGGGCAGCACGTCAACAAGACCTCCACCTGCGTCTACCTCCGCCATCTCCCTTCCGGCCTTGAGGTCAAATGCATGCAGGACAGGAGCCAATCCGTCAACCGCTTCCTTGCCCGGCGCGCATTGATCGAGAAGATCGAGAGGCTTTCGGGGCGTGCCGCTCCCGGAGAGCTGAAACGGGAAAAGATCAGGAAACAAAAAGCCAGGAGCGGCAGGAGGTCCCGGATGAAGCACGGGGCCCGAAAAGAGGGGGAAGAGTAAACACCGCAAAAAGGAAGCAGGAGAGAAGGGAACGGCGTACTTTTCATCTCGCTTTTCTTATGCTTCCGGGGGGAACAGCGCTCCCCTCGTGCACCTCATCTACCTTTTGGTATAGGTTTCGCAATCGGCATGGTTGTTGTGGAGGCCGACATGAATATTGCCGGCATTGCATTCGAGGGCGAGGTTGTGCGCACAGTCGCTCTCCTTGCATGCTCCCACTCCGCCGATAACATCGGATGCCCCGCCTTTCCGGTCCGTCTTCGTGTATGTGTCGCACATCGCACACTTCCCATCACCCACCGTGATGGCCGGTGTATGACATTGCTTGCCCATGTTGTAGGCGCAATCGATCACATCGCAGCCGTCGATCTTCGACATTGTCATTGGCATGGATATTCCTCCCTTCGCCGCCATTCCCTCCTGCTTAAAAAAAGTTTAGCAGAATGGGACGGGCTGTCAAGCGGGGCGGGGTCTGCATGCCCGCCCTAACGGGGAGAAGCGCGCTTCCTGCCCTTGTCTCCCAGCCTGCCGAGGAGCGTGGAGATGCTGTCCACCATTAGCTCAATAGCCCTCTCTCCCTTCTCCGCAGAGGCCTTCCCCGGATCCCCCCATACGCCGCCAGGCCAGTGGCGCACCTTGTCCCTGACGCTGAAGGGCTTCGGGATGCGCGGGTACTCTTCGGGGGACCTCCCCTTCACCAGGTCGGGAGCAAGGACCAGCACCATCGAGGTCTCCAGCTCCCCCGCATGGGAATCGTTGGGGGTCTCCGCCACCTCCGAAAGCTCTTTCCAAAGCAGCTCATAGGGGGTGAAAGCGGCGATCCGTATCCCCTCCAGCGTCTCTACCGCTGTCTCGGACGCCTCTTTCAGTGCCGCCATATGCTGGCTGCCCCCATGCCCGGATACGAGCAGAAAATTACGCAGGCCCTTCCGGTACGCCTCTGCGATCAGGTCGCGTGCCAGCAGCCGGAGGGTCTCAGGGGTGATGCTGATGGTTCCGGGGTGGTCCCGCGTCGTGGTGCAAACTCCGTAGTACGTGAGGGGAGCCAGGAAGAATTTCTCCCGATGGGCCACTCTTTTCAGTACCTCGTTGATGATGAGGACGTCGGTGTTCAGCGGCAGATGGCCCCCGTGCTCTTCGATAGTGCCGAAGGGAAACACAATGGTTTTCGTCTGCTTCAGATATTTTTTGAACTCGTTCATGGTGATATCTTCCAGAATGATCATCTGTCTCTCTCCTTTCAGGGGCCTTTC
>JAXLZK010000007.1:35410-80463 GCA_046350935.1 Thermodesulfovibrionales bacterium
CAGCTTTTCCAGGGACGCCATCGAAGCGCTCTACCGGGGTGCCTTTTCCACCGCAACCGCAGTGGAGCTCCTCTGGAAGGGAAGGGAGGCCTTTCGCACCCTGTTCGACGCTGTCAGGAGCGCGGAGCACTGCATCTGCCTCGAATTTTACATCTTCAGAAACGATGAGACGGGGACGGAGCTTGCCGAATTGTTGAAACAGAAGAGCCGTGAGGGAGTGAGGGTATATCTCCTTTTCGATCATTTCGGTTCGTTCGGCACTCCGCGGAGCTTCTGGAACGATATGAAGGCGGCGGGTGTTTCGATACGGACCTCGCGGCCCTTCACCTGGACTTCCCCCTCCCGCTACCTCCACCGGGACCACCGGAAGCTCATCGTCATCGACGGCAGAAAAGCCTTCACCGGGGGGGTAAATATTGCTAACGAATACAGTGGTTTTCACCTCAGGACCAAGGGCAGAGGCTGGCGCGACACCGGCATACTCCTCGAAGGGCCTATCGCTGCGGAACTGTTCGCTCTCTTCAAAAAGAGCTGGTATGCCTGGGGAGGCGATAGTGTCCGCTTTCTCCCCGAAAGCGCTGCCGGACAAGCGGCACCGGAGGCCCTGGGCGGGATACCCGTGCTCCCTATCTTCGTGAATTCGGCGCGGAGCAGGAGGAAAATGCGCAAAATCCTTTATTACAGCATCACGCATGCCCGGAAGAGCATCTCCCTCACCACCGCCTATTTCACCCCGAGCTGGCACATGGTCGAGACCCTCGAAAAAGCGGTGGAGCGGGGAGTGCGGGTCAGGCTGCTGGTGCCCGGGATTTCGGACGTGCCCGCCGCTTCCCATGCGGGCCGGGCCTTCTTCTCCCGCCTCCTGCGGGCCGGCGTCGAAATCTACACCTACAACGGAGAGATCCTCCATGCGAAAACGTCCTTCTTCGACGAGTGCTGGAGCATTATCGGCTCGACAAATCTGGACTTCCAGTCATTGCGCTACAACGACGAGGGAAACGTCGGCATTTTGCATAAAGGCTTTGCCGTGCAGATGAACGAGATCTACGGAGAGGACCTGCACCACTCCACACGGATCGAATACGACGCCTGGAAGAAGAGGCCCTTCTCGGACAAGCTGAAAGAGCACTTTTTCTCCCTCTTCAGGAGACGGCTCTGATTACGCGATCTTTCCGTCCTGCAGCCGGACCACCCTGCCGGCCCGGAAGGCCAGATCGTTGTTGTGGGTGATCATGATAACCGTGAGGCCCTTCTGATTGAGGGAAGAGAGGAGCTGGAAGATCTTTCCGCTGTTCTCCGTATCGAGGTTCCCGGTCGGCTCGTCGGCCAGGATAATTTCGGGATTGTTCACCAGTGCGCGCGCGATGGCGACCCGCTGCATCTCTCCCCCGCTGAGCTGGCCCGGTACGTGGCGGAGCCTTTCCCCGAGGCCGACACGTCCGATCAGCGACTCGATATGCGCCCGTTCCACCCTCTTTTTGCTGAAAAGCAGGGGGAGCGCGACATTATCATACACGGACATGCCGGGGATCAGGTAAAACTGCTGGAAGATGAAGCCGATCTTCCCCCGCCTCACCTCCACCCGCTCGGCTTCCCGCATGCGGTCCACCCCGATGCCGTCGAAGGTCATCGAGCCCCTCGTGGGGGAATCGAGGCACCCGAGGATATGGAGCAGCGTGGTTTTGCCCGCCCCGGACGGCCCCACAATGGAAACGAACTCCCCCTGTTCGATGCAGAGATCGACCCCCCGCAGGGCATGCACGTCCTCAGCACCTCTCCGGTACACTTTTTCGATTCCCTGCAGCCGTATCATCCTTTTATCGCCTCTATCGGATTGATCGTGGACGCCTTCCATGCAGGGTAGAGCCCCGCAAGGATGCCGACAACAAGACTGAAGGCAAGGCTTGCCAGCGCAAGCGCCGGCTCGAATTTCACCATGTCCCCGCCCGGGACATAGGGCATCACCTTTCTGACGAAGGCCTCCACGGCGCCGGTGCCCATGAGGGAAAGGAGGATGCCCGCACTGCCGCCCGAGAGCGTGAGAAGAGCGGTTTCCTTGAGGACTATCCTGAAAATATCCCGCCGCGACGCGCCGACGGCGCGCATCATCCCGATCTCCTGGGTGCGCTCGAAAACCGCCATGAGGATCGAATTCATCACGCCCACCGCACTGATAAAAACGGTGACGAGGGCGATGGAGAGGCTCAGCACCTTTGCGGATGCGGCAAGATTTGAGATGCTGTTCATCACCTGGCTCATGGTGACGATCTGGATTCCGGGGACCTCGCGGGTCAGCGCATCGGTAATCTGCGAAAGCATCTCGGGGTTCTTCACCTTTACCCCGATAGCAGTGGCTCCCGAAGGCTTTTTCAGGAGGGCCTGTACCTTTGCAAGGGACATATAGATGAAGGCGTCATCCTGGCTCCCGGTCTTCTTTACGATTCCCGATACTCTGAATGTCCCCTGGGGATAGATCACCGTCGCCCCCTTTTTGATGCCCCCGTGCGCCGCCACCTCCGATCCCAGAAGGACCTCGTCGTCGCTCCGCGGGATCTCCCCGTCCACTTCCCATGCAGGCTTGAGGGCGGCAAGGGCCGCCATCTCGACACCGTAGACGAGATCGATCCTCCCCTTTTCCGGATTGGGCAGCTGGGCCACGAGAAGAGGGGAGACAAGGGCAACCCCCTCCAGTTTGTTGATTTTTTCCCGCACCGCGGTATCGAGGTACTTGGGAATGACCGCCCCATGAAGCACCAAGGAGGCGACTTCGTGCGCACAGCCCGAGGGCACCACCATGAAGTGGATGCCTGTTCTGTCGAGCTCCCGGGCAAGTCCCCTGTCGAACCCCTTGTTAAAGGAGAGTATGGAGAAGAGCACCGCCACCGACGCGGCAATACCGAAGAGGGTAAGCAGGCTGCGGGTGCGGTGTCTCTGGAGGTTCTTGAGCGCCAGCTTCAGGAAGCCCATTACTTTACTTCAACCCCGCGGGCGACGATCTGGTATCCCTGCTCATCGGCGGCGACGGTCCCGGTCACCCGCACCCTCTTGCCCATCCGGGCAGGGAGGACGAAGTTTCCGGGCTGAAGGTTTACGAACACCTGGCCCGTATCATCCTGGAGGAAGAACCAGCAGCCGTTCGACTGGCACTGCGAGGAGATCCTCCCCTCGAGGGTGACATTCCTGCCCTGCAGCCCGGGCTTGAGCATAATATCCTTGACCATGATCACCGGTGCGCCGGCATCGATGCCCCTGCCGTATTTCTCCGCGCTGCAGCCGGTCAGCACGATCAGTGCTCCCATAAAAAAAACCACGAAAAGGGAAAATTTTTTTTTGTCCATCGCTCCTCCGCTTCAGGTTAGCTTTCTCTATTGTACCGTACTCTTTATGAAAAAAATGTGAAGGCCGGCTTTCAGGACCTTTACTTCCCGCCGATTTTGCACTATGATGATAGAAGCGATGCTGTTGAGATCAAAGGAAAAACAAGGAAGGAGCCCTCTATGAGAAAACCGGCATTCTGTCTTGCGGCAGCCCTGCTGCTGTCCGGCTCCCTTGCGCACGGGGAGAGCCCCCTGAGGGCAACGGCGGAGATGTACAACACCCGAGGGGAGAAGATCGGCACTGCCTTCTTTACCGAGGCGCCCGAAGGGCAGGAGGGCGTCAAGATATACCTGAAACTTGCCCGGCTTCCGAAGGGTCCGCACGGGCTCCATATCCATCAGGCGGGCGCATGCGAGCCTCCGGATTTCAAGTCAGCGGGCGGGCACTTCAACCCCGACGGAAAGAAGCACGGGATGAAAAACCCTGAAGGGATGCATGCAGGGGACCTGCCCAATCTCGTGGTCGGGGAGGAGGAGAATGTGGCGTTCACCGTCACGACGAAGAGCGTCACGCTGAAAGACGGGAAGAACTCTCTTTTTCAGCCCGGCGGCACCTCCCTGGTCATTCATGCGGGCCCCGACGACGAAACAACCGATCCCGCCGGGAATTCCGGTCCGCGCATCGCCTGCGGGGTGATCGCCAGGCCCGCCTGAAAGGAATAGCAGCAACAGGATGGGCGTCCTGTAGGAGAGAGCGCACCGCCGCTCGTTTTCGGCCCCCGGAGCAGCGCAGGAGCGCGCCCCCTCCCTGCGTGTCTGCTTGAACTTGCCTCTGTTTTCTGATAACGTACTATAGAATCCAGGGTATCCGGGCAGTGCGGATACAAGGACCTTTTAGCAAGGAGGTGAAGGCAATGACATCGACGGGAAGTACCAATGGGGCCACGAACCTGCTCATCGCACTCTTTATCCTTCTGGCGACCCTCGGGAGCGTCCTGACCATTACCAGCGAATTCATCGGGCGCAGCGGCTGGGCGGCAGTGGGTTACGCGGTGGTGACGGCGGTTTTCGTTCTCATCGCGATCAATCTCATGCTGCTGGTTTCCTCGGCTGCAGCCTCTGCGAAAAAATAGGAAAGCGTTCCCGGCTCTTCTGGCTCCGCTCTCCCTCAGCTCCTTCCGGGGTGAATGCAAGAAAGGGACAACGGCACTGTGTGCCGTTGTCCCGTTCTTTGCTTCCCGGTCAGTCCCTAATAATTCTTTTTTTCCAGGAACTTGATGTCCTGCACCATGCCCTGGAGCGCCTGCGCGAGACTGTTCAGTCTTTCAAAAATCGTCTGAAGGTTCCCGGTGGCATCCTGGGTGGTGCGGGCAATGGTCGAAATGTCCTCGATATTCCGCGCGATCTCTTCGGAAGCAGCGGACTGCTCCTCGACCGAAGTGGCGATCTGGGAGACTTCGTCGGTCGCCCGCTGGATGGAGCTCACGATCTGGTCCAGGGACCCTTTCGCCGTCTCCATGAAATCGATGCTCTCCGTCACGTGCTTGAGCGAGCTTTCCATGGAGTGGGAGGTCTTTTCCGAGTCGTCCTGGACCGCGGAGATCCGCTGAGAGATCTCGGTGGTGGCTTTCATGGTGCGCTCCGCCAGCTTCCGCACCTCGTCGGCGACCACGGCGAAGCCCCTGCCCTGCTCCCCGGCCCGCGCCGCCTCGATGGCGGCGTTCAGGGCGAGGAGGTTGGTTTGGTCAGCGATGTCCTTGATGACGGACACAATCTCTCCTATCTCGACAACGCTGGTGTTCAGCCGTGCAATCATGGAGGCGAGCTCACGGGTAGCGCTCCCCGCGGAATGGATCTTATCCACGGACCGGCTGACCACCTCCTTTCCTTCCTGGGCCACGCTCATGGCGTCACTCGATGATTCGGAAGCCTTGAGGCTGTTTTTCGCTATCTCCGTGACCGTCTGGGACATCTGCTCAGCCGCCGTGGCGATATGGGCCGCCTGCTGGGCCTGCTTGTTGGTCCCCTCCGAGGTCTCCCTGATCGCGTCGTTCAGCACTGTAGCATTCCGGGCGAGCTCTGTCGAGGCTTTCGCCACCTCTTTCATGGCGGCCGCGATGGCCCCGGTCATCTGTATCACCGATTTTCCCATTACCCCTATGTCGTCGTTGTATTTCACCTGAAGCCGGTGGCTGAAATCCTTGTTCGCGGCCTTGTCGACGAAAAAGGAGACCGCCTCAAGAGGTCCGGCGATAAAGGTTCTCGCGATGAAGTACATGGCGGCGATGGTGAGGAGAGACAGGAGAACGGTCACCACAAAGATAATGATTTTCGTCTGGAGGATCGCGGACTGCGTATCCTTGAGGGAGCGGGAGATGCTGAGGGCGCCGAGGACGTCCCCCTCCTTCGCCCCTACGCTGTGGCAGGTGGTGCAATTCGTTCCCATGTAATTTGAAGAGTTGATGAAGGGGAATATACCCCGGATGTGGTCCTCCCCCTTGATCTTCTCTATACGGAACGCAGGCTTTTTCGTTTTGAAAGCCTCCCGCTCCAGATCGTCCTTGGCATACGACTCGGGGGCTCTCTTCCCGTACTGCTGGTCCAGAGACTCTCCCCAGACGAGGCGCATCGGCAGCATTTTATTCATATATTCAAGGAAGCCCGCCTTGCTCGATTCCATCGTGCCGCTCGACATATACTCCGTAAAGATGGCGAAAGCCGTTTCCGACAGGGTGGTAAGATCCCTCTTGTTCTGCTCCATCGAAATGTCGGTCGCTTTTGTCCCCAGGAGTATACTGTACACAATACCCGAAAACACCATGACGGCAATGACAGGCAGCAGGATCTTCCCCTTGACGGAAAGATTCTTCAAGCGGGACAACATCATACGCACACCTCCCCGGATTTTTAACCGTATCACTATTTTTGTAGTGGAAGTATATAGCATCCCTGCACGTTATGGCAATACTTTTTTCCTGAAAATTCGTCACAAATCCTCCCAAGAAATACACTCACCCGCACGGCAAACCCGGAGGGGGGCTTCATCCCGTATGAAAGGGAAAAGCTGGCGGCGTGCGGGTTTTCGGAGGTGAACCTGGGAGAGAGGGTCCTGCGGGTGGAGACAGCGGTGCCCGCTCCGCTTTCGAAGCTTTTCTGATCATCAGGGACAGTCCCCGCTCCCCCGCGAACAAAAAAAGGGCCGGAACACCCGGCCCTTTCGCACGTATAAATCCTGCTCTCCAGCTGCTTTTTATTTCTTTCCCGCTATCTGCACCCGTATAGTCGCCCTTTCGACCGCCGCCTGCGCCCGCGCGAAATCGACCTTCTCCGCCTGCTTCAGCCTCTCTTCACCCCGTTTTTTCGAGGCCAGCGCCCTTTCCACGTCGATCTCCTCGGCCCTTTCAGCGCTGTCCGCCAGGACGACGACCCGGTCGGACGTCACCTCGGCATACCCGGAGTTGACGAAGACGTAGGAGATCTTCCCCTCTTTCCGCAGAATGAGGGTCCCGATGCTCAGGGTGGTAATGAACGGCACGTGCCCCGGAAGCACCCCGAACTCGCCCTCGGTCCCCGTGGCGGTAATCTCGTCGACCTCCTCGCTCAGCACAAGGCCGTACGGGGTGACAATATCCAGTCTCAGCTTGTTTTCCATCCGCATTCTCCTTGAGCCCCTTTCCCCTGCGCCGGCAGCGCCTCCGCACCATGCAGCGCGGTCCGAATACGCTTGGGGAGTCCGGGATTCCCGTTATCGGCTCCAGCCCAGTTTCCGTGCGTTCTCCTCGGCCTCCTCGATGGGGCCGACCATGTAGAACGCCTGTTCAGGCATGTCGTCGTACTGTCCCTCCGCAATGGCCTTGAAGCCTTTTATGGTGTCCGCAAGCTTGACGTATTTTCCGGGCCTGCCGGTGAAGACCTCGGCCACATGGAACGGCTGACTGAGAAACCGCTGGATCTTCCTCGCCCTCGATACGCTGAGCTTGTCGTCTTCGGAAAGCTCTTCCATGCCGAGAATGGCGATAATGTCCTGCAGCTCCTTATAGCGCTGCAGGATGGACTGCACCTTCCGGGCCACTCCGTAGTGCTCCTCCCCGATCACGAGGGGATCGAGGGCGCGGGAGGTCGAATCCAGGGGATCCACCGCCGGATAGATGCCGAGCTCCGAGATCTGGCGGGAAAGGACGACCGTACCGTCAAGGTGTGTAAACGCCGTCGCAACGGCAGGGTCCGTCAGGTCGTCCGCGGGGACGTAGATCGCCTGCATCGAGGTGATCGCGCCCTTCTTCGTGGTGGTGATCCTCTCCTGGAGAGCGCCCATGTCGGTGCCGAGGTTCGGCTGGTACCCCACCGCGGAGGGCATCCTGCCGAGGAGCGCCGAGACCTCCGATCCCGCAAGGGTGTATCTGAAGATATTATCGATAAAAATGAGGACGTCCTGGCCCTGGTCCCTGAAATACTCGGCCGCAGTGAGTGCGGTAAGGCTCACCCGCAGCCGCGCGCCGGGGGGCTCGTTCATCTGCCCGTAGATCAGGGCGACATTGCTGATGACCCCCGATTCCTTCATTTCGCGGTAGAGGTCGTTCCCCTCCCTCGTCCTCTCGCCGACGCCTGCAAAGACCGAGACGCCGCCGTGCTTCAGGGCGATATTATGGATCATCTCCATGATGACGACGGTCTTGCCGACGCCCGCCCCGCCGAACATCCCCATCTTGCCGCCGCGGACAAAGGGCACCAGAAGGTCGAACACCTTGACGCCGGTCTCAAAGACCTGGGAGACGGGCTCCTGGTCGATAAAATCGGGGGCCGGCCGGTGGATGGGCAACCTCTCTTCGGTCTCGATGGGGCCGAGCTTGTCGTAGGGGTCGCCGACGACATTCATGATCCTCCCCAGCGTCCCCTTTCCCACGGGGATGGAGATGGGCATTCCCGTATCCCGCACCTTCATTCCCCTGACGACGCCGTCGGTGGTCTGCATGGCGATGGTCCTCACCTTGTTTTCGCCGAGGTGCGATGCCACTTCGAGGGTGATGTCGAGAGAGGGGATCCCCTTCCCCTCGTCGCCCGGAGACTCTATTTTCAAGGCGTTGAGAATTGCCGGCAAATCCTTGTCGAATTCCACATCGACAACGGCGCCGATCACCTGCGCTATCCTACCTTCGTTCATACCTGTATCCTCCTCGCGTATAGTGCCGAATTTATAATGCCAAATCAGGATCGTCCGTCCGCTGCACCGCTGAAGCTACTGTTTCAAGGCCTCCACACCACCGACGATGTCCATCAGCTCCTTGGTGATGGATGCCTGGCGCGCCTTGTTGTACTGAAGGGTAAGGCTCGCGATCATATCGTCAGCGGCCTTGGTGGCGTTCTCCATGGAGGTCATTCTCGCCGCCTCTTCGGACGCCTGCGATTCGAGGAGTGCCCTGAAGACCTGAATTTCGAGGTTCTTGGGCAGCAGCTTCTCGAAGATGGCCTGCTGGGACGGCTCGTAGAGGAAGTCGGCCGCCGCCCCCTGCTCAGCAGCCTCTTCCCGCACGGGCGACAGCGGAAGCAGGCGCACCACGGAAACCTTCTGGACGAGGGCGGACCTGAATTCGTTGTAGACCAGGAACACCTCGTCGAAGCTCTCGTCGGTGTAGTTGTCGATGATGTCCCGCGCGATCTCCTGCGCGTTTCCGTAAAAGACCCTGCCGGAAATGCCCACCCAGGACTGGCGGGGGGGGAGGCCCCTCCTCTTCAGAAGGTCGGTGCCCTTCTTCCCGATGGAGCTGACGCTTACCGTGATCCCTTCCGCCCGGGTCTCCTTGATGAGCCTGAAAGCCGCCTTCATCACATTGGTGTTGAAAGCGCCGCACAGGCCCTTGTCGCTGGTGAGGACCACCACTTCGACCTTTTTCCGGGGCCTGACTTCGAGAAGGGGATGTCCCGCCTCCACAGCCGCCGCAAGCCCGGAGAGCACGGCATGCATTTTATCCGCATAGGGGCGCAGCTCGATAATCCGGATCTGCGCCTTCCTGAATTTCGCCGCAGCAACCATTTTCATGGCCTTCGTGATCTGTTTCGTGCTCTTTACCGAGCTGATTCTCTTCCGAATTTCCTTTAATCCCGGCATGTATGTTCCCCTTTTCGAGAATTAGACGACAAAGCCCCTCTTGAACTCCGTGATCGCCGCGGCGAGCTTCTCTTTCAGCGTATCGTCGATCGCTTTCTTCGACCGCAGCTCGCTCCGCACCTCTGCCTTCCTGTCCTTCATGAAAGAGAGGAATTCCGCCTCGAACTTCTTGATCGCCTCGACGGGCATGTCGTCGAGATGGCCCTGCGACCCGGCAAAGAGGATCATGATCTGGTCCTCAACCGCGAGCGGCACATACTGGTCCTGTTTCAGGAGCTCCACCATTCTTTTTCCCCTTTCGATCTGGGCCAGGGTGGACTTGTCGAGATCGGAGCCGAACTGCGCGAAGGCCGCCAGCTCCCTGAACTGTGCCAGGTCGAGCCGCAGGGTTCCGGCGACCTGCCTCATCGCCTTTGTCTGGGCCGCGCTGCCGACGCGGCTGACCGAGAGGCCGACGTTCACCGCGGGCCGCACGCCGGCGTAGAAGAGGTCGGGCTCGAGGTAGATCTGCCCGTCGGTAATGGAGATGACGTTCGTGGGGATGTAGGCGGAAACGTCGCCCGCCTGCGTCTCGATGATCGGGAGGGCGGTCAGCGAACCGCCGCCCAGTTCGTCGCTCAGTTTCGCGGCCCTCTCGAGGAGCCTCGAATGGAGATAGAAAACGTCTCCGGGATACGCCTCACGTCCGGGAGGACGCCGGAGGATCAGGGAAAGCTGGCGGTACGCGGTGGCCTGCTTGCTCAGGTCGTCGTAGATGATCAGCGCATGCTTTCCGTTGTCCCGGAAATACTCGCCGATGGCGCACCCGGTATACGGGGCGATGTACTGGAGAGGCGCGGGCTCGCTGGCGGTGGCGGAAACGACGATGGTATGCTCCATGGCGCCGTGCTCTTCGAGGGTCTTCACCACGCGGGCGACGCTCGCCCTTTTCTGGCCCACGGCAACATAGATGCAGACGACGTCGCCGCCCTTCTGGTTGATGATCGCGTCGATGGCGATGGCCGTCTTTCCCGTCTGGCGGTCGCCGATGATCAGCTCTCTCTGGCCCCTGCCCACCGGGATCATGGCGTCGATGGCTTTCAGGCCCGTCTGGAGGGGCTCCCTGACCGGCTGCCTGTCGACAATGCCCGGCGCGACGACGTCGACGATGCGGCTCGCCTTCGCCAGGATGGGCCCTTTGCCGTCGATGGGCTGTCCGATGGCGTTGATGACCCTGCCGACCATCTCTTCTCCTGCGGGGACGGACATGATCTTTCCGGTCCGCTTGACGGTGTCCCCTTCCCTGATCTGTGTATCCTCGCCGAAGAGGACCGCTCCGACCATCTCCTCTTCGAGGTTGAGGGCCATCCCGAAGACGTTGTTGGGGAATTCAAGGAGCTCCGAGGCCATGCAGGCGTCCAGGCCGTAGATCCGGGCGATACCGTCGCCCACCCCGATGACGACCCCCACCTCGCTGACATCGACCCGCTTCTCGAAATCCGTTATCTGTCTCTTCAGGTACTCGCTGATTTCATCCACTTTGATTTCCATTCTGTCACCCCTTTATAAGCTTGTCTCTCAATAGCCCGAGCTGGCCTCTAATACTGCTGTCGTACATGGTGCTACCTACTCTGATCCGTATACCCCCGAGCAGCGAGGGATCGATTACGTATTCCAGCTCCACATCCTTTCCGACGATCCGCTTCAGGGAGCCCGCAAGACGTTCCTCATACCCCTTGTCTATCCGTACGGGAGAGGTAACGACAACCTTCGCCTTCTTCCTCATCTCGCTGTAGAGCGCCTCGGCGGCGGCGGTGATCTCCGGAAGGGCGATGATGGCGTTCTCCGCAACGAGGTACCGGAGAAACCGGGACGCCTTCTCGGGCAGGGAGAGCTGCCTGCCCACAAAGGAGAGGGCATTCCCCTTCTCCTCCTCGCTGAAGGCAGGACTGACCAGGAGGCTCTTGAAGCTCCTGTCCTTCTCCATCAGGGCAACGACGGCCCTGAGCTTTTCGAGAGCCGGAGGCATGTCGCCCGCATCGACCGCACTCATGAACTGCTTGGCGTATCTCTTTATTCCTTTGATCTTTTTCACTTTTTACCCTCGAGTAACGCAAGAGACTCCTCGAGGAGCCTTCCCTGCTCCTCTACGGTCATCTTGGCCTTGATCTTTTCTTCCGCCATCCGCATCGCCGCCTCCACCGCCTCCGCTTTAATCGCGTCTTTGGCGCGCTTCACTTCGTACTCGATATTCGTCTTCGCCTGTTCGAGGATCTTCGCCTTCATCCTTTCGCCCTCCTCGATCAGCCGGGCCTTTTCCCTCTCCCCGGAAGCCTTTGCCGAGGAGACGATCTCTTCCACTTCCCTGTCCTTGAGCCTGAGCCTCTCCTCAACGTCAGCCAGGGCCTTCTGCGCGAGCTCCTTGGCCTCCTTGGCCTCCCTGATGCTTCTCTCGATGAGGTCTCTCCTCAGACGGAGATGTTCACGCAGGGGTTTATTCAAAAATTTGACGAGAACGAAAACGAGAACACCGAAGTTGAGCAGCTTCCAGACCCAGTCCATCAGGGAGCCGCCGCCGTGCGCTCCGCCGCCCTCCCCGGCAAAGACCGGAGCAGCGAGAAAGAAGAGGACCGAACAGAGTGACGCGGCCGCCGCGAACCTCCCCCCCGGCGGAGCAAGGCGCTTGTCCGATTTCCGAGCCGTTTTCCTCATGCTTTCACCAACTTTCTCACAATCTCCTCCGAAAACCTGTCGATTTCCGCCTTCAGCGATCTCCTCGCCTTTTCCGCTTCCCCCTGGAGCTCCTTCCTCGCCTTTTCGATCATCTCGACAGCCTGCGCCTCCGTCTTCGAGAGGGTCTCCTTCTGCCGGGACTGCCCTTCATCGCGCAGCGACTCGAAGGCGCTCTTCGCCTTGTTCTTCGAGGCGAGGAGCTCCGCCTGCATCCGCGCCGCCGCTTCATCCTTCCGGAGCATCATTTCGTGCGCTTCGTCCAGGGAGCCTTTTGTGGCCTTCTCCCTCTCCTTCGCCACCTCCAGGAGGGGTTTGAAAAGGATCTTATTCAGGATAAAAAGCAGGACGAGGAAATTGGCGAGAAGCACGACAAACCACTGCGGTTCAAAATTAAGCATAGGACCACCTTTTTCTATATAGTACGGTATATTTGCAAGGTCAAGAAAAAAGGAATATCGAGAAACAATACCACACAAACATACTCACTTGTCAAGAAGACGGGGCATGCTCTTTCTTTCGGGGAGGCGGAAGCAGGGGCGGGGATACGGGACGGATAACGGCCTGATTTTACGACAGATTATCTTCCCTTCCGCGCGCATTCGCCGAGCAGGGCGGCAGCCTTTCTCATCTCGCCGGGAGTATTGTCTTTTCCCACGCTGAGCCGCACTGAGGAGAGGGCATCCTGATCAGAAATGCCCATTGCCTTCAGGACGGACGAAGGCCTCCTGATGCCCGCATGGCAGGCGGAGCCGGCGGAAAAAGCGAGAACGTCCCCGAGAGCGGCGACGAGGTCCTCCCCGATACTGCCGCGCACGGCAATATTAAGCGTATTGGGGAGGCGCGCTTCCGCATGGCCGTTCAGCCTGATGTCCAACTCTTCACTGAGGAGCGAGAAGAGCATCTCCCTGAGCGTGCGGGAATGCTCGAAGCGTTCGGAAAGATGACGGTGCGCACCCTCGCAGGCGGCCCCGAGACCCACGATCCCGACCGTATTCTCCGTTCCCGGGCGGAGCCCCCGTTCATGCCCCGCGCCGAAGAGGAGAGGAACGGGCCAGTGCGCCGCACTGCCCGGCGGACACCCCTCCTTTCCCCACCCCTTGATCGAGAGGGCGCCGACGCCCTTGGGACCGTAGAACTTATGGGAAACAACCGTCAGCATGTCGACTCCCAGCTCCGGGACGCGCACCTCCACCTTCCCCACGCTCTGCGCTGCATCGGAATGGAAGGGGACCCCGTACTCCCGGGCAAGTGCGCCCACCTCCTCGATAGGCTGGAGGACGCCGGTCTCGTTGTTTGAATGCATTAGGGTGATGAGGAGGGTATCTTTCCGTATCGCCTTCCTGACTGCACCGGGGTCGATGCGCCCGTCGGCATCCACCGGAATCCACGAGACGTCATAGTCCCTCTCCTCAAGCCACCGCACCGGGTTGCTCACGGAGGGATGCTCGATGACGGAGGTGATGAGGTGCCCCTCCCGCTTCCGGAGCGCAGTGCCGAGAATGGCGAGGTTGTTCGCTTCCGTGCCCCCCGAGGTGAAAACGACCTCGTGCGGCTCGGCCATGATCAGGCGGGCCACCTGACCGCGGGCCTTCTCGATGGCGGCCTTTGCAGCGGCGCCAAAGCAGTGGCTGCTCGAAGGATTGCCGAAGAGCGGCAGGCTCTCCACCATCGCCCTCTTCACTTCCTCGTCCAGGGGGGTCGTCGCGTTGTGGTCCAGGTAAATCGGATCGTTCGCCATGCTCCCTCCTTGTTTATTCCATGTCCCGATGGACGGTCGCGGGCTTCATCTCGTGCTTCAGGAGAATATGCCGGGCGAGCTCTTCCACCAGCGCGGGGGAGCGGTGCCGCCCGCCGGTGCATCCGATGCCGATGACGAGGTACGACCTGCCCTCCTGTATGTAGTGGGGGAGCAGGAAGTCGAGGAGGGCAGTGATATGGGACAGGAACTCTTTCGTCTCTCCCCGCTTCAGGACGAAGTCGGACACCGGACCGTCAACCCCCCTGAACGGCTTCAGCTCGGGGATGAAATAGGGGTTGGGGAGAAAGCGCACATCGAAAAGGAGGTCGATGTCCTGCGGCACCCCGTATTTGAAGCCGAAGGAAATAAGGGAGAGGCTGAGGCGCTGGCCCGCACCCGGGGCGCCGTGGGTGGAGATGATCAGGTGGCGGAGCTGGTGGGGAGTATAGTTCGACGTATCGATGATCCTGTCCGCAGCGCTCCGTATCCCCGACAGGAGACCCCTCTCCGCCTCGATGGCGGCCTCCATCCCCATTTCCCCGTGCAGGGAGAGGATGGGATGGGGACGCCGGGTCTCCTTGTAGCGCCGCACCATCACGTCCCTCTCCGCTTCGAGAAAGAGTATCTCGATCCGGTAGCGGCTTTTCAGCGCGGAGAGGATACGGTAGACATCGGAGAGGAACTCCTTCTCCCTGATGTCCACCCCTATGCCGATTCTCTTTATGTTCTCCCCCGAGCTGATGGTGGAAAGGAAGGGCTCGATGAGGGTGACGGGCAGGTTGTCGATGCAGAAGTAGCCGATATCCTCGAGGGCTCTCAGGGCCACTGTTTTCCCGGCGCCTGAAAGCCCGCTGACGATAACGACCTTTATGGGGGAGACCTCCATGAAGCCTATTTGATGGGCTCTATCAGTCCGTAGTTCCCGTCGGTGCGGCGATAGACCACGTTGATGTGGCCGGTGACGTCGTTGGCAAAGACGAAGAAATCCTTGTCGAGGAGCTCCATCTGGTGGACCGCCTCTTCGGAGCTCATGGGCTTCATGTCGAATTTCTTGTGCTTGATGATCCTGCCTCTGTCCTCTGCCGTTGCTGCAGAAGGCTCCCCGGCGGACTTCTTCTCCCCCTTCCGGTAGGCATGGGCCTTCTCTTTGTACTTCTTCACCTGCTTTTCGAGCTTTTCCACTACCTCGTCGATTGCTGAATAGACTTCGCCGGTCACCCCTTCCGCCTGGATCAGGACCCCGTTGACCTTCAGAAGCACCTCGGCCTTATGCCGGTACTTCTCGACGCTCAACGTCACCACCGCTTCGGTGATGTTGGAAAGGTACTTCTCGAACTTGCCGATCTTCTCCTCAGAATAACTCCTGAGCGCAGGGGTTATTTCGAGATGCCGGCCATTGACGATTACGTTCATACACTTCCTCCCTTATTCATTTCTGGCATGCTTCATCTATGTGCGGAGTGCAGGAACCGGCACTCCGCATCTGTAAGAGCGTGTCTTAAAAGTCCGTCTACTGCGTTCGGCTGCAGACTTCCCGGACCGCGTTGTCCGAGGAAAAGAGTCCTCAACGTATCTACCGATACGCCTCCGGGCTCTTTTCCCTTGTCGCCTTGCCCGGAAAATCTTCGCTCGACCTCGTCACGAAGGACTTTTAAGACACGCTCTTACTCGTACCTCTTTCTCTGGTTCTGCGGGGGGATCTTCAGCTCCTCCCGGTACTTCGCCACCGTCCTGCGGGCGATGGTGATATTCTGGCCCTTCAGCTTGTCCGCTACCGCCTGGTCGCTCATGGGCTTCTGGGAATCCTCCTCAGCGATGATGTTCCTGATCAGGTCCTTGACAAGGGTGGAGGACACGTCCCCCCCGTCGGACTGGATCGCACTGCTGAAAAAGTACCTGAAGCTGAAAACGCCGTGGTCGCAGGCGAGGTACTTGTTCGACGTGACCCTGCTGATGGTGCTCTCGTGCATGCTGATGTCCGCCGCCACGTCCTTCAGGTTCAGCGGCCTCAGGAACTGGGCCCCCCCGTCGAAGAAGTCCCTCTGGAAGCGCAGGATGCTTTCGGACACCCGGTAGATGGTCTTGTTCCTCTGGTCGAGACTCTTGATCAACTCGGTCGCACGCCGCAGCTTGTCCTTGAGGAACTCCCTTTCCTCACGGGTGAGGGACTCCTTCTTCAGGAGCAGCTTCCGGTAGCTGTTGTTCAGGCTCAGCTTGGGCATCCCGTCTTCGTTGAGGATGATCTGGTATCCCTCGTCCGTCCGGCTGATGAAGACGTCCGGGACGATATAGTTGGTCTCGGAGCTCGAAAAGCTTCTGCCGGGCCTCGGTTCGAGCCCCTCGATGATCTTCACGGCCGCCATGACCTCTTCCATCGGGGCGCTGTACTGCTTCACGATGCCGCTGTATCTCTTTTTCTGGAGATCGTCCATGTTGTTGCGGACGATCTTCTCGACGAGGGTCCCGCTCAGGTTGAGGGAGTGCAGCTGGAGGAGCAGGCACTCCTGCAGGCTCCGGGCGCACACTCCCGGAGGATCGAAGCTCTGCACCAGCGCCACCGCGGCCCGGACCGTTTCCAGGTCCGCGTCCAGCGAGGAGGCGAGCTCCTCGTCCGGCACCCGGAGATACGCATCGTCGTCGATGTTGCCGATGACCCCTTCCGCGACCATCCGGATGGAGTCGTCCGCATTGCAGAGCCGGAGCTGCCACAACAGGTGGTCGTACAGGTCGGGCTTCCTGGCATAGAAGAGCTCATAGGAAGGCTGCTCGTCGATTCCGGGAGAGAAATACCCGAGGTCCCTTCCGTCGCTGCTCCTGTCGTCGAAGTATTCGTCGACGCTGAAATTCACTATATTTTCAAAAGAGATCTCGGAGTCGTCCGACGCAGCGGCAGGAGGGGCGTCTTCCTCGGGATACCCTTCGATCTCCGGCTCCTCAAAAGCCTCCTCGAGAAAGGGGTTTTCGGTGATTTCCTGGTTCAATACCTGTGCAAGCTCGATCTGGGGCATCTGCAGGAGCTTTATCGCCTGCTGAAGCTGCGGGGTGAGGATAAGCTTCTGCGCAAGTTTCAGATCCAGTCTGTTCTCTAAAGCCATTATAGTCTGAACTCCTCTCCGAGGTATGCCTCCTTGACAGCAGGATTGCTGATCAGGTCATCGGGGATACCTTCGGCCAAAATAGAACCGTTGTTTATTATATATGCCCTGTCGGTTATGGACAACGTCTCCCTGACATTGTGGTCGGTAATGAGAATGCCGAGCCCCTTCGTCTTCAGGTACAGCATCATCTTCTTCAATTCGATAATGGCGATGGGATCGATCCCCGCGAATGGTTCGTCAAAAAGCATGAAAGTGGGCTTCAGCGCGACAGCCCGCGCTATTTCGGCGCGCCTCCTCTCCCCGCCGGAGAGCCGGTATCCGTCCCGGTCCGCAAACTCCTGCAGGTTGAATTCATCGAGAAGGGTCTCCACCTCTTTGCCCAGGGAATCCTTCATCGTCCTCCTGCTTCCCGCCTCGCGGATTTCGAGGACAGCCCGCAAATTCTCCCTCACCGTCAGTTTCCTGAATATGGAGGGCTCCTGCGGCAGGTACCCCATCCCTTTCCGCGCCCTCATGTACATGGGAAGCCCCCGGATATCGTCGCCGTCGAGCCGTATATCCCCCTTTTCAGGACGTATCATACCAACAACCATATAAAAAGTTGTAGTCTTGCCCGCACCGTTGGGGCCGAGGAGGCCGACGATTTCGCCCGTTTGGAGGGAGAGGTCGATGTCCTTCACCACATGTCTCTTCCCGTAGGACTTGCTGAGACCGCGTATTTCGAGGGTATGAGTCATGGAGCTGCACCTTTCTGTCCGGGATACCCGCATCCGTCCGTCCGCGCGAACAGGCTACTTCTGCTTTTCCTTATTGACCAGGAAAACCCGGCTGTTCTGCACGACGGAACGGTCGTTGCCGAAGTAGTATATCATCTTTGAGCCGGTCACGACGTTTTCTCCTTCCGTCGCCTTCGGCTCCCCGGTGAAAACGGCATGCTCCTCGGGCTCCGCAAAATAGGTGACAAACCGCGAGGTCACGACACGGTCTCCCTTGACGAGCTTCACATTCCCCTCCGCATCGATCTTCCGGATAGTGCCGCTCCCTTTTTCGTCCGTATACGACACCAGCATCTTGTCGGCGAAGAGGGTCATGTCCCCTTTCCGGGCGACGACCGAGCCTTCGAAAAGGGCTGTCCGCGCCTTATTGTCGGCGGTGAGGCTTTCGGAGGTGATCACCGTCGGCGTCTTCGCCGGCCCCTTTTCGGCGGCAAAGGAGACGACCGGCGCCGGCCCCCACTGTGCGAGAAGCATCCCGAGCACCAGGGAGCACGCTCCGATTCCGGCACGCAGCACTCCGTATCCTGACTTATTTCCCATTGAACACCGCCTTTACTTTGTTATGCAGCCTCGCACTGTCGGCGGTGGCCACCAGGGCTCCTCCCTCGACAAAAAAACGCTTCCCCACGATCCGGACCTCCCGGTCGGAAAGGATCTCGTCCTTCGACGAGTCCCAGAACAGGGTGGAGGCGATAATATCGTAGTCCTTCGTCGAGGCCCTGATATTACCCTCTATCGTGAGATTTCTCCTGCCGATATCGTAGGCCCCCCTCTCGGAGGTGAGGGAGAGATCCTTTTCAGGGAACCGGATCTGAACGGAGGTGAGCTTCACCTCGTTGTCCGTCACAAAAACGGCCTTCTTCGACTGCACTATCCATTTCACCGCACCCTCCTTCTTCTGGGTGATGCGGATGTCGTCCATAAAGGAACTTTCCCCGAGACGCACTTTCGCCTTCATGTCACCTTCTTTGTATGAATAGATCGCCAGCACACCGACAAAAAGCAGCAAGGCAAGCAGGAACAACGCTTTTTTCATATAAAATAGTAACACAGCGGCATTATCTTGTAAAGGCAATATTCATGCCAATTCAAGATGCTTTCCGCCGCTCCGCACCGCCTCCCGCATCACCTCCATCGGAGGGCACACGCCCGTCCATATCTCGAACGCAAAGGCCCCCTGCCACAGCAGCATGCCGAGGCCGTTGAGAGTGGTGCAGCCGCGTGAGGAGGCGGCGCGGAGCAGGGGCGTCTCCCGGTAAATCAGGTCGCAGACCGTATGGCTTCCCTCCAGGAGCTCCGCAGCGACAGGAGCGGGGTCTCCGGGCTTCAGGCCGAGGGGCGTCGCGTTGATCACGATGTCGATGCCGGAGAAGAAATCACGGTTTGCCATGTCCCCGGCGTCGGCGACAAAGGCGTTGCCGCCCAGGCCTTCCAGATGTCCCTTCAACGCCTCCGCCTTCCGGGGGCTCTTCAGGTGGTGGAGATACACCGCGGACGCCTCCCTGCACAGGTAATACCCGACGGCGCGCGCCGCGCCCCCGGTGCCGACGATAAGAACCCTCCTGTCCTTCACCCCGATGCCCGCCTCGGAGAGGGAGCGCAGGAATCCCCTGCCGTCGGTGTTGTACCCGACCAGCCTCCCGTTGTCGTTCCGGACGGTGTTCACCGCCCCGATAAAGGAGACCTCCTCACTGACTTCGTCCAGGAAGGGGATGATGCTCTCCTTGTGGGGAACGGTAATATTGAGGCCGGCAAGGTTGAACGCAGTCGCGCCTTTCACCGCGTCGCACAGCCTGTCGGGGCGCACGGAGAACGCCACATAGCAATAGTCCATGCCCAGGTGCCTGAACAGGGCGTTATGCATGACGGGGGAGAGGGTATGCTCCACCGGGTATCCGAAAAGGCCCACCACCCGCGTCTTTCCGCCGATCCTCACGCAGCCCGCCTCGTTGCCGCACCGTACGTTTTCATCCGCTGCATCCATTTCCAGTTCCAGAGCTCCGGGTCGTTTTTTCTTCTGCAGCCGGTATCGCCCGCCAGTACCGCTGCCGCCGCAGGCGTCACGCAGGGCCGGCCACCGCGTCCACCAGCCCCTCGGGAGTGGAGGGAACCACCACCGCCCTGACGCCGAGGACTTCCTCCATATCGCGGACCGTGACATCATCGAGGAAAATCTCGTCTCCCGTCCTCAGCACGACATCAGGGACCAGCAGGACGTCGCCTTTCCGCACCGCACCCGACAGGGACCTGATGACGTCCCTCCCGGTGAGGAGCCCGGCCACGGTGACGCTTTCCCCAAAAAAGGAGTTTACCACTTCCACGGCCTCGATATCGATGCCGCTCCTCCTCACCTTCTCGACAAACCGGGAGAGGAACGGGTAGAAGGAAGCGCCGGTGAAGGTGACGAACCGCCTCTTTTCCTCCTTTTTCCCCTCCGCCTCCTGCGCCCGCTGGGGCACGCGTATTCTCTTCGCCTCATGCAGGAAAAGGGGCACCAGGCCCACACCGTTTTCCAACTGGGGGAGGTCGCCGTACTCCGCCAGGGGGGGGAACTCTCTTCCCGCCTTGATATAAAGCTCATCGGCGCCGTACACGACGCATTCCCCGTGCTTCCTCCTGAACCGGGCCTGGAACTTGTGGATGATGTCCAGCGCCTTCTCCGCGTCCTCCCTCTCCACGGAAGGGATCGCCTTTTTCCGGTGCCCGGTAAGCCCTACCGGGACCACCGCGATGGAGAGCACATAGGGGTAAAACCGGAACAGATCGGAGATCGTCCTGCTGAGGTCCCTCCCGTCGTTGATGCCGGGGCAGAGCACGATCTGCGTATGCATCCTGATCCGGTGGCCCGCCAGGAACCTGAGCTCCTTCATGACGTCCGCCGCCTTCTGGTTGCCCAGAAGCCTGTTCCGCACCGCGGCATCTGCAGAGTGGACCGAAATATAGAGGGGGCTCAGCCTCTGCGCGACGATCCTCTGTCTGTCGGCGTCGGTGAGGTTCGTCAGGGTGATATAGCTGCCGAACAGGAAGGACATCCGGTAGTCGTCGTCCCTCACATACAGCGTCTTTCTCATGCCTTTGGGGAGCTGAGACACGAAGCAGAACAGGCAATTGTTCCTGCACGCCCGGATTTTGAAAGGCTTCAGGACGATGCCGGGGTCTCCCCGGTCCTCCCCCTGCAGCGCATCCTCCGGCCCATCCAGGGAGGCGGCGAGGGAGAGCTGTTCGCCGCCCCTGCCGACGAGAAACACGGGCTCCGGCTCGCTCCCGTAGAACATCAGGTCGATGCTGTCCCGGACCCGGTGGCCGTTGAGCGCGATGAGCCTGTCCCCGGGAAGGACTCCCGCCTTTTCAGCAAGGCTCCCCCGCAGCACCTGCTCCACCTCCACCCCGGCACTACTTCGCGCCGGCATCTTTCAACCCCCGGTAGACATACTGGACCCCCGAAAAAATCGTCAGCAGCGCCACAATCCACGCCGCCCCGCTGCCGGGAAGCGGAATCCGGGGATAATTGACGGCGAGGAGCGTATAGGCGATCAGCACGAGCTGCGACGCAATGGCAGCCTTGCCCACTACCGACGGCTCCACCCGCGTCAGATGGGAAAGCAGGTAGAGGATTACCCACCCCAGGGTGACGATCAGGTCGCGGCTTATCACCGTGATGGATAGCCAAGTGGGGATCCACCCGTACACCGAAAAGAGAATAAAGGAGGTGACCAGGAGGAACTTGTCCGCCAGGGGGTCGAGAAAGGCGCCCAGCTCCGTCTTCTGGTTCGTTACCCGGGCAAGGAGCCCGTCGAGGGCGTCGGTGACCGCGGCCGCGATGAAAAGGAGCAGGGCGTACTCGTATCTCCGGTAGACCAGCGCGGTGACAAAGACCGGGATGAGAACTATCCTGATAAAGGTGATGATATTGGGCGCAGTCAGGACTTTCATGGAAGGGCAACGGGAAGGGAGGGAGCAGGGGCGTCCACCCCTATTTTCCGGTATGCCTCCCTCAGCCGCCTGTCCTGCTCCGGCTCTCCCTGCAGAAGGCGAAGCAGCGAGCGGGCATGGAGCGCCTCAAGGGCAAAATCATGCTTCTGCGCCGATTCGAGGGCGGACACGATTTTCTTTTCAGCAGGCTTCCTCTTCCCCTCCAGGAACTCGATCTCCCCGAGGGTCATCGCACAATAAATGATCCCGCGCGGGTCCTTCGTCTTCCTGAAATTCCCCATTGCCTTCCCCAGATGCCGCCGCGCCGACGCAAAATCCCCTTTCATCTTGTAGACGTTGGCGACGCTCCACAGGGTGTAGGAATAGCTGACCAGGTCTCCGATCTTCTCGTAGAGCGCTGTCGCCTTCCTGAAATGCACCATCGCATCCCGCAGGTTGCGCTGCATCCGGTAGGCATTCCCGATCCCGCAGTGGGAATAGGCCCTGCCGAAGGTGTCCTTTTCAGCGGTGAAGATCTCGTTCGCCTGCCGGTAATAGTCCATGGATTCGCCGTACTTGCCCGCAATCCGGTGCGCCCCCCCAAGCCCGCAGAGCGAATAGGCGACCCCGGAAGGAAAACGGAGGGAGGAGAAGATCTCCTTCGATTCGTTGAACTTTCCGATCGCCTTCCCGATCCTGCCCGCGACCCGCAGGGCCCCGGCCTCCGCCCACAGGGAAAAAGCGACTCCCTTTTCGTCCTGTTCCTTCCGGTACGTCTTCCGGGCGGTGGAGATGAACTTCACCGACTCCTTCCACATCCCCATGGCGCGCAGGGAAAGCCCCATGCCCACCATGCAGTCGGCCGCGGTGATCCGGTTCCCGAGGGCCTCGCACGCTTCGAGGGCCTCGCTGTAATTCTCCACCGCGCCGTCGAAGTCGCCCGTCATCCGCTGGATGTCGGCCATGGCCAGGGTGGAATCGAGGATGCCGTCGAGGTCGCCCGCCTTCCTGCTCAGGGCGAGCGCCCTCTTGAAAAGCTTCAGGGCCTCGCGGTATCGCGCCGCGTCGCGGAGCTTTTCCGCCTCCCTGATCGCTGAAAAAATCCTCTCTCTCATCTGCAGGCTCCGCTCGCCGCCAGTTTTTCCCTGAGCTCCCTCATCAGAGCTCCATAGTCACCAGCCTGAAAAAAGGCGGAGCCCATCACCAGGATTTCCGCGCCGGCGGCCGCCACTTCCCCGGCATTGTCGGGCTTGATCCCCCCGTCCACCTCGATGGGGACGGAGAGGCCACGGGTGTCGAGCAGCCCCCGCAATGCCCGTATCTTGTCGAGAACGAAAGGGATGAATTTCTGGCCGCCGAACCCGGGGTTCACCGACATGAGGAGAACCATATCCAGGTCGGGCAGGATGCACTCGAGATGGGTCAGCGGGGTGGCAGGATTCAGCGACACTCCCGCCTTCACCCCGTTCTCCTTGATCAGGTGGACGGTGCGGTGGAGGTGAACGGACGCCTCTTCATGCACGGTAAGGATATCGGCCCCCGCGGCGACGAAATCCATGATGTACCGTTCGGGCTTCTCGATCATGAGATGCACGTCCAGGGGGAGGGAGGTCATCCTCCGCACCCCCTCCACGATGGCGGGGCCGATCGTGATATTGGGGACGAAATGCCCGTCCATGACATCCAGATGGATCAGGTCGGCGCCGGCAGCCTCCACCGCCTTGATCTCCTCACCGAGTCTCATGAAATCAGCCGACAGGATGGATGGAGCGATCTTCATCACGTTTTCCTTATCTCCTTATCTACTTTTACGGCTTTTCCCCTGTTTCGTCCTCGTAGCCCCCGAGGCTGACGAGCAGGCTGAAAATATCGCTGCCGCTCTCCGCTGCTTCGGGCCTCTGCGCGAGGACCATGTTCCGGGGGGCCTTCTCCGAGTGCACATAGAGGACCTTGCCGACTTTGATCCCTTTCTCCCGCAGCAGGAACTCCGCACTGTCGAGGTTCTGCCCCACGATCTCGGGGACAAACTGCACGCGCGGCCCTTTGCTCAGGACCACCCCGATCACCCTCCCCTCCTTCACCATGCCCCCGGGAAGGATATCCTGCCGGATGATGGCCCCCTGCCGGGTGTGGGAATCGTAGTCCTCCCCTTCGAGCCGTATATAGAGCCCCTTTCCCCGCACCACGCCGTCCGCCTCTACCATGCCCTTGCCCCGCAGGTCGGGGACGGTGACCGTCCGGCTGAAGCTGAGCACCTTGAAAGTGAGGTGCCCCGCAAGGATGCCGAGGGCAAAGAGAACGACGATATAAAGGGGTATCTTCCACAGGGACTTCATCTGCTCTTCTCGCGCCGTTTGCCGCCCCTCCCGGCCTAGCTGGCCGGGGCCGGACGGGGGCTACGGCTCACCTTCCTGTTTCTTGAGGCGGGCGGCAAAAAAACCGTCCATGCCGTGCTTGTGGGGGAAAGTGCGGTAGAATATCGCGCCCGCATCCTCGCTCTCGAATTCCTCAAGGAAACCGTATTCACCCCTTATAATACTAAAATTCCGGGCATCGTGTAAAAACGCCCTCACCGCCTCTTCTCCCTCTTCCGGCTCGGTGGAGCAGACGGAGTATACCATGATCCCCCCCGGCGCGAGAAGCCGCGCTGCCGAGCGGAGCAGCGCCCCCTGGTTTTCGCGCAGCCGGACGAGGTCCCTGGGCGCATGACGGTATTTGATGTCCGGATTTCTCCGTATCACTCCGAGGGAGGAGCAGGGGGCGTCGAGGAGGATCCGGTCGAAGAGGCACCCCTCATCTCCGGGCTTCCCGCCGCATACTGCCCGGGCGATCCCCTCCGCGTCCTTCGCGTCTCCGTGAATGATCCTGATCGAGTGCAGTCCCAGCCTCGCTGCGTTCTCCCCGATGGAGCGGATGCGACCCTCTTCCGCCTCCACCGCCACCACCTCTCCGCTGTCCCGCATCATCTTCGCCATATGGGTGGACTTCCCCCCTGGGGCCGCGCAGGCGTCGAGCACCTTCTGGCCGGGGGAGGGGTTGAGCAGATACGAGATAAGCTGGGAGGCCTCGTCCTGGATGCTGAAGGGGAAAGGGAGGGTCTCTCTCAGTTCTTCAAAAGAGAGCGGGGCCTCCACCACAATCCCCGACGGGGAGAAGCGTGCGAACCGGGCAGGCAGCCCCTTCTCGCTGAGGAGGCGCACCGCCCTCTCCCGGTCAGCCTCCCCGTCTACCCGTACGGTGACAGGAGGGATCTCGTTGTTTGCGCGGGCAAGACGCAGTGCCCCGTCATACCCGAACCGCTTTACCCACCTCTTGACCAGCCAGCGGGGATGGGAGGTCGTAATAGTGATGAAAGAAACAGGGTCGTCCTCCGGGGGGAGGGTGAGGGTATCCTTCCCGCGCAGGAAGCTCCGCAGGACCGCGTTCACCACGGAGGCCCTCCCCCGGTACAGCTTCTCCACCTCCACCGCCTCGTTCACCACCGCCCAGTCGGGGACGCGCAGGTACTGTATCTGGTAGACCGCAAGGCGGAGGTTGTTCAGGGTATCGGGGGAAAGCCCGGAGGGTTTTCTGATGAAGCCCCTGAGCATCCAGTCGAGGTAGTCCCGGTAGCGCAGGACGCCGTACACCAGCTCCATAAGAAACGCCCTCTCCCGTTTGTCCCCCTCGGGGGCGAGCTCTTCCAGGGCGTCTTTGGGCTTCCTCGCTTTTACCAGGATCTTATTGAGGGCCAGTACGGCGCGTTCTCGTGTCGCTGACATGCCTGTCCGTTCCGGATTGCTTCCGCCTGCTCCGCAGCGCTCACTCGCCGCCGAACAGACGAATGGCTTCCTTTACCTTCTCAAGGCTCACCCGGGTATTGACGCAGGGTCCGAACGGCCGCTCGTTGGGGATTCCGAGGATGGGCAGCGGATAGCTGTCCACGATGCCGCTGCTCAGGTCCCTCTCGCAGGCCACCGCCACGATGGCCTCCGGGCGGAGGTCCTTGACGATGCGCCGCGCCAGATTGCCTCCCGTGGCGACAAAGAGCTTCAGGCGATGCTCGTCCGCCACCTCGATCAGGTCCTTGATCCCGCACCTGCCGCATCTCCGGCAGTTATGGATGTCGTTGGTGATCCTCACATCGCAGTCGTTCACCTGGAGGCAGTGGGGCAGGAGCAGCAGGATCCTCTTCGTCCTGAGCTTCCCGATGTCCGCCAGCACCAGCCTGTTGTTCCATTCGATGATCAGGTGCTGCAACTGTTCCTTGCGGTCCTTGAAGAAGGCGCCCGCCAGCATGAGCAGCGGATAGAGGACCTTCAGGACCACCGCCCTAAGAAAATTTCTCATGCCCCTCCCGTATCCTTCTGCCGGCGATAAACGCCGCAGCAGGCATGCTCTTTTTGCCCTCGGGCTGAAGCTCCAGGAGAGAGAGGAGCCCTTCCCCGGTCCCCGCCACCAGCTCTCCGCCCGAGGCCCTCACGATGAGGCCCGGAAGGGCTGCCCCCTCCCGGGGCCGCGCCTTTATAACCTTTATCCTCTCCCCGTGGAGCGAGCAGAACGCAGCAGGCCAGGGATACATCCCCCGGACAAAGTGGAAGAGCTCTGCAGCGCTCCGGTTCCAGTCGATCCTGCCATCCTCCTTTTTCAGCGGAGGAGCGTAGCTGGGCTCACCAGCCTGAGGGACGGCCCGCACCTCTCCCGTCCGCACTCCCCGGAGAGTCCTGACCAGCGTCTGCGCCCCCAGGACGGACAGTTTCCCGGAGAGGGTTTCCGCGGTGTCGTCGGGTGCGATTGCGAGCTCCTCCTTCAGGAGAATGTCCCCTGTATCCATCCCTCTATCCATGCGCATCGTGGTCACCCCCGTCACCTTTTCCCCGTTGAGCAGCGCCCACTGGATGGGGCCGGCGCCGCGGTATGCGGGCAGCAAGGAGGCGTGGACGTTGATGCACCCCAGGGCGGGAATCCGGAGAATCTCCTCAGGCAGAATCTTCCCGTACGCGACGACGATGATGAATTCCGGGGCAACGGCGGAGAGCTCCCCGTAGAAAGCGGTATTTCTGATCTTTTCGGGCTGCAGCACGGGGAGGTCGTGAGCAAGGGCGAGCTCCTTGACGGGAGGGGCGGACAGGACGCGGCCCCTGCCCTTGACCTTGTCGGGCTGGGTCACCACCAGGGAGACCTCTTCCTGTGCGTCGAGCAGCGCCTGCAGCGACGGAACGGCAAAACCGGGAGTACCGAAAAAAACAAGAGCCAAAACGCACACCTCGCGCGAGTCATTCGTCAGTGTTCCACAGCGGCTTCAGGTGCGGGAGGAAGAGAGGATCAGCCCTTTCCGCCGGCACTGACACCGGTCTCGGCGCCCGCCGTTCTCTTCAGGTAACGCTTCTTGAAAAACTCTTTCTTTATGGTACTGAGCCTGTCGACGAACAAGACGCCGTCAAGGTGGTCTATTTCGTGCTGGAGCGCCCGTGCCAGAAGGTCGCACGCCTCGATCCGGACCGGCCTGCCCTCCCGGTCGAGCCCCTTGACCACCACCCGTTCCGCCCTCCGCACGGAGGAATAGTATTCGGGGATGCTCAGGCAGCCCTCCTCGGAATCGGCGAACCCGTCCGCCTCCTCAACCTCCGGGTTGATCAGGACGATCAGAGGCGTTTGTTCTTCCCGTGCGCTCACGTCGACGACGATGATCCTCTGTGAAACCCCCACCTGGGGGGCGGCGAGGCCGATGCCGGGGGCGTCGTACATGGTCTCGATCATATCGTCGATAAGACGGTGCACCTTCCCATTGAGCGCTTCAACGGGAAGGGCCTTTTTCCTGAGGACTTCGTCGGGATATTTCCTGATTTTCAAAACAGCCATTCAAAATTATACCACACCCGCCCAGGCCTTGAGAAAGCCCCGGAGCGGCGCAGCGGCGCTTTCCTACAGCGCATCGTACTTCTTCGCCGACCCCTTCGCCTTCTCCACCGGGTAGCGTTTCTCGTTCTTTTCGATCTTCTTCACGATGGATTCGGGCAGGTCGATACCGAGGTCGTGGGAAAGGAGCAGGAGATAGATAGCGACATCCGCCATCTCCTCGGCGACTCTCTCCCTCCCCTCCCCGGAGAGATGCTTGTTTACCTCCTCATCGGACTTCCACTGGAACTCTTCGAGCACTTCGGCGGCTTCGAGGACCAGGGAAATGGCGAGGTCCTTCGGACGGTGGAACTGCTCCCACTCCCTCTCCCTGCGGAAAGCGAGAAGGCGCTCGATGATGGTATGTAAAGACTTGTCCATAAGGATTGAATTCACGCTCCTGTTTACATTCTGACAATGCCTCTAAAGATGCCTGCCTTCCAGGATTATACCAATTAAACCTGTAGAGAGGGAAAAACACGGGCTTCTTTCCGGGATCAGAAGTCCGCACGAGTATGTCTAACAGCCCTCTTACAAAGGAGGCCATAAGTAAGGCCCCGTTCAAGCTGCGTAGCGAACATTTGGCTCCTTAAAGAGGCTCTTCGTGGAAATGAGTGGGTAAAAAGAGGGATTTTATCGACAGCAGTGCAGGCCTAACGTGGAAGTGAGGGGCTGCGCGCTTTTGCGCAGTCCCTCTCGACTGCCGGGTTGGGCATCGTCATAGCGTGCTACCCCGCTTTGATAGAAGCAACTGAATCATGCAGTAGAGCCTGTGGAACAGGTAGTCAACGTGCGCCGAATCTGTAACAGCGGCTTGGGATACCTCTGTGTGCCTTATGTGAAACAAGTTGCCAATTTCGGTGAGTGCTTGAGCCTCAGCATTGAGAATAGTGCGAAAGGCAGTATCAGGCGAAGCCTTTGCAAGCAACGACTCCACAGAAAGTTTTTTGTTTGTGTTTTCGAGAGACTTCAGTCGCTCCCAGCAATCCCATAGGCGCTCCAGTGATTCTCGACGGATAGCGGGGTCTGAGTTTAGAAATTTCACTCGACTGTCATCAAGCATTGTGTCAAGAGTCCTGTCTCCGGTGCGGAAAATAGCAGACGACAGGCTTTCTCGAAGTACCGCAGGAGCAAGCCGGACAACCTGACCGGCATCCCCGAGTTCGTACGCAAGATTGTTACGAGAAAAGATTCTGTTGATGTCAGCGCGGAACGCGCCCCTCCCTTCGTCTATATCGAAGCTGAGATGGTAGTGGCCGAAATAACTGTGGTGCGAGCCTTGAATCGGTTTTCCTACTGAGCGATAGCAGAACTCAATGAGGTCGAGTGCTAACAAAGTGTCAGGCGCGAACGCCTGTAATTCATACTCCACACGCTCGGTTGTTTGCAGCGGCCAATTAAGTCCGGGCATTTCGGCAAGAACCGCCAGTGAAAGGGAGTGTTCGTCAGTACCTATCGGGCCTTGCCCATCTGGGCAAGGCGCAGGAAATCTTGCGCCAAAGGCACCTGAAGAAACCAGGGATTGAATAAGCGCGACTACTCCACCCCAAGCAGCAGGAGAAATGGTTTCCTCGGTGCGAGGTCTCGGGCCTTGCTCTCTATCGCTGAAGTAGTCAGTCATGCCGATCTCAAGATGCCCAATAAGGCAGTTAAGCCGCCCCGTAGGGGTCGGTCTTGAACTCCTGGTTCGCAGAGCGAAGCGCGCGGACCAGAGTTCACGGCTTAACTGCCTTATTCGCGGCGCGCTTTGCGCCGCGAACCAGTTTTTAGATAGCTTCTCGATAATACCAAATTGATTGTGTGCAGTCAACGCAAAAAATAGTATTCGCTTGACACAATTGTCTGAATTTCCTAAATTATTACCTGACTAATCCCATGCAGAAAGTTCCCTATGATATTTGCTCCCAATATGATGCTTTCCTTACGGTAAAAGTAAAGGATGCGTCGCAGCACAGCATCCTCAAAAGCTGGTTTCTCAACTTTTGGGATTTTCGTGCCAAATACCGACCTCCGGATGTCCGGTCCCAACAGGTACGCTTGTTTGTCGAGAAGATACAGGGGAAAAAACAATCGCAGGCGCAGAAAGATGCCCAAAGTCCGCTGGATTTCTGCCCCGCCGCAACAACTCAGGCTACCACCCTTTGCTGCCGTTCCCGCTTTCAGCAGCCCTGAGTCTGCACTACAGCCCGCTCACCAGCCGGTAAAGCTCCGGGTATTCGCCCTTCGCCAGGGCCGTCTCTTCTTTCAGATGGCGCAGAGCCTCGGGCACGTGCTTCAGGAAGTATTTCTTCCCCTTTTCCACGGAGAGGAAGCCATAGGCGCCGAGGGCCTGCATATGGCGCTGGAGGCGGCATGGGAGAAGGGATTCACTGAATTCTCTCGTAGAGAAACCCTCCCCCGCAACGGTGCTCATCTGCTCCACGTAATAGCCGACTAACCGCTCCCGCAGGGCATCGCCAAGGCCATAATACGGGTCCCACAGCATGGATGCCAGATCATAGGCAGGAGGACCGAGCCGCGCCCCCTGATAATCGATGAGCCGGGGAGTGCCCCCTCCGGTGATCATGATATTCTGCGACTGGCGCCGAAATCGCGATGCATCACCGTCTTCTGAGAAAAGCGTTCACCGCTGCGGCGAGAGGGGAGCATGGATGCCACATCCCTGATAATCGATGCAAGGCGGGAAGGTTTCGTACCGGGACATGCAGGGCGGCACAATTCAAGCCATAGGCGCCGAGGGCCTGCATATGGCGCTGGAGGCGGCATGGGAGAAGGGTCTCCCGAAAATCCCGCGCTGAGAAACCCTCCCCCGCAGCAGCGCTCATCCTCTCCACGTAATAGCCGACCAGACGCTCCCGCAGGGTATCGTCGAGACGATAGTAGGGGTCCCACAGCATGGATGCCAGGTCATAGGCGGGGGGGCCGAGCCGCGCACCCTGATAATCGATAAGCCGGGGAGTGTCCCCCCCGGCGATCATGATATTTTGGGACTGAAAATCGCGGTGCATCACCGTCTTCGGAAAGGCGTCCACCCTTGTAGCGAGAGTATGGAATTCCTCCTGCAGGGCGGCACAATTCCGTACCGGGGCATTCATAAGGCCATGCACAAAACGCTCCAGAAAGTATTCCGTCTCCCAGCGCAGATGGGCGAAGTCGAATACTCTCTCTTTCAGGAGCAGGCACTCTCCTGCGCGGCGGGTCGCCGCAGTGTGGAGCAGAACAAGAATATCGAGCACCTTCCGGTATATCTCCTCCACCTGTCTCTCCCCGCGCCTGCATTTCAGCCAGCTATAGAGCGAGGTGTCCCCCAGGTCCTCGAACCGCGCCCGCATTTTCTCCGGCTGCTGCTCCTTTAGCTCAGGCACCGGCAGGGAACAGGAGCGGAAAAACTTTGTATATTCCATATGCCGCGTGAAGTCGGAGTCCCCAGGGGAGCACTGCATGAGCACCGCCGTCGCCTCCTTTTCCCGTATCCGGTAATATTTCCTGTCGGAGCCGCCTGTTCCGATGAGCACCGCGTCCTGCTCCATTGGAAGCCCCATCCCCTTTTCCCCGAGCTCCAGAACAAAGCCCGGTCCGATGATGCTGGCGCGGTATGTCCCCGGAGCAGGCGCTGCTCCCGGGAGCACGATGCAGTCTTTCAGCGAAACCCCCTCAGCAAGGGCAGCCCCTTCTTCAAGGACGATATACCCGTCCAGCGAGGCCTTGGTGCAGCCTGAAGAGGAAGGGTGAAGAAACACCGTCTCCCCCTCTTTCCGCAGCGACTCCAGGACAGAGGAAGCAAAGGCGGAAGGCGTCCCGATGTCGTCCCAGCAGGCGCCGGTCACGTCGCGAGTCCCCACGCGGCATCCCGCCTGCACCGCCCGCAGCCAGGCATCCACCACGCTGGAGCGCCCCGGGGGTAGGAAGGAGAGGAACTCCGGAGAATACACCGCGATCCCGGTGAAGGCGGTCCACTTCTCCGTTTCCTGAAGGGCGCGGCCCTTTCCCACCCCTGTCAGCAGTCCCTGCCGGTCCACCGCAACCGTATTGAAGCGCGGACAGTCGTGGACGGCCAGGGTGGCCAGGTTTCCCGATGCCCGGTGAGCGGCGAGCAGCTCCTCCAGGTCCACTGTCGAGAGGATATCGGCATTGTGCACAAGAAACTCGCTCTCTCCCAAGAAACCCTCCGCGTTCTTCAGCGCCCCCCCGGTATCGAGAAGAGGGTCCTCGGGGAAGAGCAAAATTTTCCGGCTGTAAGAGGACTCCCGGATCCACTGTCCGATCATCTCCCCCTTATAATGGAGGTTCAGGCCGATGGCGCTGACGGGCAGAACGGATACCCTCTCCAGAACAGTCTGCAGGAGGGGGCTCCCCGCAATAGGGAGCAGCGGCTTGGGAAGGAAATCGGTGATCGGGCGCAGGCGTTCGCCCAGACCGGCGGCCAGGATAAAGGCTTTGATCGGCCTACGCATACAGCAGGTACTTCTTTCGTACGTCTTTCGAGAAGCGGGCGCACTGATCCCGCCACCATTCCTCCATGCGGCCCAGGCCCTCCCCCGCCTCGATATCCTTCCGGAGCCTGTCGGTGCCCGCAAGGATATCGATAGGCATCTTCTCGGCCTCGTATTCATACGGAGGCTGCTTCCAGGCGAAGCGGCCGGGGTAGAGGTCGTGCACGGCCTTCAGGATCGCAACCCCGGTTGCGAAAGAACGGAAGGCATTTCTGTCGGTCACATGGATCTGCGCCCCTCCGCAGAGAGCGCCGGCATGCTTCTGAAAGGTGGGCTGAAAGAACAGCGGGCGGAAAACCGCACCGGGGAGGGCGAATTCGCGGAGCCTCGTGACCAGGGCGTCGGGATCGATGAAGGGAGCGCCGAAGATCTCGAAGGGGCGGGTCGTCCCCCGGCCCTCGCTGAGCAGGGTCCCCTCCAGGAGGCACATGCCCGGATAAACCGTCGCCGTGTCCAGCGTGGGCATATTCGGAGAGGGCAGGACCCACGGCAGCCCCGTGTCATCGAACCACATTCCTCGTTCCCAGCCTTCAGCACGGATGACATGGAGGTCGAGGGAGGGGTAGTGCTTGTCGTGCAGATAGAGCGCTATTTCTCCGACAGTCATACCATGGCGTACGGGCAGGGAGCGCTGCCCTACGAAGGAGGCATAGACCTCATCGAGGACCGGACCTTCCGCGATCCTTCCGCCGAGGGGGTTGGGCCTGTCGAGGACGACGACGGGTTTGCCCGCTTCGGCGCACGCCTGCATGCAGAGCTCCATCGTCCAGATGAAGGTGTAATAGCGCGCCCCCACATCCTGCATGTCGATGATCAGCGCGTCGATCTCCTGCAGCATTCCGGGTTCCGGCTTCCGGGTATGTCCATAGAGGCTATAGACGGGAAGCCCTGTCCGCGGGTCCCGGAAGCCCTCCCACTCCACCATATTGTCCTGGGTCTCTCCGCGCAGCCCGTGCTGGGGGCCGAAAAAGGCCTTTATCTCCGCCTGTTTGGAGCGCAGGAAAAGGTCGGCGGCATGTTCAAGGCTCTTGCTTACCGAAGCCGGATGCACGAGGAGGCCGGCGCGCACACCCCTGAGGGCGCGAGGCCATTTTTTCTCGAATAGGTCGAGTCCGGTCAGTACCGCTGCGGCTTTCTCCTGGTTCCTGCACTGCATACCCCGTAATGATAAACGGAAAAAGAAAAAGGGCGCAAGGGGCAAAAAAAAGAGGCAGGAAATCCTGCCTCTTTTCATGTGGCGCGCAGATCGGGAAGCTTACATTCCCAGGTAAGCCCTCGCCAGGAACACCGCCATATCCGCCCTGGTGAGGTAGGTGTCCACACCGAAGGTGCCTGCGGCCTTGGTAATGCCGTCATCCTTCAGCTTCTGCACATATTTAAAGTAGGAGTGATCGGCAGGCACGTCGCTGAAGTACGGGGTCGTTGTATAGGTAAAGTTCTCCCCGTACTTCGCCCTGACGATAAAGACCGCCAGGACTCCCTTCGAGACGATAATTGACGGTGACGCTCCTGGTTGCGGTCAGTCCGTCCCTGCTCACGGTAATGGTATGGGGAGTGTTGACGGTCTTCACCTCCCTGCTCACCACGCTGCCTCCGGACAGATTGCTGTCCTCAAACTGCAGCACGTCGGCGGTGATGCTTCCGTTGGCGTCCGTCTGCCCGCTGTAGACCACCTTGCCCGTGCTGTCCTTCACCGAGACGGCTGACCCGCTCAGGACCGCTCCCGCGCTGTTCTTCACGCTCACGCCAAGGTGCCAGTACACTAAGATGTCCTTCTTGCCGGTCCCGGATAACTCCAGGTCGACATTCTCCATGGAAGCACCGTTCTCCATGGTGTTGCCGGTAAAGACCCCGGTGCTCGGACGGGAGGAGTACTCGCTCTTCACTGTCTTATACGAGGAGTAGTTGTCCCTTTTCACGAAGGTGTTGTCGATGAACTGCGCGTAGCCGTCCGCAGAGCCGTAGTCGTCGGCCAGCAGCACGTTGGCCCAGTTGCTCTCCACCCGGTTGTTCCGGAACTTCAGGTTGGGGGAGAGGTTGTTCGTAACAATAGCGATGGCAGCAGCCTTCCCCTGTCCGTCGTTGTTGGTGGCGATGATCACGTTGTCGTGGATATCAGCGCTCTGAGAAGCGTCAGGAAGCCCCACAAAGAGAGCCCTGCCCCAACTGTCGACGCCGGTGCCGTTGTAGTTGGCCGAAGCATTGACAATGAAGGTGTTGTACATGATCTCGGAGTTGTTGCCCGTACCCCAGGTCATCCGCAGGCAGGCGGAGCCCGTGTCGCCGTACTCGGCGCCGCTTAGCGTATTCTGCACCTCGGCGTAGTTTGAATAGACCTGGGAGTCGTGGTCGGGCCAGAAAGCGATGGGGTGGACGCCGTAGCCGTATACCTTGTTGTGGTGAGCGGAGCCGGTCTGCAGCGAGATACCGACGGAGTTGGTAACCTGGCTGTTGATGGTGACCTCGTTGTTGTAGACCGTGCCGCCTGTCCCTACACGGATGCCCACCTGTCTCGTCTTGACGAGGTTGTGATGCATCGTGGCGTTCGTGACGTTCCCCGCCCGGACCGCGTCGATACCCTGATGCCTGTCGGATACGGCGGTACCGAGATCCTGGACGCTGTTGTTATGGACGTTTGCGTCCTTTCCCCACTGAAGATAGATGCCGTGGGTGTCAGCCGCGCGGTAGGAGATATCGACTCCCCCGATCTCCATTCCGTACGTCTCATAGGCGTAGATGGGATTGCAGTTCACCCCGACTCCGGACTGCCCGCTGCAGCTTCCGCTGCCCTGGACTATTTTTCCATTTACCACAGCGACATTGCTCCGTGCGGACCCGTCCACAAAGACGCCGTATGCGGTGGAGGAATTGCTGTTGCAATAGGTTATCTTATGGCCGTTCAGGTTCAGGGTGATGTTCGAGCCCTGGATGGTGAACGCCGTCCCGTTGGCTACGATATCGTTCTGGAGCACATACTCGGTATCCGATTGGTTCAGGGTGGCCGGAGCCGTAAGATTTACCGTTTTTGAACGCGCCGGCTTCGCTACTGTCGCAACTCCCGCTCCGGTCACCATATCCTTTGTCCCCAAATCGTACGCACCGAAAGACTTCGTGGCCGCAAGCGGCAACAACAGACTGAGGACAACCATAAGACTGAACAAACTTTTCTTCATAAAACCTCTCCTTCTTTACTCTTTCCAGTTGATTCTGCCGGCAAACCGGACAGAAAGAGCAAGGTACATGCCAGAAAGGAGAGGGCTCTTCAACTTGCTGTTTTTTCATACTTCTACAGGTCAGGCCCTCTTTGCAGGGCATGCTCCTTTGTACGATATTCCCTACAGCAGGCTGCGGAGGGCAAAAGGAACGGGCAGGGGCGGCAGAGAGGTTTTTTGTTGTTTCTATTAGGTTTGTACCCTGCAGGGTTTGTCATACAGGGCACCGAAGGGCATGAAAAGCATGCTACGACAGAAGGCGTGAGAACGGCAGGAAATTTACTGCAGCACGGGGCAGGAGCAGCGGGACAGAGCTCCCCGCTCTCGTGGAGAAAAAGCTTTCCCCTCGGCTATAATACCGGGAATGTGCGGAACCGGAAGACAGAAGGCTCTCTTTTTATTCGGGATGAAGCGGCTCTCCGCCCTCCTGGCCCTCGCCCTGCTCCTGCTCCCCCGTCCCGGCGGTGCCGGCGCTTTCGGCGAGAGGTGGCTGCCCCTTGTCCAGAGCACCACGGGCACCAACTACTATATCGACGCCAACACGCTCCATTACCGGGCGGGCGCTACTGTTCTGGCCTGGTTCAAGCTGGTCGAGAGCGAGGACAGCAGGGATGCAGAACGCATGAGGAACCTCGCCATCTTCGGCAAGAGTTTCGGGGGGTATCGCTATACCAAGGTGCTCTGCGAACTCGATTGTTCCGCAGGAAAGCTGAGGACCCTCACCATCAGCGCCTATGACAAGGCGGGGGAAATACTGCACCGGGACGAAACCCTCACCGGCCAATGGACCGCCATTCCCTCCGGAAGCTGTTTCGACGCCATCAGGCAGATACTCTGCAAAAGGTAGCCATGGGAGCTGGCTGCGCTTCCAGTGATGTTGCGCCGCGGAAGAAACACCCCAAAAGGTGCTGAAAACTCCCGACATGTCATTGCGAGGCGTTTTTTGCGACGAAGCAATCTCTGAGCGGTGAATTCTCCAAAGAGGAGATTGCTTCGCGCCGCTCGCAATGACAGCGGAAAGGACTTCTTCAGTACCCTGCTAAAAGATGCTGAACTTGAAATACTTCTTGGGATTCGCCTTGATGTCACGGGTCAGCTCCTTCAGTTCTCCCACCGTATCCCTCAGGCCCCCGATCGTCGCCCGCAGCTCCGCGGCCAGTTCCTTGTCCTTGAGGAGGGTCCCCGCGGCCCCCTTTCCCGCTTCCAGTTCGGACAGGACGGACGAAAGCTGCTGCGAGGCCCGGCTGAGGTTCTCGTAGAGCGAGGGGTCGTCGGCAAGCTTCCTCAGGGTCCCGCTCCCCGCGTTCAGCTTCCCGCTGAATTCCTCTACCGACGTGGTGGCCGCCATCATCTTCTGATAGAGAGAGGGGTCCTCCACGAGCATTTTGAGGGTCCCCTGGGAGCCTTTTATGTTCTTCAGCAGCGCTGAGAGCGTCTCGGTGCTCTCCTTGAGATTGACATACACCGACGGATCGTTCAGCAGCTTTGCCATCACACCCTCTCCCTTCTCTATTTTGTCGAGAAGCCTGCCTACCTGGTCCACAAACTGGGTCACCTTTTCGAGGGACCCGGCGCTTGCATCCACGATGTCCTTGATCTCCACCTGCGCCTTGCCCTTCAGAAGAGAGCCGGACGGAAGGGGCGCGGCGGAAAGGGAGCCGTTGCTCAACTCGATGTATTTATCGCCGAGAAGCCCCATGGTCATGACGCTGGCGCTCGTGTCCTTTCGGATATAGCGCAGTGCGTCCCTGTCGATGGACATCGTGATCAGGGTCCCGTATTCGGGATGGAGGGAGAGGTCGCTCACCACCCCCACCTCGATGCCGGAAATCCAGACGGGAGAACCCTTCCGCAGCCCCCGCACATCCTTTATTTCCGCGTAGATCTTCACCTTCGGCGAAAAAAGGCTCTCGATCCCCCCGGCGAAAAAGACCGTGAACAGCAGGAGCAGGGCGGCGATGCTGATGACGACCCCCACCTTGAGCTTCGACCACAGGAGCTGCTTCTTCCTCTCAAACATTGCTTTCTCCCCTCTTCACGCAGTAAGAACGGCCAGCGCGCGTATCGTATGTACCAGGGTGTGCACACACACCCTGGGCAAATGGGCTTCCCTGCCGGTATTCCTTCTCATTCCGCCGGAGCAGGGCACGCCAGCTCCTTCATGAATACCTTTATTTCGGGCTGGGAGCTGCGGATCAGCCGCTCCCTGTCGCCGTCGAAAAGGACGCGCCCCGCCTTCAGGAACATGAACCTGTCCGCCACTTTCAGCGCATCGGATACCTTGTGGGTTACCATGATGAGCCCCCTCCCCTCGCCCGCCAGATCGAGGACGAGGCGGCAGATCGTGTCCGCGCTGACGGGATCGAGGCCGGAGGTGGGCTCATCGTAGAGGAACATGAGCGGATCATAGGCGGCGAGGGAGCGCGCAATGGCGACCCTCCGGTGCATTCCGCCGCTCAGCTCGTCGGGCATGAGCTCCAGGGCGTGCTCCATCCCCACCACCCTGAGGAGCTCCCGCACCCGTCTGTCGATCTCCTCCTCGCTCATCTGCGTATACTCCCTCAGACAGAACGCAACGTTCTCCTTTACGCTCAGCGAGTCGAAAAGGGCGCCTTCCTGGAAGACGAGGCTGAATTTGATCCTTACCTCCCGCAGGCCGGCCTCGGACTTTGCGGTAATGTCCTCGCCGTCCACGAAGATGGTCCCGGAATCAGGCTTGATAAGGCCCATGATCAGCTTCAGTATGGTGGTCTTTCCCTCGCCGCTCCCGCCCAGGACCGCGACCCGCTCCCGCGCTCCGATGGAAAAGCTCAGCTCGTCGAGGATGGGGCGTGCGCCGTAGGAAAAGGATACCCGGTCGAAGCGGATCATACCGAGAACCCCAGCAGGTAGAGGAGGATACGGGTCAGGACGAAATCGGCGATAATGATCGAAATGATGGAGAAGACCACTGCCCGGGTGGTGGTCTGCCGCAGCCCGACCGAACCTCCCCGGGTGGAGAATCCCATGAAGCAGCTTACGCTCGCGATGAGGTACCCGAAGATGAAGGGCTTGACGGAGCCCGCGACCACATTCTCGTAGATGAGGACGTCGCGTATGGAGGTCCAGTAGACATAGCCGCTTTGATGGCTCACGTATACCGCGATATAGTAGGCGCCCAGCAGGGACACCGCGTCCCCGATAATGGTCAGGGCGGGGAGCATGACGAGGGCGCTGAGCAGACGGGGGGTGACCAGCTTCTTTATCGGGTCCACGCCGAACACCCGGAGGGAATCCACCTGATGTCCGAGTATCATGGAGCCGAGCTCCGACGCCATCCCGGCCCCCACCCTCCCCGCGAACACGAGGGCGGCGGTCACCGGCCCGATCTCCCTGATGATGGAGATGCCCACCACTTTCCCCGTATACATTTTAAGCCCCAGCCGCGACAGCTCGGCGGAGAGTTGGAGAGAGAGCGCCATCCCGATGAAAAGGGAAACAAGGAGGATGATCAGAAAGGATCCGGCCCCGGCATACTCCATCTGCTCGATCATGTCCTTCAGGTAAAAGGGCCTCCGGAAGACCCCAATGGTCCCCCGGAAAGAGAGCAGATAAAAATTCTGCAGCATGTCCACCAGTTCCTTGCTCTTCATTGCGGGGCTCTCTTCCACCTCCTGTGTATCCACAACCACTCGTCGGGGTGCTGCCTGACGTAGTCTTCAATATACCGCGAAAAAGTCTCCGTATCCTCGCGGACCGCCTTTTCCGTCTCTTCCTGCCTGCTCAGGGCCACCTCGGGGAAAATGGTGATCACATGACCGCCCCCCTCCCGGTGGATAAAGGCAGGGAGGACGGCGGCGCCTGTCTTCCGGGCGATAAGGGCGGGGGTTTTCATCGTCCATGCCCCCCTGCCGAGAAAATCTACCACAACCCCCTCCTCCTTCACCACCGCCTGATCGATGAGGATGCCCACCGTTTCCCCCTTGCTCAGCCGGGAGAGGATGCCCTTCAGCGCCCCTCTTTTATACAGCACCGCGTTGCCGAAAGACGCCCGCGCCCTCTCGACGATCCTGTTCAGGTAGGGGTTGTTCTGCGCCCGCGCCACCGCTGCAAAAGCCCCCATGCTCCGGCCGAAGGCGAGCGCCAGCAGCTCCCAGTTTCCGCAGTGCCCGGTGATGAAAAGCACCCCTCTGCCCTTCTGCCTGGCGGCATGGTAATGCTCCCTTCCCCTGATCTCGACCGCATCGATGATACCGCCCTCCCGGCCGTAATAGATCCGTACGATCTCCACGACGGACCTGCCGAGGTTCCGGAAAGTGCCCCGTGCAAGGCCTTCCGCCGTCCGGTTTCCGTTCAGGAAGGGCAGCGCCCGTCCTATATTGTCGAGGGCGATTCTCCTCCTGCCACTCCAGACGGAGCAAAGAAAAAGGCCGAGGAGTTCCCCGACCTTTACCGCAGTCCTGCGGGGGAGCACCGCAAGGGGAAAAGAGAGCGCGACGACCAATGCGGTTTCCAGAAGCCACTTCGCTTTTTTCATCCGTTCCCGTGCGTCGGGCCGCCTTCCCCGGACGGCTGCAGGCTATCCTTCCCTCACTGTCCGACTTTCGAGGGCGGCCCTCAGCTCGTCCACCTGCCGCTGGAGATGCCGGATCATCTCGCCGTCCCCCGCCCCGTTCTCCTCCTTCCGGACGGCCCCGGCGAGGGCCGACTCCATCACCTGCTCCTTCTTCTTCTCCAGCGCGGTGGAAATCTCTTCCAGCCTTTTCATGACACGCTGATTGACGGTCCCCTCCGGATAGGACCCGTCCTCCTGCAGGGCGCCGGCAGGCATCCCGGTAAGGACTTCCAGGCCCTCCTCCATCCTGTCGATCGGATAGATGAGGAACCTCCCCTCCTTCACCGCATTCACCACTTCCTCCCTGAGCATGAGGTGTTTGACGTTCCTCCGGGGGATAATGACGCCGTGCTCGCCGTTGAGCCCCCTTTCCTTGCAGAGGTCGAAAAAGCCCTCTATCTTCTGGTTCACGCCTCCGATGGGCTGCACCTCTCCGTTCTGGTCCATCGAGCCGGTAACGGCAAAGCTCTGCTTCAGAGGGACTCCCGCAATGCTGCTCAGGAGCGCGTAGAGCTCCGCGCAGGTGGCGCTGTCTCCCTCGATCATGTCGTAGAGCTGCTCGAAGGTGATGGAGGCGGACAGGCTGAGGGGCCGGCGCGTGGCGTACTTGCCGCCGAGATAGCTGGTGATGATCATGATCGCCTTTTCGTGGATCTTGCCGCTCATCTTCGTTTCGCGCTCGATATTCACCACCCCGGACCTGCCGATAAAGGTCCGCGCCGTGATGCGCGACGGCTTGCCGAAGCTGTAATCTCCCATGGACAGGACAGCGAGGCCGTTCACCTGGCCCACCTTGGCGCCCGACGTATTCACGATCAGAGTGTCTTCGAGGGTCGCCTCCCGCAGACGCTCCTCGATCCTGTTCACCCGGAGCCTCCTCTCGTCGATGGCGCGCACCGCGTGCTCCGCCTTCACCACCGTGCTCCCCTCCTTCTGCGCCCAGTAATGGGATTCACGCACCAGGTCCGCCACATAGCTGAACTTGGTGGAGAGCTTCTGCTGGTGGTCCGCCAGCCGGGACCCGTATTCCACGATCTTCGCCACCCCGGTGCGGTCGAAGGGGAGAAGGTTTTCCTCCTTCTGGCAGGTGGCGATAAAGGAGGCGTACTTCTCCATGTTCTCGGGCGTCCTGTCCATCCGGTTGTCGAAGTCCGCCTTCACCTTGAAGATCTCGCGGTACTCCTCGTCCAGGTTGAAAAGGAGGTAGTACAGGTAGGGGTTCCCGTGGAGGATGACCTTCACGTCGAGGGGGATGGGTTCGGGCTTGAGCCCCGTGGTGCTCACCAGGCGGTACTGCTCCCATACATCCTCTATCTTTATCGCCCTGTCCTTAATGGACCGCTTCAATGCGTCGTAGGAGAAGATGTTCTTGAGGAGGTCCAGGGCGTTGATGACGATGTACCCGCCGTTCGCCTTGTGCAGGGAGCCCGCCTTGATCATGGTAAAGTCGGTGGTGGCCATCCCGTACTGCACCTTGTATTCAGTCCTCCCGAAGAGGTTCAGGTACGTGGGGTTGCTTTCGATCACCACCGGCGCACCCTTGCACTCGCTGTTATTGACGATGACGTTGACCGTATAGCGGGCGAAAGAGACCTCCTGTTTCGGCATTTTCATGAAAGGAAGGGGGGGCGCCTGCTCTTCAGCCGGCTTGAAATCCTCGAGATGGGAAAGGATGTCCTCCTTCACCGCATTCAGGTATTCAGTGATCTTCCCATGGAAGGCGTACTCCCTCTTGAGGTCGTCGATAAAGTGGCCGATGGCGCCGAGGGCGATCTCCCTTTCGAGTCCGCCCAACACCTCCTTGACGCGCTTTTCCGCCTCCCGCACCTCCCGAACGATATCGTCGAGCTTCTCCTGGAGCTGCTTTCCCATCTCTTCCACTTTTTCCCGCGTCGTCTCTTCGAGGGCGGCGAATTCCTCCTCGGTGAGGGGCTCCCCCGTCTTCTTCACCGGCACGATGAGAAGGCCGGACACCGCTTTCCGGATGGCAAAGCCCTTGGACTGCGCCTCCTCTTCGAGCTGGGAGAAAAGCTCCTTCTGCTTTTGCTGGAACTCCTCGATCCTCTTTCCCCTCTGCTTCTCGTATTCCTTCGATTCAAAGGCCTTGGGGATCTCGCCCCGCAGCACCTTGATCAGCTCGTTCATATCGTTCTGGAAGAGGACGCCCTTTCCCGGGTCGAGGGAAACCGCGAGGGGGACATCGGGATCCCTGAAGTTGTACACATAGCACCAATCGGGGGGGACCTGCTCACCCAGCGACTTCTCGGTCAGGAGGGTCTTGATCGTCCTCATCTTGCCGGTCCCGACCTCTCCGAGAGCAAAGATGTTGAACCCCTTGCTCTCCAGGCTGAGGCCGAAATCCATGGCCCGCATCGCCTTTTCCTGCCCGATCGTCCCATGAACTTCGCTTATATCCTCAGTAGTAGCGAACCCGAAAAAGTCCAGCGCACAGCAGCGGTAAAGATCGTCCGGCTTTAATGGCTGTACCATGGCAACCTCCTTCTGTGTTGTCGTGAACCCTGGGTGTATATGCCGTTCCTCTTCTCCTGCGGCAACGGCGTGTAGTGCGGACAGAGGGTGCATACGCACCGTGCTGAGCGGCACCGCGTCAGGCATTATACCGCACCCGGCGCGGCAACGCAATGATGCGGCGTGCTACTTCGCCCGCGGATGGTGTTCGAGGTAGACCTTTCTGATCCTGTCGGCGGATACCCGCGTGTAGATCTGCGTGGTCGAGATGTCGGAGTGCCCCAGCATCTTCTGGACAGACCTCAAATCCGCACCCCCGTCCAGAAGGTGCGTCGCAAAGGTGTGGCGGAGAGTATGGGGGGTCAGCTCCACCCCGGCGATGCCGCCGAGCTTCTTCAATGCCTGCCAGAACCGCTGCCGGGTCATGGGCATCCCCCTGCCGGTCAGGAAGAGATAGGGAGACTGCTTTTTCTTCAGCAGGAGGGGGCGCAGCGCGTACAGGTACTGTTTGATTTTCACGGCCGAGCGCGAGTTCATCGGGACGACCCGCTCCTTCGCCCCCTTGCCCATCACCCTGAGGAACCCTCCCTCAAAGTTGATGTCGTTCACTTTGAGGGAAACAATCTCGCTCACCCGCAGTCCGGACGAGTACAGGAGCTCGAGCATCGCGGAATCCCTCACGAAGGTGTGGGTGTCCAGCTCGACGTCGAGCAGCTTTCTCATGTCCTCGATGCTGAGCGCCTTGGGCAGCCTGTCCCACTGGCGGGGGGTGGACAGGGATTCGGCGGGGTTCTCGTCGATCCTCTTCTCGATGAGGAGGAACCTGCAGAACCCCTTTACGGTGGAGATGAACCTGCTGATGCTCGCCGTGGAGTATCCGCCGTCCCGCAGACGCGCGATATACCGGACGATATCCTCACGGCTGAAGGAAAGCCCCTCTTTGTCCATCGCGGAAAGAAAGCCGAAAAAGCCTCTCAGGTCCTGCGAATAGGATTCGACCGTATTTCTCGAAAGCCCTCTCTCGGTCGAAAGGTAGAAGGCGAAAGCGTCGAGCAGGGGAATCCGTGCAGAGGCAGGCAGCGCACCGCCTTCCGCATCACCCCTTCTTCTCTCCTTAAGCATAGCCACAGGTGACGAATTCCTCGATGCCGGTTGCGGAGCGGAGCTTCGGGTAGAGGATGTCGGCAAGGCGCATCAGGTTTATGGTATCCTCCCTGTTATACGCCAGCAGCAGCTCCCGCGCTTCTGCGCTCCCTTTCCTCGCCTGCTCCCACAGCCTCACCGCATCGTACCCGTTCATGCCCTTCACCCCCTCGTGCCGCTCGATGCCGAAGAGGTCTTCCAGCTTCTTGAGGCCGCCGTTGATATCGAGCCTCCGGGAGCCGAAGCAGAGATCGAAATGGGGGATATCGAACCTGACCCCCGGAAAAGAGCGCAGCAGGAAGGGGACGTCGAACGCGGAGCCGTAGAAAGTGATCAGGCATTTGTACCCGGACAACTCCCGGTTGAGGTTCTCAACGGTCAGGTTTTCTCCCCGTATCAGGCACTTCCACTCGTCGCCGTTGTAGAGCCCGACCACGGTGACATACCCTCCGGATTCGGGCTGAAAGCCGTTGGTCTCTATATCGAGGCAGACCGCCTCCTTCCGGAACGTGTCAAAGAGCCTCCAGTGCTCCCGTCTCTTCATGATCCGGGCGAAGTATTCAGCATTTCCGACGCCGAGCTCCATGGAAGCCTGCGTCAACTGGTTATCGTACATGCTCTTCCTCTCGGGGCTGATCCCGTCGATCTCCCTCCGCAGGCAAAAATCGCTCCAGGTAAGGATGCCCGCGCGCCAGAGATGGCGCTCCAGCTTCTCTCCGATGCCGTTCAGCAATGAAAAAGTATGCCGTATCACTCTCTTCTACCTTCTTTCTTTCGGTTCTGGTTACTTCTTATTATACTCTTTCTCCCGGCCCACTACCAAACCAAATAGTATGCTAGAATAGTTTTTCATGAGAACCCTGCGCATCACCGTCCAATATGACGGGACTGCATACAGCGGCTGGCAGGTCCAGCCGAACGGCACCACCCTGCAGGAGGTCCTCCAGAAAAGGCTCGGGGAGATCACGGGTGAGCGCCTCCCCGTTACCGGAGCGGGGAGGACCGATGCGGGGGTGCATGCGCTGGCGCAGGTGGCCGCTTTCAGGACCTCTTCGCGGCTCGCCCCCGAAGTGTTCAAAAGGGCGTTGAACGCCCGGCTCCCCGCTTCGGTCAGGGTCCTGGACGCCGCCGAGGCGCCGGAGGACTTTCATCCCCGGTTCGACGCCGTCCGCAAAGCATATTTCTACCTGATCGCGCACTCGCCCCTTCTCTCCCCCTTCCTGCACCGGTATGTCTGGCAGGTGCCCGCTGCACTGGATGATGAAGCGATGCGCCGTGCAGCGGCCCCCCTGACGGGGACGCACGACTTCTCCTCTTTCCGGGCCAGCGGGTGCGGGGCGAAGACCCCGGAGAGAACCGTTTTCTCCTTATCGGTCGAGAGGTACTCCTTTCTCGAGTTCATGACCGTGCAGTTTCGCGGGGAATTTCTGAAGGTGCGGATCGAGGGCGACGCCTTCCTGCGCCACATGGTCAGGAACATCGTCGGTACGCTGGTCGAAGCGGGCAAGGGAAAGGTGCAGGAGGAGCGTATGCGCGAGATCCTGCTCTCCCGGGACAGGAAATGCGCGGGGCCTACCGCACCCGCCCGGGGGCTTTTCCTTGAGAG
>JAXLZK010000007.1:80563-100691 GCA_046350935.1 Thermodesulfovibrionales bacterium
TTTTCAAAGACTCTGGATTCCGGTTTCCACCGGAATGACGGCCTGAGAAAGCCGGGGTGACGGATTCTGAAATGGAGTGTAGAGGATGGCGGGGGGTATCCTCGCAACAAAAAAGGGACCGGATGATCCGTCCCCTTCGTAATTGCTGCTGCCGCCCGTAAGTCTTCCAGGCCCTTCCCTACGTCAGGCCTCCCTTTCCATCTTCTCCATCAATTCCTTCTTCTCCTGATCGTCCCTGCAATAGATGGCAAAGGGCAGGATTTTCAGACGCTCTTCGCTGATCTCGTCGCCGCATTCCTCGCAGATGCCGTAGGTGCCTTCCTCCAGTTTCCTGAGCGCGGTATCGATCTTGATCAGCGTCTCCCGATGGGTGCTGAGCTGCTTGAGGCTGATGTCCTCGGAAAGGTCCACCACGGAAAGGTCCCCATCATCCATGACCGTCTCCACAAGCTGCCTCTTTTCGCCTGATTTGAATTTCTTGATCTCGGATTTCGCCTCTCTGATGATGTCCTCTCTCTTCTGGATCAGCACCTTCCTGAGTCTTTCCTTCCTGGCGCTATCGTCTTCTTCAGCAGCTTTTTTTGTTGATTTTTTGGTCATGTCTCCTCCTCATCACCGGCGCCGGTGATCGGCTTTTCCCCGGGGACACTGCCTCCCACGCCGGAGAAAAGCTATTTCTGCGTCTCGGCGGCCTCTTCCTTGAAAACCTCCACAATGCTCCTTACCTTTATCCCCGCCTGTTCCAGCGCCTTCTGGATGTCCGGCAGTTTGGCGTCGGTCACCTTCAGCATATAGTTATTGTTCGTTGCCATGTTCAGACCTCCATGATCTCTTTCTCTTTATGGTGAAGGATCTCGTCGACCTTCTGGACATACGAGTCGGTGATCTTCTGGATCTCGTCGTGGAACCTCTTGACGTCGTCCTCGCTCAGGTGTTGTTCCTTTTCGGTCTTTTTCAGCTCGTCGTTGATGTCCCGGCGGATGTTCCTGACGGCGATCTTCGCCTCTTCCCCGCGCTTCTTTACCACCTTCACCAGGTGCTTTCGCCTCTCCTCGGTCAGGGCGGGGATCGCAAGGCGTATCGTCTTGCCGTCGTTGCCGGGGGTCAGGCCGAGGTCCGATTTCAGGATCGCTTTCTCGATTTCAGGGATCAGCTTCTGCTCCCACGGCTGAATGGTGATTGTCCTGCTCTCCGGAATCCCCAGGGTCGCCACCTGGCTTATGGGCGTCATCGTACCGTAGTAGTCCACCTGGATGCCGTCCAGCAGCGCGAGAGACGCCCTTCCCGTTCTTATGGACGCCAGATCCTTTTTCAGCGATTCCGTCGCACCGGTCATCCGATCGGCGACCTTCTTCTTCAGCTCCTGCATGCACTCACCCCGTTCTTAAATTAGGAGTCCGGGGGACCCCCGGCTTCCCGTCTCGGCTCCCGCCTGCCCCCTCTCCGGCACCTCATCTGCCGACCAGGGTTCCGATCCGTTTGCCCGCAAGAAGACTTTTGATATTGTTGGGCTTTTTGATATCAAAGACCACGATCGGGAGATTGTTATCCATGCAAAGGGTTATGGCCGTCGAGTCCATAACTTTCAGGTTGTATTTCAGGACATCTATATAGGAGATTGTATCATATTTTTTTGCCCCGGGGTCCTTGACGGGGTCCGCGGTATAGACACCGTCCACCTTTGTGCCCTTCAGGATCACGTCGGCCCCGATCTCCATGGCGCGAAGGGCGGCTGCCGTGTCGGTCGTGAAGTACGGGTTGCCCGTCCCCGCGGCGAAAATGACCACCCGCCCTTTTTCGAGGTGCCGTATCGCCTTGCGCCGTATGTATTGCTCCGCAAGCTCTTTCATCTCGATGGCGGACTGCACCCTCGTCTGCAGGTTCATCTTTTCGAGGGCGTTCTGGAGGGCAAGCGCGTTGATCACGGTGGCGAGCATGCCCATGTAATCTGCGGAGGCCCTTTCCATGCCCTTCACCGAGGCTTCAACACCCCGGAAGATATTGCCCCCCCCGATCACCACCGCAACCTGGACGCCCAGGGCCGCCGCCTTTGTTAGCTCTGCGGCCCTGAACTCCACCGTGGCGGGGTCGAGGCCGTATCCCCTGTCGCCCATGAGCACTTCCCCGCTCACCTTCAGGAGGATCCTCCTGAAGCGGATGCCGTTCTCCGCCTTCTGCGGCGTCGGCGGCCGCTGTGCGGCCGCCGTTTTCCGCCTTTCTTTATTCACCGTCACAGGCTGCACCATTGTCCAGCCCTTCGCCCAATTGGAAGCGTACGGTCCTTTATTTTCAGCTGTCCCTCGGGGTCCTTCACAAAGACCTGTTCGAGGAGACAGACATCGCCGTAGAATTTCTCGAGCTTTCCCTCCAGAATCTTGTCCACGACCTGGGCGGGCTTGTTGGCGACCTGCGCACGGTAGATCTCCTTCTCCCTCTCGATGACGTCCTGGGGGACCTCCTCGCGGGATACGTATGCGGGGTTGGCGGCGGCAACGTGCATGGCGATGTCCTTCACAAGCCCCTTGAAGTCGTCGGTCCGCGCCACGAAGTCCGTCTCGCAGTTGACCTCGACGAGAACGCCGATCTTATCCATGTGGATGTACGAGCCGACCAGCCCCTCCGAGGCCGTCCTGCTCGACTTCTTCGCAGCGGTGGCGAGCCCCTTCTGGCGAAGCAGGTCAACGGCCTTCTCCATATCCCCGCCGGAGTCCGTCAGGGCGCGCTTGCAGTCCATAAGCCCCGCACCCGTCTTCTCCCGCAGGTCCTTTATCGTTTCCGCTGAAATCGTCATTCCGCAGCCTCCTTGACCTCATCCTGCACGCTCTTCTCCTCCATCTTCGCGGCTTCCTGCTCCTCCACCCGGGCCTTCTCTCTCGTGTTCCTGCCCTCCAGGATGGCATCGGCCATTTTTGAGGAGATGAGCTTGATTGCGCGTATGGCGTCATCGTTGCCGGGCACGACATAATCGATCTCATCGGGGTCGCAGTTCGTGTCCACCACTGCAATGATGGGGATGGAGAGTCTCCGGGCCTCCGCAACCGCGATCTTCTCTTTTCTCGGATCGATGATAAAGAGCGCCCCCGGAATAGAACCCATCTCCTTTATCCCGCTCAGGTTCTTTTCGAGGTTGATCCTTTCCTTCTCCAGAAGGGAGACTTCCTTCTTTTTCAGAACGGTATAGGTCCCGTCCTCCTTCATGGCATCGATTTTCTTCAGCCTCTCGATGCTCTTCTTGACAGTGGTGAAGTTCGTCAGCATGCCGCCGAGCCATCTGCTGTTCACATAGAAAGCTCCGGCCCTTCTCGACTCCTCAGCGATGGCGTCCTGCGCCTGTTTTTTCGTGCCCACAAACAGGATGGGGGCTCCGGAAGCGGATATCTCCTTCGCGTAATTGTAGGCTTCAACAAGGCCTTTCAGGGTCTTCTGCAGGTCTACGATATGGATACCGTTCCTCTCGCCGAAAATGAACTTCTTCATCTTCGGGTTCCAACGCTTCACCTGGTGCCCGAAATGGACTCCGGCTTCCAGCAACTCCTTCATCGTTACAACAGCCATACCTTCCTCCTCAATGGTTTTTTCCTCCGCCCCTCCCCTTTACCTCACCGCGGTGAGACCATCAGGGGATCGTGAAAGGCGTGCGTTTTGAATATTAAAATTAGCATAGTTTGCCTTTATTATTCAAGAGAAAAACAAGGACACCCCCCCCCGTCACCGCCCCTCGGGCAGAAAGAGCCCGGTGCTGAGATACCTGTCTCCCCTGTCGGGGAAGATGACCACCACGCTCCTGCCCGAACCGAGCCGCGCGGCAACCCGGAGGGCGGCCCACAGCGCGGCGCCCGAGGATATCCCCGCCAGGATCCCTTCCTGGAGCGCAAGACGGCGCGCGGCGGCCGCCGCGTCCTCGTCGGTGACGGGAATCACCTCGTTGTACAGGCCCGTATTCAGCACGCCCGGCACGAACCCGGCGCCGAGCCCCGCAAGCTTGTGCTTTCCCGCACTCCCACCGGACAGCACCGGAGAGCCGGCGGGCTCCACTGCAGCGATCCAGAGATCCGGGTTCTTTTCCCGCAGGGCCTCTCCCGCACCGGTTATGGTCCCCCCTGTGCCCACTCCGGCGACAAATGCGTCGGGCGCGGCGCCCAGGTCGTTCAGGATTTCGCCCGCGGTGGTGCAGCGATGGACCGCCGGGTTCGCGGGGTTTTCGAACTGCTGAGGCATGAAGAAGCCCGGGTTCTCCCGCAGCAGCTCGCCCGCCTTTTCCACCGCCCCTTTCATTCCCTTTTCTCCGGGGGTCAGCACCAGTTCGGCGCCGAAGGCCTGGAGCAGCTGCCGCCTCTCCAGCGACATGGTTTCAGACATGGTAAGGAGCAGCCGGTAACCCTTGACCGCCGCGACCATAGCAAGCCCGATGCCGGTATTGCCGCTGGTGGGCTCCACAATGGTCCCCCCCGGCTGCAGCCTGCCTTCCCGCTCGGCGGCCTCGATCATCGAGACCGCTATCCTGTCCTTGACCGAGCCGCCGGGATTGAAGCCCTCCAGCTTCGCCCACACCGTTGCGCTGCCCGCCTCCGCCATCCTGTTGATCCTGACAAGAGGCGTGTTTCCTATCAGGCTCAGGATAGTGTCGTTCCCTCTCACTATGCACCTCCTTTTCCGGCCGCCGCCGCAGTGCCGGCCGCCGTTGTCCTCTTAAGTTCATGCACGATACCGAATAATTCCCCCGGAGGACCTCTCCGGGATGCTTCGATTATATTACTATTATTCCATACACTTTTCCTCTTTACCGCTTTATTTTGTTCGCTTTCCCCTTCTCTTTTCTTTTTTTCCGCCGGGTCTGCCGCCTCTTCCGGCAGGCCTCCCTCGCTGCTGGCAATGGAGAGAGAGTACGTGCTACAATTTCACATTATGATACGTTTGGGCTATTCTCCGTGTCCCAATGACACCTTTATTTTCTACGCCCTTGCACACCAAAAAATCGATACACGGGGCCTCTCCTTTCAGATCACCGTTGGAGAGGTCGAAACACTGAACAGGCTTGCGCTGCGGCGGGAGGCGGAGGTCGTCAAGGTGTCCTGCCATGCCTACTCCCTGCTCAGGGACGACTATGCTTTTCTGAAATCCGGGGGTGCCCTCGGCCGCGGATGCGGGCCCCTGCTGGTAGCCAGGTCCCCCCTCAGCCCCGCGGAGCTCAAAGGGGGCAGAATAGGGATCCCCGGAAGGCTCACCACCGCTTTTCTCCTGCTGCGCCTGTTCCTCTCCCCTGCCGGCGCTGACCGGCGGCGGGAGGAAATGCCGTATACTTTCGTCGAGATGCCCTTCCACCGGATCATGGGGGAGGTCCGTGACGGAAAGCTGGACGCCGGGCTGATCATCCATGAAAGCCGCTTCACCTATCCCTCGTACGGCCTCGTTCAAACGGTCGATCTCGGGGCGTGGTGGGAGCAGGAGACCGGCCTGCCCCTTCCGCTCGGCGGAATCGTTGCGAAGAAATCCCTCGGCGCCTCCGGCATACGGACGGTGGAGGACCTCCTGCGCGACAGCGTCGTTTACGCCGGGGCGCATGAGGAGGAGGCCTTGCGCTATGTACGGCGTCATGCGCAGGAGCTTTCCGAAGAGGTGGTGCGGCGCCATATCGCACTCTATGTGAATGAATACACGCTTGACAGCGGCGACGAGGGGCGCGCCGCACTGGAAGAGCTCATGAAGCGGGTGGAAACCGTCTCCCGGACTCCTGCACCGCATATTCTCCCTGCATCAGCGATACCATTCCGGAACGAGGAGGAAGCAGCCACATGGAAAGCGCACCAATAGACGCCTTTACGAAATACCACAAGATCGCCTATTTCTCAATGGAGATAGGAGTGCGAAGCGACATGCCGACCTACAGCGGGGGCCTCGGGATCCTGGCAGGCGACACCATCAAGTCGGCCGCTGACCTGAAGCTCCCCGTGGTCGCGGTCACCAATCTCACCAAGAGCGGCTATTTCAAGCAGGAGCTCGACATCTACGGCAGGCAGACGGAGCTTCCCGACGAGCTCGACCCACTGAAATTCATGACTCCCCTCAGCGAGCGGGTGACGGTCGGCATCGAGGGGAGGGAGGTCCAGGTGGGCGCCTGGCTCTATGAGGTAAAGAGCGCCACCGGCGGAAAGGTTCCGATCCTCTTCCTCGACACGGACCTCCCCGAAAACGATCCGCGGGACAGGGGTATCACCTACTCTCTTTATGGCGGAGACCAGGTGTACCGCCTGAAGCAGGAGATCGTCTTGGGGCTCGGGGGCGTCAGGATGCTCGACGAACTGGGGTTCGAAATCAGGAAATATCATATGAATGAAGGGCATTCCAGCCTTTTGACCCTGGAGCTGCTCAACAGATACAAGAGGGACATCGAGGAGGTGTGGGACGAGAGGCTGGTATGGGATGTGGAAAAGGTGCGGAGCCTCTGCGTCTTCACCACCCATACCCCCGTGGCGGCAGGGCATGACAAGTTCACCTACGACCTCGTACAGCAGGTACTATCCGAAATCATCCCCCCCGCCGCCATCAAGGAGTTCGCCGGGCGCGAGCACCTCAACATGACCCTTCTCGCCCTCAACCTCAGCAACTACATCAACGGAGTGGCGAAGAAACACGGCGAAGTATCGAAGGGCATGTTCCCCGGCTACGAGATCAACGCCATCACCAACGGCGTCCATTCCTACACCTGGACCTGCGACAGCTTCAAGAGGATTTTCGATAAATACCTCCCCGGCTGGGCGAACGAGCCCGAGATCTTCGTGCGGGTGGGGCGCATCCCTGATGAAGAGCTGTGGGAGGCGCACATGGAAGCCAAGCGGCTCCTGATCGACCACGTGAACAGGGAGACGCAGGTGGGGATGAATTACGACACCCTCACGATAGGTTTTGCCCGCCGCGCCACCGCCTATAAGAGAGCGGACCTGCTCTTCACCGACATCGACAGGCTGGCGCGCATCGCGGAGGGGAGGCTCCAGATCGTCTACGCGGGGAAGGCGCACCCCCGTGACGAACAGGGAAAGCAGCTGATACAGCGCATCTTCGAGATCAAGGAGAGGCTGAAGGACAAGGTGAAGATCGTCTTTCTCAAGAATTACAATATGGACCTGGCGCTGAAAATCGTTTCGGGCGTCGATGTCTGGCTGAATACGCCCCTGCGCCCGCTCGAAGCGTCCGGCACCAGCGGGATGAAGGCGACGCACAACGGCGTCCCCAACTTCAGCGTCCTGGACGGCTGGTGGATCGAGGGGCATATCGAAGGATATACCGGGTGGGCCATCGGCCCCTCCCCCGATATCCCGGCCGACCCCGAACGCGATGCGGACGACCTCTACTATAAGCTGGAGACCGCCATCATACCGACTTTCTACAGCCAGAAGAACCTATGGGTCCGGATCATGCAGAACGCCATCGGCAAGAATGCGTACTACTTCAACTCGCACCGGATGATGAGGAGATACGTCACCGAGGCGTACATACGGTAGGGGTGTGTGCACCCCCTAGTGAGAATTTCGCCTCTCATGCTCCAGCAGCCACTTCTTGATCACCAGCCCGCACGAGAAGCCGGTCAGTGAGCCGTCCGCGCCGATGACCCGGTGGCAGGGGATGAGGATCGGGAGGGGGTTCTTCCCGATCGCCCTGCCCGTTGCCCGTGCTGCTCCGGGGCTGCCCACCCTCTCCGCCATCCAGCCGTAGGTGCGCGTCTCGCCGTACGGGATCTCCTGCAGGGCGCCCCATACGCGCTTTTCAAAATCGGTGCCCCGGAGAAATTTAACCGCCTGCCGGAACTCGCGCAGGGTGCCGCCGAAGTAGGCGTCGAGCTCCCGGAAAAGGGAGCGGGCCGCTTCGTCAGTCCGCGTCGCCGGGACCACCTTCGTCCCTCCTATCTCCTCAGGTGTCTTGTCGTCCCCCAGGGCCATATCCACCAGGAAGGGGCCGTCGAAAACGCACGAAATGTCCCCAACCGGGCTTCCGTATACAAAAAGGTCCAGCTTCATTTCTGCTCCTCCTTTCTACTCAGGGCAAATGCATCGCCCTATCCGACACGTGAGTATCCCCTTGGGATTGCTTCGCTCCGCTCGCAATGACAGAAAAACGATTTCTCTTCAGTCTTCCTCTCCACCTTTCCCTCTGCCTGTCTCTGTCATTGCGAAGGGTCGTACCCTGAAGCAACCCCGCTGTTTTTCCTTGAGGTAAAACGTCTTTTTGATGCGAGCCCTGCCTTTTTCTCCACCTGCTCCTCAATTCATGTACCGTTCTGCCGACCGTATCACCCGTGCCGGCTTTTATTATATGACACCCTTCACTATGGCACTATGGCGCAGCTCTGTTCAAGGTCGCTATCTTGCACGCGTGGCCTGGGGCATTCGAGCTGCGCAATCCATAATTATGGGCTGTCTTAGCCACGCTCTTCTATTCACCGTAAACACACCTCTCTTGTACAATAAGAAATTTTAGCACTATCCAGAATAGTCCATACTATTTCAATTCGTTGCCGGGGGAAAACATGGGGTCAGATGCAAAGAAAATTGCACAAGCCGGCCTGAAGGACACTGTTTCCCGGTTATTGGATATTCTCCGGGAAGACCCCTTTCAGATCAGCATCGCCTCATTTACCAGGTCCTTGATGACATCAAGACCGTCAAGCGCTTCCCGCGTCGGTTGTAATATTCAGCAATGTGCCTTTATAATTTATAGATGCGGTTGTCATTGCTTATTGTGCTTATCCTCGCCCTTGGAATCGTCACGGGCGGGTATCTCGCCCTCGCCACCGGAGTCCCCTCCATAGCAGACCTGAAAAAGTACCGCGCCACGGAGGGGACGAAAGTGTACGCGGACGACGACACCCTCGTCGGCGAGTTCAAGATCGAGAAGGGGATCTTTGTCCCCGTGGAGAAGATTCCCTCCTCCATGAAAAACGCGCTCGTCGCGGTGGAGGACTCCCGCTTCTGGCAGCATAAGGGCATCGATTACATCGGCATTGCCCGGGCCCTGGTAAAAGACATCATGCACGGCAGCCTGAAGGAGGGAGGAAGCACCATCACCCAGCAGCTGGCGAAAATCATCTTCCTCTCCCCTGAAAAGACCATACAGCGGAAGCTCAGGGAGGCCCAGCTCGCCATGAAGCTGGAGAAGGAGCTCTCCAAGAAGGAGATCCTCGAGCTCTATCTGAACAAGGTATATTTCGGACACGGCGCATACGGGGTGGAGATGGCGGCCCGCACCTATTTCGGCAAGTCGGTGGGGCAGCTCACCCTTCCCGAGGCGGCCATGCTTGCGGGGCTGGTAAAGGCCCCTACCACCTACTCCCCGTATAACGACCTCGTACGGGCGAAGGAGCGGCAGGAGGTCGTCCTCTCCCGGATGGAGGAGGAGGGGTACATCAAGCCCTCGGAACGGAGCATGGCGAAGGCGGCACCCATCGCCCTCTCGTCCCTGAGAACAAGCACCGAGACCAATAACTACTTTCTCGAATATGTGCGGCAGCACCTGGAGCAGAAGTACGGGGTGGAAACGGTCTACAAGGGCGGGTTGAAAGTATACACCGCCCTCAATAAAAACACCCAGGCAGCCGCCCAGAAGGCCCTGCAGGAGGGGCTGCGGGAGATCGACAAGCGCCGCGGCTGGCGGGGGCCTGTCGGCCACAAGGACGGAATCAAAGAGGATGCGGGCGACGGGCAGCGGGTTTCCTTCACTGCAGCTCCCGGAGACATTTCCACCGGCATCGTCCTTGCGGCCGGTCCTTCCGAGGCGCTGGTAAAGGCCCGTGGCCTCACCGGAAAGCTGTCTCTTGCGGATGCGCTGTGGGCGGCCAACAATCTCACAAAGGGCGCGAGAAAGCCCGCCCCGCGGGGATTCAAGCTGACGGACATCCTGCGGCCCGGGGACATCGTGTGGGTCAGGGTGAAGACCGTGTCCGGCAGGAATGTGACCTTCAGTCTCGAACAGGAGCCCGAGGTGGAAGGCGCCCTGGCCGCGGTCGAACCGGAGACGGGGTATATCCGCGCCCTCGTCGGCGGGTACAACTTCACCAAAAGCGAATACAACAGGGCGGTCTACGCGAAGCGCCAGCCCGGCTCCTCCTTCAAGCCCCTCATCTACGCCGCGGCCCTGGAGCACAACTTCACCCCGGCGAGCCTTATCGACGATGCACCGGTGTCCTACTCAGGAGGCATTGATGGAGAGTGGAAGCCCGAGAATTACGATCATAAATACTACGGCCCGACGCGGCTGCGGGAGGCGCTCGCCTATTCGCGGAACGTGGTGACCATCAAGCTGGTGGAGAGCGTCGGTATCGACGCCGTCATCTCTTTTGCGCGGGAAGCGGGGATCGAAACCGATATGCCGCGGGAGCTCACCATCGCGCTGGGCTCCATCAGCATCACCCCCCTCGAAATGGCGGCGACCTACTCCACCTTTGCGAACGGCGGCACCCGGATGCAGCCCATTGCCGTAAAATACGTCACCGATGCGAAGGGAGGGCTTCTCGAAAGCAATGAGCCCGAAGGCGTCGAGGTGGTCTCACCCCAGACCTCTTTCCTCATCACGTCCATGATGGGGGACGTCATCACATACGGCACCGGGATGAGGGCGAACATCGGAAGGCCTGCGGCGGGGAAAACCGGCACCAGCAACGATTACAAGGACGCATGGTTCATCGGGTACACCCCCCAGCTCGTGGGGTGCGTATGGGTCGGCTACGACGATATGCGGAGATCTCTCGGGCGGGGAGAGGTGGGCGGAAGGGCCGCTGCCCCCATTTGGGGGCGCTTCATGAGAGACGCCCTAGCCGGCGAGCCTCTGGAACCCTTTCCCCTGCCGGAGGGCATCATACAGGTCCCGATCGACCCGCTGAACGGCCTTCTCTCTGCGGATGAGTCTTCAGCGGTATACGAGTATTTCCGGGAGGGGACGCAGCCCACTGAATACAGCCCCTCCGGGGGAAGAGCGGTCAAGGAGACGATCCGCACCGACTACGACTAGAGGCTGGTTCAACGCTCTCCCCTCAAGGGAGAGGAAAGTCAAAGGCCGGAGAGGGGGCTCTGCAATAAGCTCCAGCGGGGTGCTGAAAAACTCTCGAAATGTCATTGCGAGGAGCTTTTTTGCGACAAAGCAATCTCTACGTTGTTGAACTCTCCAAAAAGGAGATTGCTTCGCTCCGCTCGCAATGACAGCGAAAAAACTTCAGCAGTATCCTGCTAGGGTGTGTACGGCGGACGGCCCGGTCTATCCTGTCTTTTTCATCGCGTTCGCGATGTAGACGACACACTCGTCGCAGAGGCCGCTCTCCCTGCAGATACTCCTGTTCAGCTCCCAGCAGGGCTTCGCCCTGTCCACCGTCGCGGTGCATGTCGCCTTCTTCTCTTCAGGGCAGTCTTTGATCTCCCAGCAGGGCGCGTATTCGAGGAGCTTTTTGATCCCCTCGATGCTTATTTTTTTCGTGTGGATGAGGTCGCGGATGCAGGAGAGCCATTTGATGTCGTTTTCCGAATAGTACCTGTTCTTGTTGCGCCGCGCCGGCTTGATCAACCCGTGCTTCTCGTAGAGCCGCAAGGTCTGCTCCGTGATGCCGATCAGCTCGGCGACGATTCCAATCGGATACAGAGGCATATCCTTCTTGTCCAGATCGATACTCTCTTTCATCTCTCCCCTCAGTTGATATAATAATTTTGGATAATAAAACATTACTAAACTGAAAAAAGCAAGCACTCGATTTCCTCTTCCTTGCCGACGCTTGTTTTTTCCCGCACAAACCCCGTATAGTGGCCTTAGCTATGGAAAACACGAAAAAAGAGAAAGAGCAGCCCCTCGTCTCCCTGCAGCAGGTGGATGTCGTACTGCAGGGGAAAAGGGTCCTCTCGGACCTCACCTGGCGGATGCACCCCGGCGAGCAGTGGGCTCTCATCGGAAGCAACGGGGCGGGGAAATCCACCTTCCTGCGCCTGGTGCGCGGCGATATCGGCCCCTATCCGGGGGGCGGGGGGAGGAGGGCCTACGCACTGAACGGCGGAGAGCAGGAGAGCCCAATAGGGATAAAGCGCCACATCGCCCTCGTCTCCGCCGAACTGCAGGAGGCATACACGAAGAACGGGTGGGACCTGAGCGGGGAGGAGGTGGTGGGTACCGGCCTCTTCGACACCGCATGGCTGTATGAGACCCCTACCTCCTCCCAACGGGAAGCGATCAGGCAGGCCTTGCACCTGGTGAAAGGGGAGCACCTGGGGCTGAAGAGCATTCTCTCCATGTCCCAGGGCGAAGCGCGGAGGGTCCTCATCGCGCGCGCCCTTGTCGCGCGTCCGCGCATCCTCCTCCTGGACGAGTTCCTGAACGGGCTGGACATCCCCTCCCGCCGGAGGCTGATGGACGCAGCGGAGGCGGCTGCACAGGCAGGCGCCGCGATTCTTTCCACCACGCACCGAAGCGAGGAGCTGCTCCCCTCCACCACCCATGTCCTTTGCCTGCACGACGGAAAGATAACGGCACAGGGGAGACGGGAGGACGTGCCGACGCGGCGGAATCTCCCGGAGGCGCACCGGAAAAGCGCCGCGGGCAGGCCGGCAGCGCCGCGGAGCGCAGAGGGTATCCCGCTCCGGGAAGGCCGCCGTGCAGAGCCCTTTCTCATCAGGATATCCCATGCCGACCTGTATCGCGACGACCGGAAGGTGCTGGACTCCGTCACCTGGCGGATGAACTGGGGAGAAAACTGGGCGGTCCTCGGGAGAAACGGGTCGGGGAAGTCCTCGTTGCTGAAGCTCATCGCGGGGGAGCTCCATCCCGCCGCAGGGGGGAATATCCGCCGTTTCGGCGGCGGGGAGAGGTGGAGTCTCCGGGAAATCAGGAAAAGGGTCCACTCCGTCTCACCCGACATCCAGGCGGAGTACCGGTACGACATCACCGGAGAGGAGGCGGTGCTCTCGGGCTTCTTCGGGAGCATCGGCCTCTACGACCCGGTGACGCAGGCGCAGCGGGAGGAGGCGCGACGATGGATGGAGCTCTTCAGCCTTGAAGGGCTGGGCGGCAAAAAGATGGACGAGATGTCGTACGGCGAGCAGAGGAAGATCCTCATCGCGCGGGCGATGGTCACCGCCCCCGATCTCCTCCTCCTCGACGAGCCCTGCAGCGGCCTCGACGCCGGGGCGCGCGCGGACCTCCTCCGCATCCTCGGTCGGATATCCTCCTCCTCCACAGGGACCGCCCTCCTCCTCGTCACCCATCACCTCGACGAGCTCATCCCCTCCATCAGCCACGTCATGGTGCTGGAAAAAGGCAGAATAGCCGCACAGGGGAAAAAGGAAGAGCTCCTGCAGGGAGAGAAACCGGCAGGATTGCTCGAAATAGACCGGTAGGAAAGGCCTTCTATTCCCCGGAAGCCGGGTGCAGGAACTCCCGCACGAACTCCTGCTCCTCCTCCTTCGTGGTCAGCCGGCCCACGAGCTTCTCATCATGGACCCGCCGCATGATTTCCGAATAGACCGGCCCCTGGGGGATCCCCATCTCTTTCAGATCTTCGCCCTTCAGCAGGGGCCGGACATTCCGCAAATGCAGAAGGTAGTGGGAGACGGCCTTCTTTCTCTCGCTGTCCGCGGCGAGCGCCATGCTGAAAAGGATCTCCTCGACGGCGCAACCCGCAAGGAGGTGATACAGGGGCACCGGGCGGTCCGTGGGCAGTTTCTTCACCACCTCGGGGACGTTCCGCAGCCCGCGGGTGATCCTCTCCCTCTGGGGCTTCGGCACCGCAAGCCTGTCGAGAGCCACCTCCCGCTCCTCAGGGGAGAGGCGGTACAGGAGGGCCATGGTATACAGCATCCCCTTGTCGTATTTTTCGTCGAGGAAGAGCAGCTCAAACCAGGTAAGGGTGTCGTGCACCGAGCGGAGGAGAGCGTCAAGCTCGGGGGAGTAGGTGAGGGAGGAATGGATCACCTTCAGCAATCCGTAATCGCCCAGCCTTTTAAGCGCCTTGACAGGGTCGGTCTCGTTGAAGATGAGGATCATTTCGTCGTAGATGCGGGAGCCGGAAAGCTTTTCGAAAATGCTCGCCTTGATCGCGAACTTGATGAGGTTCTCCGTATGCCGGGTGATCTTGAAACCGAACCGCTCGGAGAAGCGGATGGCCCTGAAAGCGCGGGTAGGGTCTTCGACAAAGCTGAGGTTGTGGAGCACCCGGATGATCTTGTCCTTCAGGTCCCTCTGGGCGCCGAAGAAATCGAGCAGCTGCCCGAAGCCCTTCCTGTTCAGCCGCACGGCGAGGGTGTTGATGGTGAAGTCGCGCCGGTAGAGGTCCCTCTTGATGGATGCCGTTTCGACCGTCGGCATTGCGGCCGGTGACGCGTAGTATTCAGTCCGCGCGGTGGCGACGTCGATCTTGAAGGGGTGGCGTCCGGGTGCGGCCCTCAGGGGCTCCCTCCCATCCCCGGCTTTGCCTTCCCGGGCGAACAGGGAGCTCCCCTCCCTGATGATGATCTGGGCGGTGCCGAACTTCCGGTGGGCCGTAACCTTTGCATTGAGCCTCTTTCCCATGTCCCTCGCAAAGGCGATGCCGTCCCCCTCCACCACAATGTCGATGTCGAGGTTTTCCTCTCCCCGCAGCAGGTCCCGCACGCTCCCCCCCCCCAGGGAGGCGCCGGAGTCCAGCGCGTCGGCCGCGTCTCCGGCCCGCGCAAGAAATTTGTGGAGATAAAAGGGCAGCCGCTCCCTCAGAAGGGTGGCGACGTTCCTGACGAACCCGCTGGCCGGCTCCCCCCCCGCCGTATCACGCGAGGCAACCCGCCCCCTCCTCAGCATGTCCTCGTAGATCGAACGGAGAATGTCCGTTCTCGTAATGGCCCCCACCACCTTTTCGCCTTCGAGGACCGCAACGAACCTCTGGTTGTGCTCGATCATGTCCTTCTCCACCTCGGACACCGGCCTGTCCGGGGCGACGGTGATGGCGTCGGCAGTGGCGAAGTCCTCGCACCGGTTTTTTCCCAGGCCGTGGAAGAGCGCCTTCTCCACCACCTCCCGGGAGAGAATGCCCCGATACTCCTCGCTCCGCACCACGGGGAGCACATTGATCCCGTACCGGGTCATCATGGCCTCTGCATCCCTGATGCTGCTGTTCCACTGGACCACGATCACCGGCTTCGTCATTACATCCGCAGCTATCTTCGCCGGGCGGACATGCTTCTCCAGGGCGGCAACCAGCTTTTCCTCTATGATCTCGAAGGGGAGATCCTTTATGGTGGCGGAGGCGGCGGTGCGGTGGCCTCCCCCCCCGAACTCCGCCAGGACGGCGGAGATATCGAGCTCCGCCACCCTGCTGCGGGCCACCATCAGGATCTTGTCGTCCATGCCGATCAGGAGGACCACGGCGTCCGCATCCTCCATGCTCATCACCTGGTGGGCGAGATGCGCCACATCCCCGAACCCCTCCATCGCCGCCTTCCCGATCTTTATCCGCACCCCGAGGATCACGACCTCCTTCAGGGATTCGATCAGCCTGTTCAAGAGGGAAAACTCCTCCCGGCTCATCTCCTCCCTGAGGAACTCGGCGACGGTGGCGAGGTTCGCCCCCTTCTTGACGAGGTAGGCGACAGCCATGAGGTCCCGGGGCATGGTCGAGGTGAAGAGCAGCGACCCCGTTTCCTGGTAGATCCCCAGGCAGAGGGTGGTGGCTTCGAGGGGGGTGAGCGGAAGCCTCTTTTTCTGGAGGATTTCGGTGAAAATGGTGGACGCCGCCCCGGCCACCTCCACGATTTCGCGCTCTCCCCGGAGGTCTTCCTTCGTGGGGGGATGGTGGTCGTAGAGATGCACCTTCACCTCCGGCCGGGAGAGGAGCTCCCTGAGAGGACCGATCCTGTCGGGATGCTTCGTATCGACGACGATAAGCCTCTTCACCTGCTCGGGAACGATATCACGGACCTTCCTGATCTCTACGGGATGGAACGCGTCGACGAAGTCCCGCACCTTCTTCTCCATGGAGCCGGGAAAGACGATCACCGCGCCGGGATACAGCTTCTTCGCGGCCATTGCGGAGGCGAGGGAATCGAAATCGGCATTCAAATGGGAGGTGATGACATCCATACCTCATAGGATACCACAGAAAGAGAGGGGGAAAGGGGGAGCGCTCCCTCTCCCTCACCACCTCTCCCAATGGATGTTGTCCTCTTTGAACTTATCGATAGGCGCTCCCTTTTCCTTTGGAACCCCCACAGGGATGACATTCAGGGGGATGATGGTTTCAGGGATCTGCAGAATCCTCCGGACATTCCTGATCTTCTCCTCATCGGCGTATGCGGCCGTCCAGACAGCCCCGAGTCCAAGGGCATGGCAGGCCAGGAGGATATTTTCCGTTGCCGCCGAGCAGTCCATCACCCAGTACCGCCTGCTGTAAATCTCGTCCTTGTCCGGAACCCCGCACACCGCAATGGCCGCCCCTGCCGTGTCGAGCATCTTTGCATAAGGGAGCGCAGCGCAAAGCTCGTCCAGGACCTCCCTCTTTGTCACCGCGACAAAAGACCAGGGCTGTATGTTGACCGCTGAGGGAGCCGCCATACCGGCCTTGAGAATCTTCATCAGGTCTTCCCGTGAAACAGCCTCTCCGGTGAAGGACCTGACACTTCTGCGGGAGTAGATCGTCCTGAGCGTTTCGTTCTCCATTCCTTCCTCCTTTCTTTACCCCTGTATGCCCTGTATACCCTGAATTATATCAGGTTCTGACAGGGTGCGGAGCGGCCCTTCGCAGCACATTCCCACTTCTGCGGGGTGGAGCTCGACCTGAAGCGGGAGCAGACGCTCACCAGAAGGATACCGTCTAGGGATTCAACCTTCTCAACCGGGGTGATAACGCTCGGAGGCGCACCGGTAAGCGGCTCTCTGGCAGTTAACGAAACCATATCCTTTACTCCGGCCAAGCCGGGGACCCTTTATCTGAGGGCAATGTATACCGGAGACAACAACTTCAGCGAAAGCCGGAGCGGCAACACGGCAGCAGCACTGACGGTCATCCCATAACAGAAGCGACTCCCGGCGCATGGTCTCACCGCTGTTTCGCCGTGCTCCGCCATATTGCTTTAAATCTCCTCAAACAGGAGAAAACTCTTAAACGGGGGATGAAGGCTAAACGACTCAAGGCGGGCTGGGACAATGACTACCTGGATAAGGTCTTTGCTTCTAAATCCCTTTAGATGCGATTGCCCTGGAGCGGAGCCTGTCCCGGCCTGGTCCGGGACAAGAGCTGGAATGACAGCCGGAATGACGGCAGGAGAGAGCCGGAATGACGAATTCCCTGATACGTTCATTTTGTTAGATACTCTTTGTATTCGGGCTGATAAACGCGTTTCCCTGTGGTATACTGGGTCGTATAATCGTCCGGAGGGAAGATCATGGGAAAATGTGATTGCGGTGCGGTAACGGACTGGGTGGAAATCGGCAGTACCTGGGTGTGTAAGGAGTGCGGGACGAAAGAAGTAGAGAAGAGTATGGAGGAGCTCAAGCACACGGTCAAAAAGTTGAAAACCATCGGGCAGGACTTGCAGGCGTTGAAGGTGGACACCCTGGCACTTACGGAACTGATCGACACGATACAGGCTGAAATAGGAAAAATCAGAATATAGTCGCTTTCAATCAGGCCGGTCCGCCATGCGGGGTCTATGAGATAAGCTGTGTCACTCCTTCTGAATGTAGCCGAGCAGGCTCATTTCATCTCTTCCGCTTGCCTTATTTTGAGCGTCTAACAAAATGACGTGGTGCTCTGAAGCGTTGTCATTCCCGCTAGCGGAGCGGAACCTGTCCCTGCCTGTCGGGGATCACGGGAATCCTTCTTACAGCAGGAAACGATTCCGGACCCATCCCGGACTGGGCCGGGACAAGAGCCGGAATAACAGACAAACGGGCCGGAACGATAAATTCATTATTGTTAGGCGCTCTTAGTCAAACAGTATGCGCCCATTTACTCGGTGTCCTATTACGAGGGCAGTCGGACAGTCCGGTACACCCCCGTACTTCTGCCGGGACTTGCCTTCCGGCGGCATAGGGGGTACAATAATTTGACCAGACTGACTATTCAGGAGGTTTCCATGAGCACCTGGCAACTGCAGGAAGCAAAGGCCCGTTTGAGCGAGGTGATTAAAAAAGCAGCGAAGGAAGGCCCGCAAAGGATCACGGTGCATGGTGAACCGGCCGCTGTCATCATTTCGAGTGAGGAGTACGAGCGGCTTACACACCCCCAGGGGAGTTTCGTGGGATTCATGCGTCAATCGCCTCTCTACGGAGTGGAGCTTGACCTGAAGCGGGAGCAGACACTCACCAGGGAGGATGCCGTCTCATGAGCTATTTACTCGATACCAATGTTATTTCGGAGACGATCCGGCGGGAACCGAACAGGACAGTAATCGGGTGGCTCGATCAGATCCCGGCTGAAGCGCTCTTTATGAGTGTTCTGACGCTCGGAGAGATCCGCAAGGGGGTTGAGGGTCTTGCTGACGGAAAACGCCGTGAGAAGCTGCGCCTCTGGCTTGAGCATGAGCTTCCGGGCTGGTTCGGAAACCGGGTGCTCCCGGTAGAGTGGGCGGTGGCGGACCGCTGGGGGAGACTGCTCGCTGAAGTGGGCCGTCCTGTCCCCAGCATCGACAGCCTGCTTGCGGCAACCGCCCTGCATCATGAATTGCGGCTAGTGACCCGGAATGCCGGAGACTTTGTCTATCCCGACCGTGAGGTGATCAACCCTTGGCAGAGCGCACCCTGATCGGGGTCGGGTGTATTCAGAGAAGCGTCGGAGAGAGGATCCGAATTCTCCCTCTTAAAGTAAGAGGGGGTGAGGAGGAGTTAGCCACCGTGGAGCGAGATTCTTCTCAAAAACATCTCTTTTAGAGACGGCCCTTCCCTGTTGCTGTAAAAATCTCTTACAGGAGTGTTAAGAAAACTAACACGGCTGCTTTCTTCCCTGTCGGACTGTCTTATCGAGTAGTGTACTGCCTTGACCCCTCTTGGTCCCTCGCCTTCCCTTTCGGGTACTAACGCCCTCTCTCAAGCCGAAAAGGTCAAAAGAACAAAGCCTTATCCCTCTTATCCCTGTATGTGTCCCTGCGGAGTCAGGCGCCTTCTGCAAGGAAACAGGCAAGGAGAAAGAGAGTCCTTCCTGACCCGCCCAAAGAGGTGCAAAGAAACCTTCACTGTTAACTATCACGACACGTGTACCTATCCGGGAGAATTTTACAAACGGATCTCCTTGAAATTGCTTGATTAGCTTAGCTGGCATGCATATTGCTTTGTTACTTACAGTACATCCCCCACCAGGCATTCCCGTTGTGTTTGCGGGAGAAGGTCACCATAGAACACCGTGCGTACAACCCACAGGAGGTGCGCAGATGAAAAGAATCATTGCCTTTACCCTACTGCTTCTGATAGTAACCTTTACCTCCACCCTCGTTCATGCCGTCACTCTTACCTTTTCCACCCTCGATTATCCAGGGGCGACTGGGAACTATCCTGCCGGCACCTATGTCACCGGCAGTAGCGGAAACACCACTGTCGGCTACATGTATAGTGATGCGTCTCAGCATGGTTTCCTGTACGACGGTAAAAACTGGTCCAACCTTGACTACCCCGGGGCCTCACAAACCTTTCCGAGCAGCATTGGAGGAAACACTATTGTTGGTTTTTACAATGGCGGTAGTGAGCAATATCATGGTTTTTCGTATGATGGTAAAACTTGGTCCAGCCTTTCTTATCCTGGTGCTGATGACACCTATGTTACGGACAGAAGTGGTAATACCATTGTGGGATATTATAGTAGTTCTGGACCTGCTCACGGTTTTTCATATGACGGCACCACCTGGACTACAATTGACTCTCCCTTTGGGTATGATACCCATATTACTGACATTAATGGACATACTATTGTCGGATATTATGAGATAGGTGAGGCACGGTATGGTTTCTCGTACGACGGCACTAAATGGACTCGTCTCGCTTACTCTGGTGCCCTCCATACCTACATTACTGGCATTAGCGGAAATCTTCTGATTGGAAATATTGATATTAAAAACGAATCATCCGGTACGTATGTGTCACGTGCATTCCTGTACGACGGGACGACCTGGAGCATTTTCGAATATCCCGGAGCTGAACTTACCTT
>JAXLZK010000007.1:100701-108854 GCA_046350935.1 Thermodesulfovibrionales bacterium
GAGGGAATAAATGGCGATACTCTTTTTGGATACTATGCAGATCCATCAGGTAGTAGACACGGGTTCACTGCCACGCTCTCTGGAGAGACCCCTCCTCCCATTCCCGAGCCCGCTACAGGACTTCTCCTTGGTTTCGGCTCCCTCATTGCCGCGGGGCTCAGGAAGAGGTTCAAGAAGCAATAATGGATTCCTCATGTCTGTCGGTAATTAGGAGTGCAACACTCGATATTTTTCTTTTCGCTCGCTACACGGACAAAGTACCCTTGATGTCTTCCCTCTCACTGTCTGCCTTCTTGTCCCTTTCCCTCATTATTTTGTGCGGGTCATGATCTTTTTAAATGCAAGCCGGTCATGATCATCCAAGAATATCTGCTCTCTTTGGTTCCCTCGTGAGGTGACATGGGAGAAGGCCCCTTCGTATTCGATCCTCACTTGCCGTGCCATGCAGGGAAAATAGCATAGCTGACTCGCCCTGGCAAAGTGTATTGTTTAGGTTTAACCCTGACAAACCCTTTTGTCATTGCGAAGGATCGTACCCTGAAGCAATCCCTTGTTTGCCCCTGCATCGCTCTTTTGATGCCTTTGCCTTGGGCATAAGACCCACCTTGCTGAAGCTAGTGCATCACTTGTGTTACACTATAGGAAAAGGAGGGGAAAAATGCCTGCAAAGAACCCGAGAATAAATGTTGTTGTTGAGCGACCGATTTATGCGGCGATACATGATCTGGCCGAAGAGAGCGGAGTATCGATGGCGATGGTAGTGAGAGACCTCATCAAAGAGGCCCTGGAATTGAAAGAGGACGTGGCACTTTCCGCCCTCGCGGATGAGAGAATGGGTGCTCTGGACCGCTCAAAGCTCCTCTCTCATGATGAGGTGTGGAAGGGATAATGCCCTATGAGCTGGTCTACCATCCCGCAGTAAGGTCCGACGATCTGCCGCTTATCAACTCCGATGTGAGGGCACGCATCAGGATAGCTATCGAAACACGCCTCTCAACGGCACCGCACGAGTACGGAGAGCCGCTCAGGAAGACCTTGAGAGGATACTGGAAGCTGCGTGTGGGCGATTATCGAGTCGTGTATATATTTGAAGAATCAAAAGTCTTCATCTTAGGTATTAGGCACAGGAAAAACGTATACGAGATGATGGAAAAACGTATCACTGAGAATCGCTGAGGTCTGCTCTTGCCTTCTACCCTCCTGTTTCCCCCTTATCGTTCATTTCTGTCGGCACAACATCAGGGAAGGCAGAAGTTTTGTGGCCAATTCTAAACAATACAGTTTGCTAGGGATAGAGCACTCTTGATATCTTCATGAGAATTTATCAGGTATTCCAGACAGTTCTCAGTGCTGTAGACATTCCTTACAGGAGCGTAAAGAAATCCAACACATTGGTTTTCACTCCGATTTCACTCAGAAAGACTGTTAGAGGTGGTCGGGATAGTTTGGACAGGAAACAGGGTTTTATAAGTGATAAGCTGCCCCGTTTCATGCTGCCACTTTCTGTGGCAGCGTAGTCCAGTAAACCTCATCCGGCGTTCTTCTGTCAAGGCTCTGGTGCCTTCGCCGATGATTGTAAAACTCAAAATACGCTCCGATCTCTCTGCGTGCTTCGGCCATTGATCCATACGCCTTGAGATATATTTCTTCGTACTTCAGGCTCCTCCACAGCCTCTCCACAAACACATTGTCCTTCCAGCGCCCCTTGCCGTCCATGCTGATCCTGATTCCCTGAGAAAGGAGTGCTCCCGTAAAGGTATCCGCAGTGAATTGGCTGCCCTGGTCGGTGTTGAAGATGTACGGTCTCCCGAATCTCTGGAGTGCCTCTTCAAGCGCCTCGATGCAGAAGGCAGTATCCAGCGTGTTGGAGGGCCTCCAGGACAGCACCCTCCGGCTTGCCCAGTCCATGATCGCCACCAAATAACAAAACCCCTTTGCCATCGGGATGTAGGTGATATCAGCCGCCCAGACGTGATTGGCAGCGGTGATCTCCATGCCCCTCAGCAGGTAGGGATAGACCTTGTGAGCCGGATGAGGATCGGAGAGCCGTGGCTTTTGATAGAGCGCCTCAAGGCCCATCTTCCTCATCAGGGTACGGACATGATCCCTGCCGATGTTCTGCCCCCTGTCTCTGAGTTCATCGCGTATCCTACGGCTGCCGTAAAAAGGATACTGCAGATGTATTTCATCGATCAGCCGCATAAGCTCAAGATCACCGGCACTGACCGTTACAGGCTCGTAGTAGAAGCTTGAGCGGGAAAGATCAAGAATTTCACACTGCCGTGTAACGGGCAGCGGATGCTTCCTCCGGTCAATCATCGCTTTGCGCTCGGCTCGGTTATGCGCCCGAGCGCGCTGGATAAAAAATCGTTCTCCATCGTCAGCTGCCCGATCTTGGCGTGCAGCTCCTTGATGCTCGGTCCTTCCTGGGGCTTTTTGTCTTTTTCGAACACTTCCTCTGCCCGTTCCAGCATCTGCTTCTTCCACTCCACAATCAGGTTCGGATGCACTTGGAATCGTTGCGCTAATTCCGCTATCGTCTGCTCCCCTTTGATTGCCTCCAGTGCCACTTTCGCTTTGAACGCCGCTCCGTGATTCCTTCTCTGTCTTTTTGCCATGCTCGCTGCTCCTTTCCGTCCATTTATTGTAGAGCAGCTTTATCACTTATGTCCCTGTCTATTTCTCCCCGGCCAGCTCTCATTTTCAGTTTAAGAGGGACAATGACCATTTATGACTTAAGGCGGTACTTTATAAACAAACCGTCGCTGTCCCTCTTTCTACGACATACTGCTAATCGTCATCGTTGTCCATGGCTTTATTGGGCTCCCTCTTGCTTTCCTTCATGCCTAGATAAGAACGGAACATAGGGTGAACATGAAATCTCTGCAAATTTCGAAGATTGAGAGAGCCGATCTGATGAGAACCTAAATACGAACTTCCACGCCTGCGGCGCGCCCTAATACCGCCCACCGCCTGTGCTCGCAAAAATCCCACTTTCCAGAGTATCTCAAGAATCATTTCGGGATCCACGCCTTCACACCAAGAAGAGGCATCTTTGTCAACTGGCAAATCTTTCACAACCACACGGAGCAAGTGTTCTTCAATCTCTTCTCGATTGAAAGTGTAGACTTTGCCTCTGAAAGTCTCCATAACGCTCTGAAGACCGGGGTATTGAAAGCGGTACTCGGAGCAAATGTCTTTCAGTCTAGCCTCCGAGTAGGCGTACTCAGCCTCAGCCACTTGCTTATAGTTGAATGGCTCAGTACTGGGGGCAATCTGCCGGTGAGCAGTCTCTGCTACATCATTACAGAACTGTATGATCTCACGGGGACGGTATAGTGTTCTATCTACAACATAGTTAAAAGATTTAGTTTGTCGGTATTCGAGCGTTTCTGCAAACATACTATTCCATAGGTCTTCATATGAGCGTCCGTGGAGAGATGGAAGTCGTCGTGCAATTCGTCTACCAATTAGTTCAAGCAAGCTCGTTTCGTCCCACTGAATAGTCTCTATGATATCTCGTACTTTCTGAGCATCCTCGTAGAGGGCTGGAATGTTATCGTAAAGTTCCCTACGAAGAGATACAAGCACACGTACTTTCTTGAGTCGTTCGTTGATGGAAAGTGCCGAATGAAACAACCCAGCTACAAATGCCATTGCATCTTCTGATGCATCCCACCCCTTATCAAGCTCATCCACAAAGACGAAAATGCGACGGTTTCCCGCTGCTTCATCGATTTTAGGAATTAATGGGTCTATTTCTTCGAGACTATAAAGCTTTTTAAGCTCTCGTACACGGATAGCAGCTTCATACTGTCCAATTTTAAAACCTTCTATTCTTTTCAGGTATGAGACCATCATACCCACTGGGTTGGTGTCCGTACCAGCGTGGTTATTGCGCAAGTATGAGTATATGCTGGCTTCCGCACCTTTCTTGAGATTTTTTCCTGTCTTAGTTATTTCTTTCATCACCAAAATGTAGATAAGATATTTCCAAGCTGCAGAGTAGGCACCCTGTTTTGCCCATGAACCTTGTGCTTCCTTCTTCATTGTAATTGACAGAAGTTCGTATGAGTACTCTTCTGGTGCAAGCGAGATGACAATGCTGCCGCGTTTCCCCTCCTCTTCGGCCAGCATTCTAAACAGTGCGCTCTTTCCAGATCCGCGATTACCGAGAATAATTGTCTTTCTACCATCACGTAGGTTCGCATATATCTCTGAAGAGACAAAACACGCATAGAGATCATCGTCTCGTTCGGCTGCTGGCACACCGAAGGTAAATTTTGATTGCGTCTGCTTCATAGTTTCTCCTTATCAGTGATAGCCCAGAGGCACACATTCTTTTTTTTCAATCTGGCATTATCTCTCTTCATTCATTCCCGCAGCACCTTTATTTCTCCTCACAAATAGAAACAACAGTGAACCTCAGCATATTACCAAAAAGAACACTTCTTTACAAGGGNATTGTAGAGCAGCTTTATCACTTATGTCCCTGTCTATTTCTCCCCGGCCAGCTCTCTTCTGTTGGTTTCTCCGTTTGAATAGCGGTATACAGTCCACCACATAGACACATTATAGGTGCCCGGTTGCGGAAGAGTGGCCTGCCACGTGTAGGTGGGGGGATTCGTGCTGCTTCCGACGGCGTAGTAGGAATCCACTCCGAAGGGATTTGGCCCATACGATTCAGCCCAGGTTCCGTTCTGTGTTGTCCCCGTATCGCCGTTGTCAACGATCACCTCCTCATCGGGAACATACACGAACCGTACGGCATCAGCACTGAAAGTATACCCGCTTGCATTGGCCGTGAGGGTAATAGTTCCGGTCGTGTCGAAACTGAAGGTGCCGAGCTTGTTCCACTGCCCTCCGCCCTCTTGCTGGTTGACGGTAACCCGGTGTATCCCTGTACTATCTTCGATATCAACCGGTACGCTCACACTTCGGTCAGTATTTCCGTAGGTATCCCGGTATACGGTCCACCATAAATAGACACTATAGGTTCCTCGCTGCGGCAGGGTAGCTTGCCACGTGTAGGTGGGGGGATTCGTGCTGCTTCCGTTTGCGTACACCGAGCCTCCGCCATATGGGTCCGGTGCAGACGAGGAGGACCATGTGCCACCCTGAGTAGTCCCCGTATCGCCGTTATCAATGATCACCTCCTCATCGGGAACATACACGAACCGTACGGCATCGGCGCTGAAAGTATACCCTCCTGCATTGGCCGTGAGGGTAATAGTTCCGGTCGTGTCGAAACTGAAGGTGCCGAGCTTGTTCCACTGCCCTCCGCCCTCTTGCTGGTTGACGGTCAAGTGATAAGTTCCTGCCCTGTCCTGGATGTCCACGGGAACACTGGTGCTGCGGCTGGTGTTTCCATTATCATCCCGGTATACGGTCCACCACAGGTAGACCTCGTAGTTCCCCCGCTGTGGCAATGTGGCCTGCCAGGTGTAGGTGGGAGAATTTGTACTGCTTCCGTTTGCATAGATGGATTCTGTCCCATACGGATAAGGGGCAGTCGAAAGGTACCAGGTTCCGCTCTCCATAGTCCAGGTTTCGCCGTTATCGATGATGATCTCCTCACCGGCAGCCCACAGGGATCCTTCCGTGAATACTAAACCAAAAACAAGCAACGATACCATCATGCAGAGCCTCAGTACCCGTGAGCCGTTCATGTGCCCCCCCTGCCGGAGTGGTGCAGTACGATACGCAGAGCCTGTGGAAATGATTCCCCTTTGATCATTGCTGTCTTAAACAAGCTTTATGAAGGAGGCGTTCTTTATTGCACGCCTCCGATGCATGCAGGTGACGGATTTCCTAAAGGAGCTTCGTTCCGGTGTGTTCGGAAGAGAGATGATCACTACAAGGGGGGAAGAAAGAAAAAAGCGGGAAAGATCGAATATCGAATTCCACGGCTCCCGAAGCATTATCGTCCTCTTTCGTCGATGAGAGTAGCCGCTTGCCGGCTGAATGTACGTACAAACGAAAGCACAAAAACTATCGATCTGGTGCGTAACCCGCTGTTTTGCTTTTGTATCTATCGTGCAAAACCGTTTCCGCCGCCAATCGTTTCAAGGGAACGCGTGTAAATCTGTTTGAATTTATCACGCGGATAAGTAGATGTCAAGAACTTTTTTTATTTTAATATCAGCATCTTTTTAGTCTTCTATCCCTTTTGTTTTCCGTGGAAGTTTATTTTCATTTCGGAACAAAAGCTTCGGGATCAAAATAAGAAGAAAGACATTCACTTCTCGAGGAGGAGGGAGTGCGGCGTGAGAAACCCGTCCTGCCGGGCAGCAGTCCCTCACTCTCCTGATTCTCCATTTTGTGAGAAACCCGTCCTGCCGGGCAGCAGTCCCTCACTCTCCTGATTCTCCATTTTTTTCAATAAAACAAAGAGATGGGGGGATACTGCCGGTCCTGCATCGTTTGACTTATAAAGCCGCAAAATTTTAAAATGTTCTCTACGCCTTGTGTTTCAGTGATTTAAGGCAATTTCACCTATAAGAGGAACGGATTATGTGTAGACTGGCTGCAATCACTTCAAGGGACTACATCTCCCCCATAGAGCCCGTCCTGGCCCTCGAAACGATGAAGGAAGGACACGACGGGTCCGGTCTCGGGCTTACCCTCAAGGATCTCGGAGGTGAATTCAGCACGCTGAAGAAATACCCCATCCTGTCGGGAATCTGCTCGAAAGAGGGCAGAAAAATGCTGGACGAGCACATGAAAAAGAGCGGCTTCACGCTCAAGCACGAATGGAAGCCGAAAATAAAACCGGTCAGGGGGGTCGTCGTGCGCGACCACTACTTTGCGCGGGCCTATGAGTACCCGGCAGCATTCAGGAACAAGCCGATGCACGAGAAGGAAGACCTCCTGATGAATGCCCGCCTGTCGCTCCGGCGCCTCGGCGAGGCGGACGAGTCGCTCTTCGCCTTTTCGTTCTACCCCGACGTCCTGACGCTGAAAGAGGTGGGAGACCCCCTCGAAGTGGCCGAATTCTTCGGTCTCGACCGGGGCGGAGTAACAGCGAAGATCGTCCTTGCCCAGGGAAGGCAGAATACCAATTATGCCATTTACCTGTATGCCTGTCACCCGTTCTTCCTCCAGGGTTTTTGCACCATGACCAACGGCGAGAACACGGCTTTCGTCCCCATCAGGGAGTTCCTCTCCGGCAGGGGGTTCCCCGGCTACATGGGATACAACAGCGACAGTGAGGTTTTCGCCCACATCCTCCACTACACGGTGCGGCAGCTCGGTTTTCCGCTCCCCTATTATAAAGACGTCATCACTCCGCTCAAGCCGTCGGAGATCGGGAAGAGGCCCGACAGGGAGGCGCTGGCCCTGATGAAGCAGTCGCTCCGCCCCCTCTGCATCGACGGTCCGAACGTGGTCATCGGGTTCACCCCCGACGGGTCGTGCTTCATGGTCCACGACTCCAAGAAGCTGCGCCCCGGTGTGGTTGGCGGGGTAAAGGGCAGGTACGCTTTGATGTCCGAGGAGTGCGGCGTCGACAGCGCCGTGCCCGTACGGGACCGGTCGAAGGACATATTCCCCATGAAATACGATATGGTGATCGTTTCGCCGCAGGCAGAGGAGGTAAAGGTATGGAACCAGCTGCACGGGTAGATCATAACCATCAGCTCTCGCTGAGAGAGTTCCCCTATAGAATCCGTTGGAGGGACGACAGGTGCACGCGGTGCGGACGCTGCACGGCCGTCTGTCCGGTAAAGGCGATTGTCCCGTCGGTCCAGGCCCGCCGGGTGGTGCGTTCGGAGGGCGCCTTCCCCGCTCCCACTGCGGCCCGAACGGTGGTCCATGTGGTGGAGCAGGTAAACGACATGGAGCGGTACTGCACCGGCTGCGGCACCTGCAGCCTAGTCTGCCCCAATGACGCCATCGAGCCCGAATACAACCCGCACAACAAGTTCCTCCACTATAAGAACAAGGGCGGAGACGGATACAAGAGAGGAGGCAGAAGGAACGACCCCTCGCTCTCCACCCTCGACAGGCTCAAGTTCACCCGTATTTCGATGCTCACCGACCCCGCGCTGGATGCAGGGAGGCACGAGTTCCGCATCCGCTCCTTCCTGGGGAGGATCCTCCCCCCCGAAGAGCTGCCGCTGGTCGCCTCGGACGGGAAGCTGCTGCTCGACAGG
>JAXLZK010000007.1:108864-114700 GCA_046350935.1 Thermodesulfovibrionales bacterium
ACCTTTATTCCTCCGGTGCGCGAGATATTCCCCATTATGATCGGGAGCATGTCCATCGGGGCGCTCTCCCCCCCCATGTGGGAAGGCCTTGCCATGGGAGTCGCCTACCTGAATGAGGTGGAGGGGCTGCCGGTGGTCATGTGCTCGGGAGAGGGGGGCATGTCGCCGCGTCTCCTGCGGTCAAAATACCTCAAGTATTTCATCATACAGATCGCCTCCGGGTATTTCGGATGGGACGAGATCATCCATGCCCTCCCCCACATGGTAGAAGACCCAGCGGCCATCGAGATCAAGTACGGCCAGGGCGCGAAACCGGGAGACGGCGGCCTTCTCATGGCCCAGAAGGTGCTGAAACTCATCGCCAAGATCCGGGGCGTGCCCCAGTTCGTCGATCTCGCCTCGCCCCCCACCCACCAGACGAAATACTCCATCGAGGAGGCGGTGGCGAAGATGATACAGTCCATGTCCATGGCCTGGGGCTTCCGGGTGCCGGTTTACCCGAAGATTTCGGGATCGAAGACCGCCAAGGCGGTGCTGAACAACCTTGCCCGGAACCCGTACGCGGCGGGACTCTGCATCGACGGCGAGGACGGGGGCACCGGCGCGGCCTACAATGTCTCCATGGACAAGATGGGCCACCCCATCGCTTCCAATATCCGGGAGTGCTACCTCGACCTCGTGAAGCAGGGCAAACAGAATGAGCTGCCCCTCATCGCGGCAGGCGGCGTCGGCAAGAGGGGGAACCTGGCCGCCAACGCGGCAGCCCTCATCATGCTCGGCGCCTCCGCAGTCGCCATCGGCAAATACATCATGCAGGCGGCGGCGGACTGTTTCGGAGACGAATACAACCGCTGCAACCTCTGCAACACCGGGAAGTGCCCGAGGGGCATCACCACCCAGGACCCCAAGCTCTACCGGAGACTCGACCCCGACACGGTTGCGGAGCGGGTGGTGGACGTGTTCAAGGCGGCCGATGTCGAATTGAAGAAGATCTTTGCGCCCATGGGCAGGAGCACCGAGCTTCCCATCGGCATGTCCGACGGTCTGAGTATCGATGATAAAGCTATGGCAGAGAGGTTAGGAATAAGTTATGCGTGCTAGGAACACCATGAAGTCAGAAGGGAAAAACGGGAAGACCGCAAACAAAAGCAAAAGCACTCAGAAGACCGCGGAGGCAATTGTCACCATAAAGGGCAAAGTGAACGGGGAGAGGGTACCGTCCCGTATTCTCGAAGAGCAGGTACAGCAAACCGTGCAGGACGGCGCACGTGAACTGCGCATCGTCGCCGACGGACAGCATGGGATCGGAGGCCGCATCTGGCCCCGGGGCCAGGAGGGCTCGATCGAGCCCGTTCGGATCACCGTCGAGGGCACTGCCGGCCAGAGATTGGGGAGTATGGGAATGTTCGGCACCGAGATCGTCGTGAAGGGGAGCGTCTCCGACGACGTGGGGTGGCTCAACTGCGGGGCAAGGATCACCGTGCTGGGCGACGCCACCAACGGGGCCTTCAATGCCGCGGCGCAGGGGATCCTCTATGTCCAGGGGAGCGGCGGCGCACGGTGCGACACCATGACCAAACAGAATCCCCGCTTCGATCCCCCGCAGTCGTGGTATTTCAGAAACGTGGGAGATTCCTTCGCCGAGTTCAAGGCGGGCGGCATCGCGGTGGTGTGCGGCGTCGACCCGAGGAACCCCGAAAACGTCCTCGGGTACCGGCCCTGTGTGGGAATGGTAGGGGGGGCGGTCTATTTTCGCGGCCCCATCCAGGGGTACAGCGAGAAGGACGTGAAGCTCCTCGACCTGACTCCCCAGGACTGGGAATGGCTCACCGCCGACCTGAAGCCGTACCTCGGGGCCATCGACCGGATGTCCTATTACGAAGAGCTCACCCGTTCTGCCGACGACTGGAAGAAGCTCATCGCCTACACCCCGAAAGAGAAGGCGGCGAAGAAGAGCCTCCGGATGTCCACCTCCGATTTCAGGAAGAACAGGTGGGAGGCGGAGGTGGGCCGGGGAGGAATTTTTGCGGAGTACCTGGACCACGAGATGACGGTTCTTCCGTATATCACCACCGGCAGGGAGAGAAGGAACAAGCCCGTCTGGGCCAATGAGACATAGAGTCCGCCGTGCGCCTACGCATGCCCCACGCATATCCCCTCCCACAAGAGGGCGAGCCTGATCAGGCAGGGAAGGCTGCAGGATTCCCTGGAGCTGGTGCTGCGGTACAGCCCCCTGCCGGCGACGGTATGCGGGCAGATATGCCCCAACCTCTGCATGCAGAGCTGCACCCGGGGCCGGTGGGATAAGCCGCTCGGCATCGACAGGCTGGGGCGACTCTCGCTGGACCTGCCCGCCCCCCGGAAGGAAAATCCGACCGGGCACCGCGTTGCCGTCATCGGCGGCGGTCCCGCGGGCCTGAGCGCCGCCTGGCAGCTCGCCCTGAAAGGGCACACCGTCGACCTCTACGAGGCTTCGGGTGCGCTCGGGGGCAAGATCGAGCAATGCATTCCGAGAGAACGTCTTCCCCGCGAGATTCTCGATAGAGAGCTTTCCCGCTTTAACGAGCTGGGGGTGAATGTCCACCTGAACGCAGCCGTCGACCGTGAACTGTTCGACAGGGTCCACCGGGAGCACGAAATCGTGGTGGTCGCCGTCGGCGCCCACAAGCCCCGCATTATTCAGTTCCCCGGCTCCGAACACGCCCTCTCCGCCTATGACTTCCTGAAAGGGATCAACAGCGAGAATGTCCCCGACTTCAAAGGGGAAAGGATCGTGGTCATCGGGGCGGGAAACGTAGGCATGGACGTGGCCTCCGAGGCCTATAATTGCGGCGCGGAATCGGTCATCGCCGTCGATATCCAGCAGCCTGCCGCGTTCGGGAAAGAGATGGAGACCGCAACGGCGAAGGGCACGCAGATCCTCTGGCCGAAATTCACCGCGGGGTACGGTGCCGCCGAAAGAAAGCTCCATTTCAAGGACGGGTCCTTCCTCGATGCGGACCGGATCATCATCTCGATCGGCGACGTGCCCGAGCTCGGGTTCCTGCCTCCGGCCATCCATATCGAAAGGGGTTGGATCGCGGTGAACGAAATCGGCCAGACGTCCGACGTAAAGGTATTCGCCATCGGCGACGCGACAGGGCTCGGCCTCGTGACCCACGCCATCGGACAGGGGCGGCTCGCCGCCGACACCATCCACTACCAGTTGATGCATGCGCCGCGGCAGCCCGAGAACAAGCAGGTCATCCCCTACGCGAGGATCAGAAGAGAATACTACGACGTCTGCGGGGGGGACTGCTCAGCTGAGAACGAGGCGGGCAAATGCATGTCCTGCGCCTCCTGCCGCGACTGCCGCATGTGCGAGACGACCTGCTACTGGGGCGCCATCAGCAGGGTCGAGCGCGGGAGCGGCGACTTCGAGTATGTGGTGGACGAGGAGAAATGCATCGGCTGCGGCTTCTGTGCGGGCATCTGCCCCTGCGGCATCTGGGAGATGCTGGAAAATCTTTAAAGCATAGCTCGGTTCTCATTGCTCATTGCAGAGGAAAAGTTATATAATAGTTCTCTGCCCTATAAGCAATGATCCGTTGCCATGGACAGTATCGGGGCGTAGCGCAGCCTGGTAGCGCACACGGTTCGGGACCGTGGAGTCGGAGGTTCAAATCCTCTCGCCCCGACTCTTTCTCTCCTCTTCCCGCCGCCGTCTTTCAGCTTCTCTCTCTCTTTCCTCTCCGCCCCCCGGCCGAAAAGCGCCGTGTTGACAACACCCTATGCGAATGCTACAATCACTGACGCCATCATTTCCCTTTACGCGGGGCACTCTACTGTGGAGACGGAGATCATGAAAAGCACCATCAACCATGCCGCCATAGAGCAGCTACTCAAGAAGCTGCCCATCCTCAAGGGTCTTTGCGAGGAGCATGCAACCTGCATCATCAAGGATTTCTCCATCCGCACTGCGAAGAAGGGGGACGTCATCTTCTACCAGTCCGACGAGAGCACCGATCTCTATATCGTCCTCGAGGGCGAGGTGAAGGCCTCCCTCGTGGATACGGAAGGGAACGAGCTGATTCTCGCAACCTTCAGCCAGGGCGATTTCTTCGGCGAGATCAGCCTCTTCGACGGGCGCCCCCGTTCAGCCACCATCACCGCCAGCGAAAACTCCACCTTCGGCGTCCTGACACGGGAGAAATTCCTCCAGGCCATCAAGAACGACCCGATGATCGCCATCGGTTTGATCACCAGCCTGGCAAAGAGGATACGCATGACCGATGAGAAGCTGGAGTCCCTGGTGTTTCTCGATGTAGGCCAGCGGGTGATTAAGCTGCTCCTGGAGATCAGCAAGGGGGAGAGGGATCGGGAGGGGTATTACAAGGCAAAAAAGCTCACCCATAGAGAACTGGCCGCGCATACCGGGGCCTCCCGGGAGGCTGTCTCGAAAGCCCTCAAAGTCCTCGCGTTCAGAAATGCTGTCCGGGAGGAGGAGGGGTATTTCCTCGTATCCCCATCCGCCGAAAGCCTGACCATACTGTAGCTTCGGGCCGTCCTCCGGGGAAAAGCCCGATGTCCGCATTATCACGGCAAGCCCCGGTTCCCCCATCCCCGCCGGCAGAGAACCGGATACCTTCAGACATACTGAGATATATCATATCCAAAGATCTGTGGTTCCCGTAGAATAGAGGCCAAGGTACTTTCCTTCCGGGAAGGCAAAACCACGGGGAACGGGGAAAGAGCGGCCGGTCGGCGGGAGAATGAAAATGTTTACTTTATCCTATTACGGCAAAGCATTTCTTCTCAACGGGGAGAAATACATCGCCTCGCTGCTGCAGTGGATGAAGCGGCTGCTTGTCAAAAACCGTGAATTTCTCCTGCACGAGACCCTTGCCGTCAAGGGGCTTATGAAGGTGATCATGAAGCCGAGGAACACTCACGTCCCCTGGACGGCGGAAGAGATGCAGGAAATCAGAAGGCACCTCCGGACACTCTCCCGCGTCATTCCCGCGCTGCTCATCTTTCTTCTCCCCGGCGGCTCCCTGCTTCTGCCCTTTCTCGCGGAAGTGCTCGATAGGAGAACGATCAAGAGACCGTAGCGGGAAGACCGCTCCCGTCGGCCTCTCTCTCAGCCCTGCGCCCTTCTGTGGTATCATTCAAGGACATCGACCCTGCGCTGAAGCCGGCCATTTGGGAAAAAACAAACGGAGGGGCGGGAAAATGAGGAGAAAAATCATCGCCGTCGTCGGTGCGGGCACCGCTGAAGAGGTGGGAAGGCTGATCGCACTGAGAGGAGCGCTCCTTGTCTGCGGAGGGCTTTCCGGAGTAATGGAAGCTGCAGCCCGCGGCGCCAGGGAGTCAGGCGGAACCACCGTGGGCATTCTGCCCCAGCACCACTGCAATGACGCAAATCCCTACATCGACGTGCCTGTCGCCACAGGCTTCGGTGAAGGCAGAAATGTCGTCCTCGTCCGTACTGCGGACGCCCTCATCGCCGTGGGTGGCGAATACGGCACCCTTTCGGAAATTTCGTTTGCGCTGAAAGCGGGGAAAACGGTCGTCGGAATAGATACCTGGGACATTGAAGGGGTCATAAAAGCGGACAGTGCCGAAGAAGCGGTGCGCAAGGCTTTTGCCCCGCTGCACGGCACATGATTCTTCGCATAGTACAGGGTCGAGGGCTTTACGATCTCCCCCCTTTTTGTGGTACTATACATATCTGATCCGTGCCGCCCCCTTAGCTCAGTAGGATAGAGCACAGGTTTCCTAAACCTGGGGCCAGAGGTTCGAATCCTCTAGGGGGCACTTAACCTACCTTAAAATAAAGATTTTTTCTGAGCATCCC
>JAXLZK010000008.1:0-106970 GCA_046350935.1 Thermodesulfovibrionales bacterium
CGGCGGTGAAAGTGACGGTCTTATTCGAGCTGTCGATGACAACCGGGGCGGTGACGGTGATCTTCTGGTCGGTGGAATCGTAGGAGGCCCTGACCAGCAGCCCTCCGTTCAGTGAAGAGAGCGCGGCGGCGAGCTGCTCCCCGGTATAGGTTCCTGTCGACAGCGTGTAATCGACTCCGTCTATCCGTAGTGCGTTATTAGTATCGTCGATCACCACCGAGGGGCCTTCGTCATCGGTCGACGCGCCGTCGGAGATCCGGAAGGAGAGGGAGCCGCCCCCCGTGAAGGTGCTCGACGTGGCGGCAAACCCGACCGTCTTGTCGCTCGTATCGGTGAGTCCGTCGGCGATTTTCAGGGTATTTTCCGCTTTGTATCCGAGGACCTGGCTTGCCGTCGATGTGTTCCAGAGCAGGTCCCTGGCCGCGCCCGAGGCATTGGTGATCGAGAATTTACGGGCATCCGCATCGTAGGAGACCTCGTAATCCCCCGCAGCGTCCGCACTCTTCAGCGCCCTCTGTATTTCCGCAGCAAGCTGTCCGCCTGTATACATACCCGTTGTCAGTATCGCCGGGGAGGCTGCCGCCGCCGCCCCGGTGCCGGCGGTGCCGAAGGCAATCCGGTTGTTCGTGGAGTCGATGGAGAAGAAATCGACGGAGGAATAGATGCCGGAATTGGGGTCCGCATCCTCGTAAATCTCGTCCGTCGCTAGGTTTGCCCCGGTAAAATCCCAGTTATACTGAGGGAGGATCGCGCTCGAGGGATCGGTGGAAGCGGTACGCCGGAAGCTGAACAATTCGCCTGCGGACGCGTTCACCCCGATGTTCACCCCTGAGCTGATGTCCACGTACATGGTGTTCGGGCTGCCCACGAACTCCCCGGTAATCTTGTCGACGGGAGCGGTGTTCGACGTATAGCCGCCGAAGATGTAGCGGTCTCCTACCTTGGTATTGGCGATATCGATCGCCTGCGCCAGCAGGCCGCCGACATTCTTTGCGAGCATCGCCCTCTCGCTTGCGGTGGAGCTGCCGTCGGCCCCCTGGGCCGCAAGCTCCTTGGCCCTGATCATCACCTCGTTGACGTCCGCCCGCGCCTTGTCCATCGGATCGAGGGAATCCCGCGCCGACCCGATGGACCTCTTATATTCGCCGATGAGCGACAACTGGTTCTTGTAGGAGATGATCCGGGTGATCGCAGCGGGATCATCCGAAGGCCTGTTCACTCTTCTCTGCGAGGCGATCTGCTCCTGTGCCCGATAAATGGCTTCCATGTTGCGCTGGAAGTCGGACAGGAACCTGGCGTGGAACATTCTATCGGTGACTCTCATGGTTATCTCCCCGTCATCTCCATCAGGGTTTTCAACAGCTCGTCCGCAATGGTGATCATCTTTGCAGCAGCCTCGTAGGACTTTTGCCACTTGAGGAGGTTGGCCGCCTCCTCGTCGAGACTGATCCCGGAAGATTCCTCGCGTCTCCTTTCGAGCTCTTCCACGATGGTATTCTGCGCTTTCAGGCTCGTCTTCGCGCTGTACGCCTCGACGCCGACGGTGGCGACGACGGCACGGTAGTAGTCGAGGGGGGTCTGTCCGTCGACGACCAGTTGATTGATCAGGTCCGCGATGCTCTTCGCGTTCCGGTTGTCCCCGGGCAGGCCGTTCGCCGCCCTGGACGAAACAGCGGTATCGCTTACGGAGGTGGCGCCGCTCGCCATGGTCACATCCCCGTCGAACCCGAAGGTTTCCCGCACGGAGGTCGATCCCCACGAGAGGGTGGCCGAAGGGTTCCCGTTGGTGAAAGTGAACCGGTTGTTCAGGGAGTCGTACGCTATCGTATAGGTATACGAGGTAGTGCTGTCCGCATCCTCCATCGACTGCTTCAGATACGCGGCAAGCTCCTCCCCGGTGAACGTGCCGTGCGAGAGAGTCACCGTTTTGGTGGTCCCCCCCCCATCCTCGCTGAAGGAGAAGGTGTCGTTGGTGGCGTCGATCACAAATGGGGTGGAGACCGGTATGGTGCCGGCCGCCTGCACCCCCGCGTTGAGGGCGCTCAGCGCGCCCGCAGCGAACCCGAGGCTCGCCTCGAACCCCGGCAGCGCAGAGGTCAGGGATATCTGGTTCGGGTTCGCCGTCCCGTTGATGAAGCTGAATTTCTTCAAAATAGGGTCGAAGCTCACCGTGTAGGTGGAGGATTGGGAGGAGTCGGCGTTCTCAAGCGCCTCTTTCATCAACTGAGCCAGCTCGTCCCCCGAGTACGAGCCGTGCGCAAGGGTGACCGTCTTGTCCCCATTGCCCTCGTTCAGGGTAAAGGTGTCGTTCGACCCGTCGATGAGAAAGGTGTCGAGCGAAGCCGCTATTTTCCGGTAATCGGTGATCTCCATCCTCATCTCGCGGGCGGCGCCAGCCCGGGGCTCGACGAGAAACTCCTCGGAGCCGTTGCCCGAAAGCACCCCCTGGTCGCCGCTGATACTGGCCCGCAACCCGCCGAACTCGAGCGTCCTGGAGTCTGGGGAGGTCGAAGTGTAGGGCGTGACCGTCACGTCGGCGGGATCGACCGCGGTCCAGGTGCTCCCCCCGTCGGAGGACTCCCGCACGCGCCAATAGATGCCGGAAGCCCCCTCCTGCTGGTAATCAGCCTGGCTCCCCAGCACCCCGTCGGGGTCGAGGGGAAGGCCTGCGTACGTGGCGGCGTCTATGTAATTTATTTTGTATTTTTTTTCATAAGTGATCTGGTCCAGATCGGTCAGGTCGACGGAAGTGAGGGTGCCGCCTCCCGCCGGGTCGGTCGTCAGGTAGAGGCTCTCGAAAAAGTTATTCCCCGTGGTGCCGTCGAGGCCGTACCCCTGGCGGTTGTAAAAATTTATCGTCTCGACGAGATGGAAGGCAAAGGTGTTCATCTGCTGCATGGTTTCGAGGATCTGCCCGTCCCGCGCGTCGATATTCGCCCCGAGCTCTCCGTTCCCGGTGTTCCGTATCTCCGCGGTCACCTCTTTGCTTTCCGAAGCAAGCTGCACATAAAAGCGCATGGTGTCGCCGGTGTCGGTCTGGACGCTTAGGTCGTTCACCTTGCCGCCGCCCACCAGGATCGATCCGCCGAGCAGGACGTAGTATTGACCCGCATTGTCCGTAAAGGTGGTCACCTTGACGATTTCGTTCAATCTCTCCAGGAGGGAGTCCCTCTGGTCCAGGAGGTCGAGGCTTCCCGGAGAGCCGGAGATCTTGTCGTTGAGAGTCCCGATCTGGGAAGTAAGGCTGTTCACCTCTTCCACGAGCCTCTGGCTGCCGCTGTAAATTTCCTTCCGCTCCTCAGCGAGGGAGGTGTAGGCCCTGTTGATGCGCACGGTGAGGTTCTGGGCGTTTTGGAGCAGGGAGGCCCGCTGCGCATACGCCTCGGGATACTGCGCCACCTCCTGCCAGGCAGCGAAGAAATCGGTGATGGCGGCGCTGATCCCGGTGTCGTTCGTGTCGTTGAAGATGCTCTCCACCTTCGCGGAGTTCTTGTCGGCGCTCGTCCAGTAGGCAAGCGAGGACTTCTCGTTCCTCAGCTGGAGACTCACGAAGGAATCGTACATCCTCTTCACCTCGGAGACCCGCGCACCCCTTCCGCTGGCTCCGCGTGAAATGACGGACCCCGACGGAATCGTCTCGAGGAGCACTTCCTGCCTCGTATAGCCGGGCGTCGCCGCATTGGCGATATTATGGGCGGTGGTATCCAGGGCCTTCCGGGCGGTCAACAGTGAGGTCTTTCCGATGTCGAACAGGCCGAAGACAGACATCGCTACGCCTCCACCGAGACCTTTTGAGGAGCGCTCACCTCGAAGGTGTTCAGAAAATTATAGGAAGTCTTTATATAATACAAAGACTTTTCGATGAGCATGCTATTGAGGGTGTTCTGTTCGGTGATGCTGTGGATGAGGGCGGTGAAGCGGGAGGCGAGGGAGGCAAGAGGCTCCCGGTAGGCGGCCTCAGCCCTTTCCGAAACCTCGCAGATCGTCAGGTCCTTGAAACCAAGCTCCCCGAGGACCCTTTCCCGGGCCTCGTCGCACACCTTTATGCCGGAGGTGACCACCTCTTTTTCCCGGAGCAGCAGCTCAAGGGCCTCGGGATCGAGACTGGCGACCACCTCTCTTTCCTGCTGCAAAAGCTCCAACAACCGGGTACAGAGAGAGAACTCCTTTTCCAGCACGGCAAGCAGATTCTCATACGAGTGCGTCAATGACGGCCTCCTTCAGTATTTTTCCCGCTACCGCCTCGCCCTTCACCTCGTAGGTGCCTGACGCAATGGCGTTTTTAATTTCTTCCACCCGATCGGTCCGAATCTCCGGCACTTTGCTGACTTCGAGCTGGAGCCTTCCGATTTCCTTGGCCGCAGCGGATACGGTAACCTGGTCCTTCGTTACCACCTCTTCGGCCTTTTCCTCGCCCGTTTTCGTCTTTGCCTTGTCCGCCTTCGGTACGTTGGACCCCGTTACGTCGAACCTGTCGGTAATCTTCATCTTCTCCCTCCTCCGATGCGCTTGTGGTCGTACTGCATACTATAGTATCGGAGATTCTGAAAAAAAATTAACCGATCAGTCCGAGCGGGTTGACCGGGACCCCCTCTTTCCTCACCTCGAAGTGCAGATGCGGCCCGGTGCTCCTCCCCGTCGAGCCGGACAAGGCAATTATCGTTTGTGTATCAACAGCTTCCCCAACCTTTACCCGGTTTTCGGCATTATGCGCATACAGGCTCGTCATACCGTCGCCATGCTCGATGATCACGCAGTTGCCATACCCGCCCGAATAACCGCTGAAAACCACCGTTCCCGGCGCCGCCGGGGCGATGGGAGTGCCCTCGGGTAGGGCGATGTCCATCCCGTTATGCTGCTTCAACTTTCCGTCGAGGGGATCGTGCCGCAATCCGTATCCCGACGAAACCCTTCCGGATGCGGGCATTTTCAGCCTTTCCTCCCCCTCCGAGCCGGGTGCTGCGGGGGCCGCTCCCGCATTGTCCCCGGAGCTCACCGCAGAAGCGCCCTCTTTCCCTTTCTCCGTCGCCTCCTGCAGCGCCGGGTTCCTCAGGAGAAAATCCCCCACCCCGATTCCCCTTTCGGCGAGGGACTTGGCCATCTCGCCGGTAATAAAGGGGAGGTAGTTGGAAACGGTCTTGTCCTTCCCGAACGAGGTCTGTTCCATCATGATTTTCAGAAATTCGCTCAGGAACACCGTCTCGATCTGCTTGGCGGCGGCCTTCCTATCCGCATTCCCCTGAGCGTCCGCCGGGGGGGCGCCCTGCCCGGCCGGTGGCCTGATACCGCTCAGGTCTTTCACATGATCACCAGATCGGCCTTGAGGCTCCCCGCCGCCTTGATGGCCTGCAGTATCGCGACAAGGTCCCGCGGGGTCACTCCCAGCGCGTTGAGGGCCTTTACCAGCGCGCCGATGGTCGCCCCCTTCACTTCCATGAGGGAGGCCTTCTTTTCCTCGACTTTCACGTCTTTCTGCGGCACCACCACCGTCTGGGCCCCTCCGGGAGCGAAGGGAGGAGGCTGCGACACCTGAAAATCGGTGGAGATTTCGATGGAGAGGCCGCCGTGGGCCAGGGCGATGGGACTGATGGTCACGTTTTCGCCGATCACGACGGTCCCCGTCCTTTCATTGACGACCACCCGTGCGGGGATGTCTATCTCGATAGTCATGAGCTCTATCTTCGACATCAGCTCGACCACCCGGTCGGTGAAAGAGTCGGGGATCAGGATCGCGATCACCGACGGACCTTCCGCCCGGGCGAAGTTCCCCCCCAGCCCCTCGTTCACCTTGTCCGCCACTTTTTTCGCAGTGGTGATATCCTGGGAGGCGAGCAGGAGGTCCAGCCTGTTTTTCCTGTTCAGATGGACCGGCACTTCCTTTTCCACAATAGCTCCGTTCGGCACGAGCCCCACGTTGGGATGGTTCTTCGTTGCCGAAGTCCCCCCTCCCCCCGCGGTGAACCCCCCGATCGAAACGGGGCCCTGCGCCACGGCATACACGGTATCGTCGGGCCCCTTCAGGGGCGCCATCAGGAGGGTCCCCCCCTGGAGACTCTTCGCGTCTCCGATTGAAGAGACCTGGACATCGACCTTCGAACCGGGCTTCACCATGGTGGAGAGCTTCGCGGTAACGATCACCGCAGCAATGTTCTTCGTCTTCCCCTTCAGATCGGCGGAGCTTACCGTCACCCCCATACGGGTGAGCATATTGGCGAAGGGCTGGAAGATATAGGTGCCGTCCTTATCGCCGGTCCCGTTCAGGCCCACCACGATCCCGTACCCGATGAGCTCGTTCTCCCTCACCCCGGAAAAATGCGCGACGTCCTTGATCCTCTCCGCATACGCGAAGGAGGAGAGCAGGCTGCAGGCGAGCGAAAAGACGCACCAGAGAAGCAGAGCCCCTCTCCCTTTTGCAGACCGGATCCTGTCCGGAAGCCTCATTCCCTGCTCCTTTCCTAGAACGGCCATATCTTATCCATCAGCCGCACCAGCCACCCCTGCGCCTGCTTGTCGTCGAGCACGCCGTCTCCCACCAGGTAGATCTGGGCGTCCGCCACATATTGGGAATACACGGTATTGTTCGCCGAAACATCCTGCGGCCGCACAATGCCACGCAGGACGATGATCTCCTTTTCGTTATTGACGACGACCTCTTTCCTCGATTCGACGACCAAATTGCTGTTGGGGAGCACCTCCACCACCTTGGCGGTGATCGTGGCGCTCAGCGTCCCTTCCCGGGAGGTGTCGCCGGAGCCCTTGAAATCGGACTTGCCCTGGCCGTTCACTCCCTTCGAGAGGTCGTTCAGCACCGGAACATTGTCCACTTTCATGCCGAAAAGGTTGGTGATCGAGTTATCGGCGGTGGATTCGCGGTTCGCGTTGGTGACCGCCTTTTTCGTGGCGGAGGTCGTCTCGGTGATCAGTATCGTCAGAAGGTCGTTGACCCTCTTCGCCTTCATATCCTCGTAGAGGAACAAGCGGTTCGCCCAGAGGGACCCCTCCGCTACGGGCGTTTCCTTCTCCTTCGTCTCCATATAGCGCGGGGGCATGGGAGCGTTCTTGATCTCACGGGCGTCCTTCAGCCCCGAGCAGCCGGCGAGCCCCGCGCAGAGCACAAGGCTTCCGACAGAAAGGGCGAATGCCCTGCCGCAGCGCCCTACCCCGGTCCCGGGCCGATTTTCTCTCATAGCCGCACCCGCACGACGCCGGGCGCCTCAAGGAGCCCGACCACCTCTTTTTTGGATGATTCGCAGTAGACACGGGCGCTCCCGCCCACCGTCGCATCGCTCCGGAGCTGTCCCTGCGTCGATACCACCACGCTGTCCCCTTCCACGACGACGGTGACCTTCTGCCCTCTCTTCACACTCCCCTGCGGGGCGAGATACGCCGTCCGCAGAACGACCCCCTGCCCGATATTCGACCGGAGGGCCCTCCCCTCGAGCTCCTTTTTGTCGGTGACCGCTCCCACCGGGAGCCGCGAGCTCTTCTGCCGCACCACGACAACGTCGCCGTCCGCCAGAAAGCTGCCGCCTGCCAGGGGTTTCGAGGAGACGAAGACGTCCACCATCATGTCGTAAAGGGCTTCGACGGCGATATTTTTCGTCTCTCCCTTCCCATCAGTCAGCAGAACGGTCAGGGCGACCTTATTGCGCCCGACGTATCCGTTCATGGTAGCGCCGCCGATGCGGTAATCCCCGCCGCCGTCGAGCCCCTCACCCCCGCGGGTCACCCGCACCCCTTCGAGCTCCAGCTCTCCAGGAAGGGATTTTTCGAGCTCCTTCGCCACCGCCTGGCGGATTTCTTCCATCAGGGCCGCCCGCGTCGCCGCCTCTCCCCTGCCGTCAAAAAGGGAGGCAGCGAGCAGCAGACCGGCGAAAAGCAGCCCGAAGCGTCTCTTTCCACCCCGTACAGTGCTCATGACATTACCTCTTCAGGGACGACGTGGTCTGCAGCATATCGTCGGAAGCCTGCACCGCCTTCGAGTTCATCTCGAAGGCCCTCTGCGCAACGATGAGGTTGGCGAGCTCCTCCACCACATTGACGTTGGACATCTCGAGAAATCCCTGGTTCAGGGTCCCCCTCCCCTCTGTTCCCGGCGTTCCGGTGATGGGCTGTCCGGACGAATTCGTCTGAGCATAGAGGTTCTTTCCCGTGGACATGAGTCCGGCCGGATTAACGAACCGTGCGATTTCGATCGTCCCGACCTCGACGGGAGTGGTGTTGCCGGATTGCATGACCGTCACGCGGCCGTCGGACCCGACAGTGATCTGCGTGGCATCCGCCGGGATCGTGATCGACGGTTCGAGCGGGTAGCCGTCCGAGGTCACAACCCTGCCGTCGCTGTCGGTCTTGAAAGCGCCCGACCTTGTGTACGCAATGGTTCCGTCAGGACGCGTCACCTGAAAGAAACCGTCCCCCTCGATCACGAGGTCGAGGGAGTTGTTCGTATTCGTGAAGTCGCCCTGCGTGAAGAGCTTTTGCACCGCCACGGGCTTTACGCCGAGCCCCACCTGTATGCCCGAAGGGATCTGGGAGCCCTCTGCGGAAGGGGACCCGGGGTTGCGCAAAGTCTGATAGAGCAGGTCCTGGAAATCGGCCCTTCCCCTCTTGTAGCCCGTCGTATTCACGTTCGCCAGGTTGTTGGCGATGACATCCACGTTGAGTTGCTGCGCCTGCATCCCCGCTGCTGCGGTAAAAAGCGACCGAATCATTCTCCCTCCTTGAGGCGGTCGCCGGAGGCGCCCGCCCGTTGTCTGCCCTGTGCCTGCCCGCTACACCTTTGCGATATCGGTGACCGCACGCGAGGCAAGCTCGTCGAAATTCTTTATGGCCTTCTGCGCCGCCTCGTATTCCCTCAGGGCAGTAATGATCCCCACCATCTCCAGAACCGGATTGACGTTGGACAACTCAAGAGTCCCCTGCTGGACCTCGCCATCCGCTTCGCCCGCCTCTTTTCCTGAAAAGAGCGAGCTGCCGACATGCAGGGGCGCATCGACTTTCACTACTTTCATCTTTCCGACGGAGGCGCCTCCGGCGCTCACCGTTCCGTCCGGAAGCACGCTCACCGGTTCGCTGCCGCTGACGCGCAGGGGCCTGTCGCCTGTATCGAGTACCTTCTGTCCGCCCGTGGTCACCAGGTACCCTTCGCTGTCCAGGCTGAAAACGCCGTTTCGCGTGTACAGGGTCTGCCCCTGTCCCTCCACCGCAAAAAAACCGTCCCCGCTGATAGCGAGATCGAGGGGGTTCCCCGTCGACTTCATGATTCCCGGTGAACGGTCGACGAACATCTGACCGGAGTCCACCGTCATGGTCCGGGCGTCCGGATAGAGGGAAGCGGCCCTCTGCACATCGCGGGCGACGACCGCATAGGTGCGCGCGGAAAAGGACTCTCTCTTGTATCCGATGGTGCCGGCGTTCGCCAGATTATTGGCGATGGCGTCCAGCTCCAGACTTCTGAGCACCGCCCCGGATGTCGCTACGTACATTCCTTTGTGCATCGCGCCTTCCTTTCCTTCCTCATCAGGGTGTGTATGCACACCCCGGTGCGTGTTCGTACTCCCTCAGTCATTTTGCAATATCGGTGCCAGACCGTGAGGATCGGAAGAAAGCGCCTTTCAAGGGGGCCCGCCCCCGAAAACCGGCCCTCTGCGCGGAGGGGACGGCCGCCGGCGCGGCGGCTTGGGAGAAAAAGCGCTGCAGCTGACAGGAAAAATTTTCCCATGCGGGAAAATTATACCTTTTCGGAAGGGGAGGAAGAAGACGCCTCGGTCGAGACCCTCCGGACCCGGAGCAGTTTTGCGAGTAGCGCAGCAATCAGGGCGTTGACGATACTGAGGACCGCCCCCATCTTCGCCGCCTCCCGGAGGTCGGTATGGGCGAAGGCGACACCCGCCATGAACAGCGCCACGGTAAAGCCGATCCCGGCGATCACCCCGGCAACCAGCAGGTGCCTTCTGTTCATGCCCTCCGGCAGGGAGAACCCAAGCTTCTCGCTGAGGAGCCCCATGAGGAAGACCCCCATTCCCTTTCCGAGCAGGAGAGCAAGAAAGACGAGCCATGTTACGGTCTGCGCTTTAGAAAACGGTATCCCTGCATTCGCGAGACCGAAGAGGAAAAGACCGAAATCGACGATGCGCCTCCAGTCGTGCTCGAAACGGCATAAGGGGGAGGGGTCGCCGCTCTCCTCCTCGAAGACCTCGGACTTGGTGTCCCTTTGCGGGGGCGGCAGGAAGGGGACGATGAAAACGAGGGCCAGCGCCGGGTGGAGATGTGCTTTGAAGAGGCCTATCCAGCTCAGCACTCCCCCCGAAAGGAGATAGTACCAGTAATTCATCACCCCCCGCTTCCTGAGCGCACAGGCGGAGAGCACGCCGAGGAAGGGAAGAAGCAACCAGGCCGGGACCACAGGATGAGAGGGGTCCGGGTAGAAGACCGAGATAATCACCAGGCCTATGGCGTCATCCGCGATCGCGAGCAGCAAGAGAAAGGAAATGACGGGATGATTCCCGCCGAACAGCATGCGCGCAACCAGCCACGCCAGGGCGATGTCCGTTGCGGTCGGTATCCCCCAGCCGCGCAGCAGGGAGGGCGAACCCCAGACGGCGTTCAGTATCAGGTACACCGCTATGGGGCCGATGACGCCCCCCAGTGTCGACAGGAGAGGGTTCACCGCCTTGTGCGGCGGATTGAGCGAGCCTCCTGGCAAACAGCTCAGGGTGATTTCGACCGCTGCGATGGCGAAGAAAAAGACCATGAACAGCTCGTTCGCAACGAACTCGACGTCCATAAGGCCCAAAACCGGCGTCCTCATGAAGCGGTCATAGCCCGCCGGGGAAAGGTTGGCCCAGGTCAGCGCGACCGCGACGCCGACGAGGAGGGGAACGGAAAAATCTCTGAGCAGATTGATCTTCTCTTTCACAACGCCTCTTTGCCTTCGCCGCGAAAGCGCGCGATCGTCCGATGGAACGGCAAGGAGATGCAGCGTCTGCCGGTGAACCGGGACAGCGGGGTGCGAGGGGACTGCCGGGAAAGCACGCCGGGAAGCAGCGTGTCCTTTCCTCATACGGTGTGCAGATACACCCTACTTCTAATTATATCCTATCACGTGGCGGGATGACGGCCGGAAGGATGCCGCATTCGTCCTGCACCCCTTATTCCATCAGGTTCGCTTTCTGTTCGACATACGCCTTTTTCAGTTTTTCCTGGAGCTCGTTGAACCTCTCCTCGGTTATACTGATGCGCTCCAGTTCGATGGCGGGGATGCTGTCGGGCATCCTAAGCCCGATCCCGAGATTCAGGCACATCGTATCGGCTATCTTGATGATCTCGCACAGGGTTTCGTGATTGCCGTCCTCGAAAGACGGGAAACTCTCCGCATGATGATATTCGACAACGACTTCGAGGTTCTTGGGGAGCTTCCACTTGCGCGCGATGAGGCCCCCCACATTGCAGTGGTTGAAGCCGAGCATCTCGTCCTCGACCCTGAGGAAACTCTCTCCCTGTTCGTAGACGCGCTCGATAACAAGGGAATACGACTCCGCCATGCTGTTGTTAAGGATCGTCTTCCCCACGTCGTGCACGAGCCCCGCCACCATCGCCTCCTCGGCGGGCAGCATCCGGGTCTCCATGGCAAGGAGAGAGGCGGCGAGGGACACACCGAGGCTGTGCTCCCAGAGCTTCTGCTCGAAGAGTCCGAAATTGCGGTGGAGGTCCTTCAGCGACGCGGCAACCACCAGGGACTTCATGGTAGTGAAGCCGATGGTGATAATCGCGGCGGAGACCGTGTCGATGCTCCTTCCCCGCCCGTAGTAGGGGGAGTTGGCGATCCTCAGGAGCCGCGTGGAAAAGGATTGGTCGCGGGCGATGATCCTCTCGAGCTCGTTGAGCGAGGAGTGGTCGTCGTTCATGAGATGCAGCACTTTCGTTGCCACCGTGGGCAGGCTGGGCACGTCGACGGTCTCGAGGATTATCTTTTCGAGGATTTCTTCATTCATATCTTCTCAAACTCCGCTACTATGCTCTTTATCTCCTCCAGCTTGAAAGGCTTGCCGATCACCCGCACCTTCTCTTGCTTCATGAATTCCTCAAGGCGCTCGTCGAGGACCGCTCCGGTAAAGAGGGCAAACCGCTTCACGAGGTCTCCATCCATGCTCCTGAGCGTACGGTAGAGGAGGTCGCCGGAGGTCTTCGGCAACTGGTAATCGCAAAAAACAGCCCAGTACCGGCCGGCCTCCACCGCACGCACCGCCGCCTCTCCCGAGAGGAAAACGTCCGTCCGGTACCCGAGACTGCCGAGAAATATTTTCATCAGCTCCGCTACGTCGGGCTCGTCGTCGATAACCAGCACCGTATGCATTCCTCTCACACCCCCTGCCCGAGGTCGTCCGCCAGGCCGAGAATCTCCTCAAGCAGCGACAGGGCGGAGACGACGCTCTCCCGCGCAGCATCCCTGTCGCCCCTCCGGGACGCCTCAAACGCCGCCGTGCCCTTCTCGTGCAGCTCCTTGTGGCGCTCTTCCAGCAAACGGAACGAGGGGAGTGCCCCGAAGAGGTCTCTGCCTTCCCCGTACAGCCACCTCCCCATCCGCGATCTTTCCGGGTGCAGCTCGTCCGGGGAGAGCGCCGCCGCCCGCAGATCGAGCAGTTCGAGGATGCGGAGCATCCAGAGGACGTAGTCGGCCTTGAGGACACCCAGCCTCGTTTTCGGGTCTCTGAACCCGTTCAGGAGCCGGAGGAACTCCTTGGCGTCCGCGCCAAACTTGTTGAAGGACGCCGCCATCTCCTTTACGCTTTCCGAACTCTGCCGGGCATCCCCCACCAGACCCGCAAAGGTGAAAGATACCTCCATGGCGGCCGCGGACTGCTCCTCGGAGGCGGAGACCACCTGGCTGACCCTGTCGGATACCTCCTCGAACCCGGCGGAAATGTCCCGGAACGACTCGTCGAGCCTCCGGGCGCTGTCCCCTGTCTGGTGCGCCTTTTTGACCGCAACGTCCATGATGCCGGTCGCCTCCACCGTTCCCGAATGGATGGAGCCCAGGATGTTGTTGATCTCGTACGTGGCGTTCGACGTCCTCTGGGCCAGCTTCCGCACCTCGTCGGCGACCACGGCGAAGCCCCTGCCCTGCTCCCCGGCCCGCGCCGCCTCGATGGCGGCGTTCAGGGCGAGGAGGTTCGTCTGCTCGGCAATGTCCTTGATCATGAGGACGATCTCGTCGATCTTTCTCGAAGAAGCGGACAGGTCTCTGACCTTCCGGGAGGCCTCCTCCAACTGCGCGTTGACGGCATGGATGGAGGCGACCGTCTCGTCGATCATCGTTTTTCCCCGGGAAGAAGCCTGCTTTGCGCACTCGGCAGCCTGGGAAATGGTGCTGATGCTCCGCGCGATGTCGCAGATGGCACCGGACATCTCCTCGGTCGCCGCCGCTGCGGAGGCTGTCTTCTCGAGGTCCTTGTCCACCTGCCGGGAGACGTCTTTGCCGTGGAGAGTCATAGTCGTCGCATCCTGCAGCAGGTGCGCCGTCTTGTTCGCTATGTCCCGCATCACCTCCTGCAGTGTCACAATGATCTTGTTCATCTCTCTCGTCAGCTCTCCGGACCCGCCGTCGGCCTTTGCAGGGATGATGGTGAGGTCTTTCGCCGCTATCTTTCCGGCAGCCTCCCCGATGCCGTTCAGGACGGCTTTGCTGCTCCGGTTGAGGAGCGCGAAAGAGAGGGCGAAAGCGCCGGTGAACGCCGCAAGGAGGATGGCGATGGCAGAAACGCCCAGTCCTGCCGCGGTCATGACGGCGGCAAGAAGAACGCTCATGAAAAGGCATCCTGCAGCAGCCTTCGTCGTGTGGCCTACAGAGTGCAGTTTATGCGGCATGCCTTTCACTTTTCCTCCCTTTCTTCGGCCCTTTTCACCGGACAAGGCGGTCCCGTGCGCCGGGCGGCGGCCTACACCGAGTTGAGAATCTCCCCCGCTATTTCCTCAAGGGACAACACCTTGTCGGCGATTCCCGCGTCGACCACCGCCTTCGGCATCCCGAAGACGACGCAGGTCTCCTCGTTCTGCGCGAAGATCCTTCCTCCCGTCCCCTTCAGGCTCGTCAAGCCCTTGAGGCCGTCGTTCCCCATTCCGGTCAGAATGACTCCCAATGCCCTTCCCGGGAAAAGCTCGGCGACAGAGGCCATGAGGGCGTCCACCGAGGGGCGGTAAATATACTCCTCTTTGTTTGTGGAGATGCTGACCACCGTTTCGATTCCTCTCCCCCGCGCCACACGCATATGCCCTCCCCCCGGGGCGACCAGGGCGAGACCCGGTCTCAGCGCCTCTCCGTCCGTCGCCTCCTTCACCGTTATCTCGCTGAGCTGATTGAGCCGTTCGGCAAAGGGTCCCGTAAAGTTCGGCGGCATATGCTGAGCAATGACGATCGGAACGGGGAAGCCCTTCGGCAGCCGGGGAATGATTTCCTGGAGGGCCTTGGGACCGCCCGTGGACGTCCCGATGGCGACAATGCCGATCCTTCTCTCTCCGGTCGTCCTCACCGGGAGGGGCCGGGAGGGTTCGGCGATGTTTGAGGAGGAGGTCGCCCGTTCCGCCGGGCGGAACCTCCTGCCGGGCAGCCCCTTCCGTCCGAGATGCTTTATCTTGTCGATCAGGATCTCCCGTATCTTCACGATATTGACGGAGAGCTCCGAGAGGTTTTTCGGGATAAAGTCGACCGCACCGAGATCGAGGGCGTCGAGCGTGACTTTCGCCCCTTCGGTCGTGATGGAGCTGACCATGATCACCGGAACGGGGCTCCGCTCCATGATCTGCTTCAAGGCGGCGATGCCGTCCATCCGCGGCATCTCGACATCCATGGTAACGATGTCGGGACGAAGCTGCGCTATCTTTTCGATCGCCTCCAGGCCGTCCCGCGCCGTGCCGACGATCTGTATCTCGGGATCTGAGGAGAGCATGCTCGACAGCGCATTTCTCATAAAAGCGGAATCGTCTACAATCAGAACCTTTACCATGATAATGCAATCCACTCCTTCAGCATAGTAGGGTGCGCAGAGGGGTGCCGTTCGCTGCCCCGGGGGCGGGACGGCGCTCCTCCCCTTCGCTCAAAACCCGAAATCCTTCAGGAGATCGTCCACGTCCTCCTGCGAGACCTGCTCAGCCTCTGTCTCTTCGGAACCCGCGCCCTGTTCTATTTTGACTCCGAAGGTGGTGATCATCTTGACCAGTTCCGACTCTATCTCTCCCACAAGCGTTATCACTTTCTTTATGGTTTGTCCGGTAAGGTCCTGGAAAGACTGCGTCGTTAATATTTCGGTAAGATCGTCCTCCAGGCTGTTCTTGAAATTCCTCAGGAAGTTCACCGACTCCTCAGGCTCCTTGATGTTGCGGAGATGGGAGGCGAGGTCGTCCATGCTCAAGGTATATTTCTCCACAATCCCCATCGTCTTGTTGGCGGCTTCCTCCGTCTTCTCGATGACGAACTGGAGCCGGTCGATGGCATTGGGCATCTCTTTTTCGGCCAAGCCCCTCAGCTTCGGGTCGAGGGCCTCCTTGAAGCTCCTGATGGAGTCGTGGAGCTTCCGCGTCACCTTCCCCACCTCTTTGAACAGCTCGCCCTGGGTATCGGCCTGCCCCTTCGACGCGATAGTCTGGACAGCGGCGTCCGCCCTTTCGTAATCCTGGCTCGAGATCGCATTCATGAAGGCGATCATTTCGTCAAAAACGGCATACCGCGGGTCCTGCGCAGAGAAGCCCCTCTTCTCGAAGAACTGCCGGGCATCCAGCACCTCTTTTACCATGATCTCTCCCCCCATGCTCTCCAGCTTTCTCGTAACCTCCACGGTATCGCCCTCCTGCTCCTTCACCTCGAAAATTTCCTCTTCAAAAAGGCTTACGTCCTCCATGGGAATAAGCTTCTTCGTGTCCAGCAGTACGATCAGCTTGTCGTTGACCTTGGCGACCCCCGAGACAATGTCGGAGGTGTTGAAGTCGGTGGGGGGCTCTATCTCCGATTCGTCAATGGTGACAACGCCCGTTATGCCGTCCACCAGCACTCCGAAGGTGATGCGCCCGCTCGTCACCACGATCACCTTTTCCCCTGCGGAGTCCCCTCCGTACAGGCCTGCGAGCTTTTTCAGGTTCACCACGGGGATGATGCGCCCCCGCAGATTGGTAATGCCCTCCAGGTAATCGGGCACCTGGGGCAGTTTAGTCAATTGGGGCAGATTGACGATCTCCTGGACCTTCAGAATGGGGATGGTATACTCGTTGGCGTTTATGGTGAAGCCGATGTATTGCATGTCTCCTCCTCCTCGTTATCTGTTGCTCGAGGCGAAAACCCCCCGCGCGAGAACCGCAAGATCCAGAATCAATACCACCCTTCCGTCGCCGGTAATGGTCGCGCCCAGGATGCCGCACTCCTCGGACTCGATACCGTTGATCGTCTTGATAACCACCTCTTCCTGTCCGAGCAGTTCGTCGACGGACAGGCAGAACCTCCGGTCTCCCACCAGCGCCACCAGGACATAGCTGTTGTCGCGGTGGTCCTCCGAAAGCCGCTGCACATTCAGCACATCCGCCATTTCGAACATGGGGATGACCCGGCCCCGTATGGTCAGCACCTTCTGCCCTGTTATGTCTTTTATGTCGCTCCTCTTGACCCGTATCGTCTCCTCTATCATCGACTGGGGAAGCGCATAGAACTCGCTTCCGATGCGCACCATCATCGCGTGCAGTATGGCGAGGGTCAAAGGAAGACTTATTTTAAAGGTAGTTCCGACATCTTTCTTCGTAATGACTTCAACATACCCGTTCAGTTTTGCAACGTTGGTCTTCACCACATCCATGCCCACGCCCCGGCCGCTCAGCTCCGAGGAGACGTCCTTGGTGGAGAACCCCGGCAGGAAGATGAGGTTGATCGCCGCCTCGTCGGACATCTTCTGCGCCTCTTCCTCTCCGATCAGCCCCTTGGCGAGGGCCTTCCGTTTGACCGTATCGAGGTCGATCCCCTTTCCGTCGTCCGAGACCTCGATGACGATCTGGGTCCCCTTCTGGTACGCGCTGAGAATGATGCGCCCCTTGCTCGGCTTCCCCTTTGCCGTCCTCTCGTCGGCAAACTCGATGGCGTGGTCGATGGAGTTCCTGATGATATGGACAAGGGGGTCTCCTATACTTTCGATCACCGTTTTATCGACTTCCGTCTCCTCGCCGAACATCTCCAGGTCTATCTCTTTCCCAAGGACGCGGGACATGTCCCGCACCATACGGGGGAACTTCCCGAAAACCTTCTGTATCGGCTGCATCCTCATCTTCATAACGGCGAGCTGCAGGTCGGACGTTACCCTGTCGAGGAAGCCCGTCGTCTCGAGGAGACTTTCCACGCTGGGGTCGCCCGAATAGCTGGCGTCGAGCTTTGCAGCGAGATTGAGGAGCCTGTTGCGCGCCAGTACGATTTCACCGGCAAAGTCCATGACCTTGTCGATCCGCGCCACATCGACCCGGAGGGTCGAAACCACCTCTTTTTCCTTTGCGACCTGCTGCACCTGCTCTTCAGCAGCCTGTGGGGCGGCCGGAGGGGCGGGCGCCGCCCGGGGGGGAGAGGGCGGTTCGGGGTCAGGGCGCCCCACGTTCTTTTCTTCACTTACCCCGTGAGGTTCCCCGCTCTTCCCTTCTGTTTTTTCAGGGAGCACCTCTTCAGTTTTCTCTGCGGGTCCCGTCCCCTGCGCAGCAGCAGGCGTCCCCTGACCCGACGCAGTCTCCAGGGCGGCATCGAGCTCGCCCAACAGGGAGGAGATATTCTCTTCCACTCCGTCCTTCAGCCTGATATGGGAAATGAGGAGCTTCAGGGCATCCACGCTCTTCAGGATGACATCCATGAGTGAGGAGGAGAGGGCAGTCTCGCCGTCGCGCAGCCTCTTCATGACGCTTTCCGCCCGGTGCGCCACATCCACAATGGGCTGAAAGCCGAGGAAGCCGGCCGCCCCCTTCAATGTGTGCATACCGCGGAAGATCTCGTTGAGAATATTCTTGTCGTACCCCCGTGTCTCGAGCTCGACGAACATGGGGTCTATCTTTTCAAGGGTCTCTTCGGCCTCTGTGACGAATTCGTTTATTATTTCGTCCATCTCGTCGGCCATTTTATCCACCTGCCTTCAGAGACTTCTTCTTGTCCGCTATCTTCTCGAGTTTTTCCTTGAGGATATCGGCGGTAAACGGCTTCACGATATAGTTGTCGACCCCCGCCTTTATCGCCTCGATCACCTTCTCTTTCTCGGCCTCGGCCGTCACCATCAGGAAGGGGATGTCTTTCAGGGGAGACTGCTCCTGCCGCACGTTCCTGAGGAGCTCGATCCCCTCCATATTCGGCATGTTCCAATCGGAAACGACCAACCCGTAGCTCCCGCCCTTGAGCTTTCCGAGCGCCTGTGCACCGTCTTCCGCCTCGTCTATGTTTTCAAATCCGAGCTGTTTGAGAAGGTTCTTCACGATTCTCCTCATCGTAGGAAAATCGTCGACCACGAGCACCCGCAGACTCAAGTTAAACATTACCTTCACCTCCAGCAAATATTTTCTTCAGAATTTTCTTTATGCTTTCGCTTATCTGGTCGGCATTGGCAGGCTTCACCAGGTAGTCGTCGACACCCGCGTCGGCGGCCTTCTTCCTCTCGTCCTCGTCGGCCTCGGTGGTGATCATGATGATAGGAATGGACTGCCAGGAGGGGTCGGCGCGCAATGTCTTCGTCAGCTCTATTCCGTCCATGTAGGGCATGTTCATATCGGTGACGACCATGTTGATATTCTCCGTCCCGAGCTTTTCCATGGCATCCAGCCCGTTCTCCGCGGTCACGACCTCGTACCCCTTTCCCTTCAGGTACAGGCTGAGAATCTTTCTCGTGGTTTTGTCATCGTCTACAATCAATAGCCTCATCGGTTCCTCCCGCAGCGCCGCCGCTTCTTTCTTTCTTCTTCCGTGCCGGCAGCGCCCGCACCCTACCCTTTCTGGTAAATAATCACTTTATTGATCACCACCGGCCTGAACGCCCTCGTGATGTTATGAAGGCTCTCCGAGGTGCCGATAAACAGATAGCCGCCCGGCCGCAGCGCGTCGTAGAGCTGGGAGACGACCTTCTGTTTCGCCTTTTCATCGAAATAGATAAGGACATTCCTGCAGAAAACCACGTCCATCCCCCGTATCGCCCTGACGTCCCGCTCCTCGATGAGGTTCACCTTCGTGAACTTGACCATTGATTTGATCACGGGAGAAAGCGCATACTGCTGGTTGGCGTTCGAAAAATATCTTTTAAGGTAGGCCTCGGGGATGTTCCTCACCGCATAGGAGCCGTAGACCCCCGCCCGCGCGGAGCTTAGGACGGATTCGCTGAGATCGGACGCGACGATTTCCTTTCTGAGTCCGGCGATCTCGCTCTTTTCCTGGAACATCATGGCGATGGTATAAGGCTCCTCGCCCGTCGAGCTGGCAGCCGACCAGACCTTGATATCCCGTCTTCCCGCCTTCGCGTTTTCGGCCAGGATGCGGGAGAGGAGCTCCCCGCAGAAAACCTCGAACTGCTGGGGCTCCCGGAAAAAGAAGGTCTCGTTGGTGGTGATGAGGTCGAAGAGCTTGACCAGCTCGTTTTTATCGGAGCCGTACTTGACGATATACAGGTAGTCCTCATAGCCTTTTAAGCTCTTCTCCTGGACCCTCCTCCCCAGCCTGTTCTCGATGAAATACTTCTTGGTGTCCGGGATGAAGATGCCGCTTTTCTCATAGATGAAGTCCCTGAGCTGCTTGAATATCTCGTCTGTCATCATCAGGCTCATAAAGAGTGCAGGGCCTCCCGTATCTTTTCCTGGACGTCCGGATTGGGATGCCCCTCATGGGCGACGAGCGCTTCGTACGCCTCCCTGCCGCCGATTTCCCGGATGGAATCGATGGCGGACATGACGACCGGGATGAACTCGTCCTCGAACATGGTGCCGATCAGCGCCACGGCCCTCTCCGGGTCGCAGGAAGAGGCGATCGACTTGATCGCATAGAACCGCACCCAGGGATCGCCGTCATGAAGGGCGTCGAACAGCTCCGCGGCGCAGAACCGGGCATCTCCCAGACCCACCACGGCCGTCTTCCGGATATCCGGGTCGCCGTCCCCCAGAAAATTCACCAGCTTCGCGATCGCCTTCGGGGACCCTGCACGTCCGAGCCCGTAGATGGCGGACAACCTGACCTTCTTTTCGGTGTCGTCCGCCAGGCCGAGGAGAGTATCCACGTCGAGAATGGTCTTTGCCGCCACTTCCCGTACTTTGCTGTTGTAGCGGGGAAGGTCTGCGATGAAGGAAGCGGCATCGATCTTCAGAAGCGCCTCCACGATCGTCTCGACAATGTCGTAATACTTCTCCACTGACAGGAGGTCCGCCAGGGGCTTATACGCCTCGATGGAGCGTATGTTCCCGAGCGCCTCGATGGCGGAGCGCCGCACATGGGCATCCACGTCCCTCTGGGATGCATCGAGGAGGTGTCCGACCGCCTCGGGATCGCCGATTTCCCCCAGGGCTTCCGCCGTGGCCCTCCTCAGGTCCCTGCGCATGTCGTTCAGAAAATCGATGAGCCGGGACGTCGCCCTTTTGCTTCTCGTCTCCCCGAGGATCTCAACGGCAAAAGACTTGCCCCTGTATTTTATGTCGGGGGATTCGAGAAGGGCGAGCAGCTCCTCCTCGGCATCGAGGGCATTGATGGCGCTCTTCAGCAGGGCTATCCGCTCCTCGCTCTCGGGCATCGAGGGGTCCAGAGAGCCGGCGATATCGACGATGGAGGGAACGGCCTTGCTGCAGTTGAGGGCGACTATCCCCTTCAGGGCGATTCCCCTCTCCTCCCAGTCCCCGTCCTTCAGCATCGCAATGAGGTAATCCGCCAAATCCGCCATTTCGGGCGTGATGCCGATCAGGATAAGACTCTTGATGATCGCGTTTTTTTCCTCCCCGGAGGACCTGGGCAGATAGGCTACCAGCGCTTCGATCACCCGGGGGTCCCTGAGCCGTCCCAGCGTCTCGATGACGGCAAAGCGCACCGGCGCGGAGGGGCCGGAAAGAAGGGCGGCTATCTCTCCCGCCGCCTCCTGCGCCATCAAATCCCCCAACGATTCGAGGGCGGAGAAGGCGACCCATTCCTCGTCTCCGAGGGCCTTCACCAGCTCCGGCACGGCGGCGCGGTACTCCAGCACTCCGAGGGTCTTCGCCGCAGAGGCCCGCACATTGGCGTTCGGGTCTTTCAGGAGGGGTACGACCCGGGAGGGATCGACCTCCCGCTTGATTTCCCCGAAGAGGTCGAGGGCGAACTTCCTGATATCCTCGTCCTTGTCCTTGAGGAGCGAATAGAGGAGGGGGACAGAGACCTCTCCCAGCTCCTTCAGGATAATCAGGGCGGTATTCCTGAGCAGGGTAGTGCTGCGCAGCAGGGGGAGCACCATATAGACGGTCACCTCTCCCCCCACGGCGATAAGAGACCTCATGGCCGCGTCCTGGACGCCCGCATTCTCATCGCTCAACGCCTTCACCAGGGGATAGATGGCCCGTTCGTCGCCCTCCCGCAGCGCCTCCGCCGCCCTTCGTCTGACTGAGGGATCATCGCTCCCAAGGTTCTGGATGATCTTCTTGATATTTTTGACCACGCAGCACCTCTCGGTGGAAAAATGAGTTGGTATAGAATATAGGATATGGGAGTGAGTATTCAAGGAGTAATACTGCACCGCCTGTTTCCCGCGGAGGGAGGCTCTTCGGCCGGTGAGGCGCAAAGCCGTTTTCTCCCTACTCCCTGAACTGTTCCATCCTGCCCTTCAGCTTCATCAACGCTTTTCCGTGCAATTGGCAGACCCGCGATTCGCTGATATCCAGCACCTTTCCGATCTCCTTCATCGTCAACTCCTCATAGTAGTAGAGGGTGACCACAAGCCTCTCTTTCTCCGGGAGCTCATCGACGGCATTTCCGAGAAGGGACTTCAGCTCATTCAGATTCACTTCGTCGAGCAGGTCCCTGTCGTTCTCGTTTGCGATGCACTCCAGGATGTCCAGGGACTCCCCCTCGTTGTTCACCCCGAGGTCTTCCAGGCTCATCATATTCAGCGTGGTGGCGGTGGAAAGGATTTTGTAGAGCTCGTCGAGGCTGATGTGCAGCCGCTCTGCAGCCTCCTCATCCGTGGCGCTCCTGTTGTGTTCCTTCTCGATCTCCCGGTAAGCGGCCCTCACCTCTTCCAGCCTCTTCCGGACGTCCTTGGACGCCCACTGCATGGCGCGCACCTCATCGATAATGGCACCCTTGATCCTGAAGTCCGCAAAGGTGCTGAGGCTGATATTCAGGGAGGGATCGTATCTCTCCATCGCCTCGAGAAGGCCCACCACCCCTGCCGACACCAGGTCCTCGATGCTCAGCTCGGGAGGGAGGCCGAAAGCGTACCGGGAGGCGTAATATTTTACCCGGGGCAAGAACTGCTCAACGGTCTTTTCCTTTTGATATGCGCTCGTTTTTCCCCTCATCGCACTGCGTCTCCGTTCTCCGTTCCGTCTGCCATAGGAATCAATGATACCATTTTTCTCACCGGTATTCCACGACAGGACCCGACGCTGGGTGTGATTAAAAGTGGCAGTAAGAGGAAGCTCTCTCGCGAGGGGAGGAAGTGAGGGGGGAAGAGCGATATCGGGAGCATTTCGTTGCGTCTCTCAGCGAAATGAAACGGCCACCCCAGCGCTTGTCTGAGCGGAGCGAGTTGTGCTGGGGTAGTGCAATGAGCCATAGAGACGCAGAAATCTCCCGTGAGAGCGATGACTCCCTCCTGACTACCCCACACCGTAAGGTATATTCCATCATTCTTAATCACACCCACCCGACGCTCTTACTGCATACGGAGCGCCTTCCGCAGGAAGAACTGAATGTTCCCCTTCATCCCGGTGAGGGGATTTTCGAGCATCTTCTTGCCGATCCCCGCAAGTCTCTTGGAGAAGGCGCTGTTGGGATACAGGGCGATGAAGCCCTTCTGCGCGATGATGGCGTCCTTCACATGCTGATCCAGGGGCAGGTAGCCGAGGTAGTCCACTGAAAGCTTGAGAAATTTGTCGGCGACGATCGCCAGCTTGCGGAACGTATCGAAGGCCTCCTTCTCGGAGCGGGCCGTATTAACGAGAATGCGAAAATGCTTCTCCCCGAAATCCCTCGAGAGGACCTTGATGAGAGCGTAGGCATCCGCTATGGAGGTGGGCTCCGGCGTCACCACGACCACCGTCTCCTGGGCCGCACTGCAGAAAAAGAGTACGTTGTCGGAAATGCCCGCCCCGGTATCGATCAGAAAAATGTCGAAGGGAACATCGAAATTGTCCAGCTCCGCAAGCAACTTGAGCCTCTGGGTGTCGGTGAGGCCCGTCAATTCCCTGACGCCGGAGCTTGCGGGAAAGATCATGATCCCCAGCGGCCCCGTCGCGATAATATCCTTCATTCTCTTCTCGCCCATCAGCACGTGTTTGAGATTGTAGCGCGGGGCGATCCCGAACAGCACATCTATGTTGCTCAGCCCGAGATCGGCGTCGAGCACCAGGACCTTCTTGTTCAGACTCGCGTAGAAGAGGGCCAGGTTCGCCACGAAGTTCGTCTTTCCGACGCCGCCTTTGCCACTGGAAACTGCTATGATGCGCGGGTTCGTCATGTTCATTTAGATACCTCCAATAATCAGACCGGCAAGGAATTCCGAGGTAGGTACTCGTATATCGTCGGGGACTCCCGGTCCCGTGGTGACAAAGGAGAGGGGGCGGCTTGTCAGCAGGGAGAGGTTGTACAGCGTCCCGAACTGCGTAGCCATGTCGAGCTTGGTGTAGCCTATGGAGTCGATCATCTCGCTGTTGCAGCCCTGCCACGCCCGCAGGGCGGACTGCACGCTCATCGACGCGTCGATCAGGAAGCACTTCTTCACCGGGAACCCCGACGCGAAAATGTCCCGTATGTCGCGCAGTATCCCGTTGTAATCGTACCCGGGGGTATCGATGAGGAGGGGACCCCTCTGCATCTCCTTGTAAACGATCCGGGGGAGGTCGCTTATCCTCTTCACCACCCGCAAAGGACACCGCAGCTGCTTCGAAAGCTCTTTCATGTGTGCGACGGAGCCGATCCTGTCGGCGTCCAGGGAGATGAGATTGATCTGCTTCCTCTTCGCGGCAAACAGGTGCGCTATCTTCGAAATGGTGGTGGTCTTTCCCACACCGGGAGGCCCGAAAAAGATAATCCCCCTCTCCTCCACAGGGGAAAGCCCCTGTATTTTCACGTCCTGCTTGATGACGTTTTTCAGGCTGTCGAGCGTCTCCTGCGACCTTTCGAGCAGGATGATGGCGAACTGGGAGTCGACGCCCTGCCTCATCAGGAGATTGAAAAGCCCCTTTTTGTCCTTTCCCACCCTGAGGGCAGGGACGATGGGCCGCAGCGTCTCCTTGAGGAACCCCAGCTCATCCCGGAGGCCCCGTATCTCCCGCAGGATCTCCTCCAGCTCGGGGGCGGCGCTCTTCTCGGGAGGGGCGGCAAGAGTGTCGTCCACGGCAGCGGTGACCTCCACCGCCTCCTTGTTGATGATTCCGAAGGGCCCGGTCTTCACCGATTTGCTCGACAGGATAATGGCGTCAGGCCCCAGCTCTTTCTTGACCAGCTCGAGGGCCTCTTTGAAGCTCTTCCCGACATACTTTTTAATCTTCATTCAGCATTCCTCCCGCCCTTACTCGATCTTTACCGACCCGATGGAATACACCTTCGTATTGGGAACGATCTCCCCATGGGAAACCACCATGATGCCGCCCGCAACCCTCTCGGCCAGCTTCCGCACAAACCGCCTCACCGCGGTGGAGCAGAGGAGCGCGGGCTGGAACCCCTTGACCACGCCCGCCTCGTAACTCTTCCTGATGCTCTCGGTGATCTTCTCCATCATGGCGGGATCGAGGGAGAGATAGGAGCCCTGCGGCGTTGTCTGCACCGACTCGACGATCGACCGCTCCACCCGGGGGTCGAGCAGGATCACGGAAATGGACCCGTCCGCGTTCTGCAGCTGTTTCGTTATGCTCCGGGCAAGGGCTTGCCGGACGTACTCCGTAAGGACCTCCGCGTCCTTCGTCGCCGTTCCATAGTCGGACAGCGTCTCGAGAATCGTCTGGATGTCGCGGATGGAGACCCTCTCCCGCAGCAGGTTCTGGAGCACCTTCTGCACCACGCCCAGGCTCATGACCCCGGGGATCAGGTCTTCCACCACTTTGGGATGCGTTTTGGAGACGTTGTCGAGCAGCTTCTGGGCGTCCTGCTTCCCGAGAAGCTCGTGGGCGTGGTTTTTGATGATCTCGGTGAGATGTGTCGTGATCACCGACGGAACGTCCACGACCGTGTATCCGGCGAGCTGCGCCCTCTCCATGTCCCTCTCGTCGATCCAGACTGCAGGGAGCCCGAAGGCAGGGTCTTTCGTGGGGATCCCCTCGATCTTCTCCCGTTCGGTGCCCGGGGAAATGGCGAGGTACTTGCCGAATATCACGTCGGCGGACGACACCTCCACCCCTTTGATGAGAAAGGAGTATCCCATCGGCTTCAGGGAAAGGTTGTCCTTGATATGGACCGACGGCACGATAAAGCCCATGTCCGTCACCATCTGCTTCCGTATGGATTTTATTCTCGTCAGAAGCCCTCCCCCCTCTTCAACAAGGGGAATAAGCCCGTACCCGATCTCCAGGGAGAGAGGATCGATGGGGAGCAGCGATTCGAGGCTCTCGGGGGCCTTCACCTCCTCTTCAGCTGCGGGCGCCGCCTCCTCAGCCCGGAGCGACTTGCCCATGAAAAAGGCGCCGGCCCCGGTGGCGAGAGCGAGGGTAAGAAAGGGGAGGTGCGGAAGCCCCGGAATGATGCCGAAAAAGGCGAGGACGCCGGAGGCCGTCCCCAGGGCCTTCGGGTTCATCAGGAGCTGCTTCGCCATCTCCGCTCCCAGGTTCGCTTCCGAAGCCGCCCTCGTCACGATGAGGCCCGCCGCGGTGGAAACGATGAGGGCCGGGATCTGGGTCACCAGGCCGTCGCCCACCGTAAGGATCGTGTATGTCTTTGCCGCGTCCGCCAGGGGCATCCCTTTCTGCAGGACGCCGATGAGGAAGCCGCCGATGATGTTGATGACCATGATGATAATGCCCGCTATGGCGTCGCCCCGCACGAATTTGCTCGCACCGTCCATGGAGCCGTAGAAATCGGCCTCCCTGCTGATGTCCAGCCGCCGCCGGCGCGCCTCCCCCTCGTCGATCAGTCCGGCATTGAGGTCCGCGTCGATGCTCATCTGTTTGCCGGGCATGGCGTCGAGGGTGAACCGGGCCGCCACTTCCGCGATCCTGCCGGAGCCCTTGGTGATGACGGTAAAATTGATGATGACGAGGATCATGAAGATGACGAACCCGATGACGAAGTTCCCTCCCAGGACGAATTCGCCGAAAGACTTGATGACCCTGCCCGCGGCCTCGGTGCCCTGGTCGCCGTGCATGAGAATAAGCCGGGTGGAGGCGATGTTCAGGGAGAGGCGCATCAGCGTGGCGACCAACAGGACGGAAGGGAACACGGAGAAGTCGAGCGGCCTCCTGATATAGGACGAAACGAGGAGGACCACGATGGACAGGGTGATGCTGAAGGACAGGGACAAATCGAGCAGCAGGGGCGGGAGGGGAATGATCATGAAGATGAGAATGACCACGATCCCCATCGCCAGCAGAAGGTCGCTGCGCCGCAAAAGGGTTTCGAGCATGCCTACCTCCTGCCCTTCAGCTTATAGACGCCGGCGAGGATCGTCGCCAGCGCCCGGTAGAGGGTTGCAGGGATCTCCTGGCCGAGATCCAGTTTGAACAAGGTGCGGGCAAGAGGCTTGTCTTCGTAAACGGGGACCCCGTGCTTCCGCGCAAGCTGCTTGATGTTTTCGGCGATCAGGTTAGCGCCCTTCGCCACCACCGTGGGGGCTCCCATTTTTACCGCATCATACTTCAGGGCAACGGCGTAATGGGTGGGGTTGGTGATGACCACGTCCGCCTTGGGCACCTCCTGCATCATCCTCTTGCGCGCCATCTCGCGCTGCAGGCTCCGTATTCTCGCCTTCACCTGCGGGTCGCCGTCCGTTTCCTTGTGCTCCTCCTTCACTTCCTGCTTGGTCATTCGCAGGTTGCGCTCGTACTGCCATCTCTGGTAGCCGTAGTCGGCCGCCGAAAACAGGGTGAGGATAATGACGGAAATAAGGAAAAGCTTCCGTATCTGTTCGAAGGAGAACCCCATGATCCCCTGCATGTCCATATCGATGAGGAGGGGGATCTTCACCAGCTCGCTCCTGATGATCAGGTAGAGGAGCGTCCCGAGGACGAGAATCTTGAGGACTCCCTTGATCGTCTCGAAGAGGTTGTTCAAACTGAAAAACCGCCCGATTCCCTTGATGGGGTTCAGCTTGGAAAAGTCGGGGCTCAGAGGGGCCACGGTGACCAGGAAGCCGGTCTGCAGGAAATGGACCGCTGCGACCGCAATGAGGATGAGGCCGAAGACGGGCGCCATGATAACGCCGACCTGCGCCGCGTCCTCCTTGAAAATATGCACGAGGGTCGCCTCATTCACCGGGATCTGGAAACCTCTTTTCAAGGCGCCCTTCATGTAGGTTGCGAGCGACGCGAGAAACGCCCCGCTGAAGGAAAGGTAGAGGAATATCGCCCAGATGGGCATAAGCCCGGTAAGGTCCCTGCTCCGGGGTACGTTTCCTTCCTGCCGGGCCTTCTTCCGCTTTCGGCCTGTGGCTTGCTCTGTTCGTTCGTCCTGGTCTTCCGCCATCGATCACCTGACAAAGAGCAGCATCGCGTCCTTTACATGGGAGAAGGACTTCGCTATTACGATAACGGTAAGGGGCAGCGACACCACCAGGATAAAGATGCCGACCACGATATGAAGGGGAACGCTCACAAAATAGAGGTTCGCCTGGGGAAGCACCCGTGAGAGGAACCCCACCGCGATGTTCACCATGAGCAGCACCAGCATGACTGGCGCGGCCATCTTGAACGCCAGGGGGAACAGCAGCCCGCTCAATTTCAGGATCGAACCGGCCATCCCGTTGTAGTCGATGGCGGAGGCCTCGAAACTGCGGGCGATCCCTTCGATAAAGTAGAAGTGGATATCGAAGATGAAGAACAGGCTCATGGCGACGATGCTGTAAAAGAAGCTGAGGGGCCCGAGCTGCTCACCGAACAGCGGGTTGAAGACCGCCGCCATGCCGAAGCCCATCTGAATGCTCATCCATTGCGCGGCCATCTCGATGGCGGCCAGGATGATCCGCATGGCGAGCCCCATGGCCGACCCCACCAGGAAGGCCTCGAAAAGCGCTTTGACCGGGTTATCGACCCGCACCGTCACCACCGGCAGCAGGAGCAGGGTCAGGGCAACGGCCAGCCCCGCCCTCGCCATAATGGGGGTCACCCGCGCCCCGATGAAAGGGATGAACGAGAGCATCACCGCAACCCTGATGAAGAGGGTGATGAAGCGTTCGGCATAGAGATTGATCAGGTCATACAGTTCCATATGCTCCGCCGTAAGACAGGGAGTGCGCACACCCCTGCCGCATGGGTTCACCTCACATACAACGGGATATTCTCGAAAAGACTCCTCGTAAAGCCGACCAGCACCTTGACCATCCAGGGGAGGGCCACCAGCAAGGTGATGAATACGGCGATTATCTTCGGGATAAAAGACATGGTCATCTCCTGCAGCTGCGTAATCGCCTGGAAGATGCTGATAAGCACTCCCACCACGAGGCTTACCAGCAGGACGGGACCGCCGACGAGCAGGACGGTCTCGAAGGTCTGCCTGGACAGCTGGGTAAGCAGCTCGACCGTCATTTAAACCCCCCCACCAGCGATCCGATGATCAGCTCCCAGCCGTCCACCAGAACAAACAGGAGGAGCTTGAACGGCATGGAGACCATGACCGGGGGAAGCATCATCATCCCCATGGAAAGAAGCACGCTCGAAACGACCATGTCGATGACGAGGAAAGGAAGAAAAATAAGGAACCCGATCTCGAAGGCCTTCTTGAGCTCCCCGACGGCAAAGGCCGGGACGACCACCCGCAGCGGAAGGTCCATGGGCCGGGCAGGCCTCTCCGCCTTCGACAATTTCAGGAAGAAGGCGAGCTCCTTTTCCTTCGTCTGTTTCAGCATGAATTCCTTAAGGGGGACGCCGGCCCGTTCGAGGGCGGCCTCCCCGTTGATCTCTTTTTTGGTATAAGGGACATACGCCTCGCTGTACATCCTGTCCGTGACCGGGGCCATGATGAAGAGAGTCACAAAGAGGGAGAGGCCGATGATCACCTGCGTGGGGGGCACCTGCGGAGTCCCCAGCGCCTGTCTCAGGAAGGACAGGACCACCACGATGCGGGTGAAGGAGGTCACCATGACGAGGAGGGACGGCAGAATCGAAAGGAGCGTAAGGAACACAAGCAGTTCCATGGGCGTAGAGAGCCCGAACAGCCCGCCTCCCCCTGCGGGGGGTGCGGCTGCGGGAGCGGCGAGAGAGAGGGCGGGGCGCGCAAAAAGTCCCGCCAAAAAGAAAAGACCGGCCGACAGGACGGGCATCTTCCCCCTGAGCAGCCTCCTGATCCTGTCGGCGGCCCCGCTCCCTTCGTCCGTCTCCAGCCCTTTGAAGACGGACTCCCCCTTCAGAGACTCCTCCACCGACGCCGGGTCCGGCTTCGAGAGAAGGGAGATGCTCCCCTCGGCAATGCCCACCACAAGGTACTCGTTCAGGACCTTTATGAGGGCGACCCCCCTCCGCGGCCCGAGGGCCTGGTAATGCACCATCTCGATCATGCCCTTCCGCGGCAGAATCTTCTGCTTGAGCAGCCGCAGGAGGAGATACATCCCCCCGAGGATGAGCAGCAGGATCAGCGTCACTTTCAATAACTCGAAACCCAAGAAAAATCCTCCGTCAGCCTTTTCCCTATTACTTCAACTGCCGCACCCGCTCCGTCGGGCTGATGATGTCGGTAAGCCTGATCCCGAATTTTTCGTTGACCACGACCACTTCTCCCCTGCCGATGAGCTTCTGGTTCACAAACACTTCCATCGGCTCCCCCGCCAGCTTGTCGAGGGCGATCACCGACCCCTGTCCGAGCTGCAGGAGCTCCTGCACCAGGATTCTCGTGCTCCCGATCACCACCGTCATCTCCAGGGGAACATCGAGAATGAAATTGATGTCCCTCTGAACAGGCTGGGCCGCCTGCGTTTCTCCGCCGAACTCCTGGATATTTAATCCGCTTACCTCTCCCGCCATTATTTCGCGCCTCCTTTCCCACCGGCATGCAGCACGCTCGCTACCTTCATCGCATGCGCACCTTTGAAAACCCCGAAGCGCCCTTTGAATTTGGGCACCCCTTCCACCAGAACATTCAGATCCTCATCAGCCCTCGTGTTGAGGATGAGGGTGTCTCCGACCTTGATGTTCAGAATTTCCTGGACGGACATGGTCGCCCTGCCCAGCTCTCCCGTGAGGGTGAGAGGGATCTCTTTCAACCCCTCGTTCAGCCTCTCAAGCCATTTGATATCCAGCTCGTCCCTGTCCGCGGAGAAAGCGCTGTACAGTTTCTCCTTGATGGGCTCGACGGACCCGTAGGGGATGCAGAGGAAGGCTTTGCACTGTTTTCCCTCGATTTCGAGGACGAATTCCACCTTTATGACCACATCCACCGGCGTCACGATCGTGACGAACTGGGGGTTCATTTCCGAACGGACATAGAGCGGCCTCATGGGGTAGACCGGCTTCCAGGCCTCCTCCATATCGTCGAAAAACATCAGGACGACCTTATGGATGATCTTCTGCTCGATAGGGGTGAACTCCCGCCCCTCGGGCTTGTAGTACCCTTTGCCGGTCCCCCCGAAGAAAAACTCGATAAGGCTGAATATCATGGGAGCGTCGAAGACCAGCAGGCCGAAGCCCCTGAGCGGCTCCATTTTGAAGATATTGATGCTGGAGGGAAAGGGAATGCCCCGCATGAAGTCGTAGAACTTGGTGATGTTCACATTAACGTTGGTCACATCCACCATATGCCGTATGGCGGCGGAGAGGGAGAGCCGGAAATTCCGGGCGAGCCTCTCATTGGCGATATCGAGGGAGGGCATCCTCCCCCTGACGATCTTCTCCTGGCCGGTGAAATCGTACGCCTTGACGTCGGAGGTTTCCTCCAGCTTTTCGGTCTCGACCTCTCCGTCGGAGATCCCCTTCAGGAGCGCATCGACTTCATCTTGCGAAAGAATATCTTCCATGTCACCCTTTCTACTGCATTACAAAGTCCGTCAGATACACGTTCTTTACCGAATTGCTGCCCAGGATCTGGTTCGCCATGATATTGACCTCATCCTTCAACTGCAGCTTCCCCTCCGGGGAGACGAGGGCATCGGAGGTCTTGCTCGTGAGGAGCGTGATGACGGCATCCCGCAGCTGGGGGGTCTTGTTCTTCGCCTTTTCCATGATGGCGGGCCCCGCCACTTCGAGCTGCATCGTCACCTTCAGAAAGCGGTTCCCGTTATTGTCGCTGAGATTCACCACAAAGGGGTCGAGAGCGACCATTACCCCCTCCTCCTTCTTCGGCTCCTCGTGGCTCTCTTTCTTCTGCTCTTTCCCGCCGCCCGATTTTGTGAGGAAGAAGAAGGCCCCTCCGCCGCCGGCAAGGACGGCAACGGCAATGATGATCACCAGCAGCATATTCTTGCTCTTTTTCTTTTTCGGCTCTTCCCTTTCCTCAGCCGATCCTTCAGTGTCCTCAGCCATTAGGACCTCCTTTATTCGCTCTCGTGCGGAGCACGGCGCATCCCGTGCCCGGATGGGTGTCGTACCTGAACGCGACTAACGTACTTAGCACAGAGCATGCCAGATGCAGTTCATTGTTTTTATTGTATTTTAGCCGGAACAGGTCAATATTATGACAGTCCCCTTCCGCAAAAAAGGAGCGCCCCTGTCAAACAACTTACAGAGGAGAGGAGAAAGAGAAAAGAGAGGGAGAAGAGAGGGAGACCGGCGATGTGGCGGGGAGCAGCCGCCCTGCCCCATCGCCGGGTCCTTTCTGACGGATTACCGCTTCAGATTCATCAGCTCGGTCAGCATATCGTCCGTGGTGGAGATCACTTTGGTGTTCGCCTGAAATCCCCTCTGGGCGGCAATCATCCGCACGAACTCCTCGGCGAGATCGACATTGCTCATCTCGAGGGAGTTTGCCATGATGGTGCCCCTTCCCGAGGTTCCGGCCGTTCCGATAATCGGCTGGCCCGATCCCGCAGACTCCGCGAAAAGGTTCCTGCCCATTTTGGTCAGTTCCGTGGAGGCGGTGAACTTGGCGACGGCGATATTTGCTATTTCCTGAGTCTGGCCGTTGGTGAATACGCCGGTCATGATCCCGTCCTGGTCGATAACGAGGTTCATGAGGCTGCCCGCCGCATACCCGTCCTGCGTCTGTGTCAGGACGGAGTCCGGCGATCCGAACTGGGTCGTTCCCGCGAGACCGCTCCCGTTCTGGATCAGGCTCTCCCCGAAATCGAAGGTGATGGCCTGGTCGGCGTCGACCGACCCGTTGAAGTTAAAGCTGTTGTACTCCTGAACATCCGCAACGAGACGGCCTGAGGTGTCGAATTCGAGGTACCCCTCCGCGCCCACCTGCACCTGGCCCGTCGCGCTGTCGTCGGCGGACACGACGGCATACCAGTGCCACCGGCTCCCCGTATTGCCGTTGGTGGTGGTAGTGTTTTCGGCGGTTTTCGTATAGTAGAGGGTCACCATGCGGCTGTTGCCGAGGGAATCGTAGAAGGTGATGGATTGCGGGGGGAAGTCCGACGTGTCCGCCGCGTTGGAGGGGTCAAACCCCACCGAGGCGAAGGTGCTGGTTGAATAGCTTCCCGTGCTGGGGGCTGCTCCGGCGGCGTTCGTGTTGACCGAGAGGGTGCTGTCGGACTCGGAGCTGTATCCGAGGATCTGCTCTACCGTCGTGTTCGCGTTGCTCCACTTCAGCGTAACAGGAACCGCATTCGTGGCGGCGCTGTCGCCGTTGACGATCATGAACTTCTTCGTCGTGGTGTCATACGACACGGTATAGGTGTCCGTAGCGCTGCCGTCGTACTGCTCGAGTGCCGTTTTGATCGCCGCGCTGAGGCCGTTTGCCGTATAGCTCCCCGGAGTGATATAGGCGGAACGATCGGTGCCGTTGTTGAACACGATCGCATTATTCGTGCTGTCGATGGTGAAGATCGTGCTGTTCCCGTACACGGCGGAGTCGCCGGTCGTGGTGATTGTGCCCGCCGTACTGTCCACGATGGTCTCCGTTCCCGGCTTTGAGCTGAAGCCAAGCGCCGTCTCCGCAGTCGTCAGCGTATCATCCCACAAAAAGCTCACGTCGCCGCCGAAATTGTTCGTCACCACGAGCTGGTTATCCGAAGTAAAGGTCACATCAAGTCCGTTGGACCCGGTATGGCCAGGGGTCGCCGTAATGGTGTCCAGTGCGCTGTTCAGGGCGGTCTCCAACGCGGTGGCAAGTGCGGTGCCGCTCGCGTAGGGGCCTGCGCCGATGGTAGCAGTGCCCGCACCCGCCGTGACCTGAATTCTGATGGCGTCGGTCCCGGTAAGATCAAGAGGGAACGTGGTGAGTGCAGCACTTGTCGTTTTATTGCAGTTGACATCGTCGGTAGTCGTATCGAATCCCAAAGCTACTTCCACGGTGGTGCCCAAATCGTCCCACAAGAGATTCACCGTATTGCCGGAATTGTTGGTAACGGTAAACTTGTCGGAAGCGGTGGAATTGAAGTCCACCGAAAAAGCATCGTTCACCACGCCTGCCAGGGCAGCGTCGAGCGCCAGATCGACCTGCACGGCAAGCTCGTCGCCCGTATACTGTCCGGACGCGATCGTCGCCGTGTATTCGGTCGTCGTAATGCCCCCGAGAGTGAACTTGATGGTGTTGTTGGAGCTGTCTATCTCGAAGGCGGCGCTGGGGTCCTTCGCGTCGGTGGAGGCGTCCAGGTTTACCGCGACTTCGGCGCTCGAAGAGGTCTTCGGAGGGCTGTTGACCGCCGATACGTTGATCGTACCAAGCTGCCCCCCCTCCTGGGTAAGATAGCCTTGCAGTTCATACCCTTCGGGGTTCACGATGTTCCCCGTATCATCGAGCTTGAACTCTCCCGCCCGCGTGTAAAAGGTGGCGCCTGAGGAGTCCTTCACCATAAAATACCCGTCGCCGTCGATCGCCATGTCGAGAGGGTTCGAGGTGGATTCCAGCGTCCCCTGGGAATCCATAGGCATAACCGTCTGGAGATACGAACCCCTGCCGATCTGCATCGAAGAGCCGCCCATCGCCTGGCTCAGTATGTCCCCGAAGACAGCCTTGCTCGCCTTGTAGCCGACGGTATTGGTGTTGGCGATATTGTCGCCTATCACTGAAAGGGAAAGTCCGTTCGAGCTGAGCCCGCTCACCCCGGTATACAGCGCCGTCATTATACTCATACCATTTCCTCCTTAAGCGTTTCTTTCATCCCTCATTCCTGACCGCCGGTTTCGGGGTTCTTCACGTCCCGCACCTCGGAGAGCTCGATCTCCTTGGTTGCATCCTGCACCGTTCCGTCCTCCTGCGTCTCCTGGTAGGAGAGGACAAGCTTTATGGTCCCGTCCGAACCCTGGCTCACCTCGCTTACCGTACCGGAAACGTCCGAGCTGTCCGTCACCTCTTTTCCGATCAGCCCCAATGCGGTGGAAGTCTCGAGGGACTTGCTCATGTTCGTCATCTGCTCCAGGGAGCTGAACTGGGCGAGCTGGGCGACGAATTCCGTATCCTGCATGGGATTGAGGGGGTCCTGATACTCGAGCTGCTTGGTGAGAAGATAGAGAAAGTCGTCCTTTCCCAGAGAGGTATTCGTCGTCCCCGTTGTGGAGTTCGAACTGCTCGACGAGCCCGTATACGCCGAATTGGTGAAGATGCTGCTGGTATCCGTTGTCATGGCGCCTCCTTAGGCGAAGTATTCGAAGAACCGGGGATGCTCCTCCCTGTCCTGTTTCTGCTGCCGGCCTCTCTGCTGATCGGCGCTCCCCTGCCGGTCCCGCCCGTCGGAATACGAGTCCTCCTTATGGTCCACCCACATTTCCCCCACTCTTATTCCCGAATCCTCAAGGGATGACCTGATCTGCGGCACGGCCAGAGAGAGCATCTCTTTCACCGCGGAGGATTCCACCCTGATATCGGCCGTCAGCACCCCGTTTTCGATCCTGAGCTTTATCTGGATGCTCCCGAGATCAGGGGGGTCCAGCTTGACGATCAGGTTCCGCGTCCCCGCTTCCGCCGCCTTCGCCGCCGCCTCGCCGAGCTCGTTCACCCGATGCAGCGGCAGAGCCTCCCGAGTCGTCAGGTCGCCCTTTCCCCGCGTCTCCGCCGGAAGGGCTGCCGAAAAAGACACCGCGGCAGGGGAAGAGGCGTCCGTATCGGCCGGGGCGGTATCATTCTCCATTTTCAGTGCGCCGGCCGGCAGAGAAACGCCGTGAGAATCCCCTTCCCGTGCCTGCATTTCCCGCGGCAGCACCAGGGACTCTTTCACCTGAAACGCCGATGAGTCCACCTTGAGCGGAAGCTCCGTGTCGTCGGGGAGGACGTACTGCTCGAAAAGGGCATCGCGGGCAGCTCCAGGCTCATAACGCATCGTTCCACTCTCTTCGGTTCCCGGGGGAGAAACGGAAGTCTCGCTCCGAAGGGCGTACCCATTTCCGGTAGCGGCCGCCTCTCCCTGCACGACATTCAGTCCTGTCTCCTCCGGGGGGAAAGCCCCCTGCGTATGCATCCTCTTTGCAGGGGTCGCTCCGGCCTGCGCCTGTATCGCCATCAGTACATTTCCGCCACCGGACAGGTCGCCCTCATGCACCGGCTCTCCCGACATCCCCGGAGAAGCAGGGACCTGCACAGGAGGCAGCGCCGCCCCTGCCCCCTGCATCTGTGCCATCAACTGGTGCAGCAGGAGGGCAATGTCCCCTCCGAGAGCGGTTTCACCGCTCTGGCCCAGCTCTTCCGAGAGGGAATCCGGCAAAGCCGTCTCTCCGTTCTTCTCCATGGTCTGTCCGTAGGGCAGAACGGACAGGACGCCCTTCTCACCGCTCAGCAGCGCCTTCAGCAGCGCGACAAAGGAGCCGCTTTGGCCGGGCAGCTCCTCTCCGCCCTGGATGCCGCTTCGCAGGGCAGCCGCAGCAGCTGCAGTGCTGCCGGCTGCTGCGGCGGGGCCGCCCGCGCACTGCGGCGTGCTCACTATGTTCATCGGTATCATCTCCATCGCCATTAGGGATCCTCCCGGTGCCTTTGCAAAAAAGTCATAGCAAGCAGCATGCCAGCAAAGACAAGAGAAAAGAATAGGGTAGCGGAGCAGAGCCTGTCCCCGCGTGCCGGGGATCGCGGGAAGAAAGATTCCGGACGAGCCGGAATGACAGCATGAGAGGGCCGGAATGACAAATTCCCTTATACGTTCATTTTGTTAGACGCTCTAAGGCAGGGCGAGGGATCACGCCTCTGTTAGCGAGCTCCTCTTCTGCCGTCATTCCGGGCTCTTTTCCTTCCGTCATTGCGAGCAAAGCGAAGCAATCCCAGAGGGACGCCCGCTCTCTCCGCGCATACGGCGGAGGGAACTTTTTTCCTAGGGGGAAGTTTTTTCCGGGAGAGCCCGCCCCTTTGCGAGGATTCTTTTCGAAAGGGAGGCGGCCCTGTCGTTCTCCATCTGGGCAAGTATTTTCCCGGCGCTCTTCGGCTTCAGCGCGGTGAGGATCAGGACCGCGGTCTCCTCGTCAAGTTTCTCGAGTTTCCGCGCCGCGTCCTCTGAGGGCATAGATTCGTACATCTTCGCCAGCTTCGCGAGTTTTTCCTTCGTCTTCTCATCCATCGCCTTCTGGAATTCTTCCAGCTCTCTCTTCAGTTTCTTATAGTTCTCGATTTCCCGCTGAATGTCCGCTTTCAGGATTGTCAGCCGCTCTTCCTCGACGGATTTCTGCTGCTGCACAGGCTGTTTCGCCGCAGGCTGCGGCTGCTGGGCAAAAGACAGAGACGGGGGGGGGAGCAACGCCCCGGAGACGATCGCGGCCAGCAACGCAGCCCGAATAGCGGAAAGCTTTCCTCCCCTGTTCCCACCATACCGCACGCCGTTCATCGCCTTCCGCCTCCTCTCTTTATTCCTTCCGGCCGCCGGACGGGACGTCCTTCTTCCGGGTGTGCCCGGTGGCCGCGTGCTCGTCCAGGCGGATCTGCTCTTTTCGCCGGTGCTCCCTCTCCCGGGCTTCCTTCTGTTTTTCGTCCAGCCGCTCGAAGATCTTTCTCTCCCGTGTCGCCTCTGCGAGCGCACTGCGCGCCGCCTCCACCATATGCTGCTTCTCGGCAACCACTCTCTTCTGGTTCTCCAGCGTCGCGATGAGGCGGTCCACGTGTTCGCTCATACTCTGCACTTCCTCGATGGAGAGCAGCTCGCCGCAGCAGTCGAACCTTCTCCGGAGCTCCTCGAACCGGCCTTCCAGGGAGAGCAGCTGCTCCTCGGCAGCCGCAAGGTCCCTGAGCAGGAGGGCGAAGCGGTTCTTCGCCTCGTCTTCCTTCCATCTCCTGATATTCAGCAGGCTTTCGACAGGGGTGCTCATGCCTTGCCTTCGACCAGGGCGAAGAGGGACGCGAGACATTCCTTATAGGTGACCTTTTCCTTGATGTCCTGCTTCAGGAGGGCGTTGATCCTGTCCGTCATCCGGATGGCCTGGTCCAGCTTCGGGTTGGTGCCCTCCTTGTAGGCACCGATGGTGATCACGTCCTCGTACCTCTTGTAGAGCGCCATGATATCGAGGACCTTCCCCACGGCGGCTTTCTGCTTTTCCTCGGTAATGTCCTTCGCCAGCCTGCTGATGCTCTGGAGCACGTCGACGGCCGGATAGTGGTTGTGATTGGCCAGGTCCCGCGACAGGACGATATGGCCGTCGAGTATCGACCGGGAGGCGTCGGCAATAGGCTCGTTCATGTCGTCCCCCTCCACGAGGACCGTGTAGAGCCCCGTTATGGTCCCCTTCCTGCCCCAGGTGCCCGCCCGTTCGAGGAGCTTCGGCAGGAGGTTGAAAACCGAGGGAGGATACCCTTTCGTGGTGGGGGGCTCGCCCGCGGCAAGCCCCAGCTCCCGCTGCGCCATCGCGAACCGGGTGAGGGAATCCATCATCAGGAGGACGTCCTTTCCCCGCGATCTGAAATACTCGGCGATGGCGGAGGAGACGAACGCCCCCCGGATTCTCATCAGAGGGGAGGTATCGGAGGTGGCCACCACAATCACCGACCTCTTCAGGCCCTCCACGCCCAGGTCCTTTTCGATAAACTCGCGCACCTCCCTGCCGCGCTCGCCGATGAGGGAGATAACGTTGATGTCCGCCGCGGTATTCCGCGCGATCATGCCGAGGAGGACGCTCTTGCCCACGCCGCTTCCGGCCATGATGCCGATCCTCTGGCCCTTTCCGCAGGTGATCATCAGGTTGATAGCCTTGATCCCGAGGTCGAGAGGCTCCACGATGCGTTTCCGGAAGAGGGGGTTGATGGGCTCGTTGTAAATGGGAAAGCGGGGTCCTGCGATGCGCCCCTTCCCGTCGAGAGGCTCCCCCATCCCGTCGAGCACGCGCCCCAGGAGGCCATCCCCCACCCGTACGTAGCGCTGCCGCCCCTTGGCGACGATCTTCGATCCGGGGCCGATGCCGCGCATGTCGCCGAGAGGCATGAGGAGGATCTTGTCGTCCCTGAACCCGATGACTTCCGCCTCGACCAGGGACTCCTGCGCGGAGGCGTTCGCCTGTATCTGGCATACGTCGCCGATGTTCGCCCGGGGGCCTGTTCCCTCTATGACGAGACCCACTCCCTTGCTTACCCTGCCATACACCTTCACCGGGTCCAGGTCCCGGACGGCGTCCCTGCACTTAGCTATTAGTTGCAGTGCCGATGACATCCTCCACTTCCTTTATCTTGCCGTCCACGGTGGCATCGATTTCGCCCGTTTTGGTCTCGATAAGGCACCCGCCGGGGGAGATGGCCGCCAACGCTTCGACGACGACCTCCCGCACCCCTGCGTGCTCCTTCAGGGTTTCGCTGCCGCCCACAATGACCTCGTAGTCGCGGGGGTTCACTTTCACGACGATCTGCTCCTCCCCCTCTCCCACTTTCCTGACGGCGTCGCGGGCGACCTTAAGGATGACGTCCCTGTCCAGCTCGACCTCCTTCTGGACGATTTTTTTCGCCACATCGAGGGAAAGCTCGATCAACGCAGGCAGCACCTCGTGCATCCTCTTGTTCTTGAAATTCTCGAGCTCCTTGATGATCCCCTCGAGTCTTTCGAGCTTCTTCCGGGTCTCTTTTTCTCCATCCTGCAGCCCTTTCTCGTATCCGGCCGCGTGCCCCTTCTCCGCTCCCCGCGCCAGGGCCTCCTCCTCCATCGCCTGTATCCGGGACCGGACCTCCTCATCGAGGACATCGGGCTTCTGCGCAGCGGAGGAAGCGGACGCTCCCTCACGTACGTTCCCGTATTCATCGAACTGGAGAGGCGTATAAGGCTGTATCATCCCGTCCTCAGGATTAGGCAATGATCTCCTCCCCTCCTTTTCCGCCGATGACGAGCTTGCCCTCCTCTTCGAGCCTCCGCGCAACCCTTACGACATTCATCTGCGCCTTTTCCACATCGGAGACCTTCACCGCCCCCTTCGTCTCCATCTCCTCTTTCAGTATCTGGACGGCCCTCTGGGACATGTTCTTGAATATCTTCGACCGCAGCTCGTCGGAAGCCATCTTCAGGGACAGAGAGAGGTCGTCCGTGGTGATCTCCTTCAGAATCATCTGGATGCCCCGGTCGTCGATATTGATAAGGTCGTCGAAGGTGAACATGAGCTTCCTGATCTCGTCGGCGAGGATCTGGTCCTTTTCCTCGATATTTTTCAGGATCAGGTCCTCGGTGGCCCTGTCGAGCTGGTTCAGGATCTCCGCCACGGTCCGGATGCCGCCGATCTTCCTGCCGCGGGTATAGCTCTGCAACTGGGACTGCAGGACGTCCTCCAGCTCCCCGAGGATGGAGGGAGAGATCTGGTCGAGGCTGGCGATCCTGAGGGAGACGTCGATCTTTATATGCTCGGGCAGCTTTGAAAGGACGTCGGCGGCCTGGGTCGGCTCGAGATAGGCGAGGATGATCGCGATGGTCTGCGGATGCTCCCGTGCGAGCATGTTGGCGATGGCGCTGGAATCGAGCCACCGGAGGATATCGAACGCGCTGGCGCCGCTCTCGATCTTCTCCATGAGCTTATTCGCATGGTCCTCCCCGAAAGCCTTTACCAGGATCTTCTTGATATACTCCTCGTCGACGGCGAGCATGGCGCTCCCCGTTTTTTCGTAGAAATCCTGGACTACGCCGTCTGCCAGTTCGGGGGAAAGCTTGACGCGCGCCATCATGGGAACGATCCTCGCCAGCTCGAGGGGATCCAGGTGCTTGAATACCTGCGTGGCGGCCTCCTCCCCGATAATGGAAAGAAAGGCAGCCACCTTCTCGACCCCGTTCAGCTTCCTCATGCCCCTATTCCGCCAGCCACTCCCTGATGATGGCGGCGGCCCGGCGCGGGTCCTTCCTTACCAGGTCCATTACCTGTTCCTTCATGATCTGCTCGCTGGAAGCCTCCTGCTGGAGCTCCGCGGGTCCGATGCCCACCGTCACTTCCGGCGAGGACGGCAGCATCGCCACCGGGGAGGGTTTCAGCATCTCGATGAGGGGCTTTATCACAAAGAATATCAGCAGGGCGACGGCCGCCAGAGGGACCAGGTACTTGAGGAGAGAAAAGATGATCTTGAGGAAGTCGATCTTCTCCTTGGGCAGCTCCTCGACCCCCGACTCGAAAGCGACATTCTCGACGATGACCTGGTCGCCCCTTTCTTTATTGTATCCGACGGCCGCCTTCACCAGCTCCGCATATTTCTTCAGGTCGGCCTCGGGCCTCGGGATATAGATATTCTTTTCCTTTTCCTTCTTGTAGGTTCCGTCCACCAGCACGGCGACGGAGAGGCTCCTCACCTCTCCCCTCGGCTGGATGATCTTGCTGACGCTCCTGCTCACCTCGTAGTTGATACTCTCGGACTGTTTCTGCGAAGAGGACGAAGCGGACCCCGTTCCGGCAGTCTGCTGACCGGGCTGCTGGCCGGGCTGATTCGCAACGACGCCGGGGATCCCTCCCCCCTGCCCGCCGGCGGATTTCTCCTGGGTGCGCTGTTCGCTCTTTATCGCGATGGTATCCGGGTCGAACTTCTCCTCGGTCCTCTCGATCTGGGTAAAGTCGATCTTCGAGGCAACGCGCACGATCGCCTTCCCCCTCCCCACGATCCCCTCCAGCATGCTCTGGAGCCTGCTCTCGTAGTCCTTGTCCACAGCCTTCTGGTATTCGTTCTGCTTGGCGTCGGCGAGGGCGTCCCCGGCACTGGGCTTCGAGAGGAGGTTCCCCATATTGTCGATGACGGTGACGTTCTGCGGGCTCATCCCCTCGACGCTGCTCGAAACGAGGTGCACGATGCCGCCTATCTGTCCCTGGCTCAGGACCCGTCCGGACTTCAGCTTTATCACTATCGAAGCGGTGGGCCTCTCTTCCTTTTCGGTGAAGATGGTCTTTTCAGGGACGGCGATATGCACCCGCGCCCTCTCCACCTCGCCGAGCTGCTGTATCGTCCTGGTCAGCTCACCCTGGAGCGCCCTGATGTAGTTCAGCCGCTGTACGAACTCGGTGACGCCGATCTGCGTCTTGTCGAAAATCTCGAAACCGATGCCCCCTCCCTGAGGGATTCCCTGGGCAGCCAGTTCGAGCCGGAGCTCGTACACCTTGTTGCCCGGAACGTACAGGGCATTCCCCTCGACCTGATAGGGGACCTTCATTTCCTTCAGCTTGGCGATCACCTGCCCCGCATCCTCCTGGGAGAGGTTGCTGTAGAGGACCTGGTAATCGATCCTCTCGCTCCAGAGCATGATTCCGGCCATCAGGGCGATGCTCAGCAGGACGACGGCGAGCAGCGCGATCTTCTTTTTCGCCGGCCAGGAAAGGAAATGCTGTACGATGTCGTTCAGTGTCATAGCCGCTTGTTATGAGCGGGAAGCAGGAAAAGAGGAAAAATTTTCCTGGTATCCCTCTTTTTTCCCCTTAGGCCTGCATCCTCATGATCTCCTCATAGGCGGTGAGGAGCTTGTTCCTCACCTGCATAAGGGTCTGCATGGACAAATCCGCCTTCTCCATGGCGATCACCACGGTATGGATGTCCTTCACCTCTCCATTGGTAAAGCCCTCCATCGCCTTTTCGGCCTCGTCCTGGATCTCGGATGTTTCCTTCATCGCGCTCTTGATCGCGTCCTCGAAGGACGCGCCGCCCGGCTTGGTCGTCTTTGAGGCCTCCGCCCCCTCCGGGACGATTTCGCCTATTTTCTTTATTTCGCTCATGAGGCCACCTCCTTGCAATGGGCCGCTTTACACTCTGGCGATCTCCAGTGTTTTCATGTACATCTCCTTGAAGGAGTTCACCAGTGTCAGGTTGGCTTCGTACGCCCGCGCAGCGGTCATGAGATTGACCATCTCTTCCGTGGTATTGATATTGGGATAGCTGACGTACCCCTCTTTGTTCGCGTCGGGATGCGTTGGATTGTACACCATTTTGAACGGCCTCGGGTCCTCCACAATCCTGGGGATGTCCACCCCGGCGGAGGTCGCATCGAACAGATAGGACTCGAACACCACATCCTTCCTCCGGTACGGCCCCCCCTCAGGTGTTTGCGTGGAGTTGATATTCGCAACATTGGACGCAATGACGTTCATGCGCACCTTTTGCGCTTCGAGGGCAGTTGCGCTTACCCGTAACGGCAAAAACATTCCTTCCATATCAGATCACCCTCCTGCTCTTTTCACTATTCGGCCGCTGTCCGGCATGCTGTCGCCTACCGGCCGCCCCTGAGGACGTCCTTCAGCATCCTGACCTTCATACTTATCAATTGGGTCGCGGTGTTGTATAGTAATGCATTTTCCGCAACCTTTGCCATCTCCATGTCGAGGTTGACGGTATTGCCGTCCTGGCTGGGCATGGTATCGACAGGCTCGTACACCTCGTAGCTCGGGGAGACCTCCGGTCCGGCGCCCTCGAATGCCGCTTTTGCCTTCCCGAGCTCATTCTGAAACGATATGTCCCTGGCCTTGTATCCAGGCGTCTCGGAGTTCGCGATATTGGACGCCAATATTTTCTGCCGGAAAGAGGCGATATCGAGCATCTTTTCGAGAACTTTCATGCTGCTGTCCGCCATAGGCTCCTCCCTTGCTTCATAAGTTCTATCTGTCCTGCAATGTATATGCAATTTTCATTCCATCAATCCCGTTCATCCGGCGAAGATTTCTTCAGCGCCTTCTACTCTTTCAGCTCCCCGTCGGAAATACCGTACTCCTTGATCTTGTTCCGGATGGTCCGCACGCTCACTCCGAGCAGCTCGGCGGCCCTCGTCCTGTTTCCGGCGTTCCGCCTCAGCGTTTCGATGATCATCTCCCTCTCCATGTCCCGCAGGCTTCCCGTTTTTCCGCCTGCCGGGTCAGGCGGGTTTCCGCCGCCTACGGCATCGGGAGGAGGCAGCAGCACTTCCCCCCGCGCAATGACCGCCGACCGGTAGATGAAATTTTCCAACTCCCTGACGTTTCCCTCCCAGTTCCTCTTCAGGAGATAATCGGTGAAATCCCCGGAGAGGGTCAGGACCCTGTTCATCTTAGCGGCGAGCTTCGAAAGGAAGAATCGCGCCAGGGGCACGATATCCTCCCGGCGCTCCCGGAGGGGGGGGAGCTTGATCGGAAAGACGTTCAGGCGGTAGTAGAGGTCCTCACGGAAGGCGCCCTTTTTGACCTCTGCGAGGAGGTCCTTGTTCGTAGTGGCGATGATGCGCACATCGACCGCAAGGGGCGTGCGCCCTCCTATCCGGTCGATCTCCCGCTCCTGGATGGCGCGAAGCAGCTTTGCCTGCAGCGGATAGGCCATCTCGCTGACCTCGTCGAGGAGGAGCGTCCCCTTGTTGGCCAGCTCGAACTTGCCCTGTCTTCTCTCCACCGCCCCGGTGAAGGCCCCTTTTTCGTGGCCGAAGAGCTCCGATTCGAGAAGGCTCTCCGATATGGCGGCGCAATTGATGGCGATGAAAGGCCCCGCCTCCCGAGCGCTGTTGCGGTGGATCAGGCGCGCCGCCACCTCCTTGCCGGTGCCGCTCTCTCCGGCAAGGAGCACCGTGATATCGCTCTTTGCGACCTCCCGGGCGATCGAGAGGACATGCTTCATCGCCGCTGATTCGGCGATGCCGTCGTCCTCCCCGGACGGGAGTATCCGCTCGATCACCTGGCTGAGCATCGGAAAGGAAAAAGGCTTGATGATATAGTCGGTCGCCCCCAGCTTCATGGCGTCCACCGCGTTTTCCACCGTACCGTATCCGGTGATGACGATGACCGGCACGAATATATTCCTCCTCCGGATCTCCTGGAGGAACTCGATTCCGTTCATTTTGGGCATTTTCATATCGGTGATGACGAGGGAGAAGTCGTGAAGATTGCATTGGTGCAGCACCTCCACGGGATTATGAAACACGACGGGATTGAAGCCGCACCGCTTGAGCGACTCCCGGAGCGCCATGGCCATATCCACTTCATCATCGACGATCAATACCGATTTCATTATCGCTACACCCATTCTCCCGAAAGCAAGAGGCCTTTTCCGTCAAAAAAATGATCCTTGCCGATACCGTACCCTCTTCCCTACCCGCCCGTGGGAAGGCAGAGGGTGAATTCCGTCCCTTTTCCCTCCGAGCTCCTTACGGCAATGGTGCCCCGGTGCGCCGAAACGATCCCGGAGGTGATGGACATTCCCAGCCCGGTCCCCCGGTCCTTGGTGGAAAAGAACGGCTCGAACATCCTCGCCTGCGTCTCTTCGTCCATCCCGACGCCGTCGTCCTGTATGGACAGCGCGACGAAAGGCGGGATGCCGTCCGTCCACGCAGCCCCCTCCGCCGGGGCCTTCTCCAGGCATTCCGGCGCGTAAATGCGCACCCGTATCTCTCCCCTGTCGGGGATCGCCTGGACGGCATTCAGCATGATATTGATCACCGCCTGTCGTATCAGCCCTTTGTCCATGGGCAGCAGGTACCGCCCCTCCTCCGCAAAATGGAACCGGATCCGCTCTTTCGGGAACAGCTCTCCGAACTCCCTGCAGATCTCGCCGACGGTTTCGTTGAGGCAGCAGACCTGGGCCGCCGGCTTGATCTCCTTCGAAAACCGGAGCATGTTGTCGAGAGAGTTTACCAGGTATCGTACGGAATTGGAAATCCTGTTTGCATACTCACCGTGCTCCGTCCCCTTCAGGTCGCCGGCGAGCAGGCTTGCAAACAGCTCGATGCTCCCGAGGGGGTTCCGTATCTCATGGGCGATCTTCAGGACCAGTCCGCCCATGGCGGTCAGACGCCTGTTCCGCTCGTTCTCCGCCTCGAGCTGCTTCAGCCGGGTAATGTCTTTGAACAACACCACATGCCCGATGCTGCTGCCCTCCCTGTCACGCACCTCCGAGCGGGAGACAAGCGCATAAAACGGCCTCCCTTTTTCCGGCACGATCGTCTCCCCGCTGACGGCCGCCCTGAAAGAGGCCCCTCCGATGATTTCTTCCGCAGTGACGTTCAGCAGCTTCTCCACAGCGCTGTTGACCAGCCGTATCACCCCGTCCCTGTCGAAGAAGATGACCCCCACATCGACGCTGTCAAGAATGCTGTCGAGGAGCTGCTTCTTGTGCTCCACTTCCTCTGTCAGCCGTTCGACCTTCTCTTCGAGATTCCGGTAATACTGGGTAAGCGTCGCCGATGCCGCATTGAAGCTCTCTATTGCCTTATTGAGCAGCCCTACATCGACCAGGTCCATCGTGCGTTTCTACTCCTCTCCCGCCAGAATCATCGCCGCCTCTCCCACAAGCCCGCCGCCGTCGGCGGCTTTCTTCAGATAGTCCCGGTCGCGCATCAGCTTCCCGTATTGATACTGCACCCACTGGAGGGTCCGCGGGTCGTCCACTCCCTGCTCCAGCGCCCGTTTGTAGTAGAACCGGGCCTTCTCTTCCTCCCCCGCCCGATACGCGAGATCCCCCGCCCGAGCGGAAGAGGCGCTGTCGCCGGCATCGGAGGCCATTCCATAGTACTTTACCGCATTGCCCCTGTCGCCTGCCTCTGCGTACAGCGAGGCCAGACGCGCGAGGAGACGGTGGTCCTGCGAGATCCCGGCCGCATTTGCCAGGTGCTGGATCGCCTGCGGGTAATCCCCCTCCCGTCTGTATATTTCCGCCATCAGGTAGGAGGAGCGGAGGAAATACCGTTTATCGAAAAGAATGGGAAGGATGAGCTTCCGTGCCTCGCCGTTTTTGCCCTCATTGATGAGAATTTCCGCGAGAAGCAGCGACGCATCCCCATTCTCTCCCTTTTGCGTCCGTTTGAGCAGCAGCGCCCCCTCCTTTTCCCTGCCGTTGGCGATCAGGTGCCGCGCGGCCGCTGCGATGAACGGGCTGCTCAGATCGAGATAAGGGGAATATTTGGAAAGATATTCGGCCCCTTTCGGGTCTTTCGCATCGATGAACTTCTGCAGCCGCCTTTCCATCTCCCGCCCCCGGGTTTTCTTGTCCTTGATGAACGTGAGGTAACGCAAGGCATTGCCGGGATCGCCCGTCCTGTCGTAAAGTTTCACTATGGTCATCGCAAGGCCATCGTCCATCTCGCGCGAAAAGACATCGAGGCTCAGCTCCAGGGCTTCATTGTCTCTTCCCTTGTATTCGTACACCTTTGCAAGGGTCTTCTTCGCGTTATGCACCTCGAGGCTCGAAGACGATTCCCGGATAATGCCCTTGCACTGCCTCTCGGCATCGTCGAAGCGGGAGGCGTAATAGTACAGCAGCGCCTTGCTTACCCGGAGGTCCTCTTCTTTCAGGGCGGACTCGGAGATCTTGTTGATCGTGCCGATCGCTTCTCGATGCATCCCTTTCAGGCTGTACAGGTCAGCCTTGACGAACAGGGCGCGGGGCTCGGTTTCCAATGCCCGGGGGGAAAGCTCTTTCAGAAGCGCCTCGGCCCCGGTGCTATCGCTCATTTTCAGTTTCAGCTCCGCTTTGCCGATAAGAGCCTTTTCCCGGAACTCCCCACCGGCTTTTTCAAAATAGTACCGGGCTTCTTCGTATGACCGCGAAGCAAGAGAGCTGTATCCGAGCAGGAGCATGGCCTCATTCATATGGACAGACTGGGGGTATAACGAGAAAAGGCGCTTCATATTCAGACGCGCTTCGTGGTACCTCTTCAGATAAAAATCCGCCTTGCCCATGCCGAAAAGCGCCTTTTCAGCAGTCGGCCCCTTCCGGGAGGAGAGGAATATTTCCCGGTACATGTCTCCCGCCGCGGAATATTTTTTCGTCTTGAAAAGCTCGTCGGCGGTGTGCAGTTTGTCGCCGGAGGCATGAAGCAGCGGCACAGGAAAGAGCGCAGGGAGAAGAAAAAGTGAGAAAAAAAGGAGAAAAGGAAGACGGGACGCAGGAGAAGGTTTTTTCCCGCTGATTCCCGCTTTTTCTCCTGTCATCCCACTCTCCTTGCTCCCTTATTTTTCACACGGCAATCCGTTCTTCTAATGAAAAAAACGTGCCATCCCTCCCCAAAAAAGGAAAATAGTTTTCTTCGATAATTCCTCTGAAAATTAAAGAAAAATAAATAGCACTCTCCGGGGGATCCCCCTTTCAAGTCAATTATATGACGGGAACGAAAAAGAAAAAGTTCCGGAATGTTACTTTTATGACGCTTTTGTTTTTTCCCCGAAGGAGGGTAAAAGAGAATTACGGCAGGATCAGCCGCTTCATCTTCTCGATGAGGGTCGTTCTATTGATGTTGAGATAGCGCGCAGCCTGGCTCTTCACCCCGTTATGCAGTTCGAGGGCGTGGAGGATGAGCCTCCTTTCGTACTCTTCAAGGGCGGCATTCAGGTCGATGCCGCCGATAAAGGGATTGGCGTCGTCATCTCCTATTTCGGGCAGGTCGGGAATACGCCGTCCGGTCATTCTCTCCGGAAGATCGAAAGGCGTGACGATGTCGTTCTCTTTGAGGACCAGCAGCCGTTCTATAGTGTTTTCCAGCTCCCTGACGTTGCCGGGCCATGCATAGGTGTTGAATATTTTCACGGCATCTTCTGAAAAGGCAATCTTGCTCCTTCCGAAGCGTTTTGCGTGCTTCTCGACAAAAAAATCACACAGCCGGGGCATATCCTCGATGCGCTCACGAAGGGGGGGGATTTCGATGGGAATGACATTGAGACGATAAAAGAGGTCATCCCTGAACCTCCCCTGCCCTACCGCCTCTTCAAGGTTCCGGTTGGTTGCGGCAATGATCCTGACGTCCACGTTCACCGTTTTCGTCCCGCCGATCCTTTCGAAGGAGCGCTCCTGGATGACCCTGAGGAGTTTTACCTGCAGGATGGGCGGCATCTCTCCTATCTCATCGAGAAAAATCGTGCCGCTGTCGGCAAGCTCGAATCTCCCTATCCGCATGGCGACCGCCCCGGTAAAGGCGCCCTTTTCGTGGCCGAACAGCTCCGATTCGAGAAGCTCCGCAGGGATGGCGCCGCAGTTGACAGGGATGAAGGGTTTTTCAGCGCGGTTGCTGTTGTTGTGGATGTTTTTGGCAACCAGCTCCTTGCCGGTCCCGCTCTCTCCCATAATCAGAATTGTACTGGCGCAGTTCGCAACTTTTGCGCTCAGTTCGTAGATGCGTTTGATTGCCTGAGAAGTGCCGATCAGCGGATGATGGTTGCCGTTGCGTCCTGCACCTGTATTTTCCACGTCATAAGTTTGACACACGAAAAGGCAAAAGGTCAATAGAATTTTCAAGAAAAAACGGAGGAATTGTTAAGAAAGAAAACGGAGAGAGAGGAAAAGAAAAAGTTATATGTCTCAAAGGGTTAGCCTCGCCTCCCTCATCGGGTCCCGGAAGAAAGGCACGCTTCAGGAAGACTTCCCGTATCATCGATTGAATGGAGCGGGCGACGGGATTCGAACCCGCGACCTTCAGCTTGGGAAGCTGACACTCTACCACTGAGTTACGCCCGCGTTGACTGGAAGTACATCGGCCGGTTGCCTTGAACCGAATAAAAAGCGGATTAGTTATTCTATATTTTTTTGGTGGTTTCTTGCAAGAAAAAACAAACCGCTATTCAGTTTTCATGATCGCACCACTGCCGGCGGAGCTCACCATCCTCGCGTAGCGCGCAAGATAGCCGTGGCGTATCTTGGGCTGCGGCTGCTTCCAGAGAGCTAGCCTGCGGCTGATCTCCGCATCGGAGAGAAGGATATTTATTTTCCGCTTTGGGATATCGATGCCGATTCTGTCTCCGTCCTGTACGATTGCGAGGGGTCCTCCCTCCATCGCCTCGGGGGAGATATGTCCTATGCAGGGGCCACGGGTGCCCCCGGAGAATCTTCCATCCGTGATGAGGGCCACCGACTCGCTGAGGCCCATCCCGGCTATGGCGGCGGTGGGGGAAAGCATTTCACGCATACCCGGTCCTCCTTTCGGCCCCTCGTACCGGATGACGATCACGTCCCCCGGTTTGATTTCTCCGTTCAGAATGGCCTTCATGCCCGCCTCCTCCGAGTCGAACACCCGTGCAGTACCCTCGAATTTCAGCATTTTCTTACCCACTGCCGTCTGTTTAACCACGGCGCCGTCAGGGGCGAGGTTCCCTTTCAGGATCGCAATTCCCCCCTCTTTATGATACGCCCGGTCAAGGGGCCGCACTACCTCTTCGTCCATAACAGCGGCCTGCGCGGCAATGTCCAGGATGTCTTTCCCGGAAACAGTGGCGCTGCTGTTGAGCAGGTCTTTCAGCCTCTTCAGCACCGCTGGGATTCCGCCCGCAGCATCGAGGTCTTCCATGTAGTACTCCCCTCCGGGAATCATGTTCGCGATATGAGCGGTTTTCCTGCTCAACGCGTCGAATGTATCGAGGGGGAGCTCCACTCCCGCTTCGTGTGCGATAGCAGGGATATGGAGGACGGTATTCGTCGATCCGCCGAGGGCAAGGTCGACCATGATCGCATTTTCAAACGCCTTGGCGGTCATGATTTTCCGCGGGGTGATCCCTTTTCTGATCAACTCCACCACCCGGACTCCGCTCTCAAAGGCGATCCTCTTCTTCTGGGCCAGGACGGCGGGCGCAGTAGCGCATCCGGGCAGGCTCATCCCGATCGATTCCGTCACGCAGGCCATGGTGTTTGCCGTATACATCCCCTGGCAGGACCCGGCGCCGGGGCAGGAGCACATTTCGAGTGCGCCCAGCTCCTCGTCCTTTATGAGTCCTTTTCGATATTTTCCCACTGCCTCGAACGTGTCGCTGGTAAGGTTCAGCCTTCTGCCGCTATGGCGGCCGGAGAGCATGGGGCCTGCGGTCACCACGATGCTGGGCACATTCAACCGGGCCGCCGCCATCAGCATGCCCGGCGTTATCTTGTCGCAGTTGGTCAGCATTACCAGGCCATCCAGCTGGTGCGCCTCGATAACGGTCTCCACCATGTCAGCAATCAATTCGCGGGATGCGAGCGAGTAGTGCATTCCCCTGTGCCCCATGGCGATCCCGTCACATATCCCGGGAATGCCGAAGAAGAAGGGATACCCGCCCCCCGTATGGATGCCTTTTTCGATGAACCTCTCCAGGTCGCGCATGCCGATATGCCCGGGAATGATATCGGTAAAGCTCGTGGCAACGCCGATGAAAGGCTTGTTCATCTCGCTCCGGGGAATTCCCGTTGCATAGAGGAGAGCCCGGTGCGGGACCCTTTCAAGCCCCTTCTTGATGGTACTGCTTCTCAGCTTCATACTTTTCCGTTTCCTCGTTTCTTGTCTATGCTCCCGTGCAGGCGCACGGAGCAGCCCGCCTCCGAAGGCGGCGGCGCAGGCAGCCTCTTCCCCATTATGCGCCGCTCCCCACCTTTTTGCCGTACTCACGGATTATCTCGGCGATCCTGTCCTTTTTGTGAAGCTTCTCTTTCTTCATCCTGTTCTCTTCGACCTCTTCCTCGGGAGAAAGATAATGCTTTCTGCTGAACTCTGCCAGCAGTCCGTCGAGCTCTCTATGTTCCTGATACAGCCGTCTGAATTCCTCATTCTCCCGCTTTAAAAGCTCTATGATCTCTTCTTCGTTCATGTCTTTGCCCTCCTTGCTCTGGGATTATTTTCACCCTAATTTTACAATAAACACCTACCATTTTACATCACCCTGCCGCGAAAAACGAAAGATGCCGGCGGCACTGTCCGCCAAAAAGGCGCAGAGCGGGGGCGGGGCGTGAAAAGGGAAGACGGCATACCGCTGCGCACCTACTCCTCTTTCGAGAAAAGGGTCGCTATCATATTGTAGAAAAAGAGGAATATGGAGAGAGCCTCCATTATACCAAAAGCGACGGAAAGGCCCCGGTACAAGGAAACTGCAGGATTGTTTACCTGGAGGGTATAGAAAACGAGCATGCCAATCAGTCCAATGTTGGCAAGGTAAAACTGCACTTCGCCCATCCGCACGCTTTTCAGCCTCTTTCCCGCGAACCGGGGGAGTATGTGATACCCCACCCCGTAGATCATCATCGATACCCACCCGAGCATGTTCAGATGAGAATGGACGAAGCGCAGAGAGAGGCAGGACGAATTGGCGAACATCGCGATCCCGATACATGCGGACAGTGCGAGATAGACAATGCTCATGACGATAAAGTTCCGTACAAATTTCTCCATATTCTTTTCTCCTCCTCATCGATTCCTTACAAATTATATTACCTCATCTTACCCGAAAGGAATACCTCCCGATATGACTTCCGTCATAGGAGTAAAATCTACATTAGTATACGTATTCCTTGTGTCTTCTTTCCGTTTTCCGTTGTCTCTTCAGTCCCCCCTCTTTTTTTCTCTCCCGCATTATGACCACGATCATAAAAACTCCCGGACATTTCATCTAATCTATATATATCTGTTTCAGATGTCAACGGAAAGGAGAACACTATGGAAACGACGAAAAAGAAAGTCACGAAGGATACAGTCATCGGCGATTTGCTCAAGGAAAACCCTGCCGCCATGAAAGTCATCGAAAAATATTTCGGCAACGGATGCTTTACCTGCCCCGGGATACGGGTTGAGTCCATTAGTTTCGGCGCGATGATGCACAACGTCGACCCGGAGAAAGTAGTAAAGGAAATCAACGAATTGGAGGAAAGCTAGAATGGAGACAAAATGCTTCGTCTGCGGGGTCGTTGACAAGGAAAGGGTCTATCTGCCCTGTATCCATGCCGGAGAGGAGAAGCTCGTGTGCGTCAGATGTCTTCCCATCCTTATCCATGGAGCGCATTAGTCCCGCATAGAGCGGCGGAAGAAATGAAGCGGAGAGACAGGAAGGGGCCGGAGCGCCCCTTTTTCCTGTCATCTGTCTGTTATCTGCCCGGCAGGAGAATGGGTTTTTGCGGCCGTATATCCAGCTCGGGGCGTAACGGCGTTCTTCCCTCTCCCTGACCATGCGCCGCCGCGGGCTGCGGGCTGTTCGATGCCGCAGGAGTGAGCGGTGCTCTCTCGGCGGGCTTTCTCTCCGGAACCGCCTCCTGGCGGACTGGAAAGTTTTTCAGAGGCTCTTTCTGCGTGGGCTGCAGCAGGATGATGCTTATTCTGCGGTTCCGGGGGTCCCGGGGGTTCTCCTTGATGAGGAGTTCGGTGTCCGCGTACCCGACGACGCGGGCTACCCTGTTGGAGTCGATGCCGTCGCTTTCGAGTTCGCGGCGTGCAGAGGACGCCCGGGCGGTGGAGAGCTCCCAGTTGGTGGTCTGCCCCTTCAAGAGGGGGGCGGCGTCGGTGTGCCCTTCAACCGCAACCCTGTTCAACATATCCCGGATATTTTCGCTCACCAGCTTCAACAGCGCTTTGGCACTCGGGCTGAGCTCCGCGCTCCCAGGATAGAACATGGGCTTCCCTTCGGAATCCACCAACTGAATCCGCACTCCCCCCTCGAAAATATCGACAAGCACCTGGTCACTGAGGCCTTTCAATTTCTGCTCAATCGCTCTCTTCAGCTTCTCTTTCAGGTCTTCGGCGGTAAGCTCCGTCCCCATTCCGGGGTCCCGCGAGCTCGACTTCAGATCGCCGGACGGGCTCTGCAGGATCTGGGAGGACTCCTTCATAAAGGATTTCCCCGCCTCCTGAAAGATACTGAAGTTTTTAAAGTATTGGGCCAGTACCGCCCTCTTTTCCGAAGAGGTCATGGTCAGGAGCCACAGAAGGAGGAAAAAAGCCATCATGGCGGTTACAAAGTCGGCGTACGCCACTTTCCAGGCCCCCCCGTGGTGCCCCCCGTGGCCTTTCTTTACCTTCTTGATAATGACTGTCTTTGATTTGTCCGCCATACAACGGAGCTCCCGCCTACTTTTTCACCTGTTTTATCGCTTCTTCCATTTCGACAAAAGAGGGCTTGACATTGGCGGGGATGACCCGCCTGCCGAACTCAACCGCTATCTGGGGGGCGGCCCCGCCCACGAAAGCGACCAACGCGACTTTCAGGACGTTGAGATACTCCTTGTCCTCGTTCGCGATGTACCCTAAATTCCTCGCAACCGGGCCGACGAAACCGTAGCTCAGGAGGACCCCGAGAAAAGTCCCCACCAGGGCGGCTCCGATGCTGTGCCCCAGCACCTCGGGCGGCTCGCTGATCTTGCCCATGGTGATGACGACCCCGAGCACGGCGGCGACGATACCGAGGGCCGGCATCCCGTCAGCCACTGTCGAGAGGGCATTCGACGGGATCAAGGCTTCCTCATGGTGCGCTTCAAGCTCCGTATCGAGAAGGGCCTCCAGCTCGTGGGGGGCGATACTGGTGGTCATCACCGTCCTCAATGTGTCGGTCACGAGGGTAATGGCGTGATGGTTCTTCAGAAATTTCGGATAGTTACTGAAAATTTTACTCTCTTCCGGGCTATCCACGTCCGCTTCGATCGAGACCAGCCCCTCTTTTCTGATTTTCGAGAAGATTTCGCTCAGAAGGAGCAGTATCTCCACGTAGTCGCTTTTGGAATAGGCCTTCCCGCCCAGCACCTTCATGATGGCGCCGATAACGGCCTTTATCACCTTCATCGGAGAGGAGATGATAAAAGAGCCGGCAGCCGCACCGCCGATAATGAGCAGCTCCACGGGCTGAAAGAGGACATGCAGGTTCCCCTTTTCCATGATATACCCGCCGATAACCGAACCGAATACGATAACCGCGCCAATGATTGCAAACATCCATCGTCTCCTATCTTCTCAGTTCCCTCAACAGATCCCTTTGTCTCCTGAAGACAAACCTCACGACCTCGTCGCGTATCTTTTCGTCCATCGCGATGAATCTCACGGCAATACGGCGGCTTCCCGCCTCTGCCTCTTCCTTCACCACCTCTCCGTAGGCGTACAGGGCGACAGGGGGCAGCAGGGGAAGCATCATTTTCAGCTCGAGCACCTCTCCCCTCTTGTATTCTTCCCGTGAAACGAAGCTCATTCCTCCTCCGCTGATATTTACGTCGGCAAGAGAGAGGGAGGAAAAACCCTCCTTTTGCAGGACGAGCATGCTGATCAGGGTATCGAGCTTGGTATTCAGCATTTTCAACCAGTCGGTGAGGAGCTTGTCGCCGAGGTCAGGGAGCGCCCTCATCTCGGAAGGGACCGTCTCCCCCGAGATCCGGGAGCGGAGCCCCTCTCGCATACCCCCCGGCACGCGGGACACTTCGAGGGGGATGCGGGCGTCCACCCGCGAAAACTCCCTCATCTCCCTGTATCTCTCGTCGTCCCTGAGCACTCGACTCCTCCGCCGCACTGCACGGCGTCTATTATAATAATTTCTCTCCCGCAACGCCATAAGCAAACAGCATAGGCGGCGGCGAAAAGACTATCGGGCGATGACCAGCTCGACCCTCCGATTCCTCGCCCTGCCCTCTTCCGTATCGTTCCCGGCCACCGGACGGTATTCGGCATACCCGGCCACCGAGAACTTGTTCGGGTCCATTCCTCTCTCCACCAGGAAGTGGAGAATCCCGGCCGCCCGCGCAGTGGACAGCTCCCAGTTCGAAAGATACTTTCCTCCGGTCACCAGGGTGCTGTCGGTGTGCCCCTCAATCGTGATCCTTCCGGGAACGGTTTCCATCACCTTCGCAACCTGCTCGATGACGCCAAAGGCGTCAGGCCTGATTTCCGCAGACCCCGGTGGAAAAAGCACCGCATCGGAAAAGGTCACTACCACTCCCCTGAACTCAGCGCGCACCGACACGCCCGGCGTGCCCCTGATCGCTCTGTCCAGGCTCCCGGCAAGCGACCGGTTCGTGCTCTCCCCAAGAGGGATGGGGGCATCGATGATTCTGAAGCTCTCCCTGAGGGACCCGGAAAACTGCTCCACCTTTGCCTTGTCGACCGTCGAGAGCGCGTAGAGAGCGGCAAAAAACGTAAAGAGCAGGGTAATGAAATCGGCGTAGGAAATCAGCCATCTCTCGTGGTTTTCGTGCTCCTCCTCGCCTCTGCGCCTTCTCCTCACCGTGCCTCCTCCTGCACCGTCTATTTCCCCTTTTCGTGCTCAGTCAGGAAAGCGTTCAGGCGCGCCTTCAGGAAATACGGATTGACGCCGCTCTCGACACCCACTATCCCCTCGATGATCAGCTCCCGGATGAAGATCTCCTCCTTCAACCTGTTCATTATTTTTTTCCCCAGGGGAAGGAAGAGGAGGTTTGCCGAGCCGACGCCGTAAATGGTCGCCACGAACGCCACAGCGATGCCTCCGCCGATTTTGGAGGGGTCCGACACATTCCGCATCACCTGTATCAGACCAAGGACGGCGCCCAGGATGCCGATGGTAGGCGCATATCCCCCTGCAGACTCGAAAACGCGCGCCGCCTTTTTCATCTCTTCCTCGTAGGTGGCGATCTCCTGATAGAGGACATCCTCGATCATCTGCGGGGTCATCCCGTCGATCAGCAGGCTCAACCCCTTTCTGAGGAACGGGTTCCCGATCCTGTTCACCTGGTCCTCCAGTGCGATAAGGCCCATTTTGCGCGCCTTGACCAGGATGCCCAGGATCTCCTCGATCACTTCGGCCGGAGCGAGGGACCGGCCCCTGAAGACCAGACCGAGGGCTTTCAGCGCGTTGATAATGTCACGGGAGGAAAAGCTCAGAAGGGTCGCGCCGAAGGTGCCCCCGAATACGATCAGGGCGGCAGCAAGCTGGACAAGATGGGCAGTGCTTCCCCCCTCGATGATGTTGCCCCCGATGATCGCACTCACCCCGATAAGCAGGCCGAAAAAAGCCGCTATATCCATGACCAGTGACGCTCCTTTTCCCGCGATTGCCGCTTATTGTACCAGAAAAACAGGGATAAATATAGAATTAGGCTCCGCCGCTCCCGCCTCAGGCGATGACGGAGAACGTGGAAGTAATGAGCCGCTCCCGCCTGTTCAGGGAGTCGAACACCTCGTTGAATTTCTGCAGGCGCTGGAAATACTCGAAGGTCCCCTCCGCGCCCCCCAGGGCCGCTCTCTGCAGCGCGATCGTCCCTATTCCCGCATCCAGGTCCCTGGCGAGCTGCTCTTTCAGCCGGACGGAAATCCCCCCGTTTCCGGTAAAGAGTCTCGCCATCCCGGCGCCGTCTTCCCGAAGAAGAGATGCGAGCTTTTCCTCATCCACCGACAGGGAATCATCCTCTTTTGTCCTGATCCCGAGGTCGTCGATGCGGGCGTAGAGGGAGCGGGACCCCTGCGACGGCAGGGAGATCTCCTGCTGCAGTCCGTCCTTGATCGAAGAGTAAAGGTTCAGCAGCGAAAGCTCAGGGAGGGCGTTCATGCCCGCTGCGGAGGCGCTCACCCCGATGTCGGAGAGACTTCCGGGGCCGGAGGACTGTCCGCCGCCGGCCTCGGTGACAGGATCGGTAACAGTATGCTTCAGCTCGACCCGCAGCCTCTGCGCCGTCTTGTCCCGCGAAAAAGTCCGGACAAACCGGATCCGGTCGTTCAGAAATTCCAAGGCCCTGTTGTAGGCGCTCACCAGGCCCTTTATGTTCGCAACCGCAGCATCGGCTGAAGAAGCCACCGATACCGTCACCGCAGAGGAGGAAACCTGATGAAGGGAGAGGGACAGGCCCGGTATCGCCTCCGTCAGCTCGTTGCTCTCCTGCTCATAGCTCGTACCGTCGATGACCGCTCGTGATTTTACCGCGGCCTGCAGCTCGTTCTTTACCGTTACCTGCAGTGGATAGGTATCGTAGCTAAGGATTCCCAGGCGCTTCAGGATGCCCTCGTCGTCCTTGAACCGAATCGCCCTGCCCGTCGCTGAAGAGGTCAGTATGAGCCTTCCGTCCGCAAGGGAGGCGCTCACCCCGTGCTGCCCGGCGCCGCCGGTAAGCTTCCGGTCGAAATTGAGGTCCTCCGCTGTGTCGAGCATACCGTTTCCGTTGTCGTCCTCTCCGTTTTCAGCGATTCTGTTCCCGTTTACGTCCCTCTCCGGTCCGTAATCAAGAACGGCGTTCCTGTTTACATCTTCACCCCAGTTGATCTTGTCGGCAAGGGTCCGGAGCGAATCGGCAGCATCGAGGGAGACCGCAAAATCGTTGAGGGTGATCGTGCCGGAAAGGCCGAGGGCCGCAGAGGTATCGGAGAAGGCGTCGGAGGCGACGCGGTGCTGCGTCGCACGCCTTTCCACAAGAACCGAGTAGCTTCCTTCGCTGCTGCCGGAGGTGGCGGCTGCGGTCAGAACGCTCTCGTCGGAGGAAGAGGCTTTTTTCGTATTCAGCCCCTCGCTGCCCAGGAGGAGAGCATTGAAGCGCTCCACCTCGCCCAGGAGGTCTTTCAGCCTGTTCCAGTCCTCAAGACGGTTCTCCCCGAAAGCGGGCTGGAAACGCAGCCTCTTCGCGAGTACGGGCTCATTCCTCTCCCGGAGCGCCCGGAGGGCATCCACTGCCGACTGCACACGGAGGGCGGACCCGAAGTCGTCGATCAGGACAACGGGAGGGACCTCTCTCCTGATCAGATCGACAGCTCCTGAGAAGAGCGCGCTTTTGAGCCTGGTTTCCTGACCCGCTCCCTCCTGCTGCTCAGGGGAAGGCTCTTCCCGGCGCTTTTCCCCTGAGGAAAGGGGCAAGGGAGCGGTCATCATGCCGAACCGGTATTTCAGTTCCCTTATTGCGTTGTCGAGCCTTCGGACCTCGCGGGAAAGGCCTTCTTCCCCTGACCCCGCAGGCGAAACGGCCTTGCCGGAGCTTCCTTCCGCTCCCGCATCGGAAAATGTCCCCGCTGCAGCCTCTTCCGGAAAAGCTCCCGTTCCGCGCTCCTGCTCCGAAGGAGGACCGGAGGAAGACGCATCGGGACCGCCGGGACGGAAGCGCCGGGACAGCGAGTTGGCCCGCGAGCTGGCCCGCAAGCTGGCAAAAAGCTCCCGCTCCAGCTCTTTTTTCGCTGCTTTCAGGCTCTCCAGCTCACGGAGAGGGGAGACTGGGAGAGAGGCGGAAAGAGGCGCCCTGTCCGGGGCTTCCGCAAAATAGGCGGGAAGACCGCTCCTGCTGCCGGACCGTCCGCGTCCTTCGGTAAAGGTAGCCCGGGTGACCCCGCCGGTAGCCACCAGCCTGCCTCCCTTCACCTCGACCCGGTAGTCGATCTCCTGCTGCACCTCCTGCCCGCGGGCGAGGGCAAGGAGCCTGTTGGTGCTTGCATGGCCGAGCTCATGTCCGACCACATAGGCGATGGAAAGCCCCGGCCGCGCTTTTTCCGTGGCTCCCTCGGCTGTGTAGGAAAGCATATAAGGCTGCGTCGTATCCGGAATTTTCATGGGATTCCCCCGCCGTCTCCCGTGCCTGTCCGCCCGTTTAGCCTTTACTATACAGCACCCCGTCCAGCATTTCAATAGCGCGGGCACGCCGCACGCACCTGCATTCCCGTTTGTTTATCAGCGCCTTTTGCGGCGGTTTTCTTCTGACGGAGCAGGGCTCCCCGCACCCGGCAGTCCCTGCTCCGTCTTCGTTCGGGCGGGAGGGCGGGGCCTCGATCAGGCCTGCAGAAATTGCCCACCAGGAAAAATTTTCCCCTCGTCAGGACAGACGATGCCGGGGAAAGCGCGGGGGGCACGCTCTGCAGAAGCCCCAGCAGCAAACAGGTGGCGGAGAGAGAGAGCTGCTCCTTGCCGGCATGCAGGGAGAGAATGCATGGTACGACACTTGCTTATCCTGACCTCGAAGTTAAAGTTTATTGTTAATTTTTCCGATTAGTAGGGTAAGCAGGAACAGCGGTTCCCCGAGCCCGGCATGCCGCACCGCCGGACAGAGAAGCAGGCGATGAGGAAAAACGGAAGACTCTATTCCATCAAAGAGGTCAGCGAGATTACCGGGGTCCCTTCCTATACGCTCCGTTTCTGGGAGAGGTCCCTCGACGGATATCTCAGCCCCGTCAGGACGGAGGGGGGACACCGCAGGTACGACGGGCGGACCGTCGAGACAATAAAACAGATAAAGAATTTTGTCTACGAGAGAGGGTATACCCTTTCGGGCGCCCTGAACGAACTGCGGGTGAAAGAGGCGGACGGCGTTCGGAAGCAGAAAAAAACGGAAGTCGAAATGATCGTCGATGAAATCGCCGAGCTGCTCAAGGAGAGGATTCTGAGAGATGTCAGGTAAGAACTACAGGGAGATAGGACGCTTTCAGCGAAGGGTGAACGCCGCGCGGGAGATATACCGAAGGGGGCTCGGCTATACCTACTCACTCTATCGGCTCAAATGGAACATGGCGGCACACTACGGCGCCCGCTTCGCCTTTCCCCTCCATCTGGACATAGAAGTCACCGACGCCTGCAACCTGCGCTGCATCATGTGCGTCCACTCGTACAAAAAAGAGATGAAGACGGGTTTCATCGACGTTCCCTTTGCCGAAAGCCTGATCGATCAGGGTGCCGAAAACGGCCTCTACTCCCTCAAGTTCAACTGGCGCGGAGAGCCGCTGCTCCATAAAGGGCTCGAAGATCTGGTAGCCTATGCAAAGCAGAAGGGGATCATCGACGTCCAGTTCAATACCAACGGCATGCTCCTCACGGAAGAGCGCATCAAACGGCTCATTGATGCAGGACTCGACAGGATCATCTTCTCCCTGGACGGAGCAACGAAGGAAACCTACGAGCGCATACGGGTCGGGGGCAGCTTCGACAGAGTAGCGGAGAATATCCGAAAGGTGCACGAAATGAAGAAGGAGCGGGATTCGGTGCGCCCCTTCGTGCGGGTACAGATGGTCAGAATGAAGGACAACAAGGACGAGGTAGACCTCTTTCTGCGCACCTGGAATCCCTATGTAGACGATCTACGGATCAGCGACGTCACCGACCGCGGCCAGGGCGACCGGCTTGCGGTGGGCGACCAGGTGGCGGTGGGCAGGAAGAGATGCCCCCAGCCCTGGCAGAGACTGGTGATCTCCCGGGAGGGGGACGCCCTCATGTGCTGCGGCGACTGGTTCAAGGAGCAGAAGGTCGGAGATGCGAAAACGCAGACGATCAGGGAGATATGGCACGGTCCACGGATGCAGGAGATACGGAGGATCCAACGTGGGGGAAAGCTGAACGGGATTTCTCCCTGCAAGGAATGCTTTGTCAAAGAAAGCTATGTCTGGGAAAAGAAAAGAAACGGAGAGGGAAAGGGGCGATAGATGCGGGATACCGGGGTGCCATCAGTGAAGATCGGAGACAGGACCGTGGGAGAGGGGCGGCCCCTCTTTCTCATCGCCGAAGCCGCGAACGCGCACGAGGGGCATTTTGAGAAGGCCCTGCAGCTTGTCCATTCCGCCGCCGATGCCGGCGCCGATGCGGTGAAGTTCCAGCGATTCAGGGCGGAGCGCCTCGTTACAAAGAATGACCCGAAGCTCTCCCACTTCCAGGCCCTGGAATTCGACGACGCCCAGTGGAAGAGCCTCATTGCAGCCGCACACGACAGGGGCCTCCTGTTCTTCGCCGACCTCTTTTACGAGGAGGCGGTGGAGGAGCTGCTCGCTCTCGGCATCGACGCGGCCAAGATCCACTCCACCGATACCGCAAACCCGCGCATGCTGCGGGCCCTGCAGGGGAAAGACCTGCCGGTGCTTCTCTCGGCCGGGGGATCGACGCCTGAGGAGATCGCCCATGCGTGTGCGTCCCTTGCACCGGCGGGAATCGTGCTCATGCACGGGTTCCAGGGCTTCCCCACCGACCTCGACGACCTCCACCTCCGGAGAATAGCGACACTGAAAGAGCGCTTCCGACTCCCTGTGGGGCTTCAGGACCACATTGCGGGGGATGCATCCCTTTGTCCCCTGATACCCCTCATTGCCCTCGGCATGGGGGCAGCCGTCGTGGAGAAGCACCTTACCCTGGACCGGTCGAAAAAGGGCATTGATTATTACTCTTCGCTCGATCCCGAGGAATTCAGGGACATGGTTTTGCGGATACGGGAAGCGGAGGGGGCCATGGGGAGCAGCTCTCTGGAGATGGGGGAGAACGAAAGACTCTACCGGAAAAAAATGAAAAAATTCATCGTAGCCTCGAAGGAGCTACAGAAGGGAGAGACTATTACTCCCGACGCCCTCGACTTCAAGAGAGGCGGGGGAGGGATCTCTCCCGCGCTTGCCGAAAGACTCGCGGGGAGGGCGGTACGGCGGTCCCTGGCGGCCGATGAGCTGCTCAGGCCCGAGGACATCGAGCTGAATGCCGTCATCCTCATTGCGGTGCGGATGAGCTCCACCCGCCTCCCGGGGAAGGCCCTCATCGAACTGGAGGGCCGCACCGCCATAGAGCACCTCATCGACAGGCTGAAATGCGCACGGGTGCCGAAAGGCATTGTCCTCTGCACCTCCACCCATCCCAACGACAGGGTGCTCATCGAGATAGCAGAGAGAAACGGCATCAAGGCATTTGCGGGCAGCGAAGACGACGTGATGGACAGGTTCCTCCGGGCGGGAGAACGCGAAGGGGCGGAAATAGTGGTGCGGGTGACCGGAGACGATATTCTCATCGACCCTGTGCATCTCGACAAGCTGGTACTCCATCTTTTCGAGAAGAATGCCGACTACGCCTGTATGTCCGGCCTCCCCAAGGGGACTGAATGCGAAGTCATTTCCTATAAGGCCCTCAGGACGGCGCATGAGCGGGCCATCGATTCCCGCTGGACCGAATACATGACCTATTATCTGAAGGTCCCCGAACTCTTCACCGTAACGGACATGCCGGTGGAGGAGCGCTGCAGGCGGAAGTTCAGGCTCACTCTCGACTATGCCGAAGATCTCGATGTGCTGAAGGCCGTTTTCAGGAATCTCTACCGGAGGGGCGAGGTATTCACCCTCGACGAGCTCATCGCCTTCCTCGACGCCCATCCGGGCGTACTTGAACTGAACAGGGAGGTAAAGCCGAAGGTGCTGCCCCCGGAGATGAATACAGGGTTGCGTGTATAAGGAGGTGTGTCCATGCCGAAAGTGACTGTTTATATAACCGCGCACAACTACGGAAGGTTTCTTCCCCAGGCGGTGGAAAGCGTTCTCAAGCAAACCCTCCGGGACTGGGAGTTGATCATCATCGATGACGGCTCCACCGACGATACGGCGGAGGTCCTGAAAACCTACTCCGACCATTTCCGGATCCGCATCATTCACCAGGAGAAGCCGCAGGGCCTCCCCATCTCCTGCAACAACGCCCTGAAGTCCGCCAACGGCGACTACATTATCCGCCTCGATGCAGACGACTTTTTCGATGAAAACGCCCTCCTGGTCCTTTCGAGCGTTCTGGACTCCCATCCCGAGGTAGGCCTCGTCTACCCCGATTACTACCATATGTCCGAGGACGGGGAGATCCTCGAGCTCGTTCGCCGGAAAAAAGTCGATGAGGATGCGCGCCTTCTCGACCTGCCCGCCCACGGCGCGGGAACGATGATCAGGGTGGCCGCCCTGAAAGAGCTGAACGGGTACAACGAAACGATCCGCTGCCAGGACGGCTACGACCTCTGGATACGCTTCATCCATAAATTCAAAGTGTATAACGTAAATCTGCCCCTCTTCTACTACCGCCGGCACGGAAACAATCTGACCAACAACACGGGGAAAATCCTCTCCACGCGCCGGAAAATCAAGCGGGACTTCGTACGGGAGCGCTTCAAATACGATATGCCCGGAGTCCTCGCCCTCATCCCGGCGAGGGGCAACTGCCTGCCGATGCGGGAATTGAGCGGCAGGCCCATGATCAGCTACACCATCGAGGAGGTAAAGAAAGCCGAAGCGGTGGAGAGGATGGCGGTGGTCACGGAAGACGACGCCATCGCCCGCTACTGCGCCTCGTGCGGCGTCGAGGTGATCCTGAGGCCGCAGCGCCTTGCGGCGCCGAACACCCCTGTCGAACCCTCGATCCTCTTTGCCCTGGACACGCTGGTGCAGCGGGAGGGGTACTCCCCGGATATCGTGGTGATGCCCCATATCAATTCGCCCCTGAAGAAAGCGGCGCACATCGACGAGGCGGTGGACACCCTGCTCATCTTCAAAACCGACAGCGTCATCTCCGTGTGCGAGGACAGGATGTTCCACTACCAGCACCGGTACAACGGCCTGGAGCCTCTCTTCAAGCAGCGGCAGCTCCGCCTCGAAAAAGAGTCCCTCTACGCAGAGAACGGCGCCCTGTACGTGTCGCTCCGCGACACGGTGTCCTCCGTGAATTTCCTCGGAGAGTCCGTCGGTCACATCGAAATGGAAGAGGAATTTTCGGTCCATGTGGACAGGGACTTCGACTTCTGGCTTGCCGAAAAACTGCTGGAGAGAGAGAGGGTCGCCACGGAGTGCCCGACGGGAGTATGCGCATGAGGATCGGGAAGAGAGACCTGGACGCCGGCATCTTCATCATCGCGGAAATCGGCGCCAACCACGAAGGGAACTTCGACGATGCCGTGCGCCTCATCAAAGCGGCCAGGGATGCAGGCGCGGATGCGGTGAAGTTCCAGACGTACCGCGCCGACAAGATCATCGCCTGGACCGAAACCCAGCGCTTTCAGCATTTCCGGAGGCTGGAGCTCACGGACGACGACTTCAGGCGCCTTGCCGCCGTCGCGGAACAGGAGGGCATCGTCTTTCTCTCCACGCCATTCGACCTGCAGAGCGCCGACCTCCTCGACCCCCTTGTCCCCGCCTTTAAAATCGCCTCGGGAGACCTCACCTGCCCTCCCCTGCTGCGGCACATCGCAGCAAAAAGGAAACCGGTGCTGCTTTCCACGGGCATGGCGCACGAAGCGGAAATAGAGACGGCTCTCCGCATCATCGAGGGAGAGGGGAACCGCGAGGTCATCCTGCTCCACTGCGTCTCCTCCTATCCCACTCCGCCCGGGGAGGCAAACCTCCTCGCCATAAGAACGCTTGCGGAGAGGTTTTCCAAACCGGCCGGATACTCCGACCATACCCTCGGCACCCTTGCGTGCATCGCCTCCGCCGCGCTGGGGGCGCGCGTGATCGAGAAGCACTTCACCCTCGATAAAACAAGGACGACCTTCAGGGACCACCAGCTTTCCGCCGACCCGGACGACCTGCGAGCCCTTGTCGCCCAGGTGCGAGAGGTGGAAAAGATGCTTGGAAACGGCGCAGTGGTCCTCGGCAAGGCGGAGGAAGGCAGCGTGCTCTCCATGAGGAGGAGCGTCGCTGCGCTGGCGGCCATCCCCGCCGGAGCCTCCCTGCGCGGGGACATGCTCACCTTTCTCCGGCCGGGCACCGGCATCGCAACGGAACAGATGGAGCAGATCATCGGAAAAACAGCGAAGAGGGACATCCCGCAGGGCTCCCTGCTTTCCTGGGATGACCTTGAATAGAGGAGAACAATGAATATCCTGTGCGTCATCCCGGCCCGCGCCGGCTCCAAGGGAGTGAAGAACAAGAACCTCCGGAACGTAGCGGGGCGCCCGCTCATCAGCTACATCGTCGAATCCGCGAAGCGGGCGAAGACCCTTGACCGGGTGATCGTCTCCACCGAGAGCGAAGCGATCGCAGAGGCGGCTCGGGCATGGGGTGCGGAAACCCCCTTTGTGAGGCCTCCCGATCTTGCCCAGGACCACGTCTCCCTGATCCCGGTGGCGCAGCACGCGCTGCAGGCAATGGACACAGTGGGGTGGCGGGCCGACGCGGTGGTCTCCCTGCAGCCCACCTCTCCCCTCACCTCCCCCGACGATATCGACAGGGCTGTCGGACTCTTCAGCGGGAGCGGGTGCGACGCGGTAGTAAGTGTGGAAAGGATTGAAAAGCACCATCCCTTCCGGGCATACGCCATTGAGGGAGACGCGCTGCTGCCGCTCACGGAGCATACCTCTGAGAAATACCTCCAGAGGCAGGACAGGCCCCCGGCATACGGCTTTACGGGAGCAGTGTACGTGCGGAAGAGAGAGCTGCTCGAAGCATGGAGCGGAAAGGACTTCTGCCTGGGGCGGGACGTTCGCGGGGTGGTGATCGACAGGTCGCGCTCCCTCAATATCGATGCGGAGGATGATCTTGACTATTTCGCATACCTCGTGGGAAAGAGGCGGTAGCGTGCTGCCTCCCCGCTTGTGCAGATGAGAAACGCTCTATACCGGATCGCAGCGATCACGGCTTCGAGAACGGCGCATGAAAACAGGTACTCCTTTCTGAAAGCTCTCGCCGCCGAAGGCAATGAAGTCATGGTAATCGATGTGCGCCATGAGCGCCTCAGAGAGCGGCTCGCGGACTACCGGCCCTCCTTTCTCCTGATGTTCTGCGTCGATTACGCCGTCCTCGTCAAAGAGAAGAAGAGCGATATCCTCTCCTCTTTTTCCTATGTCACGTTGTGGGATTCGAACCCCCTAAGAGCACTCTATTACCTTCAGCATCACCGCTGCAACCACCTCGCACTCTTCGCGATCGACACCGCGGTGGTGCAGGAACTGCGCCTGCTGGGGTTCGACCAATCCGCATATTTTCCTTACTACTACACGGACCCCGCGGTCTTCACGCCTCTGCCCTGCGATCAGCGCTACCGGCATGACGTATCGTTTGCAGGGACTTTCGTGGCCCCTTCCACCATACGGAAATTCATCGGCGACCACTCCGTGCCCTGGACGCAGGAGATGGAAGAAGCCTGGACTGACTTTCAGACGCAGCGCGCCGAATCGGCGGCGTACATCGACGTATACGGTTTTCTGCGAGGCAGGATGGATATCTGGAGCAGGGAATTCGCCAAATGTTCCACCTACCTGATGCATGCTCAAAAGTGGCTCGAGCGGATGCATCTGTTCAGGGCGCTCGCCACGGACGGAATCGATATTCACGTGTATGGAGGTTTTCAGCGCTGCTATACCCATCCCGGCATGAACAGCGGGGGGATGAGCGGCTCCGACAATGTCCATCTGCACGATTTTCTCGATAAGCACAGCGAACTGCCGAAACTCTATGCTTCTACTGCCGTCAACCTGTGCTGCACGCAGTTTCCGCGGGCATGCCACGAAAGAGTGTTTCAGACTGCCGCCTGCGGGGCGTTCCTCCTTCATGAGAAGAAGGACGATGTCCCTCTGCTTTTCGAGCCGGATAAGGAAATAGTGCTGTACGAGAGCCCGGAAGAGCTTCCCTCTCTCATACGGTATTACCTCAGCCGCCCTGCCGAGCGGGAGAGCATTGCCCACGCGGCAAGAAGGCGTTTTCTCGCGGAGCACACCCCCGCGCAGAGAGCGAGAAAATTTCTCCGCCTTATGAAGGACAAAGTTGCTGAGCGCGCTGTTCCGGCGGGATAGATGACATGGGTATGGGAGAAGGTTTTGAAAAGAGCGTTGCCGATGCGAAGGCCCTTCTGAAGGAAGGAAAGGGCACTGACGCGCTGCGGCCCCTCTCCTGATGAACACCGCAGGAATGTCCTTATCTCCGTTCCCCGCAACATCGGCACGCAAAAGGACGCGTTCGGCAATGTCTTTGAAAGGCACCGGTTTCAGTGGACAAAAAAGCACTTCGAGCGCTTCGAGCAGAAGTTCTTTATCCCCACTACTTCCTCCCTCATTCTCTATTCGGGTGAAAATGCTTCTGCGGTATGGAAGGTATTTCTTTCACGGGTGCAAAGGTTCTGTCTATGAGAGAAAAAAAGCCGGCTGTCGATCCTCATCCCGACATTGAGCTCGGCTATCCCCGGAGGAAACTGGAGGAATCTTAAAGTTTATTGTTAATTTTACGATACATTTACGTATAGTAGGTACTACGCTGTAGGCAATAAAGGGCGTCCTTTTCAGGACGATTCCCGTTAAGGAGAGATGGAATGAAACACACCGACTGTATGCTCTGCGGTTCCGGAGAGACCGAACATCTGGCGACATTCGAAAACGATCCGTATCTTGCCCGTCTCAGCACCAGGGCCGACAGATCGGTGACGTACGTGATATGCACCCGGTGCGGTTTTGTTTTTACCGATCCCATGCTCGATGCATCCGAGCTTGACGAAATGTATTCAGAAAAATACCGCCCCTCGATGCCGGATGAAAAGTTCATTCAGGCCAATCTCCTCTTTATGAGCGAGCGCTACAAGTGGATACTCCGTCATCTGCCCTCCCGGGAAAATAAAGAGGACGCGCGTTCGTCATCGTTCAGGGAATCGGGAGCCCTGCCGGTTGGAAAGACGATTCTCGACATCGGGTGCGGATCGGGCACCCTCCTAAAAATATTCAGGGACAACGGGTGGGCCGCCTTCGGCATCGAGCCGACTGAATCCTATGCGGTGTACGGCAGGGAGAAATTCGGTCTCGATATCAAGGCCGCTTTTTATACGAAGGATTCTTTTCCCGGCCACAAGTTCGACGTTATTGTATGCCTCCAGGTGCTCGAGCATGTGCATGACCCCGGAGCTCTCCTGTCCGCAATGAGGGACAACCTCGCTGAGGACGGGCGGCTCATCATCGGCGTCCCCACGCTGTTCAGGCCTCTCAGGCCGGTGCATCCCCAGACGCTCGCAGCCCCGCATCTCTATCTGTTCTCGGAAAATACTCTCGGCAGGCTCCTGAACAGCGCGGGATTTCAGACGGAAAACATCGATCATACCTTCAAGGGCCTGATGACCATTTCCCGGAAAAACACGACCGGCGGACAGGAAAAACAGCGACGCGACGACTATGCCGGGGTGATAAAAGCCTTCAGCGAGTTCACCGATGAAACCAGCCTTTACAACAGGAATCTCAGGCTGCTGCGGGCGTTCAACGCCGATATCTGCGGCAGTGTCGAAGCGGCTCCCCTGTATACCGATGAGCTGGAAATGTCCTTTACGGGAGAGGAAAACGACGGCGGATACTGGAACGTCGTATTCAGGGAGGGCGGCGCCACATCGGCGCTTTACGACAGAAACCCCATCGCCCTGACGCAGCGCTTTATTGAAACCTCTCTCACTGCCGAAAAGCTCGAAAAGATCGGCAGCGACGGGATGGTCCTCATGTGGGGGTTCGGTCTGGGATACCTCCCCCTCGATGTCCTCAAGAAAATCGGGCGCGGCCACGCCCTGCTTATCTGCGAGCGTGACGTGCGGCTCTTCAAAGCCGCGATGCGCTGCATCGATCTTGAACCGCTGCTCAAGGATTCCCGCGTCAAAATACTGCTCGGGGAGAACATGCCGTTCGATACGCAGATATCGATGCTCAGCAAGAAATTCATGCTGTCGGGCCGCATTCTTACGATCCGTGAAACAGCCTCGTATAGGCGCGCCGACGATTTCTACAAGAGCCTTTCCGCCAGGGTGCCGGAGCGCCTTAAGGTAATCAGGGTAAACAGGAGCACCATTGTAAATCTCGGCATGAAGAATATGGTCAACACGCTCGACAATATGCATGCAGCGATGACCATGCCGGGAGTAAAGAGCCTGCAGGGACTTTTCAAAGGCATACCCGCCATTATCGTGTCGGCAGGGCCTTCTCTTGAAAAGAATTTTTCGCTGCTCCGTAAGGCAAAGGGCCAGGCGGTCATTATCGCGGCCGATACCGTCCTGCGCATGCTCGTACCGAACGGAATCATTCCCGACCTCGTCATCTCCGCCGACCCGCAGGAATCCACCTACCGGAAGTTCAGGGACATCCCCATGGACTTCGATACTTATCTCGTCTGCCATTTTATCAACTACCCCGACATCATCAGGACCTTTGCGGGCAAAAAATTCATAATGGGATCGCAGACCATGATCGCACGCTGGCTGTCGGGCTATTATCCCGACAAGGGAAAGATCGATCACCAGGCCCAGTCCGTGGCGCATATGGCCTTCAATCTCGCGCAGCTCATGGATGCGGAGCCGGTCATTTTCATCGGTCAGGACCTCTGCTACTACGATGAAAACAAGAAACATGCAGGGAACCTGAGCAAGGGGTCTCCCTGGGAGGGCAAGGAGAAGAAGGGTTTTATCGACGGCACGGATATCCTCGGCAACGCGGTGAAAACCACCACGCTGTTCCAGAGCTTCAAGGTGCTGTTCGACGACGCGGTGAAGGCGACAAAAAGACTCTGCATTAATGCAACAGAAGGAGGGCTCGGCGTACAGGGGACGCGCATCATGCCCTTCAGCGCTGCTCTCCGGATGTACTGTTCCGGGGAGCCGAAAGACATCAACCACCTCATCTCCTCGGCCCACAAAGAGGAAAAGATCCTGCACCGTGATGAATTAATAACCAAGCTGGATGCCACGGCCGGGGAGTTGAAAGAAATAATAAACGTTTCGAAAAAAATAGTGAGGGACGTCGACAAGGCCAAGCGCCTGATCGAAGAGGGGAAAATCGGCTCCAAACGGTACAATGAGCTCTCTGATACACTGAACAGGAATACCGAAAAAATGAGGGCAAAACAGGTTATCCTGTCGCTCCTCCCGGAATATATGTACGAACTGGAGCTGTATATGTCCCAGCAGAACATTATCGACATCGATGCCATCGAGGACAACCACGAACGTTTCAAAAAACAGGTGGAGAGGGCGGGGATCTACTATTCGAAAATCCTGAAAGTAGCCGAGCCGTTTGAAAAGGGCCTGCGGACCTTTTCAAAGAGAGTCCGCACGCTGAAAGAGCTGGAGGGCGCGCTGGAGTGCTCCGGAGCGGAATCCGGCATGACCGACGCTGCCGCCGCAGCTCTTTTAAAGGCGGCGAAGGGCTACAAACAATTATACTGCTACGAAAAAGCGATCGATCTGCTGAAAAGAGTTTTACAGCACGATCCGGAGAGCAGCGAGGCAAGGCTTCACCTGGGAGAAATTTACTATACCGTTCATCATCCGGTTGAAGCCTTGGAGCTGCTCACCCCGGTGGCGGAGAAGAAGCCGAAGTATATGAACGTAAAGAAGCTGATTGAACAGTGCAGGGAGAAGGTGCAGTCCTGGGAGCAGAAGGCGCATGATGCCCGCGTGGAGGTACAGGACCGTGCCGCATACGAACAGCTTCTTTACGAGGGGGAGTTCTATTATAAAACAGGCGACATGGAGTCGGCCGAGTCCCGCTTCAGAGCGTCGATCGAGGAGAAGCCCGATTTTCTTCCCCCGTATCTGGACCTTGTCCGGCTCTACGAAAGCAGGGGAGAATATGATGCCTGCGTTGAAGTGTTTGAGTCCGCGTTGGGCAGGATGGAGGGCGATCCGGTCCTTTACAGCGAACTCGGTTTTTTCTCCGGACGACTCGGCGAGCTCGACAGGGCCGCGGAGTTTCTGACTGCGGCCTCCGGGGCCGACCCGGAGCTTTTGCTCCCCTCGGGGGATTTCTTTCTCAGCAAAAACTCCTTTGATAAGGCGATTCCCTTCTACGAACAGGCCCTTCTCAAAAACATCGGGAACGCGAACGGCACCGCCTCGAAGATAAGCTTTTGCTATGCAGAAGTTTTCAGGCAAAACACTGCGGGGAAAGCGTAACCTGCCCCTTTACCGGTAAACACACTTATGAAAATCGCGGTCGTCTGGCGAACAAAGACAACTGATCGATTCATCCGGTCCGTCATAAAAGCCCTCCAGCGTCTCGGGCTCACGGTGGTCGGACTCGCCAATCCGTCACTCGGTACCCTTGTGAAGGCCTCACCCGATTTTTGCCTTACCACGTCACCCGATCTTAAAAACCTCTTCCATGCGAAGGAGGAATTCCTGCTTGAAAAGGCCGGGATTCCGTACGCTACTCTCTGGTTTCAGACGCCTCTCCGGAATCTGCCTGTCCTGCAGACCCTCACATCGTCACTGCACCGGGGAATGTTCATCCCCGACAGCACCGATGTGCGGAAGCTCGCGGCGCTCGGTATCCGCAACGCCTACTTCCTGCCCATTTCGTGGTGGGTTGATCCCGCGCGGTACAAGCCCATGCCTCCCGTCGAAAAATATGCGCACCCCCTTGCCTGGGACTGTACCTTTATGCCCCTTAAAAATTTTCTTGTCCGTATAGAGAAGGTGTATGCGGAAAGTCCGCTGAGCTCCCTCATCAGGCAGGCCGCCGAGACTTTCCTGAAACGGAGAGGGGAGTACATCGATATCTTCGACTTCCTGCAGGGAGCCTGCGATTTCTCCCCGTGGTCCGAAGAATTCATGCGCCTGTACGACGAGCTCTTCATCCTCCAAAAATCGGTAGAACGAGAACACGTCCTGTCGCTTGTGCAAAGGGCGGGGCTTGAGCTCCATATTTACGGCGGCTTTTGTTTTGACCACAACAGGGTGAACTACAACCATACTATTGTCCCCCCTCCGGGCGTCACCATTCACGATTACATCGACACGTTCACGGAGCTCCCGAAGCTGTATGCCTCCAGCACGATACTGCTGTCGCGCATGATGTACCCCAGCGGCGTGCATGACCGCCTCTTCTGCGCCGCGGCGACCAAAGGGTTTGTCCTGTCGGAGTGGAAGGACGATGCGGCCCGCGCCTTCGAGCCGGGCAAGGAGATCATCATGTACCGGGACACCGGGGAGCTGCCGGACCTTATCCGGTATTATCTGGCACACGACGGGGAGCGGAGGAAAATAGCGGAAGCCGCCCACCGCCGCTTCCTCGCGGAGCATACCCCCCTCCACCGCGCCAGGGAATTCATGAATACGGTAAAGGACTTAGTATGAATCCGACGGAGAAGGAGGGGGCAATGAGCGCTAAGGAGTCCTGTACACGCCCGGCTTATGCAGTAAAAGACTGCTGCTCTCCCTATAAATTGCTGCATCACGGAGAGCTGATACAGGCGGTAAAGCGGGGAGAAGCCGCGCCTCCCGCGCAGGTGACCTTCGGAATCACCAATATCTGCAACCATCGCTGTCCTTACTGCTACCCGAAAGGGAGGTATGCCGAGAGGGACAGGGCACAGATGGACACGAGCCGGACGCTTGCGCTGCTGGACGAAATTTCGGACATGGGGGTCAAGGTCATCCAGATTACGGGAGCCGGAGAGCCGAGCATCCATCCCGGATTCAGGGAGATCGTGAAAAAGGCGGACCGCACCGGCCTCCGGAGCGGCTTCGTCATGAACGGATCGGGTCTTTCCCTGTCGGACGTGGACCTTTTCGGATGCGCCGACTGGATCCGCTTCAGCGTGGATGCGGCAACCGGCGCCACCTATGAGCGCATCCACGGCGCGGACAGCTTTCATAAAGTTCTCTCCCTTATCGAATCACTCGCAACGCGGTGGCCGAACGCGCTGATCGGCATGTCCTTCGTCGTCACCCCGGACAACTATCACGAAATCTTCGATGCCGCCTGTCTTGCGCGCTCTTCCGGCTGCAAGCTGATCCGCTATATTCCGGTCCATACCGCCGGGGGCATACACATTTTCGAGGGGATATGGGACAGGTGCCGGGAGCTTGTCGAGCAGGCATCGACCCTCGATACTCCGGCTTTTCACGTGTCGGCCCAGATGGATCGCTTTTTCTTCCGCAGGAACACCGAAAAAAACTTCAGCCGCTGTTACTACCAGCATTTCAGCACCTACATTGGAGCCGACGGGAGCCTGTATCCCTGCTGTCTCCTTCAGGGGGCGCGCCCCCTGGGCTCCCTACACGACAGGAGCCTTCGCGACCTATGGCACGGACGGACCCCGATAGGGATCGACGAGTGCACGGCCGTCTGCTCGTTCACCAGGCAGAACGAGCTCATGGAGTATCTGATGCAGGAAAAGCCGCTCCATGTGGAGTATGTTTGAATGAAAAAGGTACTGCTCGTCCAGTTGCCGACACCGCAGCTTTTCAGTGACACCGATTACTTTCCCCTCGGTCTTCTTTTCCTCCACTCTTTTCTCGAGCGCAACGGAGTTCCCGTTTCCCTGCTCGATTTGACGGGCTGCAGCGTCGATGGGGTCGATGGGGATGATTTTGACATTCCTCAGGCAGACGTATACGGCATCACCTGCTCGGTGGTGCACGACGGTCTCCTGCGGAAGCTGGCGGAACACATCAGGCGGCGGCATCCCGATTCGCTGATCATTGCGGGAGGGGCGCACGCAATGACTCTCCCCTCCCATGTTTTGCATACCACCGCAGTCGACGCCGTGTGCACGGGCGACGGAGAATACCCTCTCCTCGGGATTGCACGGGGCGAGCGCCTCCGTGACATACCCGGGATCCTCCCGAAAGGCGGGGATGCGGCCGGCGCCCAACCGTCGCTCGTGGAGGAGATAGACGCCCTGCCCTTTCCCGCGTATCACATCCTGGACACCGGCAAATATGGATGCGTCGTATCGTACGATGACGTCACGGTGAGAGGAGGCACCCTCATCACGAGCAGAGGCTGCCCCTTCACCTGCTCCTTCTGTGCGTCTCCCGCCATCACCCGGCGAAAATTCAGGCTGCACGGCGTAGAGTACGTCCGGGAGACAGCGCGCAGCGTCATTGAGGAGGGCGGATACGAGGGTCTGCTGTTCGTAGACGATATCCTGACCATTAACAAGGAGCGCCTTGCCGGCATCTGCACGGAGCTGAAAAAACTTCACGTGCCCTGGAGCGCCCTCGCCCGGGTCGATTGCATCGACGAGGAGATGCTGCGCATGATGAGAAGCGCCGGATGCGTCCAGCTCAGCGTCGGGATCGAGAGTGCTTCGGCTGAAATTCTGCGAAAAATGCGGAAGAGGATAACTCCCGACCAGCAGGCCGCTGCACTGCTCGCAGCCCATAGGGCGGGGCTTCCCGTGAAAGCCTGCTTTATTGTGGGCTTCCCCGGTGAAACGGAGACCACCATCCGGCAGACGAAAGAATTCGTGAAACGCTATGTAGTAGGCCTCGGCTTTTACGGGACATTCAACACCTTTGTGCCGCTCCCGGGAAGCGATGTGTTCAGGAACCCCGGACAGTACGGAATCGAGATCGAGCAGGATACGCCGTTCGACGATTATTTCATCGTCGGCGCTTCCGGAATCGGCGGCTATTATCAGCGCACAAACGGGGAGACGGTGAAAAGATGGACGGCGGAGCTGCAGGAACTGGCGGGCCCACGGCTCACTTTCAACAAGATGCAGGGCCGCGCAGCCGGGGCACAATGAAAATACTCTACTATACGATCGCTAAAGTCAGCGCAAAGTTCTTTACGCCCTTTATCGAAGCCCTCTCGAACGACGGACACACTGTTGTGATAGCCAGGAACCCGTCAGCGGCGGCGCTCAGAGAGCACGCGCCCGACCTTATCGTTACCACCTCCTCTGATGTCCGGCATGCCGATCTGGCGAACAGGCCGTGGCTGCTCGATGAAACCGGCATCCCCTATATGACTGTCTGGTTTCAGACGCCGCTGCGCAGCCTGCCCCTCCTCAGGGGGATGTCGTCCCTGCACCGGGGCATGCTGCTCCCCGACAGTACGGATACCGCTACGTTGCGAAGCCTGGGATTCGACCGCTCATTCTATTTCCCCATCTCCTGGTGGGTGGACACCGCCTGTTTCCGCCCACTTCCCCCTGAAGCCCGGCTGCAGCACGAGGTCGCCTGGGACTGCACGTTTCAGCCTCTCTCCCTCGTGCTGCACAAGATCGAGGAGCAGTACCGCGGCTCCGGTTTGTCGGCGGTGTTTCAGCAGGCGAAAAGAGAACTGGAGGAAAACCTCGGACGCTACCTTTGCCCCTTTGAGATGCTGCGCCGCATACCGGAGCTCGATATATGGTCCCGTGACTTTCAGGAGCTCTACAACACTATCTTCACCCTGCAGAAGGCGATCGACCGCCATTACGTCATCCGGACCCTGCGCACCCGTGCTATTCGGCTCACTATCTATGGAGGGTTCTCGATCGACCACAACAGGGTGAACTACAACCATACTATTGTCCCCCCTCCGGGCGTCACCATTCACGATTACATCGACACGTTCACGGAGCTCCCGAAGCTGTATGCCTCCAGCACGATACTGCTGTCGCGCATGATGTACCCCAGCGGCGTGCATGACCGCCTCTTCTGCGCCGCGGCGACCAAAGGGTTTGTCCTGTCGGAGTGGAAGGACGATGCGGCCCGCGCCTTCGAGCCGGGCAAGGAGATCATCATGTACCGGGACACCGGGGAGCTGCCGGACCTTATCCGGTATTATCTGGCACACGACGGGGAGCGGAGGAAAATAGCGGAAGCCGCCCACCGCCGCTTCCTCGCGGAGCATACCCCCCTCCACCGCGCCAGGGAATTCATCGCCATTGCGCAGGGCCTTTTATGAACAGGCCCCTTACCGACAAGGCCTACTGGGACGACATCTTTCTGCACGGCAGAAGGAAGCTCACCTATCCGGATCTCGACCGGAACCGCTTCCATATCGCGCTGGCCCGTCTCTTTTCCCGCTGCATTCCTGAACATTCGCGCGTGCTCGAAGTCGGGTGCGGCGGCTCCCTCTGGCTGCCTTTCATCATGAAGGAGCTTCGGTGCAGCGTTGCGGGAATCGATTATTCAGAGGAAGGCATCAGAAAAGCCGAAAAACATTTGCGCCCCCATGGAAACGACTATACGCTGCACCTTATGGATCTGCAGGACGCCGCCCCTGCGCTCACCCGCCGCTTCGACGTGGTCTACTCTATCGGGGTTATCGAGCACTTCGAGGATCCGGCGGGCATCGTCGCCGAATGCAAAAAGTTTCTGAAGCCGGGCGGCTCGCTCATCACCATCATCCCCAACACGGCGGGGCTGCTGTTTTTCCTGCAGCGTCTGGCGGACCGCGCTATTTACGAAAAACACGCGACAATAGGGCTGCGGATCTTATCGGCTGCCACCGCAGCAACGGATTTGAAATACTCGAAGCCGCTCCTATCCGGTTCCTCGATTTCAGCATGGTGAATCTGCACTGCCTCTCCGACGCCTGGTACGTGAGGCTTACCTCCCTTTCACGCATTATCAATCATCCTTTTTTGCAGAGGGAAAAGGCCGGTGATTTCCGCATCCCCTGCGCAGCGCTGTCCGCTTCTCTTTTTGTCGTGGGACGGAGTGAGGAGCCCCTGCTCCGGGAGGGAGAGAATGACGGATCGGCTTAGGACAGTTTTCATCAGCAATGGGCAAAACGGTTTTCGCGTACTCGAGGAAATCCTGCTGCACCATCCCCGCTTTTCCGTTGAGGCGCTCTTCACCTCGCCCGCTCCGTCCGGAGCCGCACCGATTTCCGGATACCAAAGCTTTGACTGCATTGCCGCGCGGCATTCCCTTCCTCTCCATAAAACATGGCGCCTGCAGAGCAGCGCATCGATGAGGACCCTGCGCGACCTGCAGCCCGATATTGTCTTCTGTATCGGATGGTCGCGTCTTCTCGGCCGCGAACTGCTCACGCTGCCCCGTCTTGGAGTCATCGGCATGCATCCGACACTGCTGCCCGAGGGAAGAGGCAGGGCGCCCATTCCATGGGCCCTCATCAAGGGGCTCGCCCGGAGCGGGGTCACCCTGTTCTATCTCGATGAGGGAGCCGACACCGGAGATATCATCGCCCAGAAGGAGTTTCCAATCCTCTTCGAAGACGATGCCGCCACCGTATATGAAAGAGCGGCACGAACCATGGTCGGGCTCGCCCGCGAAAACCTCCCCCTTCTCGCCGGCGGAACGGCTCCCCGCGTCAAGCAGGACGACAGCAGGGCATCCACATGGCCACGCAGAACCCCCGGCGACGGACGTATCGGGTGGTCGGACACCGCCCTGTCCGCGTACAACTTTATCAGGGGCCTCGCCAGACCCTATCCCGGCGCCTTCACCTTCTGCCGGGGAGCAAAGCTTTTTCTGTGGAAATCCCTCATCAGAGACCGGGAAAGCCGCAACGAACCGGGGGTCATCCTGGAGCTCAATCCGGCTGCAGGTTCTTTTACCGCAGCCTGCCGGAGAGGCGCGCTTGAGATAATTGCATTTGATGGTATAGAATTTTCGGAATTGCGCGAGGGGGATATGTTGGGATGATCGCGTCTTTTTCGCGAATTCTGGCCGTTGCCGCACACTTGGACGATGTTGAGCTCGGATGCGCCGGCATTATCTCCCGCTACCGCCGCTCAGCGGAATTCCATGTCCTTGCGCTCTCCTGCGAGAGGCGCGACTCCCGCGGAGCCGTGCAGGAGGTCCGGGATAAAAAAGAGGCGCAAAAGGCCCTGCGCCTTATGGGCCTCAAACCACCGGCCCTCTCCATAGAGAATATTCCCACTCAGCTTTTCGATTCCCATCCCCAGGAAATCAGGGAAATCCTCATCCGCCACGGAGAGAGGCTGCGCCCGGACCTTGTACTGGTCCCTTCGAAAAACGATATCCACCAGGACCACCGCATGCTCTGCGAGCAGGCGGAGAAGGTATTCAAGAGGACCTCCCTGCTCGGCTACGAGATCATCAACAGCAGCTTTACCTTTATGCCGTCCCTCTACGTGGAGATCGCGAAAAAGGACCTCGACAGGAAAATCGCCGCCGTCTCCTCCTATGTCAGCCAAATGAACCCGGACACCACAACGGCCGACTACTTCTCCCGCGAAGTGCTCGAATCCCTGGCCGTCACCCGCGGAGTAAAAATCGGGGTCCGCTATGCTGAAGCCTTCGAAATATACCGGCTCGTGATGCGATGAGAAGAGTACCGGATCACCTTCTGCACGCCCTGCGCTGCCCTTCCTGCGGAACGGCTCCCCTGAGCGCAGTGCGGGAAGAGCAGCCCCGTACCGGACAGATACGGTGCCCCGGGTGCGCAGCGCGCTATCCGCTCAGCAATGGGGTGTTGCGCATGCTGCCGCCCGGCAGGGGCCCCGGCGAAACCGTTGAATCGTTCGGATACCAGTGGACGAAGGTTCCCTCCTGGAACTCCGGGGAGAAGAATGCCCGCGTTATTGACGCCTGGGTGCTCCGCTGGTTCGGCTGGAACACGCACGAGGAGCTCCGCCGCCACCTCGAAGGCCGCCGGACCATCCTCGATGTCGGATGCGGTCTCGGCCGCGAATTGCGGAATTTTGCGCAGGCGAATCCCGTGGCGCTTCTCGTGGGGCTGGAACCGAGCAAGACGGTGGACGTCTGCGCGGAGCTTCTGAAGGACTGCGCCGCTGTCCACCTGGTCCAGGGCGACATTACCGCGCCGCCCTTCAGCGAGGGCTCCTTCGATATGGTCTTCTCAAAAGGCGTCCTGCACCATACTCCCGATACCAGAGCGGCTTTTCGCGCGTGCGCCGCCCTCCTCCGCCCCGGCGGAGAGCTCGCAGTCTACCTCTACAACCGGAAAGGCCCTGTCCGGGAGTTCACCGACGATTTTCTGCGGCGGCGGATAACGTCCCTGCCTTCCGAAGAGGCCTGGGAGGTATGCAAGGGCTTCACCGAGCTAGGGGAAAAGCTTTCCGCGGTAAAAGGAGAGATCGTGCTCGAAAGGGGCATTCCGCTCCTCGGGATCAAGCCGGGCGCGCATAGTCTGCAGCGGCTGGTGCATTATACCATCATGAAGATTTTCTGGAACGACGCACTCACGTTCGAGGAGAACAACCTCGTCAATTTCGATTGGTACCATCCGTTCTTCGCCTGGAGGCATACCCCGGATGAAATAAGGGGCTGGTGCCGTGAGCTCGGCCTCGCCGTTGCCTGGCTGAATGAGGAGCCGAGCGGGATAGCGCTCCGCGCAGTGAGGCCGCAGGGCGTCCAAAGGGAGGACTGAAGCGAATGTGCGGAATCGCAGGGGTGTGGGGAGACGGAAATATCGTTGCGATGACCCGTGTCCTTGCGCATCGGGGACCCGACGACGAAGGCTTCTACGAGGATGCGCGGAAGGGGATAAAGCTCGGCAACAGAAGACTGAAGATCGTGGACCTGGAGGGGGGGCATCAGCCGATCCACAACGAGGACAAAACGATCTGGGTGACCTTCAACGGAGAGATTTTCAACTACCGGACGCTCCGAAAACAGCTTATTGACCGCGGCCACGTATTTTACACCAATACCGATACGGAAGTGATTGTCCATGCGTATGAAGAGTTCGGGGAGAAGTGCCTCGACTACTTCATCGGCATGTTCGCCTTTGCCGTCTGGGACGGGACGAAGCTCTTCCTCGCGCGGGACAGAATGGGAGAAAAGCCCCTCTTCTATTGCCGTGACGGAGACCGCTTTCTCTTTGCATCCGAAATCAAGGCGATTCTGGAGGAAATCTCTCCCGCTCCCTTTCTCCATCCTGATTTCTTCGTCTTCGAGGACAATCTTACCGACGACACCCTGTTTCAGGGGATCAAGGAGCTCAAGCCGGCCCATTCGCTCGTCTTCGACGGCAGGGAGCTGCGGCTGCGCCGCTACTGGACCCCGGAGACGTACGACTCGGAAAGAAGGAGCGACAAGTTTTATATCGACAGACTATCGGAGCTTCTCTACGATGCGGTGCAGATACGCCTGATGGGAGATGTCCCGTGGGGCATGTACCTGAGCGGCGGCCTCGACAGCTCCCTCATTGCGTGCATCGCTAAGCCGGAGATCGTCTTCTCGGCAACATATCACAACTGGGACCCTCGGTTCGACGAGGCTGAGTATTCGTGCCTCATCGCAAAGAAGATCGGCGCCCGGCAGGTGTTTGTATCCTCCACCCCGCAGGAAGTGGAAAGCCGCTTCTCCGACATCATCTGGTATCTCGATCAGCCCATCTCCACCTCGTCTACCATCACCAGCTTCAAGCTCTCCGAGGAGGCCTCCAAGCACGTAAAGTTCGTTCTGAACGGACAGGGCGCCGACGAGGTTTTCGGGGGCTACACCCGGTATATCTTCATGCTGATCGAGGATTCGATGCGCAATTCGGAGTGGCTCAAGAACTACGAGCCCATGGCGCGGCGCTTCTGGGGAGGCCATGCGTTCATCGATCCGGCGGAGCGGTACTTCAACTTCATCAAGCGGACCGAACCGGCCACCGCCGATCCTTTGCGCCTCATCCAGAGAGCCTTTTCACACCAGGCCGGAATCATCAATCAGATCGGATACGCCGATATGGTGGTGACCCTCCCTCATCTGATCACGATGGACGACAGAGGGTGCGCCCATGCCGGCATCGAAAGCAGGTCCCCTTTCCTCGACCACCGCATTGTCGAATTCGCCTTTCAGCTCCCCCTCGACCTGAAAATACGCGAATACGAGACGAAATATATACTCCGGCAGGCGGCCCGCTGCTTCTGCCCTCCCGAGGTGCTCTACCGTTTCAATAAAATGGGAATGGTCAGCCCCATCGGCGTCTGGCTCCAGCGGGAGCTCGCTCATTGGTCCACCGACCTGAGCATGAGCCTCAGAAAGCGCAAAATAGGGCTCCCCATCCTGGGCCCTGAAGAGTACGGGATTTTCGATCGCAGGCTCCACGCCGTCATCAGCATGGAACTGTGGTTCAGAAGGTTTCACGACAACGGAACGGGGAGGTAGGGGCAATGCTCACTCAAGGCAAATGCATCGTGTGCGGTTCCGACAAGAGGTCCATGCTGCTCGAATTTCAGGAGATCAATACCTATTGCTCGAAGCATCTCTCCGAAAAGAGCGGCATGACCATTACCTATATGATCTGCACCGAATGCGGGTTTGTCTATCAGGACCCTCTCCCCGATAAAAAAGATCTCGATCTCCTGTACTCCGAAAAATACCGGCCTGTTCTGGATTTCGGCTTTTTTGAGCAGCAGGCAGCGTCCTTCGAGAACAGGGCATATCCCTGGATCACGGAAAATATCCCCGCTACGGGCACGAGAACGGTTCTCGACATCGGGTGCGGATCAGGCTCCTTCCTTGTTCCGTTCAGGAACCACGGATGGAAAACATACGGGATAGAGCCCACGCAGAATATCTCTGAAGCGGCCCGCGAACATTTCGGTCTTGAGATCACTACCGGCTACTACACGCCGTCGTCATTTCCTGATACGAAATACAATCTCATCGTCCTTTCCCATGTGATCGAACACGTGCTCGACCCTGCCGCCCTCCTTGAGGATATAAAGAGCAACATGGATGAGAGGGAGGGGTACCTTTACATCGGCGCACCTAATATCATGCTGCCCATGTACAAGAGGATACTCGGCGAGTTCTTTGCGAGCACCCATTTATGGTTTTTCTCCCCCCGGACGCTGCGGCGTTTCATCGGCCGCAGGGGGCTGGTCCCGGTCGCCATCGAAAACTGGTATCCGCGCGGCATACGCGCTCTCGTGCGAAAAGCCGGTCATCCTTTGCCTGCCGACGACTCACTGGGTGACGACTATCGCGTTATCCTGAGACTCTATAAGACCCTTTTTGACAGATGGAAAAGCGGGGGGGCTGAGGAGATAAACCGCGTCATCACCGACGGCATACGCCCCAATCCCCTTTTCCTGTCGGAAATCTCGAGGAAAATACCTGTCGACCCTATAGCGATCCATGCCGACAACAAAGTGCTCAACAATGCGTCTCTAACGCTGCAGGACGGACGAAGCATCCTTCTGTACCGGGAGGGGAACACCGCCCGGGAGATCCACCGCCTCGCCAAAAGATCGGGTCTGGCCCTTTCCCTTTCCCCTCACAAGACAATCGTACTCCTCGGTATGGGCATCGGGCTCCTGGCGCGGGAGCTCGGTGGGCTGCTTCAGGCGGACCAGAAGGTCATCATCTATGAAGACAACATCGCCTTGTTAAAAACGCTGTTCCTGAAGATCCCGCTGATGGATTTCCTTTGCGATACCCGGTTCAAGATCGCCGTCAACAAGGGACACTTCTTTACTGCCCTCGAAGACGAAAGGAAGCGGACCGGGCTCGATGATTTCCTGCTTCTGACGGACGTTTTGATCAATCCGGCCTACCAGGCTGAATATAACGGCATCGTAGCCGCATTGAAAGAAAAGTTCCTCAAGTCGTCATGAGAAGACGCTACCGCATCGCCGTCCTTTCCACGAACAGGAAAACCCTCGAGCATCGCTCCTCTTTTCTGCGCGCCCTGTCGGAAGCCGGCAACGCAGTTACTGTTATCCCTTACGAGGACATCATAAAGAAGCCCCTTACCGAGGAGGAATACCTCTCCCGCAACGAAGCGGTCATCCAGTCCCTCTCGGTATTCACTCCCGACTTTCTCCTCCTTTTCTGCATTGATTACAAAAGGATGCATCTCAGCGGCAAGAAGCACCTCCTGGCGCTTTACCCCTACGTAACGGTTTGGGATTCAAACCCCCTTAATGTGCTTTGCTTTCTGAACGAGGAGCGGAGGAACCATATCCGCCTCCTGGTGATCGATTCGCATATCTCTGCGCAGCTCCGCGCGCTGGGATTTCCCCAGGCATCGTATATGCCGTACTACTACGCGGACCCGGCTGTCTTCGCTCCGGCCCGGAGCTCCGATGCGTACGCACACCCGGTTTCTTTCGCCGGAACGTTCACCCTTCCCTCACTGATCCCTCCTTTTTTCCCCAAAGAGACCCGGCCCGGGTGGACTGAAGAGATGAAAACGCTGCGGAAAGGCTTTCATGAGCAGCGGCTGCGTGAGCGCTGGTATGTCGATGTGTTCGACTATGCAGACGGAAAAATCGACCGCTGGAGCAGGGAGTATGCCGAGCTGTCCTCCCATCTTATGTATCTGCAGAAGACGATCGAAAGAATACAGATGTTCCAGACGCTGGCAGACGGAAAGGAGGAAGTGCATGTCTACGGCGGCCTGCAGGCATCGTATCATGATACCGGCAAAAACGAACTGCTGCAGATCCGTAATTCTCGTATTCACCTGCACGACTTTATCGACAAGCACGTGGCGCTCCCCGTCCTCTACGCATCGTCACAGGTCAATCTCTGCTGTACGCAATTCCCCCGCGCCTGCCATGAACGGGTATTTCAGGTTGCGGCGTGCGGCGGTTTCATCCTCCACGAATGGAAAGAGGACGTTCCCGCCCTGTTTGAGCCGGACAAGGAGATTGCGCTGTACAGGAGTCTTGCGGAAATCGCGCCCCTCGTCACCTTCTACCGGACGCACGAGCGGGCGAGAAAAGAGATCGCGGAAAGGGCGCGGCGGCGTTTTCTCTCGGACCACACCCCGCTGCGGAGGGCGGAGGCATTTACGGATTCGATCGAGAAATGAGAGCGAAGTCCCGCGCTCTCCCGGCTCGCTTCCCCGGTTTTTCTCTATGCGCTCACGGAGACCATCTTTTTTTCCTGAACTGCGCTTCCCTCTCCGCTTCTCCCCTGAAGCTGCTCATTCCGCATCGCCTCTAGGCGTTTCTCCAGCGGCGCGTGCGAAATCTCCTCCCATGCATCCCTGAGAGGGATGAGGAGCCGGATTACTTCGTTAATGGTATGGGGGTCGTTTGAGAAATTCGCCTGCGTAAGGCGCACGAGGATGTAATCGTACAAGTCGTTGAGGTTTCGGGCGATTTCACCCCCCTGCTCCCTATCGAGGCACGATTGGAGGTACTCTATGATCTTGCAGGCCTTTTCCAGATATTTCAGCTTCCTTTTGACGTTGATCCGCTGCTTGGTGACCACCACCAGCGACACCCTCAGAAAGCGGATAGCCCCGTCATAGAGCATCACCACCATTTTAAGAGGGTCCGCTGTCGCTATTTGATTCTCTTTGTATAGCTTTGTCGCATACCTTTGCATGCTTTCAGTCCTCCTCGTATCCTCTCTTTACCGGATTCTTACACTCTTATTTTGATTTTCCCGAAGCGGCCCCGAGCGCCGCCAACTGGTTGGTGATGTACTGGCTCTGCGTATTCAGTTGGCCGAGGGTGACCTCCAGCCGGGCAAACTTCTGGCGCAGCGATTCCTCCCTCCTGCCGAGTCTGTCAGTGAGGTCGCTTTCCTGCTTCTTGAGCCGGTCAACCGACACCTGAATCGAATCCGCCTTCTGCCCCAAAAGCCCCTTACTCGCGTTTGTATACGTGTCGAGCATTGCCGAAAGCCTCTCCGCCACCCCGGAGGAAACCGCAATCATCCCGAACCTGCCGGTCTGGTTCGTCGTCGTACTGATGCTCAAACCGTCCTCGGGATTCCCCGATGAAGTGGCGGTCAGGACTTTCCCCTTTCCCGCCGCGGCGTGCGCGTTGATGCTGCCGGCGATGTCCGTTCCGTTCGCTTCGCTCGCTGTGGTATCGGTGGAAGCGTTGAAACCGGCATATCCCGCACTGTTTCCCCTGTCCGACACCACTTTGAAGTAGGTATCGGCGCCGTAGTCAGTCGCAATAATCCTTATCTTGCCGCTCTCGTTCGACGCGGTAAGCGAGACTCCCTGCGTGCTGAAGGCGGAGTTGAGCGAGTTGATGACTGAATTGAGCGATGCCCCGCTCGACAGGGATACCGTGAAAAACGTAGACGTGGGATTCGATTCCGTATGGTTGTCGCTGAACGTAAAAGTGAGCTGCTCAGAGCCGGCGAGCGTATCGACGGTCCTTCCGCCCAGCAGAGAGGCCTGGGCAGGAGCAGTGCTGATGTCGATTCCATATACTCCCGCCTGCGTTTTCGAGGTCTTCCCGACATACGAGATCGCCGCGTCGGTCGGCGTTCCTGCCCCGACAAACAGTTTCGATACGGCTTCCGGGTCGGACTGAAGGGCCTCCGTCAGCACGGCATCATTCACCGAGAGCTGACCCGTCGTCTTGTTCGACGTTATCCCGATGGAAGAAAGGCTCGTATAGCTCCGGGACGACAGGCCCGGTATCCTTCCGGAAACGATATCGCCCAGCTTCCTCCTGATCTCCAGGAGCGTAAAATCGCCGAGGAGAGGGCTCACCTTCTTTACCTTGGGATCATAGCTCAGCTGGTCATTAATGAACTTCATCGCCGTATTATAGGCCTTGATATAGTCTCCTATCGCCGTCTTGGCTGAGGAGGTGTCCTCCGACACCGTCAGCGTCAGCGTGGAAGAGGAGTCCGCCTGCAGCAGGTTCAGGGTGACGCCGCTCAGCGCATCGGTGACCGTATTGCCGCTCTTCGTGATTGTCGTTCCGTCCACGTTGATGACGGCGTCCTGGGCAGCCTGCATCTCGGGATTCAACACGTCGACGGTAAAACGGTCTCCGATTTCGAGATCGCTCCCCGCGGCGAATTGTATCCGGACCCCCTCATTGTAGGAATTGTTCGCCGCCGCGCCGTCGATCCGTTTGCCGGAGGCGGAAAAATCGGTTGTCGTCGTGATAGCGCCCCCTGCCAGGTCGTTCGCTATTGAGGAGTCGTAGGCGGCCCCCCCGTATCCCTTCCAGGTAATGCCCCCGTCCGTGGAATATTTGTACGCTGCGGTTTCGGAAGCTCCCGCACTGACCATCTCGACGAGGAACGTCTTATTCGTCGTCCCTGTGTAGTTCCCCCCCGACGTTGCGGCTCCCGAATAGGAGTTCGTCGGCTTCGAATACGCCGCCTCGATCCGGTTGTATGCGTTCAGGGTAAAGGTGTCCCCTGTCGCGAAGCCTGTCGTGGAGGAAAAAGCGACCTTCACTCCATCGGCAATGGTGATCGGCGAGGTGGTGTTAATCTCGATACCGTCGCCTGCAGCACTGTACGCTGCGCCGCCCAATCCCTTCCACGTCGCGCCGCTGTCCGTAGAATATTTCAGCTCGAAGACTCCGGCTGTCTTCTCCACGACGCTGAGGAGATAGCTTGTGTTTGCAATGCCTGTAAAAGACCCGCTCGACGCCGCCGTCCCCGTATACGTGTTGGAGCTCGAGGCCCTTGCAAACCCTATTTTATTGGTGGAAAAATCAAGCTGCGTATCATTTTCCGTCACATAGATGGCGTTGTCGGCGCCGGTGTTTTTGGAGGTAAGCACGAGGCGGTAGGGCGACGATCCGGTGCCGTCATTGAGGATAGTCGCGGTGACTGCGGCGCCCGAGCTATTGATCGCGTCCTTCAGCCCCTGCAGTGTCGTTGTCGTGGTAACCGCCACCGATGTTTCCGACCCCCCGGGGCCTACCTTGAACGTGAAGCTGCCGGACACGGAGGAGATCGGGGTGGAATTTTCGTCGGTCCACCCCTGTGAGCCTTTTTTGTTCGCCGTGGCGAGCTGGTCCACCCTGACCGAGTAGCTGCCCGCCGTCGCCTCAGCAGCGGCGGAAACAGTGACCAGATCGGCGCCGCCGGCGGACTGCGTGATAGAAGCGCTTTTTGTATTGAATATGCTCTGACTGTTCACCTTGTCGACAGCCGATTTAAACGAAGAGAGCTTTGTCGATAAATCCAGCACGGACGATATCTTTACCTGGTACGCCTGCTCCTTGCTCTGAAGTTGGAGAAGCGGAGTTTTCTCGAGAGAGATTAATTGCGTGACAAGATCGTTTACATTCAATCCTGATATCAGACCGCTCGAAGAGATTCCCATGCGCACCTCCTTCCGTTGCCTCGTGGGAGTAGGACCGAAGAGGCGGCTCCTGCCGCTCTAGTGTAGTTATCGTCGGAACCGGGGAAAAACTTTACCGTGGCATGCGACTATGAGGAAGTGCGGTAAAATTGTATTTTATGCCGAATAAGTGCACCTGATTGCAAAAGGACGCACGTGCCCCTGCGTCAAACGGCGTACACCCTTTGCACCGCGCTGCTTTTCTAGTATTTCCCGCTGAAGAGGAGCGCTTTGATCTTATCGAAATGCGCGATAAGGTTCAGCATCTCCTGGGCCGGTATCTGGCGTATGACGTCGCCCTTGTCGTCAACCACCCTGACAACGAGTCTGTCCGTTGCACCATCCACGGAAAAATTCAGGTGCCGCTCGGAAAACGTCTGCGCCAGATCGTTGGCGGTACTCACCGCATCAACCAGTTTACTCCGTTCGATACCCCGGTCGTTTGAGCCCCCCTGTGCGGCAACAGCCTGCTGCGCTTCGTGGGACGGACGACGCGTCGAAGGGTTCCCCGTTTCCTGAGCAAGTGCAGGGGCCACTGACGTCGTATTGCCCAGCTCCATTGTAATGCCTCCCTTGTCATAGTAGTAGTGGAGGGCAGGGGGCGGCATCCCCCTGCCCTGTTGTTGTTAGTACGTGCTTCCGCCCACCGCCTTCAGCTTACCTCAGAAGCTGCAGCGCCGTCTGCGGCAAGGTGTTCGCCTGAGCCAGCATAGCAGTACCCGCCTGAACGAGGATCTGGTTCCGCGTGAACCGCGATGTCTCGTACGCAAAGTCCGCATCCCTGATCCGGCTTTCCGATGCAGCCATGTTCTCGGAAGCCGACTCAAGGTTCTGAACGGTAAACTCAAGCCGGTTCTGGATTGCACCTATCTCGGAACGAATCCTGTTGACCTCGTCCAACGCCGCATCGATCGTCAGAATCGCGTTCTGCGCTCCGTCCTGCGTCGATATGTCGATCAGTCCGACATTGTTGTTCAGGTTGGCCGAATAGGTCTTCTGCTCAAGATTCGTACCAAGGTCAGTGTAGTTGTTGCCGGTGATGCTGAAGCTCTTCTTGGAGTTCAGCGTCAGGCCTCCCCGGACGATGTTCTCCGCGTTCCCCGACCTGTCGTTGAGCGTGGAGTCCGTCAGTCCAATCTGCTCATCAGCCACCTTGCTGGTGAATACGGCGACGTTCCTGCCGTCGGAGGCGCTCAGCTTCAGCTTCCCGTTCTCCAGGCTCGCCGTCACTCCGGTGTACGTTGTAAGGGAGTTGATCGCGATTACGAGCGAGTCGGACCCGCCCGAAACAGCTCCTACGTCATACCCGTTGATGTAGAAGTCGCCCGAGGAGAGGGTCACCGAGCTGAGGGTCTGCGTGCCGGTCACGCTCGTCGCCTTGACCGCTGCTTCGACGTTCGTGGTCCCCTTCACCAGGTTGACCGCGGCCGCCTTGGAAATGGCGCTCGACTGCCCGTTGTAAAGGACAAGTGTCGCCGTCGTCGCCGTGCCGCCCGCTGAAGTGCCCGCGATGAAGCTGGCCGGCAGGGCCAACGCAGACGCCAACGACGCGCCCGTCGAGATGAAGAGGCTCAGGTCGGTCCCCTTCTTCGCACTGAAGATGATGCCGGAAACGGTAGCCGTGCTGGTGTAAGAGCCCCATGCACGTGCCGTCACGTTCGGAACGCTCGCATTATTAATAACGGTGATGATCTTATTAATATAGCTCGCCCGGCTGGCGTTGTACGTCAGGTCCATCGTCGCAAACGTCACCGCCGTCGCGTTGAGCTGGAGCACCTCACTCCCCGTTAGGCTCGATACCCCCGCAACACCGGAGGAGAGCAGGAAGCTCCCGCTGATACTCGCCGCAGAGGCGCCGACGGTTGCCGCCACGCTAGCAGTGATGCAGGCGACATCACTCAGGCCATTCTTGATGGTGAAGGTGAGTGTAGTGCTCACGCTGGCCGCATAGGTGGAGATGGTCGTCCCCACGTTGTCGATCAGCAGGCTCGCCACAAGAGTACCCTGCCCTGTTCCCACCAGATGGAAGGTGACCGATGCCTGCATATACGACCAGTAGCTGGCGGTAACGCCGGAGCCGGTGACCGTCTTGCCGACGGTAACAGAGGTGCCCATCGTCGAAGTGCTGTCGACTCCCGAGGCGGTCATTGTCAGTGCGAAAGAGCTGTACGAGGCGAAGGAAGCCAGCTTGATCTCGTCGCCGACAACCTCCAGGACCGACACCTGATCGTCTCCGCCTGCGGACACGATGTTCGTGCTGTTGATCTTGACATCCTCGGACGCCAGGTTCGTGTTGACCGACTTGTCCACGCCGTCCGCCAGCGTCGCATCGGCCGCAGCCCTCTTGCCCAGGGATTTCGCACGAAGGTCGTTAATCGAAAAAGTGATGTTCTGCTGATAGTTCGCACCGATCTGGAAGTACTTCCCCGAGAAGCTCCCGATGGTGAGCTGCATGGTGTTGTACTCAGTAGTCGATGCGATTCTCGTTAATTCCCCCACCAAGCTGTCCGACTCCGACTTCAGGTTCTCACGGTCAGGCTGGGTGTTGTCGTCGGAGGCCGCCTGCACGGAGAGCTCCCTCAACCGTTGAAGGATGTTGGTGATCGCATTCACGCCGCCTTCCGCCGTCTGCATCAGGGCGATCGCGTTGTTGGTGTTCCGAACCGCCTGGTTGAGGCCTTTTGTCTGGGCCAGCATCTTGGTGGCGATGGCGAGACCCGCGGCGTCGTCAGCCGCCCTGTTGATGCGGAGACCCGACGAGAGTCTTTCAAGAGATTGTGAGAGTGCCCGGTTGCTCGCTCCCAAATGCCTCTGAGAGTTGTTGGCAGCCAGGTTCGTGTTGACTGTCATTGCCATGATGAATTCCTCCTTGAAATGGATACCGGCTCCGAACCGTTGTCCGCAGCGCTATCCACACTATTACGGGCATCCTTGCCCTTTAAGACATCCGCATGGCCCTGTTTGCCGGCAATCACCCCCTTTTCGGACCCGTTTCGCTTCTATCTTTGTCCTTTTTATCGGCTCTGTATTGGAAAACTTTAATTTTTTTGTGAGGGACGGAGGGGAGGGCACTATTAAAGGCGCTCGAACGAAGTAAAGGCAGACAGTCCTTTTTCGCAGACAGCAAGTATTAAGGAGAGAGGGTTTTGAATCAACTTTTCGTCATAATTTTGACGGAATCGGCCGTTACCGGCTGCTCAGCTCGTGCACCGCGTCCACCATGGCGATGGCGTTCTCGACAGGAGTTTCGGGCAGGATGCCGTGTCCGAGATTGAAGATATGGCCTTTCGCACCCGAAGCGCCTCTGAGGATTCCCGCCACCCTCTCCCTGATCAGCTCTTTTGTTCCGAACAGGAGACAGGGGTCGAGATTGCCCTGGACAGCGACATCGCCCCCGAGCGCGCCGAGAGCGTCTTCCAGGGCAATGCGCCAGTCGAGGCCGATGACCTGAGCGCCGGACTGTTTTACCAGGCCAAGCATGGCTCCTGCATTGAAAGCAAAATAGATGACGGGCACGTCACCTTTCAGCGAAGCAATGATTTTCTTAACGTACGGTAAAGCATACCTTTCAAAATCGAGGGGGGAAAGCACTCCCGCCCACGAATCGAAAATCTGCACGGCATGCGCCCCCGCATCGATCTGGGCCTGCAGGTACCCGATAACTGCAGAGGTGATCTTCTCCATGAGCTTTGCGTAGAGCCCCGGTGTCTGGTACATCATCCTCTTGGTGCTGATGAAGTTTTTCGAGCTGCCCCCTTCGATCATGTATGTCGCAAGAGTAAAAGGCGCCCCTGAAAAGCCGATCAGGGGGACCTGCAGCGCGCCGACGAGTATTCTGATCGCTTCCATCACGAAGGGGACGTCCTCTTCCGGTTTAATCGTCCTGAGGCGCGAGACAGCGATATCGTTCCTGACAGGATCGTACAGGATGGGGCCCTTCGATTCCGAGAACTCCAGCTTCATCCCCATCGCTTCCACCGGAATGAGAATATCCGAAAAGAGAATGGCGACATCGGTCCTGAGGATCTCAACCGGCTGGAGGGTCACTTCGGCGGCAAGGGAGGGAGTCTTGCAGAGAGTCAGAAAATCCACCTTTTCCCGCACCTTCTGGTACTCGGGAAGGTATCTCCCCGCCTGCCTCATGAGCCATACGGGAGTATAATCGGTTTTCTGACCGCGGCACGCCCGCAGAAAGGTATCGTTCATCGTTGTTCCTCCGGAGTAAGAGAATAAGTGCGAAGCGGGAAATCGATCAATCAGCTTGCTTCCTTTTGCCTGCTCAGCCTCATGGGAATATATCTGCAGAAAGGCTCTTCGGCGAGGTAGTCCCCATGCACCGCATACGCCCGGGCGCGGCAGCCCCCGCATACATTCACATATTCGCAGGAGCCGCATCTGCCCTGGTAGCCTTTAAAATCCCTCATCTCCTTGAAGAGCTCCGCGTTTTCCCAGATATCCTTGAAAGATTGCCGCCGGATGTTGCCCGCGGCCTTGGGGAAGTAGCTGCAGGGAAGGACGTTCCCGTCCACGTCGATCAGACAGATGAGCTGGCCGGCAAGGCAGCCCTTCGAGCCGCCCGTGGAAAATTTCAGGGTGCGCCGCTGGAAGGTGCCGCCCTCCTCCTTCGACCTCTGCAGGACGACCCGGTAGTAGTGGGGCGCGCAGGTGGGCCGCACCAGCATATCGGGCTCGTTCTTCTCCATCTGATAGTGCCAGTCGAGGATCTCCTCGTATTCTTCCTTCGAAATCAGCTCGTTCATGATCTCCTCCCCCCTTCCGGTGGGGACGATCATGAACATATACCACGCGGTGGCGCCCAGTTCCTTCGCAAGCCGGTAGACCCGGGGGATCTCTTCCTGATTGCGTTTGGTAAAGGACGAATTGATAATGAAGTCGATCCCATGCTTCTTGAAGAGCCCTGCGGCATTCATGATTCCCCGGAAAGCGCCCTTCTCGTTCCTGAAGTTATCATGCACCTCTTCGGTGGAGCCGTCGAGGCTGAGGGACACGATGCGTATTCCGGATGCCTTTATCTTCCCGCAGACGGCGTCGGTGACCAGGGTACCGTTGGTGGCGAGGCACATCCTGAGCCCTTTTCCCGTGCCGTACTGAGCAATGTCGAAGACATCCTCCCTCATGAGAGGCTCCCCCCCCGACAAGACCATAACGGGTTTGGCGTACCCCGCGATATCGTCCAGGACCCTGAAAGCCTCTTCAGTGCTGAAATCCGGATGTCCCTTCGCCTCCATTTCGGACGAAGAGCGGCAATGCACGCAGCGGAGATTGCATCTCCGTGTAATTTCCCATGCGATCCACTTCGGTGAAAATTCCATACGAGCTTATTATACCTTTTTTCCCTTCCTTCCGTATTTCCTTTTTACAGAGAGCTTTGCTTCAGTCAGGGGGCCTCTGCTCCTGTTTTTTTCGATTCCCAGAGCTGATACCCGATGGCTTCCAGCAAGGGACCGAAGGTGTCGGGCCGCTTTGCGGACAGGGCCGCCGCATCGTACCGCGCCCGCACAAACTCCACCTCTTCCGGCGCAACCCTGTCGATCTTGTTGAAAACGATGACTCGGGGCTTGTCCGTTATCTTCAGCTCCTTGAGGATGCGCTCGACCGACCCGATCTGCTGTTCGAAGCGGGGATTGGCGATGTCCACGACATGGATCAGGAGGTCCGCATCCTCCAGTTCCTCGAGGGTCGCCTTGAAGGCCGCCATCAGGTCCTTGGGAAGGTCCCTGATAAAGCCCACCGTATCCGTGATGACGATCTCCCGTTCACGGGGGAGGCGCAGCCTCCTGCTCGCGGTATCGAGGGTGGCGAACATCTTGTCTTCCACGAACGTTTCGCTCTTCGTGAGGGAGTTCAGAAGCGTGGACTTCCCCGCGTTCGTATACCCGATAATGGAGACGATCGGGATACGGTGCTCCACCCTCTTTTGTTTCCGCTGTCTCCGCGCCTCGCTCAGGACATCCAGCTCCTTTTCGAGGCGGGCGATCCGGTCGCGGATCCGGCGTCTGTCGATCTCGAGCTTCATTTCGCCCGGCCCCCTCCCGCCGATACCTCCCATCAGCCGCGACATCGCCGTCCCCTTTCCCGTAAGCCGGGGAAGGGTATACTTCAACTGGGCCAGCTCCACCTGTACCTTGCCGTCACGGCTGTGAGCCCGGCGGGCGAAGATGTCCAGGATCAGCTGCGAGCGGTCGATGACCTTGAGCTCCGTACTCTCGGCAATGGCCCGCATCTGGGAGGGAGTAAGGTCCTGATCGAAGATAAGGAGCGTCGCTCCCTTATCCATGGCGTTTATCACGATCTCCCTCATTTTGCCCTCGCCGAGAAGATAGCGGGGATTGATCTCCTTCAGGCGCTGCACCACCGTGTCCAGGACCACTACGTCGCTCGAAACCGCCAGTTCCTTCAGCTCCTCAAGGGAGTCTTCGAGCTCATGCTTCGGCGCGGTCGAGGCGCTGACGAGAAGGGCCCTTTCACGGACGTCCTGCCGGTCGATGGTCCGCGACCGCTCCATCTCCTCTTCGAGGGCGCGGACAAACCCGGCGAAATCCAGGTCGAAACGGTAGAAATCGGACGACTGCATTTCGTACTTCTTGCCGGAACCGTAAGGCATAAGGTAAGCGGTGTAGAGAGTATGCGGAAGGCCGTCCCTGATGCTGATAGCGGCGAGCATGTCGAAGCGCAGGAGGGAAAGGTCAGTGATGTCTTCGTTATTGAGCGGCTCGTCCCTCAGGTGCGTATGGATGAACCGCAGCCCCCGCAGCGCCTTCTTCCCCAATGGATATTCGTCCAGGTTCGGGATGAAGACGCTGTGCGCATCGCCTGCGATCACATGGGTAATGGAGCCGTTCCGCGCCACGAGGATCCCGATCTGCCTGCCTATCTCGGAGGAGAGTCCGGCGAGGTACCTCCCGAGCTCCTGGGTGATCAGCCTGTCCGGAGGGACCTTCCTCCGGTAGATCTTCTCCAGTGAATAGAGGTAGTTCTTTTTCAGCCCCGCTGTATTTCCATGAACGGTCGCGATCTCCGGTACCTCCCTGCACCCTTAAAGCGTTACCGTAAACTCCATCTCTCTGTCCCCGAAAAGCGTCCGCCTGCGCAGCACCCGCACCCGCACCGGATCCCCCTTCTTTTTCAAGAGGAGATGGATCCTCATGTCGTCGACGCTGCTTACCGGGATTCCGTCGAGGGAGAGGATCACATCCCCTTTCTGGAGTCCAGCCTGCTCGGAAACGCTGCTTTCGGGAAAACCCTCGATACCGACCCTTCCCTGCTCCTCTTTCAGCGAGACCATGAGCTTCGGAGTGGGGGCGGCTTCGACCTCTTTCGGGAAGAGGAGGTAGTCCGCAATGCCCTTCTCCACTTCCACATCGCTCAGAAGCGTGGCATAGGGATACCCGTTCCTCCGGAAAGCGCGTTTGGGAATGCCGACCCCGTGGGAGATATGCCCGCTTCCGGCGATGACGACCATCTGGCCGTCCTGCGCAAAATCGGGGCGCCGGCGGAAAAAAGCGTCGATGGATTGGGCCATGGTCTCATCCCAGAGGATCTGGGATTGATAGAAATAGTCGAAATTCTTCTCTCCCGATCCCGCATGCTGCTGAAAGATCTCCTTGAGCCGCTCCCGGTATTCGCTTTCGGAAAAATCCATCTGCTGAGGGATGAGCTTCCTGTCCTCGCCGGAAAGGGCGTCGATCCCTTTCCGGGATACCTGCTCCACGATCTCCCGCGGGATGTTCAGGGCAATCACCGGGATACCCTCCGTTCGCGCATAGTCAAGAATGGGCTTATACAGGCGGTAATCGAAAGTCCACCTCTTGAAATACTCGGATTTTTTCAGGAACTCCTTCTCATCGATCTTTCCGGCTATGTAGTCGTCCAGCACCTTCTGAAAGGGAGTCTGGAACATCTCCATCCCGACGGCCAGCTTCCGGTTCCTGAGAAAAAGCCCTTTGATTACCTCCAGCTGGACCGCGTGATGGGAGAAACGGTCGTGGTACTCCCCTACGTAAACGATCTTCTTCCCGGAAACGCTCTCGATGACCTCTGGAAGGGTCTTTACCGCCGACGCTTCGACGGCGGTAGTCTGCTCCCTGTTCCAGACCTTCAGCCCCCGCCTGCTCTCTTCGGTCTTTTTCTCCATGGTGCGCCCCCCGTCGAAGGCGAGATAGCTGTATTGGCCGTAGTGAAACACCTTCCTGAAGGCGGCTTCGACCTCGGCCTTCGATTTCCCCTCGAAAATACCCACCACTTTCTCCGGGTTCCAGGGGTTCTTCTTCACCAGAACGGTAAAGCCTGCGGCAGGCCGGGGAAGAGAGCCGAAGAGCCGCGCTGCGAGCGGGTTGCCGCTCCCGAGGAGGGCCAGGGAGGAAGAGTGCATCTCGGCATCACCCAGTGCGGATGCCTCCCTGACCACCGCGCCCCTCTCCCTGAATGCTTCGATCACTGCACTATAGAGCTCTCGGCCTTCTTCAGGCGGGACGACCACAAGCTTCTCCGCGCCAAGGAGACGGGAGATCACGGCGGGCATCTCTCCTTCGGCTAACTTCCTCATCAGGTCATAGTCCTCGTCCACCGCGATCCTTTCAGGAAAAGAGGAGGGATGCGCCGTCCCGGTCATGCTCGCCGAGTCGAGCCGGATGGTGATATTTTCCGCCGTCTTTTCCGGCATTTTTTCCGTGGACCCCTCACGGTAGCGGAAGGTGAGGGGGACATCGAGGGTGTAACCGTCCGGCTGCTCTCCGGCGCTGAAGCCGACTTCCACGTTGCCGCCGCCATAGCCCTGATTGTCACTCCGGCTTACCGTGAAGCTGCCGAAGTGTATCTCCGGTATTCCCGCTCTTGCCACCCACTGCGTGAAAAACCACGCCAGGTCCCTGCCCGAAGCCTTTTCAAAGGACTTCCGGATGTCCTCCCAGGAGGCCCTTCTGAAGAGGTTCCCCCGGATAAATTCCTTCAACGAGGAGGAAAAGAGATCCTCTCCCACAAGATTTTTCAGCATATGAAACACCATCGCCGCCTTCCCGTACCCGATGGCCCGTGAGGCGAGGTCCTCCCTGCCCTTGAAGTCCTTCAGAGGAAAATCGCGCGCAGCGTTCACATAACTCTCGTAATCGATCAGCAGGTGCTTCCGGTATTCCCACCCCCTGCCCTTCTGCTCCTCGTAAAAATGGTCCGCAACATAGGTGGTCAGCCCCTCGGCCCAGTTGCCCCTCTCGTAATCGACATACACGGAATTGCCGAACCACTGGTGCGCAATCTCGTGGCCGAGAGAGGTTTCCACGATGAAGGGAAGCTTCACCACTTCCCGGCCCAGCAGGGTGAAAGTGGGCATTGAATAGCCCGAAGGAAGGAAGTTTTCGACGACCGAGAACCTCCGGTACGGGTACGCCCCGAAGCGTTCTGCATAGAGGGTGAGATACCGTTTCGCATAGTCGAGATACGCAGGGGCGAGCTCCCTCTCTTCAGGGAAAAAATAGGCGTACACCCCGATCCCGTTGAAGTCCTGCTTCAGGAGAGTATACCTGTCCGACGCGACAAAGCTGATGCCGTCGACGGGATGGGGAAAAACAAATGTGAATGCCGCAGTGTCGCCCTCCACGGTCCTGATGATCTCTTCAGCCTCCGACAGGGCGCTGTACCCCGCGGGGAGGGTCGCGCTGAGCCTGTACACGTTCAGGGAATCCGTCCGGGGATACCAGGTGCCGGTCAGGGAGATCCCTTCAGGGCCGATGACGCTCTGCACGACCCCGTAATTGGCGCCGTTGTCCGCCTTACCGCCCCTGAAGGTCCCCTCGTACCTGATTTCGATGCTCCCGTCCCCGGGAGGAGTAACCCTCATCGCTCCCTGCAGCATTTCGTAGGGGACCTCCCGGCTGTTCTGGGTGACCCCGAGGATGACAAGGTCCCCTGTTTGCAGCAGCAGCGCCCTTCCGGACCGCACCGCAAGGGCCGCCGTGCCGTGTATCCGGGACCGGGGAATGTCGAAAGAGATACGAAGGAAATATTCGGGCGCATCCGGAGTCCGCGGTTCCGCAAGGACCGTCCACGGCAGGAGCAGGAGGAGCAGCATAACGAAGAAGGGAGCGCGTGCCATTTTTCTAATTATACACCAAAAGTTCCCCGGGGCATCCCCTGTTTTCCCCGCTTTCCCAGCCCCTCACCCTCGCCCTCTCCCCCACAGGGGCGAGGGGGGACCTGCTCCCTTGTCTCTCTCTATCTTTTCCGGAGGCGGGGAGGGACGGTGCGGAGAGCAGGAGGGCTGTTGCAATTAGGAAGTATATGTTTTAATATTCTCCGTTACAGGAGAGCACCTCCTGCCGCGGGTCACTGCGGCAGCGGCTCGATACGGGAACGGAACGCAGAGGACGCAAACGGGAGCAACGGACAGTTCTCGTCCAGAACGGGGAGGGATGTCCGCCGCTGAGCAGGAAAAGGGAGGAGTCACCATGTCGAAGGTTTTTTTCGCATCCGCACGGGTCAAAAAATGGAAATATGAAGACAGCATGCCCGGGAAACTGGAGAGATTGCTGCAGGAAATGGACCTTTTCCGCTTTTTTCCGCCCAAGGAATGGGTGGCGGTGAAGACGCATTTCGGCTCTGAAGGCTCCCATCGGATCGTCAGACCCGTCTTCATCAGGAAGGTGGTGGAGTCGCTGCAAAAGACGGGGGCGAGGCCCTTTATCACCGACACGGTGCGCATCAAGGGGCTCGATTACCTGGAAGTGGCGAACCAGCACGGACTGAACCACCTGTCGCTGGGAGCGCCGGTGGTCGTTGCGGACGGCCTCTACGGGCACGACAACGTCATGGTGAAAGCGGGGGAGATCCTCGGGGAGATCGCCGTCGCCTCCCTGATCCACGATGTGCCCGCCATGGTCGTTTGCTCCCATGTAAAGGGCCACATCAACGCGGGGTATGCGGGCGCCATCAAGAACATCGCCATGGGCGCCGTCAGCGGGACCCACCGCCACTGCGGCTGGAAATGCGGCAGGGGAGCGATGCACGCGGTGGGAGAGGGCTCGTTCGTCTGGGACAATGAGAAGTGCGCCTTCTGCTTTCAGTGCGAGGAGGTGTGCCCCCTCGACTGCATCAGCTTCGAGAACGACACCTTCACCACCCAGGACGAGCAGTGCTGGAGATGCGGCCGCTGTACACGGGTCTGCCCAGAGGGCGCCCTCTCTCTTCCCGGAGACGACACCCTCTTCATGAAGTCCCTCGCAGAGGCCTCAAAGGCGGTACTGAGCACCTTCAAGCCCGGCAAAGTCATCTATATCAATTTCCTCACCGAAATTCAGCCCGAATGCGACTGCATGCCCGCGTCGGAAGTCCCGGTCATCCAGGACCTGGGGATCCTCGTTTCCGACGATATCGTGGCGATCGAGCAGGCATCCATCGACCTGCTCCGCAAGGCGAAGCCGCTTCCGGCGTCCCTCGCGGAGGACCTGAAAATAAACGCCGGACAGGATATTCTGAAGACCATTCACAACAAGAACTACCTGCTCCAGGTGGAAGAGGCCGAGCGGCTTGAGCTCGGCAGCAGAAAGTACGAGTTGGTCGAACTCGTCTGAAAGGAGCCCGGAGAGCAGTGGCCTAAAAAATCAAATAAATTCAAAGGTCTTCTGCTTCGATAACGGCGCACTTCAGATACTCGGTCTCGGGGACGGCGAGCAGCACGGGATGGTCCTTTCCCTGGGAGCGGTATTCCAGCAGCCGCGGATTCTTTCCCGCATCGCGGGCGGCGTTGTGCAGCATTTCGAGAAAGGCCGCCTTCTCAAGATGATAGGAGCATGAAGACGTGGCGAGGATTCCGCCCCTTTTCAGCAGCCTCAGTGCCCGGGCATTTATCTCCCGGTAGCCCCGCAGCGCCTCCCTCACCTTTCCCCTCTTCTTTACGAAGGCAGGAGGGTCGAGTACGATGAAATCATACAGGGCTCCCTCCTCGGCCTGCCTTTTCAGAAAGACGAAAACGTCCTCCTTGTGGAAAGAGCAGCGGTCTTCGAGGCCGTTGAGCCGGGCGTTCTTCCGCGCCTGCGACAGGGCGGACTCCGAAACGTCGACAAAGGCGACTTCCGCTCCCCTGTGCGCGGCCTGCAGCCCCCACGCTCCTGAATAGCAGAAGAGGTCGAGCCCCCTGCCTCCCCGCAGCATTCCGCCCAGGGCAAGCCTGTTCTCCCTCTGATCGAGAAAGCAGCCGGTCTTCTGCCCGGCAAGGGGATCGACTTCCAGCAGGATATCCCCCTCCCGGATCACCGGGAGCTCGTCCAGTGCGCCTTTCACTACTTCTTTCATCAGGGGAAGGCGCTCCAACAGCCTGCTCTGACTATCGTTTTTTATCACGATTGCCGAGGGGGCGAGCATCTCGTCCAGGATTTCGAGGATCATGCCCCTGAACCCCTCCATCCCGAGGGTGAGGAACTGTACGGAAAGGCACGGTCCGTATTTGTCCACAATCAGCCCGGGCAGGAAATCCCCCTCGCTGAAGACGAGCCTGCAGGAATCGAGGCTGCCGAGAAAGCGCTCCCGATAGCGCAGGGCGTCCCCGATCCTCCTGCGGAAAAATTCGGCGTCGATCGCCTCCTTTTGCCGGGTGAGCAGGCGGACGGCGATGAGGGAGAAGGGGTTGATATAGCCGATCCCCAGAAAGCCGTCCTGCCTGTCATAGACCTCGACAAGACTTCCGGGAGTGAAGCGCCTCATGCTTTCGGCTATCTCGTTGGAGAAGACCCACGGATGCCCTGCACGCACGCGGTGGGAGCGCTTCAGCGTGGCCCTGCGCATTTCTTCTGTGCTCATTTTACCCCCTCCCCTCTCCCTTGAGCCTGGTGATGATTTCTTTGATGCGGGGCATCGCTTCGGCGGCTGCCTTTTCCCCTTCGAGGATCGCCTCGTGCCTCCGCAGAAAATCGCCCGACCCGATATGGCCGACCCTGGGCCGTATTACCACGTCCGCCCTGGTGAGCTGCTGGTGAGAGATCTTCGCGTACATGATATTGACCGCCTGCAGAATGGTTTCGAGGGTGCTCTCCGGCTGACCGGGGTCGAGGTCCGAGGAGATGTCCACGGCGATGACGATATCCGCCCCCTGCCTCCGCGCCGCCTCCACGGCAACGGGGCTCACCACCCCGCCGTCCACGTACATCTGACCACCCACTTTCATGGGGCGGAAAACCCCGGGAATTGAGCAGCTTGCCCGCACCGCGGCGCCGGTATTGCCCTTGCCGAAGACCACCTCCTGGCCGGTCTGGATGTTCGTCGCCACCGCAAAGAAAGGGACCTTCAATTTCTCCAGGGGGATATTCCTCACCGATTTGTTGACGAAGGCCTCAAGCAGCTCCCCCTTGATAAACCCGTTGTCGGGAATGGCAAGGTCGGCGATGTCCCCCTTCTCCAGGGCCATCGCCGTTTTCTGGATCTGGTAGGGAGTGTAGCCATAGGCGTACAGGCTCCCGACAAGACTCCCCGCGCTCGTCCCCACCACCATGTGCACCGGAACGGCGTTGGCTTCAAGAACCTTCAGGACCCCGATATGGGAAAAGCCCCGCGCCGCACCCGCGCCGAGCACTACCGCGATCTTTGCGGGCTTCTGCACCGGCTGCACCGCCTCCTTCGTCGGGGCGCAGGCGGATAGTCCCATTATCACCGAAACAAGCAGAATGAAAACCCTTACTCCAACCATCCACCCCTCCCTCATTGTTGTATCTGCGGGCAATAGGCGCTTTCGTGGCAGTTCCTGCAACTCTGCTCATTCAGGGGTTTTGCCGTGAAATCCCCCGCCGCCATCGCCTGCACCGCCTCCTCAAGAAAATGCAGGGAGGCGGTAATGTACTCGTCGATCCCTTGTTGAGCCTTCCCCCTGCCGGGCGGCGGACACCACTTCACCGCGATGTCCTTCAGGGAGTAGATGCCCACGCGGTGCACCCTCAGCCCCTGCCCTCTCAGCAGGGCCGCATAAAGAAGGAGCTGGAGGCTCTCGTTCCCGTTCACTATCTGGGAGCAGGTGAGCCCCGCCGTGCCGGTCTTGTAATCGATGATCCGCACTCCATCACCTACTGTATCGACTCTGTCTATCTTTCCCTCCAGCCTGATACCCGTTACCGGCTCTCCCGAAACTTTCTTCTCCACCTCGGTGGAGACATACCCCGGCTCCCTGAGCTCGATCTCCTTTTCGTAAAGAGCGGGCACCATTTCGAGGAAGGAATCCTTGAGCACCCTTTTCCAGTAGCCGTCCATCTTCCTCTCCCGCACGACCTCCCCGATGATTTCTTCCGCCCTCCGCTTCAGATCTTCACTGCCCCTCAGGGGGCCGCTCAGGAGCCTTTCCATGACCGTATGGAGGACCGTACCGACCGTGGCGGCCTCCACCTCGTACTCCTTTATCCCAAGGGGTTTGAGCTTCAGCACCCTCTCGATGAAAAACCTCCTCGGGCATGACCGATAGGCATCGATATCGGTGACTCTGAGGAAACGCGGGCGGGGAAGCAGGGATGCCGGAACGCTGATCTCCGCGATATGCCTGAGAAAGGACTCGCTGCCTTTCCTGATGAAGTACTCCTCAGGGGAGAAGATGCCGGGGATCCTTTCCCGCACCTCCTCTCCGGAGAAGAGGAAGGACGAGGGGAGGAACATATCGTTCCCGCTCATTGCCGGATAGGAGAGATGGACATGCCGGCAGGAGCCGACGACGGAGGAAAAGGCAAACTTCTGGAGCTCGATATATTTCTGATGGTGCTGGAGCCCCATCTTCTTCCGGAGAGCATCGGGAAGCAGATAATCCATCTCCTGACGCCGCGGCATCTCGCCGTCCGCCAGCCCGCCGAGAAAGAGGTGCTCGGCGGACAGCCCCCACGCCTCGAAGAAGTCCATGATGCGGACCCCCTCGCCCTCCTTGTCGGGAAATGTCGCCCGGAGGAGGTGCCGCAGCACCTCGGCGAACCGGGCAAGAGGGACCGGAGCTGAAAGCAACTCTCCCAGGAAGCGGAGCTGCTCGATGATCTCCTTTAATGCCTCAAAAAGCCTCTTGGCCGGGGGGTCGTTCAGCGGACCCGGGAAGGCCAGGTCGTTCACCACCTTTTGCAGCGCCTCTGCGTGGCGGTCAAAGGAGGCCCCGCTCCGCACTTCTTCGAGGGGGAGGATCTTCCTGAAGACCCAGGTGAGGTCGTCCTCCACCGTCTGCCGTTCCTTCATCAGGCGTATGTCGAGGGTTTCCGAGCCCTCGGCGAGAAAAGAGAGCCACGACTTCTTTCCGGCGACGATGCCGGACTGAGGAGCGAGGGAGGGTATCCACTTCCCGAGGCTGCCCGGCAGACGATGAAAAAAGCGGGACGAAAGGAATTGGGCGAATTTCAGGCGCGGATAGTCTTCCTGCACCGCATCCAGCAGACAGAGGAGATCGAGGAACGGCCTCATCTCGCCGAGGCTTTTTCTCCGGGAGAGCGTGTGGGGGATGCCGTAGCGCCGGAAAACCCTCTCCGCCAGGGGCGCATACTTCTTCAGATCGGGAAAGGCGACGATGCTCTCTTCCAGGTCCTTGAACATGCCCGACACGTAGAGCGACTTTATGCTCCGCGCTATTCCCTCCACCTCCTCTTCGCTGTCGGAATAAGCACGGTATGCGAGGGGAGCCGGCCCCTTCGGACCCGTGCAGCAGACCTCCTCCACGGCAAAATTCTCCTTCAGAAAAGTACGGTATCCCTCAGACAGGCCGCCGCAGCGGGGGTCGGAGGGAATCGAGAGGAAGGCCTCTTCGGAGTCGTGGATCAATGCCTTCAGAATGTCCTTTTCAGCGGCGGTGGGATCGTGGAAGCCGTCGACGATCAGGACGCTGCGGGAGCCGGGCCGCGAGCGCGCTCCCAGGCCTCCCCCTGCGATGAAGGAATGACAGGCATTCATCAGGTCGTCCGCGTCCGCCAGCCCGTTTTCGTCCAGGAAGAAAGAATAGGCGCGGAAGAGCTCGAGGGCGGCAAACACCTCCTCGGCCACGGATTCGGGGAGGGCAAGCTCCCGGAACGAGGCGGCAAACACCTCCCGGAGGGCGGCCGCATCCTCTGCCGGATACCGGTGCTTCAGCTCGTGAATAAAATCCGCGACAACTGAGGAGAACCCGAGACCCTTTCCCGAGAGCCGGGAAAGGACGACGGGGATCAGGGCGCTTCCCAAGACCCTTCTGCCGCCGAAGGAGGCGTAAAGCCTCGTGCAGAAGGAGCCGATGGTGCCCATTTCGGGGGGAATGCAGCACCTCTTTCCGATAAGCGCGGGAAATGTGCGCTGCGCCGCCTCCACCCGCGCAGGAGAAGGGGCCAGGTAATGAATGTTCGAGTAGTCGGGAAACGATGCGCCCTTCAACGCCTCTCTGAAGAGCATTTCGGCGGCGTTCCCGGAACCGGAGGGGAGAGAGAAGACCCTCACCCGTGAGAACAGATTACCGGACTGTGCCACGGGTGCGCACCGTGCCGTATGTCGGGGCACAAAGGAATTTCATTTAAAAAGTATAGGGTTTGCGAGGAACTTTATGCAAATCGCTTCGGTGGGGAGGAGCGGAAAAAAGCAGCCTTCGGCAGAAAGAGGCGGGACAGGGATTCAAGGCGTGGATGAAAAGCCGCACCTGCTGTCACGCCTTTTTTCTTTCTTTCCCGTTGTATCGTTTATCGCTTTGTCGGCTCGTACGACCAGGGCCCCATAGTGCCTATCTGTACTACGGTCTCTTCGTCAACCCACGCATTGTGGACTGTGTTGGGCTGAAAGGAGAAGTAGCTTCCCGCCGGCAGGGAAATGGGGTTTTCGGTTTTTTCGCCCATGGCGAGATTGAATTTTCCGGAGATGATGGTCACCCGCTCTCTGTTCTTGTGCACATGAGGGGGGATTTTTGTCCCTGCGGGGAGCTTAATACGCATTACAAAAAAGCCCTGTTTCTTGGGATCTCCTTCTAAAACGGCTACTTGACTGGTGGGCAGGGACGAGGGACCCGCTTTCCATTGAAGCGCATCGGGGGTGAGGATGATTTTTCCTTCAGAGCCCCGCGCCATTTTTCCTCTTTCCGCCGATACACCGGCAACCACAGTCATGAAAAGGACGAGAAACGGGAGTGTGAAGAGCAGCCATCTCTTTTGCATGGGTGTCCCTCCTTGATGAAAACCACTTCGATTCGATGAAGACCGTTCCGGTTAAGACCACCTCGATTAAGAAAAGTATAGCAGGTTCCCCGGCGGAGTCAATCTTCATAAGCAACCCGTTTGAAAGGATGAATGGCTACAAAACAGTTACAGTGGGGCCTCAGGGGAGAAAAGAATTATCCTCAAGGAAAGGGATGCATTGTGTGATGAATGGCGGAGAGGCAGGGATTCGAACCCTGGGTGAGATATAATCCCACAACGGTTTTCGAGACCGCCCCGTTCAACCGCTCCGGCACCTCTCCATTATGCCGCCATGAAGTGATAGTATAGCATAGGTACCCGGCCGAATGCCCACCCCTCGGAGGGCACGAGAACTCCGCGAAGCGGAGCTTTCAGGTTCTATTTCAGGTGGTTACGTTCGACTTCTCTCTGGAAACTGCCTTAAGCAGTGTTGTCATACGGTGAACGGAATAAGTGCGGGGCAGCACTCATGCCTGATGCGTTTTCGTACACTCTCTCTGCCTGTTCTTAGCGGGCACCCAAGGTAGCTTGTATTTCTGCCCCGGGATACCTTACCGCTCCATAGCAGGTAAGGGGTCCCGGGGTGAGGGGTGCGTTCTATCTCCTCTGCGGATCGTGCTTTTGCCGGTAGATGTCCCGCTCAAGGACGTCGAGCCTCCGGTGGAGGTCCTTGATCTCGTACGGAGGGAGGGGGCCCTTTCTCTTCGCCACTTCCAGGTCGTCGCGGATATTGTCCAGCCTCCGCTGCAGCTGCACCGCTTCGGAAGGGGTGAGCTCTCCCGACTTCTCTCCCCGTATGATCCTCTGCTGGAAATCATCGATTCTGTCCAGGATACGGTCATAGGGAGCCGCCAGGACGGACAGTGCCAGCGCATAAAGCAGGAACACGGCAAGGGAGGCGAACAACGTCTTTTTCATGGTACTTCTCCTTCTTGTCTGTAATACCTCCGGGGCAAACGGACAGTGACCCGGCACACGACAAAATAACTATACATTTTACCGAAAAAACCTGTCAACAGGCTGAATATTTTATTTATTTTTCAGTGACTTCAACCATTTCGGCCTCCGGAAAACCCGACAGCCCCCGTCCGTCTTTCCGTGCAGGGAAAGCACTGTGCAGTCCTTCTTTTCGCCCCTTTTCAGCCTTGACTTTTCGTGTTCCGTTCCGATTAACTAAACGGAGCAGGCGCCTATGATCTAAAAAGAACAGGGCACAGTCCCTAAGGAAGCTTTTCGCCTTAGGGGCTTTTTTGTTGCATCCGCACTGCTCCACGGAGGAAAAATGAAGGGAAGGACCCTGCAGGCTTTTCTTGCCGCCCTGCTGCTTTTATGTTCCGCGCCGTCAGTGCAGGCGGGCGGCGGCCCGCAGCGCATCATTTCCCTTGCCCCGAACCTGACGGAGATCCTCTTCGCCCTCGGCCTGGGGGACCGCATCGTGGGGGTCACCACCTTCTGCGATGCTCCTGAAGAGGCGAAGAGGAAACCGAAGATGGGCGGGATGTCCACCCCATCTCTGGAAGCAATCCTCGCCGCAAAGCCTGACCTTGTAGTGGTCAACACGGACGGCAACCAGAAGGAATTCGAGAGGAGACTGCGCTCCTTTCATATCAAGACATACGTCTTCACGGCCCGGCGCATTCACGACCTTCCCGCCGCCATCCGCGCAATGGGGGACGCCACCGGCGCACGGGAGAACGCGGACCGGCTGGCCCAGGAGGTCGGGACGGCGCTGGTGACGATGGGGAGCAAGAAGCGCTCCTCGTCCCGCCGCATCCTCTATATCGTCTGGCCCGAGCCCCTCATCGTCGCCGGACCCGGCACCGCCGTACACGACGCCATTACCCTCATCGGACAGCAGAACATCGCGGCGCAGGCGCCGGCGGCGTATCCGAAATACTCCCTCGAAGAGGTGCTGCGCCGGAGTCCCGACATCATTATCGTCGGGAAGGGGCACGGGATAAAAGAGGCCTCGGAAAAGCTCCTGAAGAGGCTGCAGTCGGTCCCTGCCGTGCAGGGGGGCCATGTCTATTTCATGAGCGACAATCTCTACCGGCTGGGTCCTCGCCTTGTCGGGGGGCTGGCGGAGCTGTCCGCCATCGTCGAGCAGGACGCCGGGAAGCGATGAAGAAGAAGATAACGCTCCTGGTGGCGGTCGCCCTCCTTGCGTTCGGAATCGCCCTGCTCGCCGGGCCCCATTTCATCAACCCCCTCCGGATGAACGGTACTGAGGAAGAGATCCTGCTGCAGGTCAGGCTCCCGCGCGTCCTTGCTGCCGCGCTGATAGGGATCGCCCTCGGATCTTCCGGTGCGGTGCTCCAGGGGATCCTGAGAAATCCCCTCGCAGACCCCTATATACTCGGTCTTTCGAGCGGCGCCTCCCTGACCGCCTCCGCAGGCCTCATCCTGGGGATCGCCACGTTCGCCGTCCCCCTGCTCGCCTTCGTCGGGGCGGTGGTCACCGGCGGCATCGTCGGCGTCATGAGCATGAGAAGGGGCGGAATATGGCCTGAACGCCTCCTTCTTGCGGGCATCGGCCTCGGGTTCCTCTTCTCCGCACTGCTGATGCTCCTGATGAGCCTCTCGACCGACGAAGGGCTGCGGAGGGCCATCCTCTGGATGTTCGGAGACCTCTCGACCGTGGAATGGTCCACCATTCCCTACGGCCTCGTCCTTATCGTCGGAGGGATCGTTATCGCCCTCCTCAGGTCGCGCGCCCTCAACAGCCTTCTTCTCGGCGACGACCTCGCCCACAGCCTTGGCTTCTCGCCGCAGCGGGAGAGGCTCGTCCTGTTCGTCGCCGTCTGTCTGATGACCTCGTCGTCCGTCTCGATGGGGGGAATGATCGGGTTCATCGGGCTCCTCATGCCGCATATCATGCGCTTCCTGGTGGGGTCCAACAATGCCCTGCTCATCCCCTGCTCCGCGCTGGCGGGCGGCTCCATCCTCATGATCTCCGACCTCCTGGGCAGGTCCGTCATCGCCCCCACCGAGATCCCCTCGGGGATCATCACCACCCTGATCGGCGCCCCCTATTTTCTCTACCTGCT